>NZ_FWFG01000045.1 GCF_900163655.1 Brachybacterium nesterenkovii
GGCGACAGGTCTCCTCGCCGGTTGCTTCGCCCTGTTCTGCGGAGCGGCGGCCGAGGACGAGGCGCGTCGGCTGCGTCCGGGGCTGGACGGGGTGCGACGGCGCGGCGCATCGCTCCTCGGCGCCGCAGGATTGCTGGCGATCCTCGGCGACGGCGCGGCCGCGCTGATGGCTCTCATCTGGGTCCCTGCCTTCGCGGATGTCGGGACGCCGGTCGCCTTCGCCGCGCCCTGGATCCTCCTCGCCGCTCTCGGCCTGATCATCGCGCCGGTGATCGCCGACATCGGGCTGTGGGATCTGCGGCGATCGGCCCGCGGCCCGATCGCCGCCGCAGCGGGCTCCGCCGCCGCAGCGGGCTCCGCCGCCGCAGCGGGCTCCGCCGCCGCAGTGGACTCCGACACACTCCCGCCCCGTCCCTGAGGACCCGCAGGTCAGCGGCATGGCCCGGGATGCGGCCCCACCTGCGGCGACGTTGACCCCGCAGGGATCGGCCCAGTACTGTTGACCCTCGTCGTGCCTTGTGCGCGCCCGAACGCCGCCGATATCTCACGCCCGGCGCGAGAGGGCTCCTCACACGCACAGCCGATCCACCCGCTCGCTCCGCACTGCGGCACGAGGGGGACGGGGGTCAGGGCTCGGCTACAGGCCATGCTTTATCTGAAGGAAGCGTGTCCACGGTCCATCGAATCGCGGATCGAGCCCGCGCGCAGTCGTGCGCGGAGCGCGACGATCCGCAACTACGAGAGAAGAAGGCACGAGTGCGTACGTTCACCCCGAAGCCCGACGATGTCGAGCGTTCCTGGTACGTCATCGACGCAACGGATGTCGTCCTCGGCCGGCTCGCTTCCCAGGCTGCTCAGCTGCTGCGGGGCAAGCACAAGCCGGTCTTCGCACCCCACGTGGATGCAGGCGACTACGTCATCATCATCAACGCCGACAAGGTGGCGCTGACCGGGAACAAGCGGGAGACCAAGCTGGCCTACCGCCACTCCGGCTACCCGGGCGGTCTCCGCTCCGTGAAGTACTCCGAGCTGCTCGAGCAGCGCCCGGAGCTGGCGGTGGAGAAGGCCATCAAGGGCATGCTCCCCCACAACAAGCTGGCCGATCAGCAGATCAAGAAGCTCAAGGTGTACCGCGGCGCGGAGCACCCCCACGCGGCCCAGCAGCCCCAGACCTTCACCATCGACCAGGTGGCTCAGTGACGGGCCTGGCCCCTCACAGCACCCTGCAGCACGGACATAACTGAGGAGAACCGTGACCGAGACTGAGACGACGACCGAGGTCGTCGAGGACGAGACCGTCCCCACCAGCTACACCACCGAGTCGACCGAGGAGGCCGCCGTCGGCCGCGGCACCTCCGCGACCGCTCCCGGCGCCGGCACCGGCCGCCGCAAGGAGGCCGTCGCCCGCGTCCGCCTCGTGCCCGGCACCGGCACCTGGACCATCAACGGGCGCGAGCTCGAGGCCTACTTCCCCAACAAGGTCCACCAGCAGGAGGTCAACGAGCCCTTCAAGCTGCTCGACCTCCAGGGCCGCTTCGACGTCATCGCCCGCATCCACGGCGGCGGCGTCTCCGGGCAGGCCGGTGCTCTTCGTCTGGGCGTCGCTCGCGCGCTCAACCAGATCGACGAGGAGAACAACCGCCCGGCGCTGAAGAAGGCCGGCTTCCTGACGCGCGACGCGCGCGTCATCGAGCGCAAGAAGGCCGGCCTCAAGAAGGCCCGCAAGGCCCCGCAGTTCTCCAAGCGCTGATCGACGCGGCGCTCTGCGCCGCCCGCCCGGCTGCTTCACCGACGGCCCCCGACCTCACGGTCGGGGGCCGTCGTCGTGCCGGGCGGGATCATCCGAGCGGGCGGTGCGGAGGGGGCCGGAAGAGAAGCCGGGCGGATACGGGCGTGCTGTGCGCCTCAGCCCCCGATAGCGCGCGCCTGGGTCGGTGCCGCGCGCGGTCGCCGTATCCTGAGGCACGCCCTGACCAGCCGCCCGGCGGCATGAGGAGAGGAACCCCATGGCACGACTGTTCGGAACCGACGGCGTCCGCGGACGCGCGAACGTCGACATCACCGCGGAGCTGGCGGTCGAGCTGTCGGTCGCCGCCGCCCACGTCCTGGCGACCTTCGGTGCCTTCAACGGCAGTCGCGCCCGCGCGATCGTGGCCCACGACCCGCGCCCCTCCGGCGACTTCCTCTCCGCCGCCGTGTGCGCGGGCCTCGCCTCGGCCGGCGTCGACGTCGAGGACGCCGGCGTGCTGCCCACCCCGGGCCTGGCCCACCTGGTCAAGGAGTCCGGCGCGGACCTGGGCGTCATGATCTCCGCCTCCCACAACCCCTCGGCCGACAACGGCATCAAGTTCTTCGCCCGCGGCGGCACGAAGCTGCCCGACGAGGTCGAGGACGCGATCGAGGCCCGCCTCGGCGAGGAGTGGGAGCGCCCGCAGGACACCATCGTCGGCTCCATCACCCGCTACGAGGGCGCCGTCGACCAGTACGTCGACCACCTCGTCTCCACGCTGGACCGCACGCTCGAGGGCCTGACCGTCGTCGCTGACTGCGCCAACGGCGCCGCCTTCGAGACCGGCCCGAAGGCGCTGCGGGCCGCCGGGGCGACCGTCCACGTGATCGGCGACCGCACCGACGGCCTGCAGATCAACGAGGACTGCGGCTCCACGCACCTCGAGAAGCTGCAGGCCGCCGTCCGCGAGAAGGGCGCCGACATCGGCGTCGCCTTCGACGGTGACGCCGACCGCTGCCTGGCCGTCGACGCCGCCGGGGAGGAGATCGACGGCGACCAGATCATGGCGATCCTCGCGCTCGACCTCAAGGAGCGCGGGCGCCTGCACGACGACGTCCTCGTCGTCACCGTCATGAGCAACCTGGGCCTCAAGCTCGCGATGCGCGAGCACGGCATCACCCTGGGCCAGACCGGCGTGGGCGACCGCTACGTGCTCGAGGAGATGAACCTGGGCAACTACTCGCTCGGCGGGGAGCAGTCCGGCCACGTGATCATGGCCGAGCACGCCACCACGGGCGACGGCGAGCTCACCGCCCTGCACCTGCTGCAGCGCATGGTCGCCACCGGTCGCAGCGCCCGGGACCTCGCGGACGTCATGACCCGCATGCCGCAGGCCCTGATCAACGTCAAGGGCGTCGACAAGGCCCGCGCGTCCATCGACCGCGGCGTGCTCGACGCCGTCGCGGAGGTGGAGAAGGAGCTGGGGGAGAGCGGGCGCGTGCTCCTGCGCCCTTCCGGCACCGAGCCCGTCGTGCGCGTCATGGTCGAGGCGCCCAGCGACGGCCAGGCCCACACCGCCGCCGACCGCCTCGCCGCCGTCGTCCGGGAGCGCCTCGCGCTCTGAGGCCCTGAGACACTGCGGCTCTGAGGCTCTGAGGCCCTGAGGCACTGAGACTCTGCGGCTCGGAGGCGACGCGCCGCGGGCACTCTGCCGCGGGTGCTCTGCCGTCGCGCTGTTGTGCGCGCTCACGTTCCATCCGTGGAACGTGAGCGCGCACAACGCGCCCAGGGACAGGCAGGGGGAACGGCGCGGGGGAGGACTGCGCGGGGAGGTCGAGCGGAGAACCGGGGCGTGCGGAGGAGAGCGCCGACAGCGTCGCGTCGGGGCTCAGAGCCGCCGCAGCAGCACCGAGGACACCTGGTGGTCGGCGCCCTTGCGCAGCACCAGGTCCGCGCGCCCGCGCGTCGTGATCACGTTCTCGGCGAGGTTGGGGCCGTTGATCGTGTCCCAGATGCGGTGCGCCGTCGCGCGCGCCTCGTCGTCCGACAGGTCCGCAAAGCGCTTGAAGTACGACTGCGGGTCCGCGAACGCCGTCCGTCGCAGCGACAGGAAGCGGTCGACGTACCAGCGCCGCACGTCCTCCATGCGCGCGTCGACGTACACCGAGAAGTCGAAGAGGTCCGAGACCGCGAGGCCCAGGCGACCGTCGCGGCGCGGGCGGGCGGGCTGCAGCACGTTCAGGCCCTCGACGATCAGCACATCGGGCCGCTCCACCACCACGGACTCGCCCTCGACGATGTCGTACACGAGGTGGGAGTACACGGGGGCCTCGACCCGGTCCATCCCGGACTTCACATCCGCCACGAAGCGCAGCAGCGCCCGCCGGTCATAACTCTCCGGGAATCCCTTGCGGTGCATGATCCCGCGCGCCTCGAGCTCGGCGTTGGGCAGCAGGAACCCGTCGGTGGTCACGAGCTGCACGCGCGGCGTCTCGGGCCAGCGAGCCATGAGCTCGCGCAGCAGGCGCGCCGTGGTGGACTTGCCCGCCGCGACGGAGCCGGCCACGCCGATGACGAACGGCGTGCGGCGCTGGGGCTCGTCGAGGAAGTCCTCGCGGGCGCGGCGCAGGCGCTGGGCCGCGGCCACGTGCATCCCCAGCAGACGGGAGATGGGCCGGTAGATCTCGTCGACCTCGCGCATGTCGAGGCGGTCGCCGAGGCCCGCGAGACGGGCGACGTCCTCCTCCGACAGCGGCAGCGGCGTCTGGTGCGACAGCCGCGCCCAGTCCGCACGGGAGATCTCGTCGAAGGGCGTGGCGGCCTCGCTGCGCGCACCGGAGGAGCTCATGGACGCCCATTGTTCCAGCTTCGCGCGGGACCTGCGGACGATGCCGCCCGCAGAGCGCCGCAGCGGCCGAGGCGATGGGACCGTCCGGTCGATCCCGGAACAGCGGGCCCGGGGCCGTGCGTGAAGATGACGGCTCCTGTGCGCGCTCGTGCATCGCCGTGCAGGGCCGCCCGAGAACGTGAGCGACGCCTCCACGACAGGCCGCGTCGAGGCCTCCGGGAGGCCCGCGCGCCGCTACGGTGAGGCGCATGTGTGGAATCGTCGGATACGCAGGGCCCCGCCCCTCCAGCCCCTCCTCCCGCCCCGTGGACGTGGTCCTCGCGGGCCTGGCCCGCCTCGAGTACCGCGGCTACGACTCGGCCGGCGTGGCTGTGCTCGACGGCGACGCGGTGCGCATCGACAAGCGCGCCGGGAAGCTCGCCAACCTCCGCGAGGAGGTCGCCGGGCACGAGGAGTCCAGCAGCCAGGTCGCCATCGGCCACACCCGCTGGGCCACCCACGGCGCCCCCACCGACGCCAACGCCCACCCGCACCGCGGCGGGAAGCACGGCGAGCTCGCCCTCGTGCACAACGGCATCATCGAGAACTTCGCGCCGCTGAAGGCCGAGCTGGTCGCCGAGGGCTACGAGTTCGACTCCGAGACCGACTCCGAGGTCGCCGCGCACCTCGTCGCCCGCGAGATGACCCGCCTCGCGGACGAGGCCGGGGCGGAGGAGGGCGCTGCGGGCGCCGATCTGACCGAGGCCATGCGCCGCGTCGTCTCCCGCCTCGAGGGGGCCTTCACGCTCCTGGCCGTCGATGCCGCCGCCCCCGACCGCGTCGTCGCCGCCCGCCGCAACTCCCCGCTCGTGGTGGGCCTGGGCGAGGGCGAGAACTTCCTGGGCTCCGACGTGGCCGCCTTCATCGACGCCACCAAGGAGGCGCTCGAGGTCGGTCAGGACCAGATCGTCACCGTCACCCCGGACGACGTCGCGATCATCGGCTTCGACGGCGCCCCCGTGACCGACGCGAAGCGTTACACGATCGAGTGGGACACGACCGCCGCGCAGAAGGGCGGCTACCCGTCCTTCATGGCCAAGGAGATCCACGAGCAGGCCTCCGCCGTCGCCGACACCCTCCGCGGCCGCATGGAGAACGGGCGCCTGCACCTCGACGAGATGAAGATCGACCCGGCGCTGCTGCGCAGCATCGACAAGATCGTCGTCGTGGCCTGCGGCACCGCCGCCAACGCCGGCTCCGTCGTCAAGTACGCCATCGAGCACTGGTGCCGCATCCCCGTCGAGGTCGAGCTCGCCCACGAGTTCCGCTACCGCGACCCCGTCGTCACCGAGAAGACCCTGGTCATCGCCATCTCCCAGTCGGGCGAGACGATGGACACCCTGATGGCCGTGCGCCACGCCAAGGAGCAGGGCGCCAAGGTCGTCGCGATCTGCAACACCCGCGGCTCGACCATCCCGCGCGAGTCCGACGCGGCGCTGTACCTCAACGTCGGCCCCGAGATCGCCGTCGCCTCCACGAAGGCGTACCTGGGGCAGATCGGCGCCTGCTACCTCCTGGGCCTCTACCTCGCCCAGGAGCGGGGGAACTTCTTCCCCGAGGAGATCGCCGAGATCATGCACGACCTCGAGGGCCTGCCCGACAAGGTCCAGGCGGTCCTCGACAACGCCGCGCAGGTCGAGCAGCTGGCGCATGACATGGCCGACGCCACGAGCGTGCTGTTCCTGGGCCGCCACGTGGGCTACCCGACCGCGATGGAGGGCGCCCTCAAGCTCAAGGAGATCGCCTACATCCACGCGGAGGGCTTCGCCGCCGGCGAGCTCAAGCACGGGCCGATCGCGCTCGTCGACGAGGGCCAGCCGGTGTTCATCATCGTGCCCTCGCCCCGCGGCCGCGACTCCCTGCACTCCAAGGTGGTCTCCAACATCCAGGAGATCCGCGCCCGCGGTGCCCGCACGATGGTCATCGCGGAGGAGGGCGACACCGACGTGGAGCCCTACGCCGATGTGGTGATCCGTGTGCCCGCCACCCGCACGCTGTTCGCGCCGCTGCTGACGATCATCCCGCTGCAGATCTTCGCGTGCGAGCTCGCGACCGCGAAGGGCCTGGACGTGGACCAGCCGCGCAACCTCGCCAAGTCCGTCACGGTGGAGTGATACTGCTGGGGTGACCGAGCCCCAGCACGTCGACTCCGCGACCGAGCGTCCGCCGCGCATCGAGTCGCCCTCCGACGCCGGCTCCGCCTACCTGCCCCGTGATGACGGGACGGTGGTCGGGGTCGGCGTCGACGTCGTCGACATCGCCCGCCTGACCGCGGCGATCGAGCGGTCCCCGGCCCTCCTCGAGCGCCTGCTGACCCCGAGCGAGCGCCGCCTCTCCGCGGCGTCCCGGGCCGCGCGCGTCGCCGCGAAGGAGGCCGTGGGCAAGGCCCTCGGGCATCCCGGCGACTTCTCCTGGCACGACGTGACGGTGCGCCGCACCGAGGCCGGGCGCCCCTACCTCGTGCTGTCGGGGGCCACGGATGCCAGCGCCCGCGCCCTCGGCGTCGCCCACCTGCACCTCTCGGTCTCCCACGACGGCGGGGTCGCGACAGCGATCGTCGTCGCCGAGCGCGGGCCAGGGGGCGCGGCAGGAGCCGACGTCGACGGTGCCGGCGTCGACGGTGCAGGCGTCGACGGTGCGGACATCGCACGGGCGGGCGTCGCAGGAGCCGGGGCGGACGCCGCGGCGGCCGGGCCGGGGGGCGCCTCGTGATCCGCGCGCACACCGCCGATGCGGTCCGGGCCGCGGAGCAGCCCCTGCTCGCCGCGGGCATGCCGCTCATGCAGCGCGCGGCGGCCGCGCTCGCCGTCGTCCAGGTGCGCCTGCTGCGCGAGAGCACGGGCGGCGTATCCGGGAGGCGCGTCGTGATCCTGGTCGGGCCCGGCTCCAACGGCGGCGACGCCCTGCACGCCGGGGCGCGCCTGGCCCGCCGCGGCGTCGGCGTCGTGGCGATCGCGACGGCCGCGCGCCTGCACGGCGAGGGGGCCGAGGCGCTGCGCGGCGCGGGCGGGCGGATCCTCCGCCTCGCCGCCCTCGACGCCGCGGGCATCGAGCGGGAGCTGGCCCGGGCCCACCAGATCTGCGACGGCGTGCTCGGCATCGGCGGACGCGCCGAGCTCGACGAGCCCCTGGCCGCGCTGCTGCGCGCGGCGAGCGCCGCGAGGGCCCCCGTCGTCGCCGTCGACGTCCCCACCGGGGTCGACGCCACGACGGGCCAGGCCGACCCCGCGGCCGTCCGCGCCGCGGTCACCGTGACCTTCGGGGCCGTCAAGGCGGGTCTGCTCATGCCCGGTGCGGCCGCGCATGCGGGCCGGATCGAGCTGGTCGACATCGGCCTGACGCCCCACCTGCCCGAGCGCCCCGCCGCGCTGCGCCTGGTGGACGAGGACGTCCGCGCTCTGTGGCCCGTGCCCGGGCCCGCCGACCACAAGTACTCGCGCGGGGTCGTGGCCCTGGACGTCGGCAGCCCCGCCTTCCCGGGTGCCGCCGTGCTCGCCGCGGAGGGCGCCGCCCGCGCCGGGGCCGGCATGGTCCGGTACCGCGGACCGGCCGCCGTGCGCGACCTCGTGCTCGCCCGCCGCCCCGAGGTGGTCGGGGCCGACGGGCGGCGCCAGGCCCTCGTCGTCGGATCGGGCCTGGACAGCGATGACCCCCGCTGCCGGGCCGGGGTCGAGGAGCTCCTCCTCGCGGATGGGCACCGGGAGCTCCTCCTCGCGGATGGGCGTCGGGAGCTGATCGATGATGCTGCCGGCGTGATCGATGCGGGCGCGCTCGCGGCGATCCGCCCCGGTGACCGCTTCGGCCCGCGCGTGGTCCTGACCCCGCATGCGGGGGAGGCCGCACGCCTCGCCGCGGCGCTCGGCCTGCGCGAGGACCTCCCGGCGCCGCGCCTGGCGACCGCGCTCGCGGAGGAGACCGGGGCGACCGTCCTGCTCAAGGGGGCTGTCACCCTCGTGGCCGACGGCGAGGACCCCGCGCAGCTCACGAGCCAGGCCGATGCGACGCCGTGGTTGGCCACCGCGGGCGCCGGCGATGTGCTCGCCGGGATCCTCGGGACCCTGCTCGCGTCGGGCCTGCCGGGCGCGCGTGCCGCAGGTCTCGCCGCGCTGCTCCACGGCCGCGCTGCCTGCGACGCCTCCCGCGGAGGGCGCGCCCCGCTGGTGGCCCTGGACGTCGCCGAGCACCTTCCCGGCGCGCTCGCGTCTATCCTGGACGACGCGCTCCGTCCGGACGCGCCACGAGGAGGAGCATGAGCATCGCCATTCCCGCGGAGGATCCGCGGCACGTCCCGAACCGTGCCGTCATCGACCCCGCAGCGATCACGCACAACACGCGCGCCCTGCGCGGGCTGCTGGGGGAGCAGACCGCGCTCATGGCCGTGGTCAAGGCCGATGCCTACGGGCACGGCATGCTGACCGCCGCCCGGGCCGCCCTCGAGGGCGGGGCCACGTGGCTGGGTGTCGCCCACCCCGCATCGGCCCTCGCGCTCGTGCGCGCCGGGCTCGACGTCCCGATCTTCACCTGGCTGTACGAGCCCGCGACGGCCGCCGAGGTGCTGCCCAAGGTGATCGAGGCCGGGATCGACGTGTCGGTGGGCTCCGAGCGGATGCTGCGCCTGGTCGCCGAGGCCTCCCACGCCGCCGACCGCCGCGCCCGCGTGCACATCAAGATCGACACCGGCATGGGCCGCAACGGCGTCCTGCCCGAGGCGATGACGTCGTTCGCCGAGGCCCTCGGCGCCGAGGACCGTGTCCGCACGATCGGCGCCTGGACGCACCTGTCCGCGGCCGACGACCCCGCCGACCCCGAGACCGACCGCCAGATCGACGTCTTCGATACAGCCTGCGCGATGCTCTCCGAGGAGATCGGCCCCATCGCCCTCCAGCACGTCGCCAACACTGCCGCGACGATCTCCCGGCCCGACCTGCACCGCGACCTCGTGCGCCCGGGCATCGGCCTGTACGGCTACGCGCCGCTGCCGATGCCCGAGGGCACGCGCCTGCGCCCCGCGCTGTCGCTCACGAGCCGGCTCGCCCTGGTCAAGGACGTCCAGGTCGGCCAGCGCGTCGGCTACGGCCACACCTTCGTCACCGACCGCCCCACGCGCCTCGGGCTCGTGCCGATCGGCTACGCCGACGGCCTGCACCGCGCCGCCTCCGGGGAGGTCGACGTGGTGGTGCGCACCCGCACGGGCGACCAGCTCGCGGCCCAGGTGGGGCGGATCTCGATGGACCAGATCGTGCTGGACCTCGGACCCGACTCCCGCGCGCAGGCCGGCGACGCCGTGATCCTGATCGGCGACCCGGGGGCGGCCGTGCTCGACGACGGCGACGTCCCGAGCGCCGAGGACTGGGCGCGCGCGGCCGGGACCATCCCGTACGAGGTGCTGACCTCCGTCAGCGCCCGGGTGCCGCGCGAGGTGCGCGAGGTGAAGGCGTGACCGGGACGGCGGGGGCTTCGGCGGACGGCACCTGTCCGGACGCCGCCGCAGAGGACGCCGCCGCTGCGGACGGCACCGCCCACCGCGAGGTCGCGCCGATCGAGGTCGCGACCGCGGGGGCCGAGGCCAGTCGCTCCGTGGCCCGCGCTCTCGCCGCCCACCTGCGGCCCGGCGACCTGATCGTCCTGGACGGACCGCTCGGCGCCGGCAAGACGACCTTCACGCAGGGCCTCGGGGCGGCGCTCGGCGTGCGCGGAGCGGTGGCCTCGCCGACGTTCGTGATCTCCCGCGTGCACCCGTCCCTCCGCGGAGGGCCTGCGCTCGTGCACGTGGACGCCTACCGCCTGTCCGGCGGCTTCGATATCGACGACCTGGACCTCGACTCCGAGCTCGAGGACGCCGTGACCGTCGTCGAGTGGGGCCGGGACCGGGTCGAGCACCTCGCGGCCTCGCACCTGCTCATCGAGCTCGAGCGCGCCGTCGCCTCCGACGCCGTCCCGGCGGATGGCACCGCCGCGGGCGGCGCCATCGCGGACGGCAGCGCCGCCGACGGCGCAGCCGGCGATGCCGCAGCCGACAGCACCGGCGACAGCACCGACGAGCCGCGCCTGCTGCGCCTGACCCCGCACGGACCTCGCTGGGACGACGCCGCCGTCGCCACGCTGCGCTCCGACCTCCTCGCCCTCGAAGGGACCGCCTGATATGTGGCTCGGCATCGACACCTCCGGCGCGGTCAGCGTCGCCGTCTGCGACGACCCCGCCGGGTCCGCAGCGCCCGTGATCCGCGGCGTCGTCTCCGACGACCGCGCCCGCCACCACGACGAGGTGCTCATGGGCCTCGTCGACCAGGCGCTCGCCCAGGCCGGAGCGGGGCGCGCGGACATCACCGCGATCGTCGCCGGTCGCGGCCCGGGCCCCTTCACGGGCCTGCGCGTGGGGCTCGTGACCGCCCGCACCCTCGCCGCCGTGCTCGACGTGCCGCTGCGGGGGCTGTGCTCCCTCGACGCGCTCGCGCACGAGGCCGCGGCCTCCGTCATCGAGTCGGAGGGGGACGAGGCGCCTGCCGAGCTGTCGGTCGCCGTGGCCCTCGACGCCCGGCGCCGCGAGGTCTACTGGGCCCGCTACACTGCCGCCGCCGGGCGCCTCATGCGCGTCGAGGGCCCCGCCGTCGACGCCCCGGCCGACGTCGCACGGCGCCTGCGCGCCGACGACGTGCTGGTCGGCTCCGGCGCCCACCTGTACCCCGAGCAGCTCCCGCCGACGGCCGATCTGCGCCACGTCGACGCGGGCCATCTGCTCCAGGCCGCCGCCCTGGCGCGCGCGGCGGGGGAGGACCTCTCCTCGACCGAGCCGCTGTACCTGCGCGAGCCCGACGCCGCGAAGCCGACGGCCCGCAAGAGCGCGCTGGGCCGGTGACGCGCGCGGAGGCGGGCGAGGCCGCGCTCCCCGCCGGGACGAGCCTGCGCCCGGCCGTCGTCGACGACGCGATGGTGCTCGGCTTCCTCGAGCTGCAGCTGTTCCCGGGCGAGGCCTGGACCGTCTTCCAGCTGGCCGAGGAGATCGAGCACCCCGACCGCCGCTACGCCGTGGTCGAGGAGGCGGGAGAGATCATCGGCTACGCCGGGATCATGAGCGGCGGCGACGTGGCCGACCTCCACACGATCGGCACCGTCGCGCCCGGTCGCGGCATCGGCCGCGCGCTGCTGGCCTGGTGCGAGGAGCAGGCGCGGGCGGGCGGGGCCGAGCGGATGCTGCTGGAGGTCCGGGAGGACAACGAGCGGGCCCGCGCCGTGTACGAGCGCACCGGCTACGAGGCCATCGCGCGGCGCCGCGGCTACTACCGCCTGCCGGACCGGACGGTCGACGCGATCATCATGCAGCGCGCGCTCTGACGAGCGACCCGACAGCGGAGAGGGGCGCCGTGCGCACGACGCCCCCTCCGCCGCCGGGTGCACCTCAGACGAACGCCCGCACCTTCTGGAACAGGTCCGCGTAGCGGCGGTCCAGGATCCTCGCGGCCCCCTGCAGGCACAGCCAGAAGGCCAGCGCCCCGCAGACGACGGACACGAGGCCCGCGATCAGCTGGATCAGCGCCGAGCCCACGATGAGCCCCCACACGGCCAGGCCGATCGCGAGCAGCTGCGGCACCCACACCCCGAACATCGCCGCGAAGGACGCGATCCACGCGTTGGCCGAGCTCGACGAGCGATCCTTCATCGGATTCGTCCCCGGCTCCGCCGCGGGATAGGCCAGCGTGACGGCCACCAGGCACGACACGCCCCATGCACCCATCATCGCGCCAAGGGAGCCGAGCATCACCAGCGGGATCAGGTCGCCCATCCCCACCAGGAGCGGCACGACGATCGCGCAGAGCATGGCGAAGGGCACCGTGAACACCGCCAGCGCGGCGACCCTGCCCAGGAGGCTGTCGCGGGCGCGGATCCCCGCGGTGAGGTTCACCCAGCCCGCCGGGCCGTCGAAGCCGATCTCGTTGGACAGCGCGATGGAGGACAGCCCGCTGATGAAGACGACACCGCCGACGGCCATGGGAGCCTGCGACGGGCTCAGCACGCCCATCGCGGTGAAGAACAGGAGCATCACCGGCATGACCCCGAGGGAGGCCAGGTAGCGGGCGTCGCGCCGCCAGTACCGCAGCGAGCGACCCATCGCGGCCCCGAGCGCGTTCTGCGGGGCGAAGCGAGGCACGAGCGCGGTCACCTTGGCATTGCCGGAGGTCGCGTCGCCGATGAGCGCGGAGCGCAGGGCCAGGCGCACCGAGCGCCGCCACCACAGCCACACCAGTGCGATCGCCGCGAGAGTGATCACGAGGCGCGCGAGCCCGACGAGCACGTGGCCCTCCGCGATATCGATGGGGGCGGCGAAGGCCGCGCCCAGCGGGGTCCACGCGAGGACGCCGACCGCGGTGCGCAGGTACCCGAGCACCATCGCCGCATCGAGGTCCTCGATGCCCTGCATCGCGAGCGAGAAGCCGTAGATCGCGCCGAGCATCACCACCAGGGAGAGCACGCCGCCGAGCTCGCGGCCGCGGCGGGAGGACTGCCGCGTGGCGCCGTGGGCGAGGATCGCGCGAGGCAGCAGCAGGCACAGGGCGAGGCCGAGCAGGTTCGCGGGCAGCATGAGCACGGCCGCGGCGATGACCGTCGCCATGCCCGACGGGGCCGCGGTCAGCAGCCACAGCACCTCGCAGACGCTCGCGATCACGAGCGCCAGCAGGGTGAACAGGGAGGGCAGGCTGATCGCGGCGGCCGCGAACAGGCCCGTCTGCAGCTCCCGGGCGGAGCGGGGGAGGGTCGCGAAGCGCCGCGGATCGAGCGTGTCGTCGATCCCGAAGGCGAACAGCGGGATCACGAGCCACCCGAGCACGAGCAGCGCGCCGAGGCCCCGCATGAGCAGGCCGAAGGCATCGGGGCCCGCCCCGTCCAGGAGCAGGGCCGCGCCGCCGAGGAGGACCGCGAGCATCACGAGGCCGCCGATCCCGTAGAGAGCGCCGAAGATCGTGCCGATCAGCTTGCCGATGTTCTTGCGGAACGAGCGCTTCCACAGCGTCCACTTGAGCCTGGCCAGCAGGGGGATAAGGCGGCGCTGGGGGATCGTGCCGTGGCCCATGCCGCCGACGGCGTGGAGGTCGCCGATCGCGGGGGACAGGGCCCCGGTCTCCGGGTCGGTCAGGCGTCGAGCCACGACAGGCTCCCCTCTGCGACGTCGGCGCCGCCGACCATGTCGACGAAGCGCTGCTGGAGCGAGCCGCCGCCGCGGACCTCGTCGAGGGAGCCTGCGGCCAGCACCTGCCCGTCGGCGATCACGGCCACGTGGCTGCACAGCTCCTCGACGAGGGCCATCACGTGGCTCGAGAGGATCACGGTGCCGCCGCCGGCGACGAAGCGCCGCAGGATCGTGCGGATCACCTCGCCGGAGACGGGGTCGACGGCCTCGAGGGGCTCGTCCAGGACCAGCAGGCGCGGGGCGTGGATCAGGGCGCAGGCCAGCAGGATCTTCTTGGTCATGCCGGCGGAGTAGTCGACGACGAGCTTGCCCTCCTGGTCGGCGAGCCCGAGCGCCTCGAGCAGGGAGCCGATCCGCTGGTCGACCACCGCGGCGTCCATGCCGCGGATGAGGCCGACGTAGGTGAGCAGCTCGCGGGCCGTGAGGCGGTCGAAGGTGCGCAGGCCGTCGGCCAGGACGCCGAGCTGGGCCTTGGCGCGCTCGGGCTCGGCCCACATGTCGACGCCGAGCACCTGGGCGGTGCCGGCGTCGGGACGCAGCAGGCCCGTAGCCATCGAGAGGGTGGTGGTCTTGCCGGCGCCGTTGGGGCCCACGAGGCCGTAGAAGGAGCCGCGCGGCACGTCGAGGGAGACGCCGTGGACCACCTCGGTGCCGTCGAAGGACTTCACGAGGCCGCGCAGGGACAGCGCGGCCGTCGCCGAGTGCGCGGCCGTCGCGTCGAGGGGGCGCGCGGCAGGGTCGACGGGTGCGGGTGCGGCCGTCGCGTCGAGGGGGCGCGCGGCAGGGTCGACGGGTGCGGGTGCGGGTGCAGGTGCGGCAGTGGTCTCGGGCCCGGCGTACGGCGGTGCGGCGGGCGGGGCCTGGGGCTCAGGGGCGTCGGGGAGGAGAGGCGAGGAGCTCATGGCTCCACGCTAGGGGTGCGGGGCGCGGCGCGGAGCCGACGGGGGACGGCGCTCGGTCCGACTTTCGTCGACGAGCGGCAACGGCGCACCCCGCCGATGGTCCGTGCCCGTCGGGACCGCGACGATCGGGCGCAGCGCATCACGTCAGCGGCGTCAGGGCCGGAGGGTCACGCCAGCGACGCTCCGTCGGGGCCCAGCAGACGGTCCTGCGCGGTCTCGGTGACGAGGTGGCGCACGACGTCGCGGCCGTCGGCGCCCTCGCGGGCGGCGACGGCGAGCTGGCGCTGGTACGAGGCGCCGGCGTCGCAGATGAGCGCGATGTCCGCGAGCTCGGCGGCGCAGCCCAGGCGCTCGGCCACGGGCGCCAGGCGCGCGAGGAGGGCGCGCACGTGATCGGTCACGAGCTCCTCGGCGTTGTCGGCCCCCACCACGAGGATCGCGTCCATCCCGTAGCGGGCGGCCCGCCACTTGTTCTCCGCGACCTGCCAGGGGTGGAAGCGCGGCAGGCCCTCGCCCGCGTCCAGGCGGGACGAGAAGTCCTCGACGAGGCACTGGACGAGCGCCGTCATCGCCATGACCTCCCGCAGCGTCGGCATCGCATCGGCGACGCGCACCTCGATCGTCCCGAACGCCGGGACCGGGCGGATGTCCCAGCGGATCTCGCTGATGGTGTCGATGACGCCCATCGTCAGCATGTCCTGGACATAGGACTCGTACTGCTCCCACGCATCGAACTGGTAGGGCAGCCCCGCCGTCGGTAGCTGCTGGAACAGCAGGGAGCGGTTGGAGGCGTAGCGCGTGGCCTCGCCCTGCCAGTACGGGCTCGAGGCCGACAGCGCGAGCAGCGTCGCGGCCTCCGTGAGCAGCGCGTTCGTGATCGGCAGGATCTTGTCGGCCGACTCGATGCCGACGTGCACGTGCATGCCGTAGATGGTCATCTGCCGACCCCACCACTGGGTGCGGTCGATGAGCGTGGAGTAGCGCGCCGCGTCGGTGACCTGCTGCTCCTCCCAACGGGAGAAGGGATGCGTGCCGGCGCCCGTGACGTCCACGCGCATCGACGCCGTCGCCGCGCGCACCCGGTCCAGCGAAGCCTGCAGATCCGCGCGAGCCTCGCCCACGCTCGAGCACACCCCGGTCACGAGCTCGACCGTGTTCTGCAGCAGCTCGCCGACGACGCCGGGGGAGTGGACCGCCTCGGCATCGCGCACCGCCTCGAGCACGGCGGCCGCGCACTGGCGGGTCTGGCCGGAGTCGCTGTCGACGAGCAAGAGCTCCCATTCGACGCCGAGGGTCGAGCGGGCGGACGGGGCCACGGGGATGCGAGCCGGTGCGGGCATGCGCGTATTCTCGCAGGGCCGGGGACGTGTCCGGGCTACCGCCCGGTCCCTGGTCGGATGCGGAACCGGTCACGGCGGCGGCACCCTCGATAGGGTGCCGTGAGCCGTCGCTGCGACCCGGCCCCGCAGTGATCCGGCCCGCAGTGATCCAGCCCCCGTGATCCAGACCTCGAGCCCCAGGAGCCCGCATGCCCACCTCGCCCCGTCTCCTCCGCCGCGCCGCCGCGCACCGCGGCGATGCGGCGCAGCCGCTGCCGCAGGAGGTCCAGGAGATCCCCATCGGCCTGCGCCGCGCCGCCGCCTGGTCCTGGCGGATCCTGCTCGTCGTCGCGCTGATCGCGCTCGCCGTCTGGGGCATGAGCAAGGTGATGACCCTCGTCATCCCGCTGCTCATCGCCCTGCTGCTCACCTCGCTGCTGGCCCCCGTCGTACGCCTGCTGTCCGAGCACACCTTCCTCGGCCGCGGCGGTGCCAGCGGCATCGTCCTCATCGGCCTGCTCCTGCTCATCGCGGGCATGCTCACCCTCGCCGGCCGCCAGCTGTTCTCCCAGTGGAGCGACATCTCCCAGCAGGCGGTCGCGGGCTTCCAGCAGCTCACGGACTGGGTAACCGGGACGTTGGGCATCGACACGCCGACGATCAATTCGGCGATCGAGGAGCTCACGGCCAAGCTGCAGGCCAACTCGGGCACCATCATCTCCGGCGCCCTGTCCGGCGTCTCCACCGTCGGCAACGTCCTCACCGGCGGCTTCATCGCCCTGTTCTCCCTGTTCTTCTTCCTCGCCGACGGCCCCCGGATCTGGCGCTGGACCGTCGGCCTGCTGCCCCGCGAGGCGCGTCCGGCGACCCATGAGGCCTTCCGCCGCGGCTGGAAGGCCCTGTCGGCGTACATGCGCACCCAGGTGCTCGTCGCGGCCGTGGACGCGGTCGGCATCGCCCTGGGCATGGTCGGCGTGGGGCTGGCGGGCTACGCGATCCCCGTGTGGCTGATCGTGTTCCTGTTCTCGTTCATCCCGCTGGTCGGCGCGATCGTCTCGGGCATCATCGCCGTGCTGCTGGTGCTCGTGCTGAAGTCCTGGGTGATGGCGCTCGTGATGGTGGGCGTCGTGCTGCTGGTCCAGCAGATCGAGGGCAACGTGCTCCAGCCCTTCCTCATGGGCAAGGCGGTCGAGCTGCACCCGCTGGCCGTGTTCCTGGGCGTCGCCCTCGGGTCGATGGTCGCGGGGATCGCCGGTGCGCTGTTCGCGATCCCGCTCATCGCCTTCGTCAACGCCACCGCCCTCTACCTCGCCGGACGCGCCCCCAGTCCCGAGCTCGGCACGGATGAGTCCGCGCGCAGGGCGTACGCTCCCACAGTCCGCAGTTCACGCCGCGCCTGATCTCCCGGGGCGGCCCGCAGGAAGGCAGCCCCTATGCGATTCCCGGAGCGCCGGCCCCGGCCAGCCCCCGTCGCGCCCGAGGTCGCGGAGATCCCGCTGGGGATCCGGCGCGCCGCCGCCTGGTCCTGGCGCCTGCTGCTGATCATCGCCGGATGCTGGGTGGTCCTCCAGGGGATGTCGCACATCCAGGTGATCGTGATCCCGGTGCTCGTGGCCGTGCTGCTGGCCGCCCTGCTGGGGCCGATCGTCACGCTGCTGGCCCGCCACACCTTCCTGGGGCGCGGCAGCGCGGCGATGATCGTGCTGATCGGTCTGATCCTCGTCGTCACGGGCATGTCGACGCTCGCCGGCCAGCAGCTCCTGGCCCAGTACGCGGACATCGAGGACAAGGCCGTCAGCGGCTTCGTGCAGCTGTCGGCCATCGTTGTCGAGCGCCTGCATCTGGACCAGCCGACGATCGCCAACGCGCAGCAGGCCCTCCTCGACAAGCTCCAGTCCAACTCCCAGCAGCTCATCCAGGGGGCGCTGACCGGCGTGGAGACGCTGGGCTCCGCGGTGACGGGCACGCTGATCGCCCTGTTCACCCTGTTCTTCCTGCTCAAGGACGGCGAGCTCATCTGGCGGTGGATCCTGCGCCTGCTGCCGCGCCGCTCCCGCGTCGTCACGCACGAGGCGTTCCGGCGCGGCTGGAGGGCACTGTCGGCCTATGTGCGCACGCAGATCCTCGTGGCCACGATCAACGGGACCGGCATCGGGATCGGCATCGCCGCCCTCGGCCTGGGCTCCTACGGCGTGCCCGTGTTCCTCATCGTGTTCCTGTTCTCGTTCATCCCGCTCATCGGCGCCGTGGTCTCCGGCATCATCGCCGTGCTGCTCGTGCTCGTGCTGAAGTCCTGGGTGTTGGCGCTCGTGATGGTCGCCATCGTGATCGGCGTCCACTTCATCGAGGCCGACATCCTCCACCCGTTCATGATGGGCCGCGCCGTGAGCCTGCATCCGCTGGGCGTGTTCCTGGGCGTCGCGCTCGGCGCCGAGACCGCGGGCATCGCCGGGGCGCTGTTCGCCATCCCGCTCGCCGCCTTCCTCAACGCCACCATCCTGCAGTTCTCCGGTAACGACCCCAACCCCGAGCTGGGCGTGGACTCCCGGACGGCCGCCTTCGTCGCCGCCCGCGCCAAGGACCTGCGCGGCGTGAACCTGACGCTGCCGGGGCTGTCGCGCCGAGCACCGCGGCCGCCGCGGCGCTGAGCGGACTGCGGTGCTCAGCGGACTGCGGCGCTGAACGGGAGACGAGGCGCTGCGCAGGAGCCCGGCTGGCCGGGATGAGCCGCTGCGCTATGGCGGGCGGCCGTGGTGCTCGCTGCACGACGAGGGCCGCTCCACCGATCGGTGGAGCGGCCCTCGTCGTCACGCGGGGGAGAGGCGGAACGGGACCGAGCCTCGGCCCTCGTCACCTCAGGCCTTGTACGGCTTCGCCTCAGGCCTCGTGCGGTGCCGTCTCAGGCCTTGTACGGCTTCGCCTCAGGCCTTGTACGGCTTCGCCTCAGGCCTTGTACGGCTTCGCCTCGAGGATCTTGACCGCGAGGGAGGCGCCGGTCGGGGCGGTGTAGTCGATGGTGTCGCCCACCTTCGAGCCCTCGATGGCCGCGCCGAGCGGCGAGTCGGTCGAGTACACCTCGAGGTCGTCGCCGTCCGCGATCTCGCGGTTGCCCAGCAGGAAGGTGCGCTTCTTGCCGGCCAGCTCGATCGAGACGACCATGCCGGGCTCGACCACGCCGTCGTCCTTCGGGGACTCGCCCACGACGGCGTTCTTCAGCAGGCGCTGGAGCTCCGCGATGCGGGCCTCCATCTTCCCCTGCTCCTCGCGGGCGGCGTGGTAGCCGCCGTTCTCCTTCAGGTCGCCCTCGTCGCGCGCGGCGGCGATGCGCTCCGCGATCTCCGTGCGGCCGCGGCCCTCGAGATCCTCGAGCTCCTTGGACAGACGGTCGTAGGCTTCCTGGGTGAGCCAGGCGGCACCGGGCTGTGCGCTCACGGTCCACTCCTTCAGGTCGTCGATGGTCGGGACGCGATCGGGCGGGGTCTGCCGCCAAGGAAAAAGCGGAGCACATGTGCTCATGCGCCCCGCAGGATCACGTCACCGTGGTGGATCGCGCCATTCTACATGCGGGCCGCGGTGGGCCCTCTCAGGCGCGCAGGGCGCGTTCGGGCGTCCGCCACCACATCGGAGGGCGGTCAGGCGCGCTCGCAGTCGACGACCTCCGCGGAGACCGCCTCGCCCTGCGTGGCGATCTCGACGGTGTGCAGCGACTGCGCCGCGTCCTGCGCGGGGATATCGACCTGCGCGAAGCCCACCTGGCCGCGCGTCGAGTTCAGCGCCTGCACGCCGCAGCTCACCGCGGTGCCCGGACGGGCCGTGACCTGGAACGTCAGGGAGATCGCGCCGGCGTCGGCATGCTCGTAGGAGACCGTGTCCGCGCGCACCGGCTGGTCGGCGAAGCGCAGCCCCACGAACACCGTGGCGGCGACGAGGATCGTCCCGGCGATGATCGCGACGATCCGCCCGCGACCCCCGTCGGGGCGGCGACCGTATCGGGCATCGAGGCGCTCGGCGCGCGTGAGATCGCTCCGGCGCTCGGAGGAGGGGCCGACGGTGTCATCGGGCGCAGCGGTGGGCATGGGGCCAGTGTCTCAGAACCATCGCCGGGCGATCGTGCCGGTCGATCGAGCCGGCCGATCGATCCGGAGCGAGCGGGCGGGGGCCCGGGGCCGCGCTCGACCGCGTCGGGAGGGGGAGCTCGACCGCGTCACTCCTCCGCGCGCGTGCAGGCGCGTGGCGTAATCTGCCGGAGGCCGTCCCCGTCCGACGCGCCGATCCTGCACGATCCGAGGAGCCCCGTGACCCAGACCGCGACCGCGCCATCCGCCCCGCTGCGGATGGTCGCCGTGCACGCCCATCCCGACGACGAGTCCTCCAAGGGCGCCGCCTCCATGGCGCGCTACGTCCACGAGGGCGTGCAGGTCACCGTCATCACGTGCACCGGCGGAGAGCGCGGGGACATCCTGAACCCCAAGATGGCCGAGGACCCGGAGGCGCTCGCCGACCTCCCGGCCGTGCGCCGTCGCGAGATGGCCCGTGCCCAGGAGATCCTCGGCGTCGACCACGAGTGGCTTGGCTTCGAGGACTCCGGCCTGCCCGAGGGCGATCCGCTGCCGGCGCTGCCCGAGGGGTCCTTCGCGACGCTCGAGCTCGACGTCGCCGCCCGCCCGCTCGTCGAGGCGCTGCGCCGCCTGCGCCCGCAGGTCCTCACCACGTACAACGAGAACGGCGGCTACCCGCATCCGGACCACATCATGACCCACCGGGTGTCCATGCGGGCCGTCGACCTCGCCGCGGACGGGACCTTCGCGCCCGAGCTCGGCGAGCCCTGGGAGGTGCTGAAGGTCTACTACAACAACGACTTCTCCCGGCAGCGCTTCGCCGCGATCGCCCGCTACATGACGGAGCAGGGCATGGGGTCGGCGGAGCTGGACGCCTGGCTCGAGCGCTTCGACGAGCGCGACGACCGCCTGCTGACCACCCGCGTGGACGTGCGCGACTACCTCGCGATCCGCGACGAGGCCCTGCGGGCGCATGCGACCCAGGTGGACCCCGACGGGTTCTTCTTCGCGGTGCCCCATGACGTGCTGGACGCCGCGTGGCCCACCGATGACTACGAGCTGCGGATGTCGCGCATCGGCGTGACCCTCCCGGAGACCGACCTGTTCGCGGGGATCCGATGAGCGCCGCCCTGGTGGCCCTCGCCGCGACCGCGCTCCCGGCCGAGACGCTGACCGTCCTGGCCGACGGCCCCTCCGACGGGGGCGAGGGCTTCACCCCCACCAACGTGACGCCGGGCGTCACGGGGTTCATCGTCGTCTTCCTCATCGGGGCGGCGACCGTGCTGCTCATCGTCGACATGACGCGCCGCATCCGCCGCATCCAGGCCCGCGAGCGCGTGGCCGAGCGCCATCGTCTCGAGGCCGAGAGGATCGTGGACGAGGACGCGGACGGCAGCGCGGTGGGGGCCGGGAAGGACGATGGCGAGGCGCCGCTGGACGGCGGCGCGGCCGAGTCGGACCGCGACGACGACGGCTCGGCGGAAGGGCCCGACGCGCGGGACTGAGCGCTCAGGGCTGCACCGGGCTGTGCCCTGGCAGGTTGCGGTTCAGCGCACCGCGAGCACGACCGCCGCGAAGTGGCAGGCGAAGGCCGCGACCGTGAACGAGTGGAAGATCTCGTGGAAGCCGAACCAGGTCGGAGAGGGGTTCGGGCGCTTGAGGCCGTAGACGAGCGCGCCGAGCGTGTAGAGGACGCCGCCGGCCACGATCAGCGTCACGACGGTCCAGCCGCCGCCCGCGAGCATCTGCGGCATGTAGAACACGGCCACCCAGCCCAGAGCGACGTAGGCCGGCACGTACAGCCAGCGCGGCGCACCGGTCCAGAAAAGGCGGAAGGCGACGCCGACTGCGGCACCGGCCCAGCAGATCGTCAGCAGGGTGATCCGATCCCGGCCCTCGAGCAGGGCGACGGCCAGCGGCGTGTACGTGCCCGCGATGATCATGAAGATGTTGGCGTGGTCGAAGCGCCGCAGCATGAGTGCATGCTGGGGCTGCCAGGTGCCGCGGTGGTAGGTCGCGCTGATCCCGAACAGCAGGCCCGCGGTGGTCACGAACACCACGCAGGCCAGGCGCGTGCCGAGATCCTGGCCGACGGCCACGAGCAGCAGACCGGCGATCATCGCGGTCGGGAAGGTGATGAGGTGGATCATCCCGCGCAGGCGCGGCTTGGGCAGCTGCGCGCCCAGGGCATTGGCGCGGCGGAGGGCGGCCCGGTGCATGCCGGGGCTCACCGCGTCGGGGGCGAGCGGGTCCGCGGTCGCGTGAGCGCCGTCGCGACCGCTCCGCATCGTGGCGGATCCGCCGTCGAGGATAGAGTCGCGCGCGTCGTCCGAGGCGTCGTGCCCGGTGTCCGGAGCGTCGGGCGCGGCGCCGTCGCGGATGCTGTGAGTCGTCATGACGCCACCGTAACCTACGGTGCCGTAAGGAGGAATGGGGTCCGGCTGCCGGATGCTGCCGGGGCGCGGTCGGGGCGTGGGCGCGCCGTACCCTGGGCGCTGCTGCGATGCCGCCGTGGTGCTGACGGGGTTGCAGGATGCGGAGGTCCCGTGACGATCCGACGGCGAGGCCCGGTCGGCCCGCGAGGGGTGCCCGCCGTCGGGAATAATGGCGCACCTCAGCCGCGTCGTCGACAGCTCAGTCGAGTCGGCGACCGCGGCGGGGGACCGCCGAGCGCGGCCGGGATCCGCAGGCATCGGCGGGGAAGCCGCCGACAGCGGTGGGGAGCGGGCGGCAGGCCCGCAGGGACGACCGGACGGCGGACGACGAGGAGGGGCGCATGACCCAGGCCCGCGACGAGGAGCTCGAGGCTGCGCTCGATGCCGCGCTCGAGGGCTGCGCGCTGCCCCGCCACATCGGCGTCATCGTCGACGGCAACCGCCGCTGGGCCCGCGAGGTGGGCGTCTCCACCGCCGAGGGCCACCGCGAGGGCGCCCGCCGGATCGCCGACCTCCTCGACTGGTGCGACGAGCTCTCGATCCCGCTGGTCACCGTCTGGATGCTGTCGACCGACAACCTCTCCCGCCCGCCCGAGGAGCTCGAGGCCCTCTACGGGATCATCGCCGACGCCGTCGAGCGCTGCGCGGGCGCCGGCTACACCGTCCGGATCGTCGGCCGCTCCGAGCTGCTGCCCGCGCGCGTCCATGCGCGCCTCGCCGCGATCCTCGACGCCGCGCGCCCCACGCGGGACCTCCACGTGAACCTCGCGATCGGCTACGGCGGCCGCCAGGAGATCGTCGACGCCGTGCAGGCGATCCTGCGCGAGGGCGCCGCCTCCGGCCTGGACGCGGACGCCCTCGTCGACGCCGTCAGCATCGACGCCGTCTCCCAGCGCCTCGACACGCACGACCAGGCCGACCCCGACCTCATCATCCGCACCTCCGGGGAGCAGCGGATGAGCGGCTTCCTCCTGTGGCAGTCCGTCCACTCCGAGTACTGGTTCTGCGAGGCCAACTGGCCCGCCTTCGCGCGCGCCGACCTCCTGCGGGCGCTCGCCGACTACTGCGCCCGCGAGCGCCGCTTCGGCGGCTGACGCCCCGGCGCTCGGTCGGCCCCGGCGCTCGGGCGACCGCAGTGCGTGGGCGACCGCAGTGCGAGGGCGACCGCAGCGCGCGGTCGCTGACGCCGCGCGGGCCCGTCGGCCAATGGCGGGTGACGTTCGCGTGAACCTCTCGACCCGGTGCGCGGGGCGCGGCGCAGGGCGGGCACGGCCCGGGGTTAGCGTCGCGGAAAGCAGTCGATCACCGGAGGCCCCCATGGACGACACCGCAGCGCTCGACCTCGACCACGGCACGCATGGTCACGACATCGGCGGGGCGGAGGTGGGGGCCTCGACGCTGGCACCGGAGCAGCGACTGCCCGACGGCGCCGCGCCCGTTGTCCCCTCCCTCGGTCCGGAGCAGGGAATCCTCGAGGGCCTGGGCACCGAGACCCTCACCTACGTGCTCGACACGTCCGTGCTGCTGTCGGACCCCCATGCGCTGATGCGCTTCGCCGAGCACGACATCGTGCTGCCGATCGTCGTCATCACCGAGCTCGAGGCCAAGCGCCACCACCCCGACCTCGGCTACTTCGCCCGCCAGGCCCTGCGCATCCTCGACGACCTCCGCGAGCGCCACGGCGACCTCTCCGCGCCGCTGCCGATCGGCGTCGACGGCGGCCACGTGCACGTCGAGCTCAACCACCAGAGCGTCGCCTCGCTGCCCGATGGCTTCCGCCTGGGCGACAACGACACGCGCATCCTGGCCGTCGCCAAGAACCTGCAGCTCGAGGGGCGGCGCGTCGTGCTCGTCTCCAAGGACCTGCCGATGCGCATCAAGGCCTCGGCCTCCGGCATCCACGCCGAGGAGTACCGCGCCGAGCTCGCCCGCGACCGCGGCTACACCGGGATGGTCACCGCGGCCACCGACGAGGGGTCGATGAGCGCGCTCTACGACGGCCAGCGCATCGAGGTCCCCGAGATCGCCCACCTGCCTGTCCACACCGGCGTCACCCTCGCCAGCCCCCGCGGCAGCGCGCTGGGCCGCATCGTCCGCGGCGGCTCCGTGCGCCTGGTGCCCGGCGACCAGACCGTCTTCGGGATCGCCGGGCGCAGCGCCGAGCAGCGCGTGGCGATCGACCTCCTGCAGGACGAGTCCGTCGGGATCGTCAGCCTCGGCGGCCGCGCCGGCACCGGAAAGAGCGCCCTGGCCCTGTGCGCCGGCCTCGAGGCCGTTCTCGAGCGCCGCACCCAGCGCAGGATCATGGTGTTCCGGCCGCTGTACGCCGTGGGCGGTCAGGAGCTCGGCTACCTGCCCGGCGACCAGAGCGAGAAGATGGGGCCGTGGGGCCAGGCGGTGTTCGACACCCTGGGCTCGATGGTCTCCCAGAACGTCATCGACGAGGTCCTCTCGCGCGGTATGCTCGAGGTGCTGCCGCTGACCCACATCCGCGGGCGCTCCCTGCACGACGCCTTCGTGATCGTCGACGAGGCCCAGTCGCTCGAGCGCAACGTGCTGCTGACAATGCTGTCGCGGATCGGCCAGAACTCCCGCGTGGTCCTCACCCACGACATCGCCCAGCGCGACAATCTGCGCATCGGCCGCTACGACGGCATCGCCAGCGTGGTCGAGGCCCTCAAGACCCATGAGCTGTTCGCGCACGTCACGCTGCAGCGCTCCGAGCGCTCGAAGGTGGCCGAGCTCGTCACGCACGTGCTCGACGAACCGGTGCTCTGACGGCCGACGCCGCGCTCCGCGCTGTGCTGTACTGGGCGGGGCGCCGGGTGGGAAGCGCCGACGAACGGACACCACGGTGAGGGGCGGCCTGGACGGGACCGGGATGGACGGACGAGGAGCGGGCGGACCCGCCCTGGGCGCAGTCGGAGGACAACGAGCCGAACGGCTCTGATGCGCCGCTGAGGGTGACGGTGCCCGGCAGAGGCCGGACCGCCCGTGCGCACCGGCCGGTGCGGCCCCTCCCCGTCGGACCGATCACGGGCCTGGTGCGCGGCATCGACGATCTGGTCGCACGACTGCGTCACGGGGCCTGGGCGGCGATCGTTCTCGCCACCCTCGAGGCCCTGCTGCTGCCCGATCACCTGGGGGATCTGCTGCTGGTCCTCGGCCTCCTCGTGGTGCTGGTCCCGGCCTGGGCGCTCGCTCGCGCTGCCACGGCCTGGGCGCTCGCTCGCGCTGCCACGGCCTCGCTCGAGCTCGCGGCGATGCGCTCCCTGGCCGCCCGCACCGCCGAGGAGGCCGCGCCCCCGATCATCGAGCGCCACCGTCTGGCCAAGGGCCCCATCAGCCGGCTGCGGGACATCGTGGGTGGCACTGTCCTCGTGACGGTGGTGCTCGCGATCTCCTGCATCGGCTTGGGGCTCGGGACGAGCGAGGGGTTCCTCGTCGTCGCGGCGCTGCTGGCCGTGGTCGCCGTGGTCGGGATCGTGATGATCGTCGTTCTCTCGCCCCTGCGGCGCGGCGAGCGCGACCGCTGGGAGGAGGTGCGCATGCGCTGGCCCGGCCCGATGCCGGTGCCCACGGCGCACCCGCTCTCGCTCGTGGACCGAGCGATCGAAGACTCGCTCCTGCGGCGGGTCCTCGCCTGGACGATCCGCGGCATCGTGATCATCCACCTGGTGTGGTGGGTGATCCTGCCAGAGACCCTCAGCGAGCTGTTCTCCCCGGCGCGCACCGCGTTGGGCTGGGCCCTGCTCCTGGCCGTGGCGCTGGCCGCGGGGGAGCGGTTCTGGGCGCTCGCCCGCGACGCCTACCGCCGAGCGGAGGCCGTCCGGGACGTCGTCGGTGTCGCGCAGGACCGGGCTGCGCGCGGAGAGGCCCCCTCGGCGGAACGGGCCGCGGCGCAGGAGATGCTCCGCGACCGCCACCCCCTGCGTGCGCTCGGCACGCTGTGCGCCGCCGCCTCCGGCGCCCTGGCGGTCCTCGCCCTGGCGGTGCCGTGGCGGGACCTGGTGGTCCTGCGCTTCGGAGCGTCCCTGCCCATGATGATGCGGATCCCGGAGTGGGCCACGGCCTTCCCGGGGCCGCTGCTCGACGGTCCTCGGGGGCTGCTGGCATCCGCCGGCGTGCTGGGGCCGGCGCTTCCGGTGGACCCGGCGCTTCCGGTGGACCCGGCGCTGCCGGTGGACCCGGCGCTGCCGGTGGACCCGGCGCTGCCGGTGGATCCGGTGCAGCGGCTCTGCTGGGGCTGCTCGCACTGGGCCTGCTCGTCGCGGCGCGTCGGGCTCTCGCCAGCCATCGGACCCGGCTGTACGAGGCCTGCCCGCAGCTCGATCCGGTGCTCGGCAAGCGCCGCGTGGTCTCGACGGACGAGGACGGCAGCGAGCGGACGTCCTGGAAGACCCTCTACTCGCGCGGCTCGCCGCCCGTCGCCCAGGAGAAGTTCGCCGAGGAGGCGCTGGACACGCCGCGGTGAGGCGGTGCTCCCGCGGGACTGGGTGCTCCCGCGGGGGTGCAGGACAGGCCGCGGTGAGGCGGTGCTCCCGCGGGTGTGGGAAGTAGTGCAGCTATACGTGCGCATAGGCGCGTAGAGGGCCTATCGGTGCGCATACGTGCATCGCTTCCCACGACCCTGCGGTGGGCTGCCGACGGGCCGCCTGCTATGCACCGATCGTGCCCCGTTTCCTCCCCGATGCGCGGCTGTCCCCAGCACTGGATGCGGTGGTGACGGCGGCACGCCCGCCCTGATCGACTGCCCGCATACGGATCCCGGGGATCATCCATCGCAGCGACCTGGCTGCTCGCGGCTGCGACCGCAATGCGGTGCGTCGCCTGCTGCGTCGCGGCGCCATGCGCTATGTCGCGCCCTGGTATGTGACGGAGGAGGCCCCCGCTGACCTCGTGGATCTCCTCGCCCGGGGAGTGCGCCCGACCTGTCTCGACGCCGCCGCCCTGCACGGCCTCTGGGTGCCGATCGATGATCGCGTCCACGCCTTCGCGCCCCGGACCGCTCGAACGCTCGCGGTCGATCTGGGGATGGCGCGGCAGATCCGTCGGCGGCGCGATCACGAGACGGGGATGCGCACCGACGTCGCGGGTTCGCGGCAGGGCCCGGTCGTCCTCCACGGGCCGGTGCTGCAGGCCTGGCCGACGCTCGATCCGGTGCCCGATCTCGACTTGGTCCTGTCCCACGCGGGGCGCTGCCTGCCGGTGGTCTCCGCGGCGATCCTGTTCGAGTCCTCCGTCGAGACGGGCGCACTCGCGCTCGGCGAGGCGCAGAATATCGTCGCGTCGCTTCCGCACGGGCGGCGGCGTGCCCTGTCGCGCATCCGCGGCGATGCCGAGTCCGGGACGGAGACCTTCGTGCGCTGGTGGTTCGAGAGCAGGCGGTTCGAGGTCCGCAGCCAGGTCTGGATCGCCGCGGACCATCGGGCGGATATGCTGGTGGGCAGGTCCTGGATCATCGAATGCGACAGCCGGGCCTTCCACGACGACCCTGCGCAGTACCGGAAGGACCGGGAGCGCGACCTCCGGTCTCGGGCGCTCGGGTACACGGTCACGCGGCTGACCTGGGAGCAGGTCTTCGTGACGTGGGACCAGACCGAGCAGGCGCTGCTCGCGGTGCTCGCCCGCGGGGACCATCGGCGGGCGCTGCCGGGGAGGTGAGCGGTGCCTGGATAGGGACCAGAGGCCTGCGCCCTCGGTACTTTCAGCGGTCGGAGCGCGCGCCCGTCGGGGCGCCCCTGGGTGCTCGCCCGGCCGGCTGCCGCCGGAGCCGCAGCGCGGGTCTACGATGCGCGAGTGGACGCAGGCGCCGATGACCGGCACGAGAACGATCACGGCGCGGAGCGCGACGATGACTGGACCGCGCTTCTCGGCCGGGATCCCGCGGTGGCGGCTGCGGTCTGGGCGCGCACCGTCGATGCCGCGGACTTCGCCGACGACGACGCGGTGCTGCGGCGGCTCGAGGCGATCATGGCGTCGGAGCGTGCCCCCATCGCGCAGAATATTGCCGACTACCCGCAGCGCGTGCGGGCCACAAGACCGTCGTTCGTCATCGACGAGTACGGGCAGTTCCGGACTCGTGCGGCAGGAACCTTCATGGTCTGCCTGGCCATCACCTGGATCCCGGCAGTCGGCGACGAGATCGGGGAGCTGCGCCAATGGACGCTATGGGTCTGCGTTGCTCTGGCCTGGACCCTCGGAGTCTCGCTCTGGACGGCGTGGCGATGAAGGCGGGACGGGAAGCCGTTGTCGATCCTGGCGATCGCCACTGGGGCAGTGGGCCTGGTGACCGCGTTCCCGTGGGCGACTGACAGATTCATTCCTGCGAGTCGTGTGGTCGGGGCCGAGTCGGCCGTGTTTCTTGCGAAGGCCTGTGCGGTGGTGAGCCTGCTGCTGGTGCTCTCGGTGCTGCTCAGAAGCGACTGCCGACGCCTTGACGTGCTCAGGATGCCGTGGGTCTCCCGTCGGTCGCGACCCCAGGTGCTTCTGCACCAGCTTGATCTCATCGAGGATGTTCTCGCTGATCCCGCGGCCGCGAGGGCCTCTTTGCCGTTCCGGTGGAGTGGGCCGGACGGCGACGGCCTGGTCGCCGTCCGGAACGGGGCGATCCGGAACCTGGAGCAGCGCGGGATCGTGTCGCACGCCTCGGCTGAGGCGGCCGTACAGCGTCTCCTCCTGCGCGCCGGTCGGCCGCTGGATCCCGTCGGCGATGCATTCGATGAGGACGACTCACGGTGGAGGCGCTGGCGGGAGACGCGGGGCTCCTAGCGGACGCGGTGCGTCCGGCACAGCAGGGGAGGCGGCCTCACTGCTCGCAACCACGGCATGATCTGCTCGGGCGTGATGTCGCGGGGCAGCGTCAGGTCCCAGATCGGATCGAGTGTCGGGTACGCGGCGAGGAACTCGTCCCGCGCAGCGTGGCGACCGGCCTGGTGCGCTCCAGCGGCATGACGACGCCGGCCCCGACCCCATCGGGGTCGGGGCCGGCCAGGGCGGTCATGTGCGCGTCAGGCCTTCGGCGAGGTCATCGACAGCACGTCGAGGGCCTTATCGAGCTGGTCCTCGGTGAGCTCCCCGCGCTCGATGAAGCCCAGGGCGATCGTCGCCTCGCGCACCGAGATCTGCTCGGCTACGGCGTGCTTGGCGATCTTCGCGGCGCTCTCGTAGCCGATCAGCTTGTTCAGCGGCGTCACGATCGACGGCGACGCCTCCGCGTAGAAGCGGGCCTTGGACTCGTTGGCCACGAGGCCGTCGACGGTCTTGTCGGCCAGCACCGTCGAGGCGTTGGCCAGCAGGCGGATCGACTCCAGCAGGCTCGTGCCCATCAGCGGGATCTGCACGTTCAGCTCGAACGAGCCCTGCGCGCCGCCCCAGGCGATCGCGGCGTCGTTGCCGACCACCTTCGCGCACACCATCAGCACGGCCTCCGGGATCACCGGGTTGACCTTGCCCGGCATGATCGAGCTGCCCGGCTGCAGATCGGGGATCGCGATCTCGCCCAGGCCCGTGTTGGGGCCCGAGCCCATCCAGCGCAGGTCGTTGCAGATCTTCGTCAGCGACACGGCGATCGTGCGCAGCGCCCCGGACATCTCGACCAGACCGTCGCGGGCGCCCTGCGCCTCGAAGTGGTCGCGCGCCTCCGTCAGCGGCAGGCCGGTCTGCTCGCCGAGTAGCTCGATCACGCGCTGCGGGAAGCCCGCGGGGGTGTTGATACCGGTGCCCACCGCGGTGCCGCCGAGGGGGACCTCCGCGGTGCGCGGCAGGGCCGCCTCGACGCGCTCGATGCCGTAGCGGATCGCGGCCGCATAGCCGCCGAACTCCTGGCCCAGCGTCACCGGGGTCGCGTCCATGAGGTGGGTGCGGCCGGACTTCACGACGTCCTTCCACGCGCGCGCCTTCGTCTCGAGCGAGGAGGCCAGGTGGTCCAGCGCCGGCAGCAGCGTCCCGGTGACGGCGGCGGTCACGGCCACGTGCACCGAGGTGGGGAACACGTCGTTGGAGGACTGCGAGGCGTTGACGTGGTCGTTCGGGTGCACCTGCAGGTCGTCGCCCGAGGCCAGGGTCGCCAGGACCTCGTTCATGTTCATGTTCGAGCTGGTGCCCGAGCCTGTCTGGTACGTGTCGACGGGGAACTGGGCGTCGTGCTCTCCCGCGATGACGGCGTCGGCGGCGGCGACGATCGCCTCGGCCACGGCCTGCTCGAGGACGCCCAGCTCGCGGTTCGCGCGCGCCGCGGCCTTCTTGACCTGCGCGAGGGCGTGGATGTGCGCGGGCTCGAGGCCCTGGCCGGAGATCGGGAAGTTCTCGACGGCGCGCTGGGTCTGCGCGCGGTACAGGGCTGATGCGGGCACCCGCACCTCACCCATGGTGTCGTGCTCGATGCGGTACTCGACGTCGTCGGCGGGCGTGGTCATGAAGGGACTCCTCGGGATCGTCGTGGTCGCGGGGGCGCGGCCGGGGGATGGACGGGGGCCTGTCTCTTAAACACAACTGACGCTGCCGACGAAGAGGATAGTGTAGATCTCGGTGGTCGCCGTATCATTAAAA
>NZ_FWFG01000003.1 GCF_900163655.1 Brachybacterium nesterenkovii
CGATCCGAGCGAGGAGGGTGCGATGCGCAAGGTGCTGTTGGGTGTAGCGGCTGCGGCCGTCGTGGTGTTGCTGGGACTGGTCGGGATGCGCGCGAGCGGTGCTGTGGGCGACGCGGTGGCTGTCCCGGGGTTCTTCGTGCTGATCGCGGTTGCCGCGCTGGCGACTGTCGCTCAGGTGGTGCTCGCGCGACGAGGGAGTCGTGATGACTGAACATCGTTCGCACACCGCGCTCGTGCGGTTGACCGAGGCCGAGTGGGCCTCGTGGGAGGCCACTGCGCGGGCAGCGGGCTATGGGCGCACGGCGACGTGGGTGCGCTCGGTGATCGCTGACGCGATCGAGGGCGACGCGGGGGCGTCGAGCACGGACGAGGGCGCAGCGCGGGCGGTGGCCGGTCAGGTCGCGCGCGTGGGCTCGAACCTGAACCAGATCGCGCGGGCGTTGAACGTGGCTGAGCGGGGAGGGCCGGACGTGGCGACGGCGCATGTGGCCGAGGTGCTCGAGGCGGTGCGCGGCGAGCTGCGGGCCATCCGGGCGATGGACTTCGCTGACGGCGCGATGGGCGCTGAGGGCCACCAGGTGGCTGACCCGGTGCTGCGCGACGTGTTGTGGAGGTTCGCGCGGGGCGAGCTGAGCATTGAGGAAGCCCTCGCGGCGGGCCGTGAGCGCGTCGAGAGCGGGCAGGCTGTGTCCGCGCCGTCGCTGGATGCGCCGTATGAAGCGGCCACGCCGGAGCAGATCGCGCAGTGGGAGGCGGAGGCCCCGGCTGAGGTGCGGGCCAAGCGCCCGGGCATGTTCGAGGCCCCGGCGTCGTGATCGGCAAGATCAGCCGGGGCTCGCGGCCCGGGGACATCGGGCGATACCTGCACGGCGAGGGGCACCTCGGGGAGCACGTGTACCGCGATGAGCAGGGCCGGGAGCGGTCGGGCGGGGTCGTGATCGGCGGGAACCTGGCCCGCGAGGGCGATACCGACGAGCGGGGCTGGGCCGCTGATCTGCGCCTGGCAGCGCAGGGACGCCCGGACAGTCAGCGCCCGATCTGGCATGCGTCGTTGCGGTGCGCGCCGGGGGACCGGACGCTCACCGACGCGGAGTGGCGTGGGGCGGTGCAGGAGATCGCGCAGCGGATGGGCTGGGCGGAGCATCCGCACGTGATCGTGCGGCATGCGGACGACCACGTGCACGTGGTCATGTCCCGGGTGGACTACGAGGGCCGCATCTGGGTGGGCAAGAACGACGCCCGCAGGCTCCAGGAGGCCCGCCAGAGCGTCGAGAAGCGCCTTGGACTGCGCCAGGTGCCCATGAGGACCGCCAAGCGCGGCCCAGAGGCTGCTGAGGGCCGTCTGAAGCCCGGGGAGTACCGCCACAGCGAACAGACCGGCAAGGATCCGGCCCGGGTGCGCTTGGCCGAGCGTGTGGAGCGGTGCGTGCAGGCGGCCGAGGGCATGGGCCGCGACGTGTTCGAGGAAGCCCTACAGCGCGCCGGGGTGCGCTACGAGGCGAACGTGGCCAGCACCGGCCGCGTCAGCGGCTACCGGTTCGCGATGACCACCGACCAGGCCGGGGAGCCTGTCTGGTTCAAGGCCTCACAGCTGGACAGGTCCCTGTCGTGGAACCGGGTCCGGGAGCGCGTCGAGACGATCGAGCCGGTGCGCGTGGAGCCGGTCGTGGCCGAGCCCAAGAAGTTCTTGGAGTCGCGGGCCTCGCACGCGCAGCGCGTGGAGGCCGCACAGCAGGCCACCGAGCAGGCGCAGGCCAAGGCCGTCGCCGCCAAGCGCGCGCAGCGACTCGAGAAGGCCGCGCCGCCGAGGAACCTGGGCCAGCAGATCCGTGCGCGGGCCGGTGCGCAGCAGCGCGCGGAGGCGTACCGGGAGCGTGTGGCCGAGCGGCGCGAGTGGCTGTCCCACGTCGGGCGCATTCGGGAGGTCCGCGAGCCCGAGGGTGGCTGGAAGTCCATGCGGCAGATCGACAAAGCCACCCGGCAGCGCATGGTTGCGCAAAAGCGCACCGGCGCATCTGCGCCGGTGCGCAAGAACGCACCGGCCCCGACGCTCAGCGACTACCAGGCCCGCCAACGCCAACAACGCGAGGCGCTGCGTCAAGCGAGGCGGGGTCTATCGCGCTAGCCCCAAAGCAACTATCCCTTGGATCGCTGTCACGTCTTCTTCTGCGTCAACCAGACCGCAATGGAAATCGCGACAAATATGAGCCCAAGCACCCCCAGTCCAGGAATCAAAAAAACTGCAATCTCTTCAAATGGCGATGTGTTGGCGGCGCCACCCGCTTCGAGTCGGCTAATTTCTGAGTCGTTTAGAACCGCAACGTTATACCAAGCCAAAAGCAGGACGGCAACAAGGGTTAAAAAGACGCCGATTACGAAGGTAATGAATGGCTTGACTTTGTGCTGACGATCAATCATGGGTTGCACTGTTCTGCTAGCATTTTTGCGTAGGAGACGTTTGGCCTCCAGGTATCCAGGTTCCAACTGGTTTTGTTGGGGGCGCGGAGTCGCACAACATCGATATGACAGTACATTTGGTCTCGCATGGAAGGGGTCTCTTCCCGACTTCCCGACGTCTTTGCTTTAACTTCGTTCCAAAAGGCAAGGCGCATCGCGACATACGCAACGGAGGTGGGCACGGTGCCGCCTGCCGATCGCCCCCATGTCGACGGATACACTTGGAGGGTGTAACCCTTAGATTTTGAGTTGTAGGTCCAAGCAGTCTTCTTGGCAAGGCTGATGCCGAGCCAAGGATCCGCCACCACTGGATAAGCCGTAGTGTCGTTGGTTTCGATGACTTGGGAGAAGCTTCCGTTCCCCGCCAGTTCGTAGTGGGTGGGTAGGTCGTTACCGTTGGCATCCTTTGCCCAGGGGGCCGCGACGCCGGCAAGCCACGTGTCTCCATCGAGGGCGGCGATTGAACCGTCTTCATTGAGCGTCAAGACGGCGTTATCGGGTAGATCTAGATGATAGGTCAGAGTGTTTGGAGCTTCTGCCGACTCCAACACCGTGTTTAGTCGAACAGAGTTCCCGTCAGGGGCCTCTGCCACGACGGAAACCCCTGAATCCTTCTCCGAGGAATACGAGACCATGCCATCTCCGGACTCCACCCCTGGATTCACATCGGCCTCTTCGGGAAGAGTTATGGCGATGGTTGCAGAAGTGTCTTCTGCAGAAGATAGAAGGATTTTCTGAGTGGGATCTATGGGAAGTTCTGTAGATACTCCAAAACGATCTCCGGCTAGATATCCGTCGGCGTCTCCTGACAGGGGCGTTTGAGAGTCTTCTGTGGTGTATGGAGAGAGCTCTTCGACGAGCGTCGTGGGCCCCTCATCCTGTTGTCCCGGGTCGGCTGATGCCAGCGTTGGTGTTGCCAAAACCGCCATTCCGGCCATTCCGGCTACGAATCTGACAAGTTTCATGCGTCCCCCTTGATTGTGGTTGAGTCCACGTTGACCCAACTGTCTGGGATGAAGCATAAGTGATCTCTGCCAGCTGGCCTACGGAATCTGGAGATCACTGAGGACGTCGGACGACCTAGTCCCCCAGGGCAGCGACCAAGGAAGTGGCTGAACCAGGCCTGCAGGGCGCGTCTGCTCCGACACTCAGCGACTCCCAGGTCTCTCAGCGCCAGCGAGGCGAGGCGTTCCGCCAGGTCCGCCGTGGCCTGTCCCGCTGATATGGCTATGGCGCACCGCTAAAACTGCTGCCGCGGACGCTGCGCGTCCTTGCCCTCGAAGGAGCCGGGAGGCTAGTTGCCCCAGAGACGGTCCCACCACGAGCGACGCGGAGACTCCGGCACCGATGCCTCAGCACGGCGGCGCAGATCGTCGCTAGCGGCCACCCACGGGTTCGTCTCCGGCTCGGGCGGTGCGGTTGTGGCGGCAGGCTCAGGCGCAACCGCTCGGGGCGGTTCGAGCAGGCGCAGCGCGTGGGCCTGGGCCTCGATGGTGCGCTGCTTCTCGTCGATCAGGGCGCGGGTGCCGCGTAGCTCGGCCTCTGCGACGGCGGCGCGCTTCTCGGCCTCGGCTAGCTGCTCGCGGAGGGCTTCCACCGACGTATCAGAGGGGGTGTCACCGGGGGGTGTCATGCTACGTGTCACCGTGTCACATGAAGGGGTATCAGGGGGTGTCACCCGAGGCATGATTCCCTCTGCGACCAGGGCTGATACGGGGATGCTCCATGACGTGTCATGACGCGTAGCACCACGTGTCACGAGACGTGGCAGGCGACGCCTCATCGTGGACACCGAAACCCCGCACGCGCGGGCCGCTTCGGCCAGCGACAGGACCGGCTCAGAGGTCACGCGACACCCTGCGGACGCCGCGCCTTGGCCTTGGCCGCGAGCCGGTACGCCGCCGACGCACTGACGCCCCCGAGCTCGGCGCCCACCTCGTGCCACTTCATCCCCGACTCACGCAGCCGCAGCGCCTCGTCCTGGCGCGCGTGTCTCTCTGCGTCGTACTCGGCACGAGGCTGAGCCATGATCCGCTTCACGGTTCGGGGAGAGACGCCGTACTTTGCTGCCATCTCAGCGGCGGTGTGCTTGCGCTTCTGGGGATAGATCGCGCTCATGAGTTGTCCTCCCTGATCCCCGCGAGCACGTCAGGTGTCGCCTTGCGTGGCTTTCGTGCTCTCGCCTGCTGGATCTTGCGGAACTGCTCTTCGGTGAAGTGCTGCCAGACCCATTTGGCGACGGAGTGGGCGGTGTCGGCCACCTCGTTGTCGGGCAGGGGCTCGGGGAACCGTGCGTTGATCCCCTGGGCCCATGCCTGGGTCATGGCTTCCCAGTCGTCGCGTCCGTCCTCGCGGTGGCGGCGGATCGCGGTGTAGGCCCAGGTGCGCAGCTCGTTGAAGAGCGTGACGTTGCGGCCGAGGCCGTGGGAGCGCTCGACCTTGCGCGGCAGCTGGCGCGGGAGACGGCTTCCGAGGGCTGTAGCGAGCTGGGACAGCGTGTAGACGCCGTCATCGGAGCACCAGCGCGTCATCCAGGAGTGGTGCACGGGGTTCTTGGTCAGCAGGCCGGCGTAGGCGAGGTCTCCGCCGAGGGCGTCGATCAGGCCGGCCTCGACGCGCGCGAGGTAGCGCAGCGGGGCGGTCCTGGCGGCGTCAGAACGGGCCACAGGGACCTCGAGGACGTACGCGACGTGCGCGTGGCCGTTGAAGGGGTTGATGGCCGTCCAGGAGGGCTCTGGGAGGTCTGCACGGTCGGCGGCCCAGTCGGCGTCATCGTGGTCGACGTCGACCACGACGCACCACACGAGGCCCGGGGAGTTCAGCTGGACGTAGCGACGGGCGACCGCCTTGGCGCGCGGCTCGCGCCAGCAGCCGTCACGGAGGTCGTCGGAGACGTAGGGGGACTGCACCATCCAGCGCGCGTCAAACAGCGCCGCCTGAGTGAGTCCCTGAGCCATGCCCCGACGCTCCCACGCCCAGCTATTTTTCCCGACGGGACACGCCGGACCGCAGCCAGATTTTTTTCCTACCGGGCCGTAGCCATATCAGATATTGCCCCGGATCCCGGGGCCCCAAGGGGGTTTACAGGGCGAGCGAAGCGAGCTCCGCTCTCCGCGCCGCAGCCCTGACCCGGTACCCGGCCCTGCCCGCTCGCACCCCCGCTGTATGGCCCGCTGACGCGACCACACGCCCTGGAGCCCGCTGGGGCTGGCCGCTGCGCGCCCGGGTGTCCTTCGGGACTCAGCCCCGCGTGGACGTTCCCCGCTTCCTCGTCGTCATGTGCCGGTGACAGCGCGACCCCTGGCCGGGGTCGGCATCGCCGCTTCGCGACGATGCCGGGGACCGCACCGCCCGCGCGTCGTTCCTCCTTCGCGGTCGCGTCCGGTCCGGTCCCCGGCCCCTGCTTTCCAGCGCGCAGTGTTCCTCCTTCGTCGGTGCGCTGGAAAGCGATGCGAGGTATACCCACCGATATCGCAGAGCGATATGGTGGATACCTCGCCCCGTCCTCGCTTCGCTGCGGGCGGGGGCCGTCGATCCGTTCCGCTTCGCTGGATCGACAGGGGCCGGCGGCGCTGCGCTTGCCGGCGGCTGGCCCGGTGGGCCGGTGCTCGGATCGAGGGGCGATCCGAGCGAGGAGGGTGCGATGCGCAAGGTGCTGTTGGGTGTAGCGGCTGCG
>NZ_FWFG01000027.1 GCF_900163655.1 Brachybacterium nesterenkovii
AAGCGCACGCCCATCGGGAAGATCCTGCTGGGCTCCACGTCGCAGCGCGTGATCCAGGAGGCCCCGTGCCCCGTCGTCCCGCCCCGCCGGTCATGTCCGAAGAGCTCCGCGAGGTCTACGCGGCGCTGCTCGAGCGCGCGCCCGAGAACCGCATCGAGCCGGACCTCAGCCGCATCCGCCGCGCCATGGAGCTCATGGGCGACCCGCAGAACGGGTACCGGACCATCCGCATCGCCGGCACCAACGGCAAGACGACCACCGCCCGCATCATCGAGCGGATCCTGCGGGAGGCGGGCCTGCGGACGGGGCGCGCGACGAGCCCCCATCTGCGCTCGCCCGTCGAGCGCATCGCCATCGACGGCGCCTCGATCTCCGAGGAGGGCTTCGTCCAGGCCTACCGCGACGTCGAGCCATTCATCGAGATGGTCGACGCCGAGTCCCTCGCCGCCGGCGGCCCGCGCATGACCTTCTTCGAGGTCGTCATCGCCATGACCTACCAGGCCTTCGCGAGCGCCCCCGTCGACGTCGCCGTCGTCGAGACCGGCATGGGCGGCACCTGGGACGCGACCGGCGCCGTCGACCCCGACGTCTGCGTGATCACCGCGATCTCCTACGACCACCAGGAGTATCTGGGCGACGACATCGCCGACATCGCGGGGGAGAAGGCCGGGATCCTCACGGCCGACGCCTTCGCGGTCATCGGCTCCCAGCGCTACGCCGAGGCGGCCGACGTCCTGCGCGAGCGCGTGATCGAGCTCGGCGCGCAGGCCGCCTTCGAGGAGGAGCAGATCGCGGTCCTCGAGCGCACCCCCGGCGTCGGCGGCCAGCTGCTGACACTCCAGGGCATCGCGGCGCGCTACGACGAGGTGTTCCTCGGCCTGCTCGGCGAGCATCAGGCGCACAACGCGCTCCTGGCCGTCGCCGCGTGCGAGGCGCTGCTGGGCGACGGCGAGACCCCGCTGTCCTCCGACGTCCTCGTGACCGCGCTCGCCGAGGTCACGAGCCCCGGACGCGCCGAGGTCGCCCGCCAGGCGCCGACCGTCCTGCTGGACGCCGCGCACAACCCCGACGGGGCCGCCGTCCTGGTCGAGACCGTCCGCGAGAACTTCCGCTTCACGCGCACCGTCGGCGTGGTCGGGATCCTGCAGGAGAAGGAGGCCGACCGGATCCTCGAGATCCTCGAGCCGCTCTGCGACGACATCGTCGTCACGCAGTCCTCCTCGCCCCGCGCGATCCCCGCCGATCGCCTGGCCGACATCGCCCGCGACATCTTCGACGACCCCGACCGCGTCACCGAGGCCGCGAGCCTGCCCGACGCCATCCAGGCCGCCGTGGACCTCGCCGAGCAGCGCGGCGGCGAGTTCGGAGGCGTGGTCGTGGCCGGCTCCGTCACCCTGGCCGCGGAGGTCCGCGAGCTCCTGGGCCTCGGCGACGACGAGGCGTGAGAGGGACCCCGATGCCGCTCGACCTCACCCCGTCCGCCCGGCCCCACGGCGCCCAGCGGATGCTCTCGGCGACCACGCTCACGATCGAGGCGCTCGTGGTCCTGTTCGCCGCGCTCGCCGCCCACCAGCTCGTGCCCGAGCACCGCGGCGTGACGTGGGCGCTCGCCGGCTCCACCGGGCTCGCGCTGCTGGCGACCGCCGGGCTGCTGCGCCGCGGCGCCTGGCCCTACGTCCTCGGGGCTCTGCTGCAGATCCCGATGATCGCCATGGGCGCGGTGATCCCCGCGATGTGGGTGCTGGGGCCCGCCTTCGCGCTGCTGTACGTCTACGGGGTGATCCGCGGGCATCGCTGGGACGCGGAGAAGGACGCCGTCGACGCCCGCGTGCTCGCAGAGCGCGCCGCCGAGGACTCCGCTGCGGGCGGCGGGGCGGACCGCGCGAGCTGAGCGGCACCGGCGCGACGCCCGGCGCCGTCCCGGTAGGGTGGCGCCCATGACGACCGAGCGCACCCTGATCCTGCTCAAGCCCGACGCCGTCGAGCGCGCCCTGCGCGGGGAGATCCTTCGCCGCATCGAGGCCAAGGGGTACACGATCGTGGCCCTGGCCCAGCGGACCGCGACCGCCGAGGAGCTCGCCGCCCACTACGCCGAGCACGAGGGCAAGCCGTTCTACGCCCCGCTCGTGGAGTACATGGCCGCGTCCCCGCTCGTGGCCGTCGTCGCCGAGGGCGAGCGCGTCATCGAGGGCTTCCGCTCGCTCGCCGGCACCACGGATCCGACCACCGCCGCCCCCGGCACGATCCGCGGCGACCTCGGCCGCCAGTGGGACGCCCCGGTGTTGCAGAACCTGGTGCACGGCTCCGACTCGCCCGAGTCCGCCGCCCGCGAGATCGCGATCTGGTTCCCCGAGCTGGGCTGACCGCGCTCGATGCCTCGGCTCGTCCGCGTCCGGTGCTCGCGTCGAGCCTTCGTCGGCGCGCACGCCCATGTGGCGCGATGAACACGGCGACGCGCCGCGCGGCGGCGTGACTGCACGGATCCGATCGGCGATGATAAGGCCATGGGACCCGTCATCGCCTTCTTCCTCGCAGCCCTCGCGATCGCCTGCGGTCTCCTCGCCGTGGTCGCCAAGCCCCACTGGGAGCGCCACCGCGAGACGTCCGCGCTCGATCGCCACACCTCGCGCAGCCAAGGCGCACGCTCCTGAGCCCGTCGCGGCCCTGAGCCCGTCGCGGCCCTGAGCCCGTCTCGGCGTGATTCCGTCGCGGCGGTCGCCGGAGCATCCCCGAGGCGCGAGCGCTCCTGACGCCCGCATGCTCTTGACGCCTGAGCGCCCCTGACCGGGCGGGTCGCGTGATCGCAGACCGCACCCCCTAGACTCGTCCGTGGCCGCGCCGCGCCCGGCGGCGCCCGAGCACGGAGGTGGCTGTGGATCCCGTAACCCTCGTCGAGATCGTCGGAGCCGCGATCGGCGGCGTCGCCGTCCTGGGAGGCGGCACCTGGGCGATCCTCCGGGGCCGCGGGAAGAAGCCGTCCGACGACGGCGCCGAGAGCCGCGGCGGCACCGCGACCGCCACCCGGGAGCGCCCCGCCGCCCCCACCTGGTCGGACACCCTCGAGCCGTCGTCCTCCGCCTCCGCGGCCAGCGGCTCGACCGCCGTCGAGGATCGCCCCGACGCCGCGGCCGACGCCGAGACGCCGACCCTCCCGGATGCGGCAGAGCCCACCGGCGCTGCCGTCCGCCCCAACGCGCCCGCGCTGCCCGAGGCCCCCGAGGGCGTCGAGGTCCCCGCGCCCGAGCAGGCCTCCCAGACCCCGCCCCTCGAGGAGCCCGAGCCCGCCGCCGACCGCATGGTGCGCCTGCGGGACCGCCTCTCGCGCTCGGGCAGCATCGGCCGCGGCGTCCTGGGTCTGCTGTCCCGCGACGTGGTCGACGAGGACACCTGGGACGAGATCGAGGAGACGCTGCTGCTCGCGGACCTCGGCCCCGGCCCCACCGACGAGCTGATGGAGAACCTGCGCCGCCGCATGCAGGTCCTCGGCGGCTCCGATCCCAGCGCCGTCCGCGAGGTCCTGCGCGAGGAGCTCGTGGCCCTCGTCGACCCCGCCATGGACCGCCGCCTCGCCGCGACCTCGCAGATTGCGGAGGACGGCACCGTCGTCCCGTCGGCGATCCTCATGGTCGGCGTCAACGGCACCGGCAAGACCACGACCGTCGGCAAGCTCGCGCGCGTGCTCGTGGCCGAGGGCCGCACCGTCGTCCTCGGCGCCGCGGACACCTTCCGCGCCGCCGCCGCGGACCAGCTCGCGACCTGGGGCTCCCGCGTGGGCGTGCGCACCGTCCGCTCCGACAAGGACGGCGCCGACCCGGCCGCGGTCGCCTTCGACGCCGTCAAGGAGGGCATCGCCGAGGGCGTCGACGTGGTCATCATCGACACGGCCGGGCGCCTGCAGAACAAGAAGGGCCTCATGGACGAGCTCGGCAAGGTGCGCCGAGTCACCGAGAAGGCCCTCCACGGGGTGGGGGTGCACGAGGTGCTCCTCGTCCTCGACGCCACCACCGGCCAGAACGGCATGCAGCAGGCACGGGTCTTCTCCGAGGCCGTCAACGTCACCGGCCTGGTGCTCACCAAGCTCGACGGCACCGCCAAGGGCGGCATCGTCGTCAACGTCCAGCGCGAGCTCGGCGTCCCCGTGAAGATGGTGGGGCTGGGCGAGGGCATGGACGACCTCGCCCCCTTCGACGCCCACGGCTTCGTGGACGCGCTCCTCGGCGACTGAGCCGCAGTCCCCTCGGCGGCCCCCGGCCGCGTCGGCACCTCGGTCGGCCCGTTCTCCGCGCCGCGAGCCCAACCGCTCCTCGCGCGCCGCGAGCCCGTCCGGATGCGGTGCCGCATCCGCGCGGCATCCCGCAGCGATCGGCCCGGCCCCGCCTCCTCGGCGCGACCGGGCCGATCCCGTGCCCGATGCGGTCCGCCCTCTGAGACGGAAGGTCACGGAAAGGTCACGGGGCATCCCTGGCGAGCGGCGGCGCCGTGGATGCTCGCATGCTCGGGGCACGGCTCGGCTGGCGGGCCGCGCCGGACGCGTCCGGCTCCGCACGAGGACCCAGGAGCCCGCATGGATCCCTTCACCCTAGACACGGGGGCCACCGCCTGGCTGCTCATGAGCGCCTCGCTGGTCCTGCTCATGACACCCGCGCTCGCCCTCTTCTACGGCGGCATGGTGCGCGCCCGCACCGTGCTCAACATGATGCTCATGTCGTTCACCGCCATCGCGGTCGGAGCGATCGTCTGGACCGTGTGCGGCTACTCGATCGCCTTCGGCAGCGACATCGGCGGGATCATCGGCGACCCGCTGAGTCACCTCGGGCTGCACGGGGAGGACGCCGAATCCCTGCTCGCGGGCTCCGGCGTCCCCTTCCTCGTCGCCGCCGGCTTCCAGATGACCTTCGCGATCATCGGCGCCGCCCTCATCTCCGGTGCGATCGCCGACCGGGTCCGCCTGCGCACCTGGGTGCTGTTCGTCGCCGCCTGGATCCCGCTGTGCTACGCCCCGCTCGCGCACATGGTCTGGGGCGGGGGGATCCTGTCGGGATCCGCGGACTCCCTCGCCGCCTGGATGTTCGGGACCACCGGCAGCGGCGCCGACGCCGTCGCGGCCGTCGCGCCCATCGACTTCGCCGGAGGCACCGTCGTCCACATCAACGCCGGCATGGCCGGGCTGGTCCTCGCGCTCGTCGTCGGCCCCCGCCTCGGCTTCGGGACCGATGCGATGAAGCCCCACAACCTGCCCCTCGTGATGCTCGGCGCCGCGCTGCTGTGGTTCGGCTGGTTCGGCTTCAACGCGGGCAGCGCCGGGACCGCCGACGCGACCGCCGGGCTCGCCTGGGTCACCACCACCGTCGCAACCGCCGCGGCCGCCCTCGGCTGGGCGCTCGTCGAGCGGATCCGGGACCGCCACGTCACCTCGCTCGGCGTCGCCTCCGGCATCGTCGCGGGCCTCGTCGCGATCACGCCCGCCGCCGCGGCCGTCAGCCCGCTCGGCGCGATCGCGCTGGGGGCCGTCGCCGGCGCCGTCTGCGCCCTCGTGGTCCCGCTCAAGCACCGTGTCGGCATCGACGACTCCCTCGACGTCGTCGGCGTGCACCTCACCGGCGGGATCGTCGGCACCGTGCTGGTGGGCCTGCTCTCGGTGGACACCGGCCTGCTGTACGGGCACGGCGCGGCCCAGCTCGTCGTGCAGACCGTCGTCGCGATCGCCGCGATCATCGTCTCGGGCGTCGTGACGCTCGCCATCGCCCTCGTGCTGCGCGCCACCGTCGGCTGGAGGATCACGCCCGCCGAGGAGCGCGCCGGGATCGACATCAGCCGTCACGCCGAGGCCGGATACGATCTCGTCGGCTCCCTCGCCTCGCGGCGGGACCGTCGCCCCGTGCGCATCGAGCCGGCCCCGGCTCCCGCGCCGACCGCCGCCGACCGCACCCCTGCCCCGACCGGAGGAGACGTCCGATGAAGCTCATCACCGCAGTCATCCAGCCCCACGCCCTCGAGGCCGTCACCGACGCGCTGCGCGAGGCGGGCGTCGCCGGCCTCACCATCAGCGAGGTCGCCGGCTACGGGCGCCAGGGCGGCCATACCGAGGTCTACCGAGGTGCCGAGTACCGCATCGACACGATCCCCAAGATCAAGCTGGAGATCCTCGCCGACGACGCCGACGAGCCCGGTCTCGTCGAGGTGATCGTCGCGAGCGCCCGCAGCGGGCGCATCGGCGACGGCAAGGTCTGGTCGACGGACGTCGGCCGCGTCGTGCGGGTCCGCACCGGCGAGGAAGGCCCCGGTGCGCTCTGACCCGACCGCGCCGAGCGCACCGTCGGCTGAAGCGGCCCGGGGCCATCGGGCGTTGCCCGCGCTGCGGCTGGACCATGTCCTCCACACGGGCTTCGGCGGCGACCGCACCGGCCCCCTCCGGCGCGCCGAGCACGCCGACCTCGTCGATGCCTGGCTGGTCGAGCGCTGGGTCGAGGCCGGAGCGCCCGCGCAGGGAGCGGCGCTCGCCGCGATCGGCTCCCTCGGCCGCCGCGACCTGGGGCCCGCGAGCGACCTCGATCTCGTGCTGCTCGTCGATCCCGAGCGCGTGGGGGAGCGGGAGGCCGCCGCGCTCGCCGGGGCCCTGTGGTACCCGATCTGGGACTCCGGAACGTCGCTCGACCACGCGGTGCGCAGCCCCGCGCAGAACGAGGAGGTCGCCCACGACGACCTCCGGGCGGCCATCGCCCTGCTCGACCTGCGCCTGCTCGCCGGCGACGGGGCGCTGGTCGAGGACTCCCAAGCCCGGGTGCGGCGCGTCTGGCGCACCCAGGCGAGGCGGCGCCGCACCGAGCTGATCGACCTCGCCGAGGACCGCGCCTCCCGCTACGCCGCCCTCGCCCACTCCTCGGAGCCGAACCTGAAGTCCGACCGCGGCGGGCTGCGGGACGTGACGATGATCCGCGCGCTCGCGGGAAGCTGGCTCGCCGACCACGACCACGTCGCGGTCGACCGCGCCGCCGAGGTCCTGCTGGACGCCCGCGACGCGCTGCAGGCCGTGACCGGGCGCTCCGGCACGCGCCTGGGGCGCCCGGACCAGGACGCGGTCGCCGCGCTGTGCAGCGTCGACGATGCCGACGACCACCTCGCCCACCTCGCGGAGGCGTCGCGGACGATCTCCTGGGAGCTGCATCGCGGGGTGCGGGCCGCCCAGGCGGCCGCGGCCCCGGGCGGCCGCGCCACCATCGGCACCGGGGCCGAGCGCCGTCCCCAGCTGACCCGGCTCGAGCACGGCGTCGTCGTCCAGGCCGGGGAGATCTCCGTGGATCCGCGGGTCGAGGACCCGGTGCGGGAGCTGGCGGCGGTCCGGCACGCGGCGGTCACCGGTCTGCCGCTCACGGACGCGACGCTCGCCCGCCTCGCCGCGGACCCGCCCGCCCTGCCGCTGACCGTCGCCCAGCGCGACGTCCTCGTCGACGCCCTCGCGGGCCAGCACCTGGCCGACGTCTACGAGGCCCTCGACGTCCACGGCATCGTCACGGCGTGGATCCCCGCGTGGGAGGGGGTGCGCAACCGCCCGCAGCGCTCGCCCGTGCACCGCTTCACCGTCGACCGCCACCAGATCGAGACCGTGCTCGAGGCGCAGGCGCTGCTGCCCCGCGTCGACCGGCCCGACCTGCTGCTCGTCGCCGCCCTGCTGCACGACCTCGGCAAGCGCGCCGGAGCCCGCGACCATGCCCGCGAGGGGGCGCCGCTCGCCCGCGAGGCGGCCCTCGGGCTCGGCTTCTCCGACGCGGATGCCGCCATCGTCGCCGATCTCGTGCGCGAGCACCTCACGCTGGTGGAGACCGCCACGGGGCGGGACCCCTCGGATCCGGCGACGCTCGCGGCCCTGCTCGAGGCCATCGGCGGCGACGCGCGTCGACTCGAGCTGCTGCGCGCGCTCACCGAGGCCGATGCCCGCGCCGCCGGGCCCGCCGCCTGGTCCACCTGGCGCGCCTCGCTCGTCGACCACCTGACGGACCGGGCCCGGGCCTCGCTGGCGGGCTCCCTGGGCGGCCCCCAGGAGTTCCTCGCCCCCCAGCCGGCCGTCGAGCGCGCAGTGCTGGAGGCCGTGCGGCGCACCGGCGCCGCCCAGGTGCTCTACCCGGCGCCGACGGGGGAGGGCCACGTCTCGCAGATCTGCCTCGGCGCCCCCGACGCCCCGGGCGTGTTCGCCGCGATGGCCCGCGTGCTCGCGCGTCACCGCATCGACGTGCGCTCCGCCGTCGTCTCCACGATCGACGGCGTGGCCGTGGACACCTGGTGGGTCAACGGGCGCCCCGCGGACCTGCCCCATCCCACGGCGCTGCGCTCCGCCCTGGCCCGGGAGATCGCGCGGCGCACCGACCCGGCCGCGCGCGTCCTCGACGTCCCGCCCGGCGCCCCGGCCCGCACCAGCGAGGAGATCCCCGTGGTCACCCTCCTGCCGGGGGCCTCCGACGGGGCCACCGTCATCCAGGTCAACGCCGCCAACCGGCCGAGCCTGCTGGCGGACGTCGCCGAGATGATCACGGCCCACCGCCTGAACGTCCGCAGCGCGCACGTCGTCACCCTCGGACGCCGCGCCGTCGACGTGCTCTACGTGACCGACGCGAAAGGCCGCGAGCTCGAGGCCCCCGTCGTCGGACGTCTCATCTCTGCGCTCATGGACGCCGCCTCCGCCTGACCCCTCCGCCCGACCCTTCCGACTGCCTCCTGCTTGGCCCCTCCGCCTGACCATTCCGCCTTCCTCCTGGCTGGCCTCTCCGCCTGCCCCCTCCGTCGAACGCCGCACAGCGCGGCGAGGCCTCGCCCACACGGCGCAGCGGTGGGCCGGGGGAGGGCGCGCGGCGCTGGCTAGACTGGTGCGGTTCCGACACCAAGGGGAAGCGCAGACGTGTTCAACAACCTCTCCGATCGCATCACCGCGTCCCTCAAGGGGCTGCGCGGCCACGGCCGCCTGTCCGAGGCCGACGTCGACAAGACCATCCGCGAGATCCGGCGCGCCCTGCTCGACGCCGACGTCGCGGTTCCGGTCGTCCGCGAGTTCACGGGGAAGGTGCGCGAGCGCGCCCTGGGCGAGGAGGTCTCCAAGGCCCTGAACCCGGCCCAGCAGGTCGTCAAGATCGTCCACGACGAGCTGATCCAGGTGCTCGGCGGCGCGACCGGCGAGCTGCACTGGTCCAAGAACCCGCCCACCGTGATCATGCTCGCGGGCCTCCAGGGCGCCGGCAAGACCACGCTCGCGGGCAAGCTCGCGAAGTGGATGAAGGACCAGGGCCACACGCCGATGCTGGTCGCGGCGGACCTCCAGCGCCCCAACGCCGTCACCCAGCTGCAGATCGTCGGCGAGCGCGCGGGCGTGCCCGTCTTCGCGCCCGAGCCCGGAAACGGCGTCGGCAACCCGGTGCTGGTGGCGATGAACGGCGTCTCGAACGCCCAGTTCCAGCAGCACGACGTGGTGATCGTCGATACCGCCGGCCGCCTCGGCGTCGACGAGGAGATGATGCAGCAGGCGCGGGACATCCGCGACGCGATCCATCCCCACGACACCCTGTTCGTCGTCGACGCGATGATCGGCCAGGACGCCGCGCGCGTGGCCGAGGCCTTCCGCGACGGCGTCGGCTTCACCGGCGTGGTGCTGTCCAAGCTCGACGGCGACGCCCGCGGCGGCGCCGCCCTGTCGATCACGGGCGTGACCGAGCGCCCCATCCTGTTCGCCTCGACCGGCGAGCAGCTGGGCGACTTCGAGCGCTTCCACCCGGACCGCATGGCCGGGCGCATCCTCGACATGGGCGACGTCATGTCGCTCATCGAGCAGGCCGAGCGGACGTTCGACCAGGCCCAGGCCGAGAAGATGGCGGGGAAGCTCGCGAGCGGAGAGGACTTCACGCTCGACGACTTCCTGACGCAGATGCAGCAGCTCAAGAACATGGGCAGCCTCAAGAAGATGCTCGGGATGCTCCCGAACATGGGGCAGTACCGCGAGCAGCTCGAGAGCTTCGACGAATCCTCGATCGGCCGCATCGAGGCGATGATCCAGTCGATGACGCCCGCCGAGCGCCGCGACCCCAAGCTCATCAACGGCTCGCGCCGCGCCCGCATTGCCAAGGGCTCCGGCACGAGCGTCGGCGAGATCAACCAGCTGCTCGAGCGCTTCAAGCAGGCCCAGCAGATGATGCGCTCCATGGGCGGCGGCATGCCGGGGATGCCGGGCATGCCGGGCGCCGGTTTCGGCAAGAAGAGCCGCGGGCGCCAGGCGCCGCAGGGCCCCAAGAAGAAGGCCAAGTCGAAGAACCCCGCCAAGGCCGCGCGCGAGCTCGCCGAGGCGGAGAAGAAGGCGCAGGAGTCCAAGGGCTCCGCGTTCGGCGGCGGCCAGGTCCCGCAGGGCGGCCACTTCGGCGGCGGCCAGATGCCCGACCTCTCCGACATCGACCCGAACCAGCTGCCCAAGGAGCTGCGGGGGATGTTCGGCGGGCGCTGACTTTCCTGCGCCGGCGGGCGCTGACCCGGCGGTCTGCCGCCCGCGGGCGCTGGCCCTCCTGCGCCGGCGGGCGTTGCCCCTCCTGCGCCGGCGGGCGTTGCCCCTCTGCGCCAGCGGGCGTTGCCCCTTCCGCGTCGGTGGACGCTGACCGTCCCGCTTCATTGGGCGCTAGCCCTCCTGCGTCGGCGGCGTGCCCCGCGGTGGGCAGCGGCGCGGGTGGGTCGGCGGTGTGCTCCCGTGGGGGCGGTGCCGGTTCCGGGATGATGCCCCTCGCGGTGCCGCGTGGGATGAGAACCTCGAAATGAGCCGTTCAGACGGCTCACTTCGTGTGTCTCGCGGCCCGAAATGGCTCATTTCCGCGTTCTGGTCAGATCCGACCAGGCCGCCAACGCTTCCTCCCCACGCCGACTTCTCCACCGGGCCTCCCGATCGAGCGCGGCTCCGGGTCTGCACCGCCTAGCGTCCGGGCATGGCCTTGCACGCTGACGATCTGGAACCCGGGCGCGTGTACACCCGTGCGGACCTCCTCGAGCGCGGCGCGCACTCGCGTCTGTTCACCTCGGGCACCCTCCTCCGGGTGCTCCCCGGCTGCTACACCCGCGCCGACGCCCCGGCATCGCTGCACGAGATCGCCCGCGTCCTCCAGGTGCGCCGGATGCCCGGTGCGACGATCAGCCACGAGAGCGCGGCCGAGCTGCTGGGGCTCCCGCTGCCGATGCATCTCACCCGTGCAGGCGGCGCGCTGATCCACTGCCGAAGCGGTGCCGGCGGGCGGGTGAGGCGCGGCCGCCTCGTGCATGCCCACCCGTCGGACCCGCCGCTGCGCTATCGCGTCCGCGGTCTCCTCGTCTCGCATCCGGTGGTCGTCCTCCAGGAGCTCACGGCGCGGATGACGCACAACGAGAGGGTCATCGCCCTCGATGCCCTTGCGGGTCGGGGGACCGCGATCCCGCAGATGCCGCTCGCTCGGATCCGGGAGGTGGCCGCCGACCTGCAGGGCCGTGGAGCGCAGCGCGTCCGCGATGCGGCCGGCGATGCCCGCGAGCGCGTGTGGTCACCGATGGAGACCCGCACGCGGCTGCTCCTCGTCCGGGCCGGGTACCCGGAGCCGACGCCGAACCTCGAGGTGCGCGATCCGCTCACGGGATCGCTCGTGATCCTGGATCTCGCCTTCCCTGTCCTCCGGGTCGCCATCGAGTACGACGGCGATCAGCATCGTGTCGACCGTGCGCAGTGGCGGCGCGACAGGCACAAGGACGAGATGCTGCACCGGCTCGGCTGGGTCATCCTGCGGATCACCGCCGATGATCTACGGGTCCCGGATGCGTTCTTCCTGCGCCTGTCCGCGGCGCTCGAGCGGTGACCGGAGGGGTGGAGGAACCGGCGTTCGCTCGGTCCCTCGCCGAGATCGTCGAAATGTGCCACTTCTGCGGCTCGTTTCCTGTGTCTCGAGGCGCTGTTCGGCTCGTTTCGTCGATCTCGTCGTCGGGGCAGACGGGGGGTGCGGCGTGGCGAGTCGTCAGCCGTCGCGAGAGGGGGACGCTGGTGCTGGTGCTTCCTCCTCTGCGGTATGGCGGCGCCCTGCGGTCTCGATCGAGGTGGGGGCGCCCGCCTGGGGCGGCGCATGCCCTGGTCGCGAGCGGGGCACGATGGGAGACTGGCCCGATGGACGACACGTCGACGGCGACCACGCCCGCCGCCCCTGGTCCCGAGGACCTGCCCGCAACCGCATACGGTCCCGAGGACCTGTCCGCCCATGTCGCCGCCTCCCGCCGCCGCGCGACCGAGGCCCCATACTCCGCGCCGGATCCGACAGGCGGGCCCGTCGTCCACCTGACCGGGCCGATCATCATCGGCCCCGATGCGGAGCTGCCCGAGGCCTGGGTGGTCGACGGGCGGATCCGCCATGAGCGCCCCGACCTGCCCGCGGGCGCCGAGGTGCGCCGCATCGACGGTTTCGTCGTCCCCGGTCTCGCGGACCTCCACTGCCACATCGGCATCGGCGACGACGGGCGCGGCACGAGCCTCGCCGAGGCCCGCGCCCAGGCGCGCACCGACCTGGCCACGGGCGTGACCCTCATCCGCGATGCCGGCTCGATCATCGACACGAGCCCGCTCCAGGCCGAGCCGGGCCTGCCGCGGATCATCCGCCACGGCCGCCATGTCGCCCGCACCCGGCGCTACCTCATCGGCTATGCCCACGAGGTCGAGCCCGAGGAGCTGGCCGACGCCGTCGCCGCCCAGGCCGACGCCTCGGACGGCTGGGTCAAGCTCGTGGCCGACTGGATCGACCGCGGCGCCGGCGACCTCACGCCGACCTTCGACGGCCCCGCCTTCGCCCGCGCCGCGTCGGCAGCCCACGAGCACGGCGCCCGGATCACGGCGCACACCTTCGCCGAGGACACGCTGCCGCTGCTGCTCGACGCCGGCTTCGACTGCCTCGAGCACGCGACGGGCCTGACCGACGAGACGATCGCGCGAGCGGCCGCCGCCGGTGTCCCCGTCGTCACGACCCTCGTGAACGTCGGGCATTTCGAGGACTACGCCGTCCAGGGCGAGGCCAAGTTCCCCGACTACGCGGCGCACATGCGACGCCTGCGGGAGCGGCGGTACGAGCGGACCCGGGACGCCCACGACGCCGGGATCCGCCTCCTGGTCGGCACCGACGCCGGGGGAGTGCTCGGCCACGGGATCGTCCACGACGAGCTCGACGAGATCGCCGCCTGCGGCATCGATCCGCTCGGAGTCCTCGATGCCGCGATCTGGGGGCCCCGGGAGCTCCTCAGCGCGCCCGGCCTCGAGGACGGCTCCCCGGCGGACCTCGTGGTGGTCGAGCAGGACCCGCGGACCGACCACCGGGCGCTGCGGGAACCGGGGATCGTGATGGTCGCAGGACGGATCGCCGTCGAAGCCGGGGCGATGGCAGGGCTGCGGACGGGACGATGACCGAGGAGGGGACGATGCACGAGGCACTGGCGCGGATCGCTGAGCAGATCGAGGGGACGCGCTTCCCGACGGCCCGCGATGCGAACCGTACCGTCCGGCTGATGTCGACGCCTGGTGCGATGCCATGGCCGATCGTCTGCGCAGTGCCGGCCCCGCGGACCGCGAGGAGCTCTCCGCTCATGCCCGCGACGCGCGCTTCGCGACCATGGGCTTCGGGCGCGGCTACGCATGCGAGGACGTCGACCTGTTCCTGAACGGTGTCGTCGTCGGCATCGCCGAGGCCGTGTCGCCGGCGGCCGAGGCTGGGGCCGGGGTGGGGTCTGCGGCCGAGCCGGCAGCGTTCGCCGAGTCGTTCCCGGAGGTAGACGCCGCGGGGCCGCCCGTCGTGGACGAGACACCGACCTCGCGGGTGGCGGCGATCCTGGACGAGGCGTTCCCCGCTCCGATCGGCGAGGACGACTACGAGGTCGCGGACATCGAGGCCGTCGTGGCCGAGGTCCGCACGGCGCTCGCCGGGGGAAGGGAGGAGGCCGATCGCTGCGTCGCCGCCCTCGCCGCCCTGACCGCGGCACGACCCCGACAGGCCGCCCCCGGCATCGGCGGCTGGGACCGCGAGCGGGTCGACGCGGCGCTCATCGCCGTCGCCGAGCAGCTCCGCAGCGGCGCCGAGCGAGCGGGCTGAGACACTCCATCCGTCGGCAGCGCCCCGTCGCCCCGTCGCCCCGTCGCCCCGTCGCCCCGTCGCGCCGTCCATCGCTCCGTGCCACCGCGGCCCGGGCGGTGTGGAGCGGGGCACATCACGCAGTGAGCCCGGGGCGAGCGTCTGGCACCCCCGCCGCGGCCCTGGCATACTGGTCGGCTGTATGCGTCCTGGCCGGCCCTCTACCCGCCGGGACGCGGCACCCCGAGCATCGACAGCGCCCGCATGACCCCACAGGCAGCGTCGAGGCTCACCCGAACATCTCCGAAGGAGCGCCACACGTGGCCGTCAAGATCCGTCTGAAGCGCATGGGCAAGATCCGTGCACCGTACTACCGCATCGTCGTGGCCGACTCGCGCAAGAAGCGCGACGGCGCCGTGATCGAGGAGATCGGCAAGTACCACCCCACCGAGAACCCCTCGGTCATGGAGGTCGACTCCGAGCGCGCGCAGTACTGGCTCGGCGTCGGCGCGCAGCCGACCGAGCAGGTCGCCGCGATCCTCAAGGTCACCGGTGACTGGGCCAAGTTCACGGGCGAGGGCGACACCGCCGGCACCCTGAAGACCGCCGAGGCCAAGACCTCCGCCGAGGATGCGATCGCCGAGGCCGACAAGGCCGCCGCCGCCAAGCGCGAGGAGGCCGCCAAGGCCAAGGCCGAGGCCGAGAAGCCCGCCGAGGACGAGGCCGCCGAGTCCGCCGATGAGGCCCCCGCCGCCGAGAGCACCGAGGAGGCCGCCGAGGCGACCTCCGACGAGGCCTGACATGAGCGCTCGCGCCGAAGCCCTCGACCACCTGGTCCGCGGCATCGTGGACAACCCGGACGACGTCCGCGTCGCCGAGAAGTCCACGCGGCGCGGCCCTCTGCTCGAGGTCCGGGTCAGCCCCGAGGACCTCGGCCGCGTCATCGGCCGCAGCGGCCGCACGGCCCGCGCCCTGCGCACCGTGACCAGCGCCCTGTCCGATGAGCCGATCCGCGTCGACATCGTCGACGTCGACCGGCGCTGAGGCCACGCACCCGAGCATGATCGCGAAGGGCGGCACCGACCACCGGTGCCGCCCTTCGCGCATCCCCGCCCCGTGATCGCTCCACCGACACACCCCAGGAGATTCCCGATGACCTCTGTGCACGTGGTCGTGGCGACCGTCGGCAAGGCCCACGGCCTGCGCGGCGAGGTCGCGCTCATCCTCCGCACCGACCAGCCCGCCGAGCGCCTGGCAGCCGGCACGGCGTTCTCCGTCGACGCCGACGGCGCTCCGGACACCCTCACCGTCGCCTCGACCCGCACCCAGCAGGGCCGCTGGTACGCCCGCTTCGCCGAGGTGACCGGCCGGACCGAGGCGGAGGCCCTGCGCGGCGTCGACCTCGAGCTCGAGCTCGACCGCGAGGAGGAGGCCCAGGAGGACCCCGACGCCTGGTACCCCTCCGAGCTCACAGGCCTGACCGTCCGCCACGTCGATGGCCGCGACCTCGGGGTCGTCGTCGACCTCGAGCACTACCCGGCCCAGGACATGCTCATCGTCCGCGCACCCGGCCGCGGCCGCGTCATGCTGCCCTTCGTCGCCGAGCTCGTGCCCGAGGTCGACGTCGAGGCCGGCATCGTGCTCGCCGATCCTCCCGGGGGCCTCTTCGAGGACCTGCCCGAGGACGACGACGAGACCTCCGAGGGCGCGGGGCCCTCCGAGGACACGCAGTCCCCTGAGGACACGCAGTGCCCCGAGAGCACGGAGTCGCCCGAGAGCACCGGGGTCTGAGCCGTGCGCATCGACGTCATCACGATCTTCCCCGAGTACCTCGCGCCGCTCGAGCTCTCCCTCATCGGCAAGGCCCGGCGCGACGGGCTCGTCGACCTGCGCATCCACCAGCTGCGCGACTTCACCCACGATCGCCACCGGACCGTCGACGACACCCCGCTGGGCGGCGGCGCCGGAATGGTCATGAAGCCCGAGCCGTGGGCGGAGGCCTTCGCGGCCGTCCTCGCCGACGGCCGCGCTGCGCTCGGCGAGGACGCGAGCCCGCTCGTCATCTTCCCGAACCCGGCCGGGGAGCCGTTCGCGCAGGCCACCGCGCAGGACTGGTCGACGCGCCCGTGGCTCGTCTTCGCCTGCGGGCGGTATGAGGGCATCGACGAGCGGGTCTACGAGCACCTGGCCGATGCCGGCATCGAGGTCGCCCTCGCGAGCCTGGGCGACTACGTGCTCAACGGCGGGGAGGTTGCGGTCCTCGCGATCACCGAGGCCGTGGTGCGCCTGGTCCCCGGGGTCGTCGGCAACGCCGCCTCCCTGGTCGAGGAGTCCCACTCCGACGGCCTCCTCGAGTACCCGCTGTACACGCGGCCCGCGGCCTGGACGGGGCCCGACGGGACCGTCCGCGAGGTGCCCGAGGTGCTGCTGTCCGGCAATCACGCGCGCATCGCCGCCTGGCGCGCCGAGCAGTCGCTCGCCCGCACGGCCGAGCGCCGGCCCGACCTCATCTCCTGTCGCGAGGGAGCGCAGCAGCACGGGGCGGGTGACGCACCCGACACGGCCGTGAGCGCCTGACCAGCGCTTCCACTGCCGTCGCGTCTTGCCGGGCCCGCGCGGCGCTGGCACAATGAACCCTCGTGCATGCCGCGCGCATCCCTGCCTCAGGGGAGATGCGCACGAAGCGGCCGGGCAGGTCCGTCGCGATGGGAGTCGCGGCCAGAGGCCCAGCACACCGGCAGTGCCTGACGCGCGCGAGCGCAGGGCGCGACCCGAACGATGGTCCGCAGCGGACGGTCGGCGATCGCCGACCGACCATCTGAGCACGCGTCCGACCTGAGGCGGAGGCTGGAGAGAGAACATGCAGAAGCTCGATGAGCTCGACAAGGCGCAGATGCGCGACGACGTCCCCGACTTCCGTCCGGGCGACAACGTCAAGGTCCACGTGAAGGTCGTCGAGGGCAACCGCTCCCGCATCCAGGTCTTCCAGGGCTACGTCATCGCCCGCCAGGGCGACGGCATCCGCGAGACCTTCCGCGTCCGCAAGGTGTCCTTCGGCGTGGGCGTCGAGCGCGTCTTCCCGGTGCACGCCCCCACGATCGACAAGATCGAGGTCATGACCCGCGGCGACGTCCGCCGCGCCAAGCTGTACTACCTGCGCGGCCTCACCGGCAAGAAGGCCCGCATCAAGGAGAAGCGCTCGCACTCCTGATCCGCGGCATCCCCCGGATCGTCTCGAGCGACGAGAACAGCGCGTGACCGCACCCGCCCTCCGCGGCGAGGACGAGCACGCCCCGCGACGGCGGCGGCCCCTCAGGGTCGCCGCCGTCGTCGTCATCGCCGTGCTGCTGGGCGTGCTCGGCGTCCGGCACTTCGTCGTGCAGACGTTCTGGGTGCCCAGCTCCTCGATGGCCCCGACGCTCGAGGAGGGGGACGTCCTGCTCGTGGACCGGACCCAGCGGGGCACCGCCCGCCGGGGCGAGGTCGTGGTCTTCGACGGCACCGGCTACTTCGGGCCCGGGGAGGACGGCCGCCGCTACTGGGTCAAGCGCGTGATCGGCGTGGGCGGGGACCGGGTGCGCTGCTGCGACGATGCCGGGCGCATCACGGTCAACGGCGCCGTGCTGGACGAGCTCTACCTCGCCCCGGGCAAGGCCCCGAGCGATGTGCCCTTCGACGTCGAGGTTCCCGACGGCGCGATGTTTCTGCTGGGGGATGCCCGCGCCGACTCCGCGGACTCGCGCGATCACCTCGGCTCGCCGGGCGGCGGGATGGTGCCGCGCGAGCGCGTCGTCGGTGAGGTCACTCGCATCGTCTGGCCGCTCGCGCGCTCCGGGCAGGTGCCGTCGATAGGATCGCCAGGATGAACGAGACCAGCACCGCGCCCGACTCGGACGACACCGACTCGGTCGGCACCGACCCGCGCAGCCTCGACACGGAGGGCTCCGCGGCGGAGGGCGTCGCGACGGACGGCTCCGCGTCGGAGTCGAGCGACTCCCCGGACACCGCCGGATCGCGCTCGAGCGCGCGCTCGGCGAGCTCGCACGGCCGTCGCCGCGCCCGCCGCCGCAGCTCCTGGCTCGACTACATCGTGACCCTCGTGGTCGCGCTCGTGATCGCCGTGCTGGTCAAGACCTTCCTGATCCAACCGTTCTTCATCCCGTCCACCTCGATGGTCCCCACCCTCGAGACGGACGACAAGATCCTCGTCTCCAAGCTGACGCCCGGGGTGTTCGACCTCGAGCGCGGCGACGTGGTCGTGTTCGAGGACTCGCTCGGCTGGATCGCCGATGATCCCGGCCGGGCCGACACCGCCCGCTACAAGGTCTCCAAGGTGCTCAGCTACGTGGGCCTGGCCCCGGACCCGGGGGAGGACCACCTGGTCAAGCGCCTGATCGGCATGCCCGGCGATCACGTCGTGTGCGCCGAGGAGGGCGGACCGTTGCAGGTCAACGGCGTGACGCTCGACGAGCCGTACATCAATCCGGACAACGGCGCGTGCCAGTACGCCTTCGACGTGACCGTGCCCGACGGCAAGGTCTGGGTGATGGGGGACAACCGCTTCAATTCGGCGGACTCCGCATACCACGATCATGAGCTCATGGCCGCAGGCCAGGACCCCTCGGCAGCCTTCGTGCCCGAGTCCGACATCACCGGCAAGGCCGTCGTGATCATGTGGCCCGCGACCCGCTGGACCGGTCTCGGCGGCGGCGAGGACACCTTCGCCGACGTCCCGGACCCCGCCTGACGTGGCCGCGGCCCGTGCACGCCGCCCCGCCGTCGACCCGACCCTCGAGGTCGAGCGGGGCCTGATCGACGAGCTCGGTGGCAGCGGCGTCGTCGTCGGCCTCGACGAGGTCGGGCGCGGGGCCCTCGCGGGTCCCGTCGTCGTCGGCGCCTGCGCCGTGCGCTTCGCGGGCGGCGAGCCCGTCGCGGCGCTGCCGGTCGGCGTCCGCGATTCCAAGGCGCTCACCGCGCGGCGCCGCGAAGCCCTGGTCGCGCCCATCGGGGAGGCCGCGCACGCCCACGGCCTCGGCTGGGCCTCCGCCGCCGAGATCGACGAGCACGGGATCATGGAGGCCCTCGCGCTGGCCGCGCTGCGCGCGCTCGACGCCCTGGGCTGCCCGGTCGATGCGATCGTGCTCGACGGCAGCGCGGATGTCCTCAGCGGGCGTTTGGCCGCCGCGGCGCCCGGTGCGGTCGTCCCGCGCGTGACGCTGCGGGTGGGGGCCGATCGCGACTGCGCGAGCGTGGCCGCGGCCAGCGTGCTCGCCAAGGTCGCCCGCGACGCCCGCATGGTCGAGCTCTCGCGCTCGGCCCCGGACTACCGCTGGGACGCGAACAAGGGCTACGGCGCCGCCGCCCACCGCGAGGCGATCGAGCGCTGCGGCGTCCATGAGGAGCACCGTCGCTCCTGGAACCTGGGTGTGCGGACCGCCCTGCGCGCTGACGTACTGTGGAGCGCGGACGTCGCCGGCGCGCAGCGGGCGCCCGGCGCCCGGCCCGACCCGCAGGAGGCGACACGGTGAGCACGCAGGACCTCGAGAACTACGAGTCCGACATGGAGCTGCAGCTCTACCGCGAATACCGCGATGTGGTGGGGCTGTTCACCTACGTGGTCGAGACCGAGCGCCGCTTCTACCTGTGCAACCAGGTCGATCTGCAGGTGCGCAGCGCCGGCGGCGAGGTGTTCTACGAGCTGACCCTCGCCGATGCCTGGGTGTGGGACGTCTACCGCTCGAGCCGCTTCGTGCGCTCGGTGCGCGTGGTGACGTTCAAGGACGTCAACGTCGAGGAGCTCGCGAAGCCGGACATCGCCCTGCCCTGACGCGCTGGCCCTGATCGGCCCGCCCTGATCGGCGACGGGCGCTGGTCCGGACGCGCCCGGATCACGCCGATGCCCGCTGCGGGCGCCGCCGTTCCTCCACATGACCGGGGCATCCACAGCGGGGCCCCGTCCCCTTGGCCGCGGGCCGCCGCCCCGGGACGCTGGGGCCATGAGCACCTCCATCGTCACCGCCCCCGTCCTCATCCCGTCCGCCGACGTCGACGTCCGCGTCATGACCCGCATCGAGCTGGGCCGCCACGGGGAGGACCTCGCCGCCGCGCATCTCGATGCGCTGGGCTGGACGCTCCTCGAGCGCAATCACCGGATCGCCCGCGGGGAGATCGACATCATCGCCTTGGACGGCGAGACCCTCGTGTTCGTCGAGGTCAAGGCGCGGCGCACCCTGCTGACGGGGCTCCCGCAGGCGGCCGTGGACCCGCGCAAGGTCCGCCGCCTGCGCCACCTGGTCGGCTACTACCTGCTCGACAACGCCCCGCCCCACCGCGATGTGCGGATCGACGTGGCGGCCGTCCTGTTCGCGGACGACGGGACGGCGCGCCTCGAACTGCTGCGGGCGGTGGGGGCATGAGCCTGGGACGGACCCTCGCGGTCGCGCTGACCGGCCTCGAGGGCACCGTCGTGGAGGTCGAGGCCGATGTGAGCGCCGGGCTGCCGGCGTTCTCCGTCGTGGGCCTGCCCGATTCCTCGATGCTCCAGGCCCGTGACCGGGTGCGCGGGGCGACGGGGCGGATCGGGATCCCGCTCGCCGCGCGTCGGCTCACGGTGAACCTGTGCCCGGCGTGGATGCCGAAGTCCGGATCGGGCTTCGATCTGGCGATCGCCGTGGCCGTCCTCGCCGCCCAGGAGGAGCTCGACGCGAGCCGTGCCGCCGGGGTCGTCCACCTCGGCGAGCTGGGCCTCGACGGCCGGCTGCGTCCGGTGCCCGGCATCCTGCCCTCGCTGCTGGCGGCGCGCCGCGAGGGGGTCGCACAGGTGGTGGTCCCGGCGGGCAACGCCGAGGAGGCCCGCCTCGTCGACGGCCTGGAGATCGTGGCGCTCGAGGACCTGGCCGAGGTGGTCCGCCACCACGGCGGGAGCGCACGCCTGCGACGGGGGCCGCTCGCTCCGGTCCTGGCGTCCGAGGAGCCCGACGACCTCGTGCCGACCGTCCCGCTCGATTTCGCGGACGTGATCGGTCAGGCCCAGGCGCGGCGGGCGGCCGAGGTCGCCGCGGCCGGAGGGCACCATCTGCTGATGTCGGGGCCGCCGGGGGCCGGCAAGACGATGATCGCGGCCCGCATCCCGTCGATCCTGCCCGACCTCACGGACGCCGACGCCCTCGATGTGAGCGCCGTGCACTCGATCGCGGGGCGCTTCGACGCGCGGCGCGGGCTGCTGCGCCGCCCGCCGTTCGTGGACCCGCATCACACGTCCACGCCCGCCGCGGTGGTCGGAGGAGGGGCCGGGGTGGCCCTGCCCGGGGCGATCTCCCGTGCGCATGCCGGGGTGCTGTTCCTGGATGAGGCCCCCGAGTTCCCCGCCCGCGTGCTCGAGGCCCTGCGCGAACCGCTCGAGACGGGGGACATCACCCTCCACCGCGCTCGCGGCGTGACCCGCTATCCGGCGCGGTTCCAGCTCGTGCTCGCCGCGAACCCATGCCCGTGCGGACGCGGCTGGGGCAAGGGGGAGGACTGCTCCTGCACGCCGATGGCGCGGCGCCGCTACCTCGCGCGGCTGTCCGGGCCGATCCTCGACCGCGTCGACATGCGCATAGCCGTCGGCCCCGTCGACCTGCAGCGGGAGGAGACCGGAGTGGCACCGGAGTCGAGCGCCGTGATCGCCGAGCGGGTCCGCCGGGCGCGCGAGCGCCAGGCTGGGCGCTTCGCCGATCGCCCGTGGATGCTGAACTCCCAGATCCCCGGACCGCTCCTGCGCCGGGAGCTCGCACCCGACCGGGCCGATCGGCGGCTCCTCGAGCGCGCCGTCGAGTCCGGCCGTCTCACGCTGCGCGGTCACGACCGCGTGCTCCGTGTGGCCTGGACCCTCGCGGACCTCGAGGGGCGCGAGCGTCCGGGCTCCGAGCAGATCGGGCTCGCGCTCGCACTGCGGGGAGGGGAGGTCCGATGAGCCCCGTCGCCGGTTCCCGTCCTGATCACCGCGGTCCCTCCGCGTCTCTGCCGACCGCGTTGTCGCGGCCTGGCCCGGAGACGTCGCGCGCAGCGCCGGGCGCAGCGGGCGCGGACCTCTGCGCGCGCGTCGCCTGGTCGCACCTGGCCGAGCCGACCGACGCCGTCGCGCACTACGCCTGCCGCCTCCTCGGCCACGCCGGTGCGCTCGAGCTGGTGCGCGAGGCGACGGTGCCCGAGATGCTGCACGCCCTCGGCGGAGACCTGCCGGCGGACCTCGCCGACGCCGTCCGTCGACCGTCCGCGCCGGGTGACGCTCGTGGCGCAGCGAGAGAGGGACTCGGGCCGGCCGGAGCCGAACGTCTGGCAGCGCGAGGCGGACTCGGGTCGGGACAAGGCGGGCCCGAGACGTCTGGACGAGGACCGACGGGCCCCGTGGGGAACGGCCCGGGGCGAGGGTCGGGGGCCGCGCGGGCGAGCGCGGCCCTGGGCAGATGGCGCGCCCGTCTCGACGGTCTGGACGTCGATCGTGTCCTCGATGCCGCGCAGGCCCGGGGCATCCGGGCCGTCGTCCCCGGCGATGCGGACTGGCCGAGTGTGCTCGATGATCTCGCCGATACCGCCCCGCACTGCCTGTGGGTGTCGGGTGCGGGCTCGCCCGCCGCCCTGGTCGACGCCGTGCCGACGATCGCGATGGTCGGATCCCGGGCTTCGACCCCCTATGGCGAGGACACGGCGGCATCGCTCGCGGCGGCGCTCGCCGTGCGCGGCGCCACGATCGTCTCGGGCGGTGCCTACGGGATCGACGCGGCCGCCCACCGCGGGGCTCTCGCCTCGGGCGAGGGGGCCACGCTCGCGGTGCTCGCGGGCGGGCTGGATGCCCTGTACCCGCGCGGCAACTCCCGCCTGCTCGAGGCGATCCGCTCCCGTCACGCGCTGATCTCCGAGGCACCGCCCGCCACCGCCCCCACGCGCTGGCGCTTCCTGGCCCGCAACAGGCTGATCGCGGCGCTGGGATCGGCGACCGTGGTGGTGGAGGCGGCCTGGCGGTCCGGGGCGCTGTCGACGGCGCGCCATGCCGACGACCTCTCGCGCCCCGTCGCAGCGGTGCCCGGCCCGGTCACGTCCGCGGCGTCCGCTGGATGCCACCGTCTGATCCGCGAGCGCGGGGCCGTGCTCGTGACCGATGCCGCCGAGATCCTCGAGCTGGTGCGGGGGCAGGAGGCCGCGGACGGCTCCGTCTTCGCCGTGCAGGACGAGCTGGACCTGCTGGATCCCGTCGACCGGCGCGTGCTCGATGCGCTGCCGCCGCGCTCGGCGATCACCCTGGCGGACCTCGAGCGCCTGTGCGCCCTGCCTGGGGGAGCGGTCGAGGCGGCCGTCGCCCGTCTCGAGCTGCTCGGTCTGGCGCGTCATGCGGGGGAGCGGATCGCCCGGGCGCGGTGAGGGGACGGCGTGTTCCGGGGCTCTGGGAGACTGGAGCCATGAGCGCGAACCGTCGGACGGCACGGGAGCAGCAGGAGCTGCATCCCGATGACGCCGCCCTGCTCGCGCGCTACGAGCGCCACCTCGCGCTCGAGCGCGACCGCTCTCCCCATACCGTCCGCGCCTACTTACGGGAGGCCGCGACGCTGCTGACGCACCTGCGTGAGCGCGAGCGCATCGAGCCCGCCGAGACGGACCTCGCCGCACTGCGCGCCTGGCTCGCCGAGCGTGCCGCGACCGGAGCATCCACGGCGACCCTCGCGCGATCGGCCGCTGCCGCGCGCACCTTCACCGCCTGGCTCACGAGCACCGGCGTGCTGGTTCACGACCCGGGGGCCCGGCTGCGCCCCCCGCGGCGCGGCCGCCATCTCCCGGCCGTCCTGTCGGCCGAACAGGCCGCGGCCATGGTCGAGGCGCCCCTGCACGGGCCCGCCGCCGACGGCGACGGACGCGCAGGGGGCGCGGACCCGGCCGCGATCCCGCCCGCCGCTGGCGACCGGGCGAGCGAGGCCGACGGCGGGCAGGGAGGCGAGGGGACGGGAGGCGAGGGGACGGGCGTCGATGGCACCCGTTCCGGGGCCACCGGTGCCGAGCAGCGCCGTGCCCGAGCGATCGCCCTGCGCGACGCCGCGCTGCTCGAACTGCTCTACTCGAGCGGACTGCGCGTCTCCGAGCTCGTCTCCCTGGACCTCGGGGACGTCGACGCCGCCGGCCGCACCGTGCGCGTCCTCGGCAAGGGGTCCAAGGAGCGGATCGTGCCCGTCGGCGTCCCCGCCCTCGATGCGGTCGCGGCCTGGGTCGGGCACGGGCGCCCCGAGCTGGCCCGCGGCACCGCTGAGGCAGGCCGGGACCGCAGCGGTGCGCCGCGCACCCGTCGGACGCCATCGGCAGACAGCGCCGGGCGAGCCCTGTTCCTCGGCGTCCGCGGGGGCCGCCTCGGCGTCCGCGCCGTCCGCGACGTCGTCAGCGCCGCGAGCGCACGCGCCGGCGTCAGCGCCCACGTCACGCCCCACACCCTGCGCCACAGCGCGGCCACCCACCTGGTGGAGGGCGGGGCGGATCTGCGCAGCGTCCAGGACTACCTGGGACACTCCTCGCTCGCGACGACGCAGATCTACACCCACGTCTCCGCGCAGCGGCTCCGGGCGACGATCGACCAGGCGCACCCCCGGGCCTGAGCCGACCGAGCCCCCACGGCCGCGCGTCTTGTCGGGACGGCCACGGTGCCGTGAAAGCTACGGCGCGGACCGTGCACCAGAGCCCGTGGCGGCGCGGGCGAAGGCCCCAGCCCCCGATCCCACGGAAGCTCCGAAGACGTCGCCCGCGGCACCGCCGCCGGTCCGTACACCGCCGCCGGTCCCTGCTCCGCCGCCGGTTCCCGCGCTGTCGCCGGCCCCTGCACCGCCGCCGGTTCCCGCCCTGTCACCGGTGCCAGCATCACCGCCGGGTCGTGCCGCACCGCTCCCGGACAGCGGCAGCAGCACGCTGGGCCCGCGGGCGCCGAGCAGGAGCAACGGATCCAGATAGCTGCGGTCGCGTCGGGCGCCCAGGTGCAGGCACAGCGCCGGTGCGCAGTGCGAGGCCGCTCCGGGGGCCACCTCGCCGATCGGCGTCCCGGCCTCCACGGCGGTGCCCACGGCGACGGACGCGACGACGGGCTCGTACGTCGAGAGCAGCCCGTCGGCGTGCCGCACCGAGACGACCGGGCGTCCCGCGACCATGCCGGCGAAGTGCACGGTCCCCGCCTCGACCGCGGTGACGGTCGGCGTCTCGGCGAGGATGTCGATCCCCCGATGCCCCGGCCCGTAGGGCCCGGCGGGCTCGTCGAACGGCGCCTGCACGGTGTGAGGAGGGGCGATGGGCCACGACCAGCGCGACTGCTCCTCCGCGCCGGCGGGCGGGGGGAGCAGGAGGATCAGTGCGAGCACCAGGAGCAGCGCGAGCACCGCGCGGGCCGTCGACGCCCGCACGGTGGCGGCTCCCGGCTGGCGGCCTCTCGTCATGTGCGCATCCATGCGACGAGCATCGCTCTGCTCCTTCGACGGAGCACCCCGGGGTGATCCCGGTGTGGACGACTCCGAGCTGTGGAGGAGTCCCGAGCCTGTCGAGGAGAGCCGAGCCCGTGGAGGAGGCGCTGTCGGCGGCCACCGTCTGTTCACGTGCACGTCACACCCCGCGCGGCTGTCCGATGCTCCTGCCTCCGATAGACTGCCGCCAGCATCCGGTGCGTCCGGATGACTTCGCGTGCCCATCACGGCACCCGGCCATCGGTCCTCGCGGACCGCAGGCGATCGGAGAGGTCGGCGAATGCGTCGAGCTCCCGGATCAGCTCCTGCGATGCGCGCGGGCGGTCGGGACCGGGGCACCAGGCCCCGTCGCCGACCGGCGCTCGGGGGAGAACCGAGAAGCACGGCCCTGCGCCGGGACCCCGAAGGCCGAGGAGGCTGACGGGCGAGCCCAGGGCCCGAAGGAAGAGGACACTCATGGCAGTCGTCACCATGCGCCAGCTGCTCGACAGCGGCGTGCACTTCGGTCACCAGACCCGTCGCTGGAACCCGAAGATGAAGCGCTACATCTTCACCGAGCGCAACGGCATCTACATCGTCGACCTGATGCAGACGCTCACCTACATCGACTCGGCCTACGAGTTCGTCAAGCAGACCGTGGCCCACGGCGGCACGATCCTGTTCGTCGGCACCAAGAAGCAGGCCCAGGAGTCCATCCGCGAGCAGGCCACCCGCGTCGGCATGCCCTACGTGAACCAGCGCTGGCTCGGCGGCATGCTCACCAACCTCCAGACCGTCTCCTCGCGCGTGAACCGCCTCAAGGAGCTCGAGCAGCTCGACTTCGAGGATGTGGCCGGCTCCGGCTACACCAAGAAGGAGCTGCTCATCATGCGCCGCGAGAAGGACAAGCTCGAGCGCACCCTCGGCGGCATCCGCGACATGGCCAAGACCCCCTCGGCCGTGTGGATCGTGGACACCAACAAGGAGCACCTGGCCGTCGACGAGGCGCACAAGCTCAACATCCCCGTCGTCGCGATCCTCGACACCAACTGCGACCCCGACGAGGTCAACTACCCGATCCCGGGCAACGATGACGCGATCCGCTCCGTCGCCCTGCTGACCCGCGTCGTCGCCGACGCCGTGGCCGCGGGCCTGCAGGCCCGTCACGAGCGCTCCGCCGGCGCCGAGAAGAACGTCTCGGCCGTCGACGCCGAGCCGCTCGCCGAGTGGGAGCAGGAGCTGCTCAAGCAGTCCGAGGTCCAGCAGGAGCAGGCCGCCGCCGAGACGACCGAGGCCCCCGCCGCCGAGACGACCGAGGCCCCCGCCGCCGAGGAGACCGCTGCTGAGGCCCCGGCCGTCGAGGAGACCGAGGCGCCCGCCGCCGAGGCGACCGCGTCCGACGAGGCCCAGGCCTGATCCCGTCCTCCGGGACGGCACCCATCGATTCTCCGCATCACCTCTCCCATCAGGAAGAAGGACCACATGGCCAACTACACGGCTGCTGACATCAAGGAGATCCGCGAGTCCACCGGCGCCGGCATGCTCGACGTCAAGAAGGCTCTCGACGAGGCGAACGGCGACAAGGCCAAGGCCGTCGAGCTGATCCGCGTCAAGGGCCTCAAGGGCATCGCCAAGCGCGAGGGCCGTTCGGCCTCCGAGGGCCTCATCGCGGTCGACGTCCGCGACGTCGACGGCAAGCAGGTGGGCACCCTCGTGGAGCTCAACTCCGAGACCGACTTCGTGGCCAAGAACGACAAGTTCGTCGCCCTGGGCGACGAGGCCGTCGCGGCCGCCGTCGAGTCCGGCGCCACCGATCCCGAGCAGCTCGCCGGCACCCCGTTCGGCGAGGCGCTGACCACCGCCGGCGCGACCATGGGCGAGAAGATCGTCGTGCGTCGCATCGGCCGCGTCGAGGGCGAGAAGGTCGCGCAGTACATGCACCGCACGAACAAGGACCTGCCCCCGCAGGTCGGCGTGCTCGTGGCCACCGACGCCGCCGGCGCCGAGGTCGCGCGCGACATCGCGATGCACATCGCCGCGTACTCGCCCAAGTACCTCTCGCGCGACGAGGTCCCCGCGGAGGTCGTCGCCGACGAGCGTCGCATCGCCGAGGAGACCGCGAAGAACGAGGGCAAGCCCGAGCAGGCTCTCCCGAAGATCGTCGAGGGTCGCCTCAACGGGTTCTTCAAGGAGAACGTGCTGCTGGACCAGGCCTACGCCAAGGACCCCAAGACCACGGTCGGCAAGGTCGTGGAGCAGGCCGGCGGCACCATCACCGGCTTCGTGCGCTTCCGCGTCGGCAACTGATCACCGACCGCTGAACGCGGGTCCCACCCGCATCCGGACCGGGCCTCTTCCTGCAGGGAAGGGGCCCGGTCCTGCTGTGCGCGCGCTGGCGCGCACGACCCGCAGGCGCGGCCGCGGTGTGCGCCATGTCCCCACGGCGGCCCCGTACCGCTCGGGTGCAGGGGCGCCCCGGTATCATCGCGGCGAACACGTCCCACCGGAAGGACCCCCATGACCCAGGCGACCATCACCTCCCAGATCCCCGTCCTCCCGAAGAAGGAGGAGGGGCGCCGGGTCCTCCTCAAGCTATCCGGCGAGGCGTTCGGAGGCGGCCGCGTCGGCGTCGACCCCGACGTCGTCTCCCGTATCGCCGGCGAGATCGCGGAGGGCGTCGCCTCCGGCGTCGAGTGCGCGATCGTCGTGGGCGGAGGCAACTTCTTCCGCGGCGCCGAGCTGTCCCAGCGCGGCATGGACCGCCGCCGCGCCGACTACATGGGCATGCTCGGCACCGTCATGAACTGCCTGGCCCTCCAGGACTTCCTCGAGCAGAAGGGCGTCTCCACGCGCGTGCAGACCGCCATCTCCATGGGGCAGGTCGCCGAGCCGTACCTGCCGCTGCGCGCCGTGCGCCACCTCGAGAAGGGCCGCGCCGTGATCTTCGGCGCGGGCGCCGGCATGCCCTACTTCTCGACCGACACGGTCGCCGTCCAGCGGGCGCTGGAGATCGGCTGCCACGAGGTCCTCATGGCCAAGAACGGCGTCGACGGCGTCTACTCGGCCGACCCCCGCAAGGATCCCGACGCCACCAAGCTCGAGCACGTCACCTACAACGAGGCTCTCGTGCAGGGCCTCAAGGTGGTCGACGCGACCGCCTTCAGCCTCTGCATGGACAACGCCCAGCCGATGATGGTGTTCGGTCTCGACGAGGCCGGATCGATCACGCGCGCCATGCGCGGGGATCGCATCGGCACCACCGTCACGGGCGACTGACCCCCTGGTCGCGGCGCACAGGTGCGTCCGCGACCGTTCCGCGCGCCGTGCGGGACAATGGAACGGACCACCACCGACACGAAATCGAGGAGCACATCGTGAGCGACGACATCGCCGGCATCCTGAACGAGGCCGAGGCCAAGATGACCAAGACGATCGAGGTCACCAAGGAGGAGTTCTCCGCGATCCGCACCGGGCGCGCCAACGCGGCGATGTTCCAGGGCATCACCGCCGACTACTACGGCACCCCGACGCCGCTCAACCAGCTCGCCTCCCTGCAGTTCCCCGAGGCCCGCACGATCATCGTCACGCCGTACGACAAGGGCGCGACCGCGGCGATCGAGACCGCGCTGCGCGAGTCCGACCTGGGCGTGAACCCCACCAACAACGGCGACAACCTGCGCCTGGTGCTGCCCGCTCTGACCGAGGAGCGCCGCAAGGAGTACATCAAGCTGGCCAAGCACAAGGCCGAGGAGGGCCGCGTGGCCGTCCGCTCCTCGCGCGCCAACGCGAAGAAGGCCATCGAGAAGCTGGTCAAGGACAAGCTGATCGGCGAGGACGAGGGCGTGCGCGCTGAGAAGGAGCTCGAGGTCCTCACCAAGAAGGCGATCGACGGCGTCGACGCCGCCCTGGCCGCCAAGGAGACGGAGCTCGCGACCGTCTGATCGTCCCCGATCACCGGTCCTCGTCCATGGAATCGCCCGCGGGGGAGCTCCCTGCCGCCCAGCGCACCGCCCCGAGCACGCTCGAGGCGGTGCGCGAGCGACCCGTCGGAGCGCCACCGCGCGCGGTCGGCTCTGCCGTGGCACCCCGCGAGGGGACGGCCAAGCGCCGCGGCCCGGGACGCAACCTGCCGGCGGCCATCGCCGTCGGCGTGCTGCTCGTCGGGGCGCTGCTGGTCAGCCTGTTCGTCCTGCCCTCGACGTTCGTGCTGTTCGCCGGGCTGACGCTCGCCCTCGGCTCCTACGAGGCGGTGCGGGCGCTCGGGACCGGCGGCCTGCGCGTGCCGCAGTCCCCGGTCCTCGTCGGCGCGCTCGGCATGGTGGTGTCCACGGCCGTCTACGGCGCCGACGGTCTGGTGATCGCGCTCGCGGTCGCCGTCTGCGTCGTCCTGGTGTGGCGCGCGGTCGAGGCGGGGGGACTGCTGACCCTGCGCGACGTGGCCGCGGGCGTCTTCGCGCTCGCCTGGGTGCCGTTCCTGGGCTGCTTCATCCTGCTGCTGCACGCCCGGGAGCACGGGGCGATCCTCGTGCTGCTCGCGCTCCTGGTGCCCATCGCCAATGACACCGGCGGGTACATCGCCGGGGTGCTGTTCGGCTCGCACCCGATGGCCCCCGGCATCAGTCCCAAGAAGAGCTGGGAGGGCTTCGCCGGCTCCCTCGTCGCCGGCACCGCCGTGGCCGTCGCCACCCTCGTCCTCGGCCTGGGCGCGCCCTGGTGGGCCGGGATGATCATCGGGCCCGTCCTGGTGATCGTCTCCACGGGGGGCGACCTCAGCGAGTCCCTCCTCAAGAGGGACCTGGGCATCAAGGACATGGGGACGCTGCTGCCCGGCCACGGCGGCGTCCTCGACCGCGTCGACTCGATGCTGCTCTCGGCCCCCGTCACCTACATCCTGCTGGAGCTGCTGCTGCCATGACCAACGACGACACCGCTCGCGACGCCATCGCGACCGACGCGAGCGCCTACGGCGGCGACGCGCCCGACGACACTGCGCCCGACGACACCGCGTCCGACGGAACCACCCGCGGCTCCGCGGCTCCTGCACCCCTGGCCCCGCCCTCCCGTCGCAGCGGCCTGGACCTCTCGCGCGAGGTCGACCCGAGCCAGCCCGTCGCCCTGGCGCCGGGCCAGCTGCAGCTGCGCCCGGCCCGCCGCGGCAAGGCACCCGCCCATCTCGCGGACCTCACTCTCGCCGAGCGCGCCGAGGCCGTCGCGGAGCTGGGGCTGCCCGCGTTCCGCGCCAAGCAGCTGTCCGTCCACTACTTCGAGCACGCGACCACGGACCCTGCGGCGATGACGGACCTGCCCCAGGACCGCCGCGCCGAGCTCGCCGAGCGCTTCTTCCCGCAGCTGCTCACCCTCGTGTCCCGCCAGAGCGCCGATCACGGCGCCACCCAGAAGCTTCTGTGGCGCCTGTTCGACGGCTCCCTCGTGGAGTCGGTGCTCATGCGGTACCCGGGGCGCATCACGCTGTGCATCTCCTCGGAGGCCGGCTGCGGCATGAACTGCCCGTTCTGCGCGACGGGCCAGATGGGCCTGACCCGCAACCTCTCCGCCGCCGAGATCCTCGAGCAGGTGCGCATCGCCAATGCGATGCTGCGCAGCGGGGAGCTCCCAGGCGCCCGCGAGGGCGATCCCGAGCGCGTCACCAACATCGTGTTCATGGGCATGGGCGAGCCGCTGGCGAACTACCGGGCCGTCGCGACCGTCTGCAAGCGCCTGAACGCGCCGTCGCCGGAGGGCTTCGGCATGTCGGCGCGCAGCATCACCGTCTCGACGGTCGGGCTCGCGCCCGCGGTCCGCAAGCTCATCGCCGAGCGCATCCCGGTGACGCTGGCCGTGTCCCTGCACGCCCCGGACGACGAGCTGCGCGACGAGCTGGTGCCGATCAACACCCGCTACGACGTCGAGGACATCCTCTCGGCGGCGCACGAGTACTTCGAGGCCACGGGCCGCCGCGTGAGCATCGAGTACGCGCTGATCCGCGACATCAACGACCAGGCGCACCGCGCGGACCTGCTGGCCCGCAAGCTCGTCGACAAGGGCGGCCCGCACTGGGTGCACGTGAACCCGATCCCGCTGAACCCGGTCAAGGGCTCGAAGTGGACCGCGTCCGATCCGCGGGTCGAGCGCGAGTTCGTCGAGACGCTGCGCTCCTACGGGATCTCGACGACCATCCGCGACACCCGCGGCTCCGACATCGACGGCGCCTGCGGCCAGCTCGCCGCGACGATCATCGAGTCCGACTCCCACCGCGAGGACCGCGAGGCTCGCGTGGCTCGCGTCGAGGCGGTCGCCTCGCGGGACAGCGCTGGGCCGGTCGCCTCGCGGGACAGCGCTGGGCCGGTCGCCTCGCGGGATGGCGCTGGGTCGGTCGCCCCGCGGGACGGCGCTGGAGTCACCGCCGCGGATACCGCGACGGACGGCGCGTCCGCGGACGACTGAGCCCTCCCGCATCGCGACCGCGGCCGCACGGGCGGCGCCTGCGCGGCCGCGCCCGTGCGGGCGGATACAGTGAGGGAGCCTGCGGGCGCCCGCGCGACCCGCGGCGCCCGATGAGCCCGAGCACCAGGAAGGTCCCCGTGAGCACTTCGTTCGAGCGCGTCTCGCGCCTGTCCACCGGATACGACGTCCGGGAGGTCGACGACTTCCTCGCGCGCGCCCGCGCTGCCTACGAGGGACGGGACGAGAGCTTCTCCCCGTCGGAGGTGACGTCCGCGAGCTTCTCCTCGGAGCGCGGCGGCTACTCGATGCGCGTCGTCGACGAGGCCCTCGACCGCCTGTCCGACGCCTTCGCCCTGCGCGAGCGCGACGCGGCGATCGCCGAGCGCGGCGAGGAGGCCTGGGTGCGTGACCTGACCGAGCGCGCCGAGACCCTCAAGGAGCGCCTCGAGCGCCCCGCCGGGGAACGCTTCGCCCCCGGCCGCGAGGGCGAGGTCTCCTACGACCGCGACGACGTCGACGTCCTGTGCGACGAGCTCGTCGCCTACTTCACGCAGGGCCACCCGATGAGCGTGGACGATGTGCGCCGCGCCGCCTTCCGCCGCCGCAAGGGCCCCGCGGGGTACTCCGAGGCCGTCGTCGACGTCTACCTCGACCACGTCGCGGACGTCATGGCCTCCGTGCCGTGACCTCATCGGCTCCCTCCCCGGCCCCCCGCCGAGCCGTCGTGCTGGGCTCCACCGGCTCGATCGGCACCCAGACCCTCGAGGTCCTGGCCCGCTGCACGGATGCCGTCCGGCTCCACGGCCTCGCCGTCTCCGGCTCGCGCCCCGAGACCGCCGCGCAGCAGGTGCTCGCCCATGCGCCCGCGCGCGTCGCGATCGCCGACGAGGACGCCGCCGATCAGGTCGCCGCGGCGATCCGCGCCGCCCTCGCGCCGGAGGCCCGCGATATGCCGCGCCTCGACGTCGGCGAGGACGCGGTCGTCGATCTCGCCGGTGCGCTCGGCGCGGGAGATGTGGTCGTCAACGCCGTGACCGGCTCGGTCGGCCTGCGCCCCACCCTCGCGGCGCTCGCCTCCGGGGCGCGCCTCGCGCTCGCGAACAAGGAGTCCCTCATCGCCGGCGGCGAGCTCGTCACGGGCGCGGCCGCCGAGGGGCAGATCCTCCCGGTCGACTCCGAGCACACCGCGATCGCCCAGGCCCTCGCCGGCGTGCGGCCGGAACACGTCGACCGTCTCGTCGTGACCGCCTCCGGAGGACCCTTCCGCGGCCGCAGCCGCGCCGAGCTGGGGGAGGTCACGCCCGAGCAGGCGCTGGCCCACCCCACCTGGCAGATGGGCAGGGTCATCACCACCAACTCCGCGACGCTGGTGAACAAGGCGCTCGAGGTCATCGAGGCCTGCTGGCTGTTCGACATGCCCGAGGACCGCGTCGACGTGGTCGTGCACCCGCAGTCGATCGTCCACTCGATGGCCACCCTCATCGACGGCTCCACGATCGCCCAGGCGAGCCCGCCGGACATGCGCCACGCGATCGGCTGGGCCATCGCCCACCCCGAGAAGATCCCCGGCCTCGCCCGGCCCCTCGACTTCACGCGCGCCCAGTCCTGGACGTTCGAACCGGTCGACGAGGAGACCTTCGGCGCGATCGCGCTGGCCCGCGCGGCCCACCGCCGCGGGCACGGCGCGATGGCCGCCTACAACGCCGCCAACGAGGAGGCCGTCGACGCGTTCTTCGCCGGGCGCCTGCCGTTCCTCGGGATCGTCGACGTGATCGGCGAGGTCCTCGCGGACCCGGGACTGCCGACGGTCGCCCCCGCCGACGGCGTCGACGGCGTCCTGGCCGTCGAGCGCGCCGCCCGGGCCATCGCGGGCGAGCGCATCGCCGCCCGCGCGGCCACGGCCTCTGCCACCGCGTCGAGCGCGGGTCAGAGCGCGGGGCGGGGCGCGTGAGCGTCGCGCTGTACGTCCTGGGCATCCTCCTGGTGGCCCTCGGCATCGGCGTCTCCATCGCCCTGCACGAGCTGGGGCATCTCGTGCCCGCCAAGGCCTTCGGCGTGCGCGTCACCCAGTACATGATCGGCTTCGGCCCCACGGTCTTCTCCCGGCGCCGCGGCGAGACCGAGTACGGCATCAAGGCGATCCCGCTGGGCGGGTACATCCGGATGATCGGCATGTACCCGCCGCATAAGGGGGACGCGCCCGGCACCATCCGCGAGGACTCCACCGGCTTCGTGCAGACGATGTCCGCCGAGGCCAAGGAGTGGGAGGCCGCCCAGTACGACCCCTCCGAGCAGCACCGCACGTTCGTCGCGCTGTCGGTCCCGAAGAAGCTGGTGGTGATGCTCGGCGGGCCGACGATGAACCTCCTCATCTCCGCCGTCCTCCTGGGCGTGCTGATGAGCGGCTTCGGCCTTCCCGCCGTCACGAACCAGGTCTCGAGCGTCTCGCAGTGCGTGCTGCCCGCCGACGCCCCCGAGGGCACCTCCTGCGAGGGGCAGCCCGTCGCGCCCGCGGCCGCCGCGGGCATCCGGCCCGACGACGTGATCCTCTCCGTCGACGGGCGCGAGACGCCGACCTTCGAGGACGTGGTCGAGGTGGTCCGCGGCGCCGGCGGGCGCACCGTCCCCGTCGTCGTCGAGCGCGACGGCCAGCGCCTGACGCTCGAGGCCACTCCCATCGTCGACGCCCGTCCCGTGATCGGTGCGGACGGCGAGGTCGTCCGCGAGGCCGACGGCTCCCTGCGCACCGTGCAGGCCGGATTCCTCGGGGTCTCGGGCACGCGCGACCTGGTGCGCCGTCCGGTCACCGAGGTGCCCGGTGCCGTCTGGGACTCCTTCGCCGCGACCGGGAAGCTGGTGCTGGGCCTGCCCGCGCGGCTCGTCGACGTCGCCCAGGCGGCTTTCGGGACCGAGGAGCGGGACCCGAACGGGCCCGTCGGCGTCGTCGGCGTCTCCCGTCTGGCGGGGGAGGTGGTCTCGACCGAGCAGCCCGGCTTCGATCTGCGGATGAAGGCGTTCACGCTGGTCTCGATGCTGGCCTCGCTGAACATGGCCCTGTTCGTGTTCAACCTGGTCCCGCTGCTGCCGCTGGACGGCGGGCACGTGCTCGGCGCGCTCCTCGAGGGGGCGCGGCGCATGATCGCTCGGCTGCGGGGCCGCCCCGACCCGGGGCCGATCGACATGTCGCGGATGCTGCCCGTCACTAATGTGGTCGCGCTGGCGTTCCTCGTGATGACCGTGCTGCTCGTGTACGCGGATATCGTGCGGCCCATCACCCTGTTCGGATCCTGAGACGCCGCGCCTGTGCAGGATCCGTGCAGGTGACCGGCGCGACGGCGCACACGCTGACGACTCCCGGGCGCGGATGGGATGATGTGCGCGTGACTTCTGTGAGCCTCGGGATCCCCACCGTCAAGGAGGCGCCGCGCGTCCTGCGCCCGCGCCGCGTCAGCCGGAAGGTGAAGCTCGGCGACATCGCCGTCGGCGGCGACGCCCCCATCACCGTGCAGTCGATGACCACCACGCCGACGCACGACATCAACGCCACCCTCCAGCAGATCGCGGAGCTGACCGCGGCCGGCTGCGACATCGTGCGCGTCGCGTGCCCGCGCAGCGAGGACGCCGACGCGCTCCCGGCGATCGCCGCGAAGTCCCCGATCCCCGTGATCGCCGACATCCACTTCCAGCCCAAGTACGTGTTCGCCGCGATCGAGGCCGGCTGCGCCGGCGTCCGCGTGAATCCGGGCAACATCCGCCGCTTCGACGACCAGGTCAAGGACATCGCCCAGGCGGCGAAGGACCACGGCACGGCCCTGCGCATCGGCGTCAACGCCGGCTCGATCGACCAGCGGATGATGAAGGGCATCGACCGTGTGACCCCGGAGGCGCTCGTCGAGTCCGCCGTCTGGGAGGCCTCCCTGTTCGAGGAGCACGACTTCCACGACTTCGGGATCTCCGTCAAGCACAACGACCCCGTGATCATGGTCGAGGCCTACCGGCAGCTGGCCGAGCGCGGCGACTGGCCGCTGCACCTCGGCGTCACCGAGGCGGGCCCCGCCTTCCAGGGCACCATCAAGTCCTCCGTGGCCTTCGGGATCCTGCTGGGCGAGGGCATCGGCGACACCATCCGCGTGTCCCTGTCGGCCCCGCCCGTCGAGGAGGTCAAGGTCGGCAACCAGATCCTGCAGTCGCTGAACCTCAAGCCCCGCAAGCTCGACATCGTCTCCTGCCCCTCGTGCGGCCGCGCCCAGGTGGACGTCTACACGCTCGCCGACAAGGTCACCGAGGGCCTCAAGCACCTCGAGGTCCCGCTGCGCGTGGCCGTCATGGGCTGCGTCGTCAACGGTCCCGGCGAGGCCCGCGAGGCCGATCTCGGCGTCGCCTCCGGCAACGGCAAGGGCCAGATCTTCGTCAAGGGCGAGGTCATCAAGGTCGTGCCCGAGGAGGAGATCGTCGAGGTGCTCCTGGCCGAGGCCGAGCGCATCGCCGCGGAGATGGGCGAGGGTGCCGAGGCCGCCGGCGCGCCGTCTGTCTCGGTGAGCTGACCCTCCCGTGCTCCGCCGGGGTCCGACCGTGCGGCCCCTGCGGCCCGCCGCGCTCGACGGCGCCCTGCGCCTGGCGCTCGCCGACCCGCTGACGACCACCCTCCCGGGCTCGCGCCTGGCGGAGCTGCGCGTGAACCCCGGGATGCTCGCGCGCGAGTTCTCGGTGCTGGGCGGCGACGCCGCGCCCCAGGCCGTCCTGTGGGGCGGCGCCAACGCCGGACCGGTCGGCGGGGCGGGCGAGGACTTGGACGTCCTCGCCCGGAGCCTCGCCTCCCGCCGCCGCACCTCGAGCTCGCTGGTGGGCCCGCGCGCGGCGATCGAGCGGATGTGGCCGGTGATCGCCCTGGCCTGGGGGCGGGCGCGCGAGGAGCGCTGGTCGCAGCCGCTGCTCGAGGCCGTCGTCGCTCCAGCGGTGGTGCCGGAGCCGACCCTGCGGCCGGCGCGGCCGGGGGAGGAGGACGCCGTGTTCCCCGCCGCCGTCGCGATGTTCCGCGAGGAGGTCGGCAGCGACCCCACAGCCTACGACGGCGGCGCCGGCTACCACCGGCGTGTGGCCGCGCTCATCCGCGAGGGCCGCACCTACGTCGTCACCGACGAGGCCGGGGAGGTGCTGTTCAAGGCGGACGTCGGGGCCGGGCTCGGTGACGTCGCCCAGCTGCACGGCGTGTGGGTGCGGCCGGATCAGCGCGGACGCGGTCTCGCGCGCCGGGCCATGGCGGCGGTCGTCGAGCAGGTGCGCCGTGATCACGCCGGTCGGGTGTCGCTCTACGTCAACGACTTCAACGAGCCCGCGCGCCGGGCCTACGCCGCGGCGGGGTTCCGCCAGGCGGGGGAGCTCACGACCCTCCTGTTCTGAGCACGGCGGGCTCCGGCTTGTTCTCCGCTCAGGCTGGCCGGTGCGCCGTGATGACGAACTGCAGCGGCAGACGGTCCGGTTCCTCGCGCAGGCGCCACGTATCGCCGTCGCAGACCATGAGCTCGGGCCACGGGCACCAGGCCGAGGCCGCGGTCTCCTCGAACGAGTCGAGCACGAGCCCGGCCTCGAGCAGCGCTGTGATGATCTCGCTCAGCGCGTGGTTCCACTGGTGGTTCACGCCGTGCGTGATCGCCTCCGCGCCGTCGGGCGCCTCGACGTAGGAGCCGGCGTCGTCCCAGGTCATCGGTGCCTCGCGCTCGAAGTACGGCTGCTCGACGCGCAGACCGGCGGTGATGTCCTCGCCGATGGTCATGAAGAACGGGTGGTCGTCGCGGATGAGGAAGCGCCCGCCCGGTCGCAGCAGCGAGGCGACGGTGCGGGCCCAGGCGCGGATGTCCGGCAGCCAGCACAGCACGCCGATGCTCGTGTACACGAGGTCGAAGTCACCGGTCACGGCCGCGCGAGCGTCGTACACGTTGGCCTCGACGAAATCGATGTCGGCACCGGCGCGCTCGGCGAGGTCGCGGGCGCGGCGCAGCGACGCCGGGGACAGATCGACTCCTACGACGCGCGCGGCGCCGAGCCGCTTCAGGCTCACCGTGTCCGTGCCGAGGTGGCACTGCAGGTGGATCACGTCGCACCCGGCGAGGTCGCCCAGGCGCTCGACGTCCTGGGCGACCTCCGGGGTGATGTGCTCGGGATCGGCCACGAGCTCCTCGATCCCGTAGCCGGAGGCCTCGTGGAGCGCGGCGCGGTCGTCCCAGTTGGCGCGGTTGTCGGCGAAGTGCGCGGTGTGGCGGTCCATGGGCCCGACGCTAGCGGTGCATGACGGATCCGACCATGGAATTCCGCGGCTGCGGCGCGCATCCCCGGTGAGGCCGGTGATCATGGCAGCGGCGGCCGCCGAGCTTCCCCAGGCGCCGCGGAGCGCACCCTGCGTGGCGTCCTCATGGGTGATCGCGTCCCCATCGCAGCTCTCGCCGACTGCCCCATGGCGGCTGTCAGCGCAGGATGCCCAGCTCCCGCGCTGCCGAGACCGCGGCTGTGCGCGAGGACACGTCGAGCTTGGTGAACACGTGCACGAGGTGCGACTTCACGGTGGCCTCGCTGATGTGCAGCGCGGCGGCGATCGCCCCGTTCGAGTCGCCATCCGCGACCCGGCGCAGCACCCCGATCTCCCGAGCCGACAGGTTCACGGGCCCCGAGCGCATGCGCCGCATGAGGCGGCCGGCGATCGCGGGCGCCAAGGCGCTGCGGCCCGCGGCGGCCTCCCGGATCGCGCGGATCAGCTCCTCCGGTGGGGCATCCTTGAGCAGGTAGCCGCTCGCGCCCGCCTCGATCGCCCCGAGGATGTCGCCCTCGGTGTCGTAGTTGGTGAGCACGAGCAGCTGGGGCGCGGGAGAGAGCGCGCGGATGCGCCGTGTGGCATCGGCTCCGGTCTCCGCCTGCCCCGCGAACTGCAGGTCCATGAGCACGAGGTCGGGGGAATGCTCGCGGGCGGCGTCGACGGCCTCGGCGGGCGTCGCGGCTTCTGCGAGCACCTCCACGCCCTCGGCCGCGCCCAGCAGGGCGCGCAGGCCGGCGCGCACGACAGGATGGTCGTCGGCCAGGACCAGGCGGATCATGCGGCCTCCACCGCAGACGTGGGGGAGGGCGCGGTGGGCCCGACCGCATCGGGCACCCGCACACGGATGCGTGTCCCGCGTCCCGGCTCGGCGTCGACCTCGAGCGCGCCCCCGATCTCCGCGGCCCGCTCGGCCATGGCGCGCAGTCCGAAGGAGTCGCCGCCCGCGGTCGAGGCCACCTCGAGCATCTGCGGCGAGAACCCGCGGCCGTCATCGGCGATCTCGAGCCGCGTCCCGCCGGCCTCGCGGCCCAGCGTGATCGCGGCACGGCCAGCCTCGGCGTGCTGGACGACATTGGCGAGCGCCCCCTGGCCGATGCGCAGGAGCGCCACCTGCACGGCGACGGGCACCTCGAGCGAGGCGTCGGCGTCGACCTCCACGTCGATACCCGTGCGCTGCGCCGTCGTGCGCGCGAGGCGCTCGAGCGCGGGTGCGAGGCCGCGCTCGAGATCCGGCGGCGCGAGCTCGCGGATGAAGCGCCGGGCATCGGCCAGGCCGCTCGCCGCGGTCTCGCGGGCCAGGCGCACATGCTCGATCCCGGGGCGCTCGCCGTCGGAGGCCTCAGCGGCGTGCAGGAGCATCTGGATGCTCGAGAGGTCCTGGGCCACGGTGTCGTGGATCTCCCGGGCCAGCCGCGACCGCTCGGCCAGAACGCCCTGCTGCCGCTCCGTCGCGGCCAGGAGGTCCCGCGTGGCCAGGAGCTCGGAGAGCAGCGCCTCGCGCTCGCGGGCCTCCTGCGCGAGGGCCCGGTAGCCGAGCCCGATGAGGAGCGCCACGCCGGCGCCGACGAGCGGTCCGACGACGCCGCCGAGGGTGAGGTCGTCGTGCGCCGCGAGGACGAGGATCGCGATCCCGGTCGCGCAGATCACCGCGAGGGGCCCGGTGCGCGGCCCGAGGACGTGCAGGAAGAGGAAGAAGAGGGGGAAGACGAGGTAGGCGGCCACGGAGGCGACGGCGACGAGGCACGCCCAGACGGCGCACAGGGCCACGATCCACACGGCCGTCCACCGGCCGCGCCGGCCGGCGGGAGCGGCCGCGACGAACGATCCGACGGCGTACACCGCGACGAAGAGCGCCAGGAGCGCGAGGGCCGGCCCCAGCATCGGCCCGCCCTCGACGAGGGTGCGCAGCGCGACGAGGACGGCCAGCCCGCCCGTCAGGCAGTGCAGCCCGGCGCGCAGGCCGACGAAGACCGGGGTCAGGGACGAATGGGCCATGGTCGGCCCAGCGTATCCGCGCCGCCGCGCCCGCGGATCCATCGAAAGTTCGACCCGAGGAGCCATCGGGCGCCCGATGCCGCGCCCCCGCTCCGGGCGGGAGCCTGGAGCAGGTGCTGCGGAGCGTCCCGGCGCCGGAAGGAGTCCCTCATGTTCGTCGCCTGGCGCGACCTGCGCGCGGCCCGCGGCCGCTTCGCCCTCATCGCCTCCGTCGTCGCGCTCATCATGCTGCTCGTCGGCTTCCTCGCCGGCCTCACCGGCGGTCTCGCGCAGCAGAACGTCTCGGCGATCCTCTCCCTGCCGGGCGACCGCCTCGTCCTCGCCGCGCCCGACGGCGAGGCCCCCGATGTCGCCGAGTCGGCGCTGGCCCCGGAGACGGTCGCGGCGTGGCGCGGCGCCGACGGCGTCGACGCCGCCGTCCCCGTCGGCATCGTCCAGGGCCGGGCCGCCGTGTCCGGATCCGAGGACGCGAGCGGCGTCGCGCTCATCGGCATGCCGCGCGACGCCGGGGACGGCGCCGTCGCGGCCCTCGCCCCCGGCGCCGACGATCAGGCGGGCCTGTCCGCCGGAGCGGCGGAGGACCTCGGCGCCCGCGTGGGCGACACGATCACCGTCGCCGGCCTGGACCTGACCGTCGCCTCGATCGGGGACGACGCCTGGTACAGCCACACGCCCGTGATCGCGCTGACCCCCGACGCGTGGGCGCAGGCCGATGTGCGCCTCGGCGGCACGGGGGAGCCGACCCTCCTCGCCGTCACGGGCGACCCGGCGTGGGACACGATCGCCGCCGACACGTCCACGAGCGCGCAGACGCCCCTCATGAGCCTGCGGGCGCTCGAGACCTTCACGTCCGAGATCGGGTCGCTCGGGCTCATGATCGCGATGCTGTTCGCGGTTTCCGCACTGGTCATCGGTGCCTTCTTCACGGTCTGGACGCTCCAGCGCACTGCCGACGTCGCCGTCCTGAAGGCCCTCGGCGCCTCGAACCGCTCGCTCGTGCGCGACGCCCTCGGACAGGCGCTCGTGGTCCTCGCGATCGGGATCGCCCTGGGGCTCGCGGCCACGCTCGGGCTCGGCGCGCTCGCCGGCTCGGCCCTGCCGTTCCTCCTCAGCCCCCTGACCACCCTCGTCCCGGCCGTCGCCATGGCCGCGCTCGGCCTCGCGGGCGCCGCCGTCGCCCTGCGCGCCGTCACCTCCGCCGACCCCCTCACCGCCCTCGGGAGCAACCGTTGATCACCCTGGAGAACGTCACCCTCACCTACCCGGACGGCGAGCGCCGCATGACCGCCGTCGACCACGTCGACCTCGTCGCCCGCCCCGGCGTCGTCACCGGCCTGACCGGCCCCTCGGGCTCGGGAAAGTCGAGCCTGTTGGCGCTCGCGGCCACGCTCACCCATCCCGACTCCGGCATGATCCGCATCGGTGACGTCGAGACGACGCGCCTGTCCCGTGCCGAGGCCACGGCGCTGCGCCGCGAGCGCATCGGCATCGTCTTCCAGCAGTCCAACCTCCTGGCCTCCCTCACCGCCCGCGAGCAGCTGCAGGCGATGGGCGAGCTCGGCGGATCCCGCGCCCGGCGCCGGGAGATCCGTGGGCGCGTCGACGAGCTGCTCGAGGCCGTCGGGCTCGCCGAGCACGCGGGCAAGCGGCCCGCGCAGCTGTCCGGCGGGCAGCGCCAGCGGGTCGCGATCGCGCGCGCCCTCGTCCATGAGCCCGAGGCGCTGCTGGTCGATGAGCCCACGAGCGCGCTGGACCAGGAGCGCGGCGGGGAGATCATGGATCTCATCGCCCGCCTGACCCATGAGCGCGGCACGTCGACGCTGCTCGTGACGCACGACCTGGTGCATCGCGAGGCCCTCGACGCGCTCGTCACGCTCGTGGACGGCCGGATCGTCGGACGCGAGGGCGACGCATCCGGCGCCAGGCGGCTCGAGCTCGCGCACGCCTGAGCCCGATCGCCGTCAGCTCGCGGCGGTGTCGTCGGGGACGTGCCGCAGCACGTCCCCGACCTCGCACCCGAGGACGCGGCAGATCGCGTCGAGGGTGGTGAAGCGCACCGCCTTCGCGCGCCCGTTCTTCAGCACGGCCACGTTCGCGGGCGTGATGCCGACGGCCGCGGCGAACTCGCCGACGCTCATGCCGCGCCGGGCCAGCATCACGTCGATGTCCACGACGATGGCCATCAGATCACCCCGTCGAGGTCGGTGCGCAGGCCCACGGCCGTCACCAGCAGACGGCGCATGACGAGCATTGTGAGCACGAAGCCGATGCCTGCGAGCACGAGGAGGAGGAGCGGCCAGGCGGCCGGGCCGATGCCGGGGACCGGGGCGAGCATCTGATGGGCGAAGACGAGGCCGGTCATGGCGGTGGCCGCGGTGGCCGCGGAGATGATCGCGTCGACCCAGCGCAGGGAAGCGGGGGAGAAAATGCGGTCACGGCGGACCCGCCCCAGCAGGATCCATAGCGCGAGCAGGGCGATCAATACGCAGGCGAGCGCTGCCTCGGCCGCCGCCACGTAGGGCAGGCGGATGGTCTCGAACTCGGGAGCTGCCTCCGCGATGTCTCGGGCGACCAGGGGGAGCCCGGCGCCGAGCGCGAGGGCCGCGAGGCCGAGGATGACGATGATGCCGCGCAGCAGCGGCGTGACGAATCGAGTCATGCATCGATGGTCGATGGAAATCTATCGAAAGTCAATCGGTTGCGGACGGTGCCGCTCTCCGCTGCGGAGGGTCGGGATCAGCTCTCGGTGCCCGCCAAGATCTCGCCGAGGAGAGTCGGGAGCACCGTCTGCAGGGTCTCGGGCGGTACGGAGTCAGGGGACCGGCCCCGAGCGATGCGCCCGCAGCCTGTGCGTATGCGCGACCGCTTCGAGGAGTACCAGGAGAGGCTGTCGGCCGGGGCCGCCACCCCGGCCGAGCAGAGCATCGCCGCGTCCGGGCTGAGGGAGCTGGTCGTCAGGCTGCACGAGGGGGAGCAGGAGATGGAGGTCCTGCGGGATCGTCTGCCCCGGATCTTCGGCCACGCCTACCGGGAGAGCTGACCTCCTGCGTGCGCCGGGGGCTGACGTCGCGCGCACTACGATGGACCCGGCCGCGCCGCGTGCGAGCGCCTGTCGCGGCCCCCGCCCGCCCCACCGAAAGGCCTCCCATGATCCGCATGTCCTCGTCGTTCATCCGCACCCTGCGCGACGACCCCGCGGATGCCGAGGTCGCCAGCCACAAGCTCCTCGTGCGCGCCGGCTACATCCGGCGCAGCGCCGCGGGCGTCTACACGTGGCTGCCGCTGGGCCTGAAGGTGCTGCGGAAGGTCGAGCAGATCGTCCGCGAGGAGCAGGATCGGATCGGCGGGCAGGAGGTGCTGTTCTCGGCGCTGCAGCCGCGCGCCCCCTACGAGGCCACCGGCCGCTGGGAGGAGTACGGCGCCAACCTGTTCCGCCTGCAGGACCGCCGTCACGACGACTACCTCCTCGCGCCCACCCACGAGGAGATGTTCACCCTCGCGGTCAAGGACCTGTACTCCTCGTACAAGGACCTCCCGGCGATGCTCTACCAGATCCAGACCAAGTATCGCGACGAGGCCCGTCCCCGCGGCGGCCTGCTGCGCGTGCGCGAGTTCGTCATGAAGGACGCCTACTCCTTCGACGTGAGCGACGAGGGCCTCGACCGCTCCTACGAGCTGCAGCGCGCCGCCTACCAGCGCACCTTCGAACGCCTGGGCCTGCCCACGGTCATCTGCAAGGCCGACGCGGGTGCGATGGGCGGCTCCCGCTCCGAGGAGTTCCTGCACCCCACGCCGATCGGCGAGGACACCTTCGTGGTCTCCGACGGCGGCTACGCCGCCAACGTCGAGGCCGTCACCACCGTGGCCCCCGAGCCGCTGGATGCCGACGCGATGGCCGCACTGCCACCTGCGCGCGAGGTCACGACCCCCGGGACCGGCACGATCGCCCAGCTCGTCGACCACCTCAACGCGCACGAGGTGCGCGAGGACGGCCGGGAGTGGACCGCGGCCGACACCCTCAAGGCCCTCATCTACATGCTCCATCACCCCGACGGCTCCACCCAGCCGCTGCTGGTGATGATCCCGGGCGACCGCCAGGCCGACGAGAAGCGCCTCGAGGTCGCGCTCGCCCCCTCGATCGCCGTGCCCTTCGCCGAGGAGGACTTCGAGAAGCACCCCGCCCTGGTCAAGGGCTTCACCGGCCCCGTGGGCCTGGGCGAGGACACGGACTCGGGCGTGAAGGTGCTGATCGACCCGCGCGCCGCCGACGGCACCCGCTGGGTGGTCGGCTCCCGCAAGGTCGACACGCACTCGATCGACGTGGTCCCCGGCCGCGACTTCACCCCCGACGGCTACATCGAGGCGGCCGAGGTGCGCGACGGCGACCCGGCCCCCGACGGCTCGGGCCCGCTGCGCCTGACCCGTGGCATGGAGATGGGCCACATCTTCCAGCTGGGCCGCAAGTACGCCGAGGCCCTCGACCTCAAGGTCCTCGACGAGAACGGCAAGCAGGCTGTCGTGACGATGGGCTCCTACGGCATCGGCGTGACCCGCGCGGTCGCGGCGATCGCGGAGCTGACCTGCGACGATAAGGGGCTCGCGTGGCCCCGTTCGGTGGCTCCCGCCGATATCCACGTGCTCGCCACCGGTAAGGACGCGGCCGTCTTCGAGGAGGCCGAGCGGATCGCCGGCGAGCTCGAGGCCCAGGGTCTCACCGTGCTCTACGACGACCGCCCCAAGGTGTCCCCGGGCGTGAAGTTCAAGGACTCCGAGCTGCTGGGCATCCCGACCACCGTGGTGATCGGCCGCGGCCTGGCCGAGGGCGTGCTCGAGATCCGCGACCGCGCGAGCGGCGAGGTCACCGAGGTCTCGCCCGCCGACGTCGTGGAGCGCGTGCTCGCCGAGGTGCGCGCCGGCTGACGGTGTCCTGCCGGCGTGGCCCGGCCTCGCGCCCGGGTCCGCGCCCCGGGCCCGGGGCTCAGTCGCTCTGCGGGTCGAGCGAGGGCAGCGCCGGCAGCACGCCGCCGAGGACCGCCAGGCCGTGGGCCTCGGCCAGCGCGGTCGCGACGGCGAACGCCCGTCGCTCGAAGGGCACGGCGCCCGTCAGAGCGACCCAGTCGACGGCGAGCCCCTGGGCGATCGCGAGCGGCTCCGCGTCGAGCGCCGCCTGATCGAGGCCGCCGCCCGGCAGGGCGTACACCGGCTCCTCGGCGACGGGGGCGATGCCGTCGGCCTCGGCGATGTCCCTCAGGCGCTCGGCGCGGTCGCGATGCGTCGCCACCGCGTCCAGCGCCGCGGCGCGCGCCGTCTCGTCGACGGTGCGCGCCGCCCGCACCTCCTGCACGTACCCGGCGTACCACTCATCGCCCTGGGCCTGCTGGAGCATCGCCTCGTAGTCGGTCTTCGCGGCGACCGACGGCGGGTCGGAGGCGGGGATCCTCCGAGTGGGGGCGATGGCGTCCTCGGCCGGCGGGGCCGGAGCCGTCGCGGCGGGATCGGCGAGGACCGGTGCCAGCCGGGCGGCGCTCCACGTCAGGTGCGCCCCGATCGCGGCGACCACGCGGGCGAACGATCCCGAGCACTGCACGCAGGCCTCGGCGCACAGGATGACGAGGTCGCCGAGGGCCTGCAGGAGACCGGGAGCGTCGCTCGGGGCCGCAGCCGGGGAGCCGCCGCCGTCGCTGGCTGCGCCCGTCGCGCCCGCGTCGCCCGTCGGACTCGCGGCGCCGCTCGAGGTCGCAGTGCCCGACGAGGCGGTCGCGCCGCCGCCGTCGCTCGCCGACTCCGACGCCTCGGTCTCGGCTCCGGTCAGCAGGGCAGCGCGCTGCTCGACCACGGCGATCGCCAGCTCGCCGAGCAGCATGGCGGCCTCGGGGTGCGGCGCCCGGATCGTGCCCGTGGCCGTCTCGATGTCCGCCAGGGCCGCCAGCAGGTCGGCCCGGTACAGGTCGTCGATGCCCTCCGGGGGCGGGGTGTAGGGGGCCGGCTGGCCGAGGCGGACCGGACCGCAGCCGCTCAGGACCCCGCCGACGGCCGCGCTCGCCCCGAGCAGGAGCACGGTGCGGCGCGTGGGGGCGGCGGTGCGGCGGGAGGGGGCGATGGAGGCGGCGGGATCGGGCACGTGCCGATTCTCGCATCCGGCCCGGGCGGGCCCGGCGGCGGGCGGGGGAGGAGCCGTAGAATAGGCGCACCGTCGGAGCGATCCGACCCCGGCGCGCTGCCCGCGCGCCCGCTGACAACCGAGGCCGGCCCCTGCGGCCGCCGATCATGGAGAGGTGCGTGCGTGACCGTCGCCCCCGAGACCGTCGAGAACCTCCGCTCCGCGCTCGCCCCGCTCGTCGCGAGCGTCGACCTGATGTGCGAGGACGTGACCGTCCGCTCCGCGGGCGGCCGCACCGTCGTGACCGTCGTCGTCGACCTCCCGGAGGACCGCACCGGCAGCGCGGACCTGGACACCGTCGCCGAGGCCTCCCGCCTGATCTCCGATCGCCTCGACGCCGATGAGTCCTTCCTCGACGGCGCCGCCTACGAGCTCGAGGTGACCACGCCCGGCGCCGAGCGCACGCTCACCGAGCCCCGCCACTTCCGACGCGCCCGCGGACGCCTCGCGCGGATCCGCACCGCTGCGGGCGAGGACCTCGTGGCGCGCGTGCTCGCGGTCTCCGACGACGACGTGCTGACGCTGCGCCCCGAGGACGCCCCGGGCTCGAAGCCCCGCGCCCGCCGCGGCGGCCCGGCCGCGCCGCGGGAGCTGCCGACCGCCGAGGTCGCCTCCGCGAAGGTCCTCATCGAGTTCACCGCCCCTGCCGAGCTTCCGGACGTCGACGGCGACGCCACCCACGACGACCCCACCGAGGAAGGCTGATCATGGACATCGATATGGGAGCGCTGCGCGCGCTCGAGCGGGAGCGGGACATCTCGCTGCCCGTCCTCCTGGACGCCATCCGCCAGGCCCTCCTCATGGCCTACCAGCACACGGAGGACCACGCCCGCTCCGCGCGCGTCGACATCGACGAGCGCAGCGGCCGCGTGGCCGTCTACGCCCAGGAGACCGACGAGACCGGTGCGGTCATCCGCGAATGGGACGACACCCCGGCCGGCTTCGGCCGCGTCGCCGCCTCGACGGCCCGCCAGGTGATCTTCCAGCGCCTGCGCGAGCTCGAGGACGAGGCCGTGATGGGCGAGTTCGCCGCGCGCAGCGACGACATCGTCTCGGGCATCATCCAGCAGGGCCGCGACCCGCGCATGGTCCAGGTGGATCTCGGCAGCGTCGAGGGCGTGCTGCCGCCCCATGAGCGCGTCCCCGGCGAGGACTACTCGCACGGCCGCCGCATCCGCGCCTACGTCGTCGAGACGCGCCGCGGCCCCAAGGGGCCGCAGATCACGCTGTCGCGCTCTCACCCGAACCTCGTGCGCCGCCTGTTCGCGCTCGAGGTCCCGGAGGTCGCCGACGGCACCGTCGAGATCGCCGCGATCGCCCGCGAGGCCGGCCACCGCACCAAGGTCGCCGTCCGCTCGACCGTCCCCGGCGTCAACGCCAAGGGCGCGTGCATCGGCCCGATGGGCGCGCGCGTGCGCGCGGTCATGAGCGAGCTGGGCGGGGAGAAGATCGACATCGTCGACTTCGACGAGGACCCGGCGCGCTTCATCGCGAGCGCCCTGTCGCCATCGCGCGTGACGAGCGTGGTCGTGCTCGACGAGGTCGCCCGCGCGGCCCGCGCCGTCGTGCCCGAGGGACAGTTCTCCCTCGCGATCGGCAAGGAGGGGCAGAACGCCCGCCTGGCCGCGAAGCTGACCGGCTGGAAGATCGACATCCGTCCCGAGGGCGCCGCGCAGCAGTGACGCCGACGGCGCGCGAGGCCGACGACCGGACCCCGGCGATCGGACGCGGGCGATCGGACGCGGGCGATCGGATGCCCCGAGCTGGTGCCCCGTCCGCCGCAGGGCCGCGTCGTCGTGACGGATCCCACCGGGTCCCGCGACCCCTCGCCGCGTCGCCGGCGATCGGGGTCCGCTACACTGAAGAGGCTGTTCATGCGCCGTGCGGCGCCCTGATCCGCGCCCTGGAGACCGCCCCTCCGACGCCTCGTGCGACGGCTCTGCGGTCAGCACGGGTGCCGGTGTCGAGGCCCGGACGAGGCATGGAGCGCTCGCGAAGGAGGTGACGGTGTGGATCCGCGCACCGAGACCCTCCGTCCCGAGCGGACGTGCGTCGGCTGCCGTGAGAAGGCCGCGCGCGATCAGCTCGTGCGCCTGGTCCGGGTGGGATCCCCGGAGGACGGCGTGCCGCGCATCCGGGTCGACGAGCGATCGACCGCCCCGGGACGCGGCGCCTGGGTCCACCCCGACGCACGCTGCCTCGACCTCGCGGTCACGCGGGGCGGACTGGCCCGGTCCTTTCGCGGGCCGGTCGACGCGGGCGGGCTCGACGAGCTCCGCCGGCGCCTCGAGGCATCCGAATCGACCACACAGAAGCGGGTAGAAGAACCAATGGACATCCGATGAGTACTCGCACATGAGCACCCACCAGATCTGATGGTCCGCGCCCTGTCATCGGCCGGACCGAGACAGGAGAAATGTGGCTAAGGTCCGCGTACACGAGCTCGCCAAGGAGCTCGGACAGCCGAGCAAGGTCGTCCTGCAGAAGCTGCAGGACATGGGCGAATTCGTCCGTTCCGCATCCTCGACCATCGAGGCCCCCGTCGCGCGCCGCCTGCGCGACCAGTTCCCCGCCGCCCAGGGCGAGGGGAGCGCCCCCGCCGAGAAGGCGGCCCCCCGTACGGCCCCCAAGCCGGGCGGCGGGGAACTGGTCGCG
>NZ_FWFG01000026.1 GCF_900163655.1 Brachybacterium nesterenkovii
CCGTACCGCCGAAGGGCGCACCCTCCGGGAGATCCGTCGCTGCCTCAAGCGCTACCTCGCCCGCGACATCTACCGCCGCCTCAACACCGCCGCTCAGAATGAGCTCACCGGCGCTTGACAGACATAGGAGATTCAACGGCAGGCTCGAGCACCTGCGCGGCTCGGCGCTGGGGTTCCGCAACCTGACCAACTACATCGCCAGATCCCTGCTCGAGACCGGCGGGTTCAGACCCCGACTACACCCTGGATTCGGATGAGCCTTCAAAGATCCCCACGAACACCAAACCCATGAGGATGACCAGCACTCCGGAGATCCGATTGATCGCGCTGGTGTACTGGACCATCAGCGCCCCGATCGCGCCGACGAATCCGCCGATGACCAGGAGCACCGCAGTGAACCCGGCGACAAACAGCACCGCGCCGGCGACCAAACGCCCTGGACGCTCACCCGGATCGCTGGTGCTGCGCGGGCTGGTGTTCTGTCCGGTGAGGCCAGTGATGTATCCGAGGTAGCCAGGAACCACCGGCAGCACGCACGGGGAGAGGAACGCGACCAGACCGGCCACCATCGACAGCAGGAGCGCCACGGCCAGGGGCCCACTCAGCACGGTGGTGGCGAACAGTTCACCCATCAGGCACCCTCCTCCAGCACGGCGTCCAGGAGACTCTCCAGGGTGCTCTGGTCGGCCGCGTTCGTGATCCGGGCAGCTACCCGCCCTTCAGCATCGAGGATCAACGTCGTGGGGACCGCGTTGGGCGAGACGCTGCCGTCCATCGACGCGATCACGGCCCCGTCGGGGTCCGGAATCGAGGGATAGGTGATCCCGAAGGTCTCCTCGAACGCGGCGGCCGGCCCGGCCTTATCTCGGGTGTTCACGCCCACAAACTCCACTCCCGGTGGCCCATAGTCCGCGTGCACCGCTTTCAGTGCCGGCGCTTCAACCCGGCACGGTGGACACGAGGCGTACCAGACGTTGATCACCAAAGGTGCACCGCGCAGCGCCGCGGAGTCGAAGTCGTCTCCGCTGTATGTCGTTCCCCGGACTTCCAGAGGAGCGGCGCGGACCTCGGGAGGAATCTCCACGACGACACCATCACCGGAGACGTACCCGGCGTTCGCCTGGCTTGCCGCGTCCGAGGAACCGCTGCACGCCGCAAGGAGGGGAGCAAGGACGAGCAGACCGCCGCCCAATCGGAGTGTGGTCCGCCGACTCAGGCCGGGCCCCGGCGCGTCTGGGCTGATGGCGGGATGTCGAAGTGCAGTGGGGAGGCTGCGTCGGCTCACGTCAGCTGGAGACTGGTCAGACAGGTCAGATCATCCTCCGCCTGGGTCGAGATGGACGCGGTCCCTGTGACGTCCTCGAGGGCGCACGTGAGGTCGGCGGTGATCCCGCGCGGCAGCCAGAAACCGACGAATCCGTTGTCGTGCGTGGTGTGAGTGCCGTCCTCGAGGATCTCTCCCGAGCTGTTGTCGACCACGCTCACGGAGATCTCGCGGCTGCGCAGCTCCCCGCGGCACGTCGTCAGGCTGTGGAAGGCGCACTCGTGGGTGGCCTCCACGAATGGGGCCACCGACAGGTAGAACTGATCCGGTGGAAGGGGCAACTCGGCCTCGCGCCCTGCATCGTCACTGAGCTGAAGGGATGTCGGGGTGACGCTGGCGATCAGGTTCTGCGGTCGCTCAGCCACCGGGAGCGCTTCAAGCTGGTCGATGATCTCCTGTGCGTCGGCGTCAGCGAACCCATGTTCCTGGAGCAGGTCCTCATCTTCCGTGACGGGAGCGTCCTCAGCTCCGCGGGTCCCACAGCCAGCGACCACGAGGGGGAGCAGTCCGACACCGATGAAGAGTGATCGTCGGGGCAGCTGGCCGGTCCCGCGGCGGGATCCACCGCCGGAGGGACCCAACGCGCTACGCGGTCTTGCCGGAAAGTTCACTGGAGGGGCTCGATCTCGCTCTCGACGACCCACTTGTGGTTCGTCATCATCATCCCGTCGGCCTCGAAGTCGACCATGTACACGGTCTCCTCGGTGGCACTGTCGATGCTGGCCTCAGCACCCTCCATACCCGCCATGTGATCGGCGGTGATCACCACCTCGGTGCCCTCCGCCAGCGGTGCCTCGCCCGGGTCCTCGAGCTCCTCGTGAACGACCCACTTGTGGTCGGTGACCGGATCGCCACCATCGGTCGGGGTGAAGCTGACCGCGTACGTGGTGGTGTCGAAGGCACCGGAGATCGTCGCCGTCGCGCCCTCCATGCCCTCCATGTGGTCCGCCGTGAGCGTCACCTCCGTGCCGACAGGGAACTCGGGATCCTCCGCCGGTGCCATCCCCTCCGGTGCCGGACCACCATCCATCGGATGCTCCATGCCCCCGTGGCCGCCACCATCGGACGCTTCGGACGTCTCGGCCGCCGCCGACCCGCCCGAGGTCTGACCTTCGTCAGACCCGCTGTCAGTGCATCCGGCAAGCACAATCGCACCGGTGACGACGACCGCCGCGAAATGACCGAAAGAGCGACGAGAACGCATGATTTCTCCTAGTCAGAGGATATTTTGCACGAGCCTAGGACCCCCAGATCAAGGTCCCCTCAAGATCACGTCTCGATGTCTTGAGCACAGCGCTGACCAGTCTCTTCGTCCTGCCTCCGAACGCACGGTCCACTCGCTTCCGTCTCTCGTGATGGCCTGACTATCGTCGTCAGGGCGGGCCGCTATCCGCCGGTCCGTTCGGAGCGAGAAGGAGCAGAACCATGACCCATCACGTCGCATCCATGCTTCAGACCTACCCGAAGGACCTCGGCAGCATCGACCAGCAGAAGCTCGCTGAATGCATCGAGGCTTGCTTCGAGTGCGCCCAGACCTGCACCGCCTGCGCGGACGCCTGCTTGGCCGAGGACATGGTGGCGGAGCTGACCCAGTGCATCCGCCTCAACCAGGACTGCGCCGACGTCTGCGAGACGACCGGTCGGGTCCTGTCCCGGCAGACGGGCACCAACGTTGCCCTGAACCGTGCTCTGCTCGAGGCGTGTCAGGCAGCGTGCCGTTCCTGCGCCGAGGAGTGCGAGAAGCACGCCGGCATGCACGAGCACTGCAAGGTCTGTGCCGAGGCTTGCCGACGCTGCGAGCAGGCCTGCGCCGAGCTGCTCGCCTCGATCGGCTGACACCGCTGCCTCTGCACCTAGAGGGAGCCCCGACCGGTGGTCGAGGCTCCCTCTACGCTGGCGTCGTGGCGTGCTGTCAGCGGAAGGTGACGAAGGTCGGCGAACCCCAGATGGTGCGCTCGCTCACGGAGCCCTTGCTGTTGCCGGCGTCGATCACCGTGTTGCCGCCCGCGTAGATTCCCAGGTGGCCCGGCCACACCACGAGGTCACCCGGCTTGGAGGTCCCCCACGAGTACGAGACCCCGACCTGGCTGCGCGCGGCGTCGACGATCGCCTGCTGAGAATTCGTCGCAGAGTGCGCCGGAGCCGGAGCAGACGTTCCGCCGGTAGAGATCGAAGCGCCCCCGCCGTTCAGTGCACCGCGGGTCTGCGGGCCCACGACCCCGTCGATCTTCAGGTCGTGCGAGCGCTGGAAGTCCTTCACGGCCCCATGGGTGAGCCGACCGAACTTGCCGTCCACGGACAGAGAGGCACCGTGCTCGTTCAGTGCCGTCTGGAGCCGCTCCACCGAAGAGCCCTGCGAACCCCACCGCAGCTTCTCGGCCCCCAACGCAGACGTCGCGTGTGCAGGGGCCGGCGTCGCCGGCGCGGCAGCCTGTGCAGTAACGGTAGGTGCAGCGGGCAACGCGGTAGGGGCGGCCTGCGCGGGGCCTGAGAGTAGCGCGGATCCGAGGACGACCGTGCCGAGCACAGCGGCACCGTCCGTGCCCCGCAGAGCCCGACCAGCGATCCCCACGGGCGTGACTGCTCGGCCGATGGCCCGATGGGTGTTGTTCTGGGACATGGTTCTACTCCGTAAGTTCCCCTCCTCGAGACGGGAGGGAGTCGATGACTTCGTCAGTGCCACAGCGACAGCGGAGCGAGCAACGAGGCGACGGCTCATGTCGTGGGCGGCGACATTGGGCTGACCCCGTTTTGTAGGTCCGGTGGTTCTGGGAGTCGTCCTGTCGCCCGT
>NZ_FWFG01000109.1 GCF_900163655.1 Brachybacterium nesterenkovii
CGATCCATTCTCGTGCGCGCCGCAGCCCTGCAGGGCTGGTCGGGAAGACATTCTGATCGATGAGGCCGCCGTTCGGAGCCTCGATGATCGCGTAGGAGTGGGTTGCGGCGTGGGTGTCGACTCCGACGACGTATCGGTAGAAGTCCCCTACGGTGGCAGGCAGACTGTTCATGACGATGTTCCTCTCGAATCGCTGGGACGGGACGTCGTTGCCGGCGTCGGCCCAGGATGAGAGTCACTACGAGGCGGGCCTGTAATGAGCCACGCCGCCGAGATCGAGCTCCCGGCGGTGGACATGCTTCTGATCAAGCCATCGTGGTGGGCCAAGGCTGGCGCCGGCACCCGGCCCCCGCCGGACAGATCCCGGGAATGACACCCCGCAGGGGTCAGCCGATTCAGGAGTCACGACGGGCGCCGGGCTACCAGCACCAACCCTGCCAGCCAGCCCCGGGCCGGCCACCACGAACACTTACAGGCGATTCAGATCGTTCCGAGCGGGGCGGTGACGAAGGCAGTGACGATTAGGGCGACGGCATATCCCGGGTAGATGCGCAGGAAGCGCCGCCAGAGGAACGCGCGCAGGGCGAGCCGGTGTGCGGAGGCGAGGATCAGGTAGCCGGAGATCACGAAGAAGCCCTCGACGGCTGCGCCGTGCCACCCGGCGTAGATGAACGGTCCCGCGACGACGGCGTCGAAGCCACCGAGGGGGAATACATGACCGAAGATCACGAGCGTCGCGAGGACGAGACGAACGGTGTTGAGCGCGTTGTCTGAGCTCGACAGAGCCGCGCGGAGGGTCGGGGGGCGTGCCCGGGCGGGGGCGGTCTCCCCGGAAGGGGGCAGTGCGGACATGGGCGCATTATCCGCCCGTGAACGATGGAGCGGCCCTCGGTCGTCCATGGTGACCTGGTGAGGCGTGACTGCTTCACTGCTGCGAGGGAGCGTCCGCAATCCCAAGCGCTGACGCTCCCGAGAAGAACTCCAGACACATGCATCGGACGAACATGTCGTCACCCTGCCGACTGACCGGAGTGCCCGGTGGGCTCTCATGGCCGCCCGGGGTCGACGAGAGTGCCGAGATAGGCGCTCACGACGCTCCGCGCGCTGTCGCTCGTGTGCCGCCCGAGGACGTGGCTCCGCGCGCGACCGCTGCCGTAGCCGGGCAGCGCCCGCCTGTCGGTGGTGCTCACTGTCCGTGCAGCGACGCGTCCGCAGCCGTCACCCGCCAGGCGTGGAAGGGGACGACGAGTCCCGCCCGGGTCGGCGCGCAGACGAGCGGACCGGCCTCGACGCTGTCTGCGTCCTCGAAGGGCAGGACGCGCAACAGGCGCAGGGGCTCGCCGGCGATGCCGCCGCGGATGGTGATCGCACCGCCGGACCAGCTCGCGCGGATCAGCACCCGCTTCCCCAGCCAGTCCGAGGCGGGGGAGAGGGACCAGTCGGAGCGGCCGTGCGTCACGACCGCTCCGGCGCTCAGCTGCCCGTCGGAGAACTCCGTCGCCGCCTTCACCCAGACGTCGTCCCTGGCGCGGATGAACAGCCCCGCCTGGTCGAACAGCTCGGAGAACGCGGCCGTGTACTCGACCTCCATCGCCCACCCCGGACTAAACGGCGCGATGAGCGCGTTCTCCGTGTCGTGGACGAAGCCGTAGGACGTGTGGCGCCAGGCGTCGCTCTCCGCGGCCGCGGTCACCAGCAGGTCGCCCCCGCGCTCCTCGACGGCGGCGGGCGTGTTCGTCCATCGTCCCGCGGACCAGGGGATCGGCGGGGTGGTCGCACGGGCGCCGCCCGTCAGCGCCCGCTCACAGCACCGAGCGGTACAGCTCCTCGATCTCGGCGACGGCCGCGGGACGCGGGTTCCCGCCCGCGCACACGTCATCGAAGGCGGCCTGCGCAAGCGCGGGAAGGTCCGCCTCGCTCGCCCCAACCTCGCGCAGCGTCGCCGGATTGCCCAGGTCGCGGGCGAGAGCCGCGACGGCCTCGACCGCGGCGGCGCGGGCGTCCTCGAGCGGCATGGTCATCGCGTCCTCGACGCCGAAGGCGGCGGCGATATCGCGGAAGCGCTCTCCCGTGCTCGGTGCGTTGTACGCCATGACCGCGGCGAGCAGGATCCCGTTGGCCACGCCGTGCGGGGCGCCGTAGAAGGCGCCGAGGGGGTGGGCCATCGCGTGCACGAGGCCGAGCCCGACGTTCGAGTAGCCCATGCCGGCCACGTACTGGGCCAGCGCCATGCGCTCCATGGCCTCGGCATCGCCCTCGGCTGCATGGCGCAGCGACGCGGCGATCGTCTGGATCGCCTTGAGGTGGAACAGGTCCGACAGCTTCCAGGCGCCCGCCGTCGTGTATCCCTCGATCGCGTGGGTCAGGGCGTCCAGACCGGTGGCGACCTTGAGGGAGCGCGGGGCGCTGGCCATCATCTCGGAGTCCACGACCGCCATGACCGGGATGCCATGGGGGTCCACGCACACGAACTTGCGCTGGCGCTCGGTGTCGGTGATGACGTAGGTGATCGTGGTCTCCGAGGCCGTGCCCGCGGTGGTCGGGATCGCGGTGATCGGGACGGCGGGGTTCTTCGTCTAGGCGACGCCCTCACGGGAGCGCACGTCGGCGAACTCCGGGTTGGCGGCGATGATGCCCACGGCGTTGCACGTGTCCTGGGGCGAGCCGCCGCCGACGGCGACGAGCACGTCGGCGCCCGCGGAGCGGAACGCCTCCCGGCCCGCGAGCACATTGGCGATCGGCGGGTTGGGGGCGACGTCGGAGAACACCTCGTAGGGGAAGCCCGCGGCGTCCAGCAGGTCGGTCACGCGCGTGGTCACCCCGGTGTCCAGGAGCACCTGGTCGGTGACGACGAGGGCCTTGGCGAAGCCGCGGCGCGCCAGCTCGTCGGGGACGACGGAGACGCAGCCGGCTCCGAAGTAGGCGGTCTGGTTCCAGATCATGCGCTGCGCCATGGGGACTCCTCGTGGGGTGTTGAATGAATGGTTTCATTCCACACCCTCGGATGGCGTCGCGGCAGGGACCTCTGCCCCGATGCCGGTCACATGGGAAACCTCTGGCGCGATGTCGCCGCGCGGCCCGATGCGCTCCCGCGGCCGCTGTCGTCTCGTGGACCGCGGGCGCCTTCACAGTTCGCTGAGTCCTTTCGGAGCGACCTCGGTCAGTGGCCCGAGGACCCTCGCGATCCGGCTCCTTCGAACCGCCGAGGCCCCTCCGCGTGGACGGGGCGGACGCGGCCCGCGCCCCCACCCCTGAGCGCTAACATCGCCGCATGACGATGAATGCCGCGCGCGAAGCAGACGAACCGTCCGCCGATGGCGGCCCGGACCTCACGACGGCCGCTGCGCTCTTCAAGTCCTTCGCCGACCCCAGCCGCCTCGTCATCACCCGGCACCTGCTGCTCGGCGAGCATCGCGTGGCGGACCTCGTCGAGCACCTCGGCCTCGCGCAGTCCACGGTCTCCGCGCACATCGCCTGCTTGCGCGACTGCGGTCTGCTCTCCGCGCGCGTGCGGGGCCGCGCGACGCACTACTCGCTCGCCGAGCCCGAGCTCACGCGCCTCCTCCTGGGCGCCGCCGAGAGCCTGCTCGCGGCCACCGGCGAGGCCGTGGCTCTGTGCCCGCGGCAGACGGGTGCCGAGAGCGCAAGCATCTGAGCGGTCCGTCCGCGGACCGGCGCGCCCGTGACGGCCCGGTCATCACCCGTGACCGCCCGGCGGCTGCTCCACCCCCTAGGTCATCTGCGATTGCGGCGCGCGATCGCCGCGGTGAGGGCGGTCGCGAAGGAGCACCATGCGGTGTAGGGCACCAGCTCCAGAGCACGACGCCGGTCGGCGCGGCCGGCGCGACGAGCCAGGTCGGCCGAGCTCGCGGCGAGGGCGGCGGCGTTGAGCGTGGCCGCGGTCAACCGGTGAGAGCGGAAGAACGTCCAGCTCCAGGCCTGGTTGAGGACGAGATTGGCCAGCAGCGCCCGCTCGAGACCGCGGGCTTCAGCGCCACGGTCCTCGGCGTCGAGCGCCGTGATCGCTCGCGCGCACGTCGCGGCGAGAGAGCAGTACAGCCCGGTCCAGACCAGGGGGAAGGCGACGGGCGGCGGCTGCCAGGACGGCTTGTCGAGACTCCGGTACCACGGGGAGTCCGGATCCGTCGCGATCGATCCGGAGAGCGCGCACAGCGCAGTGCCGGCGATCGCTCGGGTCCAGGTGCGACATGTGCGGGTGGGGGTGGTCATGAGTCTCCTCCGTATCGGGGCCGAGGGGCTGAGGAGGTGGCGCGCTGCTGGCCGTGCGCCGCATACATCTCCTCGATGAGATCGGCGGCCGCCTCCGTCAGGCGATGCCGCCGCAGCTTGAGCGTCGGAGTCCTCAGCTGCGCGGCGAGCTCCGTGCCAGCGGTCGTCAGGACGAAGCGCCTGACCTGCTCGGGCCGGGACCGCTGCGCATTGGCCGCGTCGATCCGCGCCGAGACGGCTGCGCGCAGATGCGGATCATCGATCCGGCGCAGGCGGCCGTTGTCAGGGCGCGGTCCGGTCCCCCTGCTCGTGCCGCTCAGCTGCGGCGATGCGGCGACCTGGGCGTGCGTCGGGTCGAGGACGATGACCGCCGCGAGGTAGGGACGGTGGTCCCCGACCATCACGGCGTGCTCGATGAGGGCGTCGGACTCGACGGCGGCCTCCCAGGGTCCGGGATTCACGTTCTTGCCGTTCGCGGTGACGATGATGTCCTTGAGGCGGCCGGTCAGCACCAGGGAGCCGTCCTGCTCCAGGCGTCCGAGGTCCCCGGTGCGCAGCCAGCCATCGTCGAACGCCGCGGCGTCGTGCGACGGATCGTCGTACCCGGTGATCACCCCGGGGCCGCGGACCAGGACTTCGCCGCCGTCTGCGATGCGGACCTCTCCGCCGGGCAGGGGCAGTCCCGCAGTGCCCGAGCGGATGCGGTCCGGGGGATTCGCGACGATCGGCCCCGTGGTCTCCGTGAGCCCGTATCCCTCGATGACCGGGATGCCGATCCCCCGGAAGAAGAGCGAGACCTCGGGGTCCAGCGGTGCGGCGCCGCACAGCAGGTGCTCGACGGACCCGCCGAGGACGGCCCGCAGGCGACGGTGGAGCAGGCGGTCGAGGACGGGACGCCGGAAGCGCGCACCGAGCGGCATGCGGCCGGGCGTGCCGAGATCCGCGGCTTCGAGAGCGCGGCCGCGGGCGATGGCATCGCGCCGCGCGACCTTCCACAGGGGAGTCAGGCGAGCCTGCGAGGCCCGATCGGCGGCCTCCTCCAGGATCTTATCGAGGAGGCGGGGCACGACGACGAGGAATGTCGGGCGCAGTTGCGCGAACGCCGCCAGCAGGTCCTCTCGCCGCGGGACGTGCGCGATGCGCATGCCGCGGGCGATGCAGATGAGCTGCAGGCCGCGGGCGAGGATGTGGGCCAGCGGCAGGGCGATCACGGTCCGACCGCCGTCGTGGACGATCTCGGAGTACGTTCCCGCGACCGCGTCGACCGTGCCGAGGAGGTTCCGGTGGGTGATGCGGGCGCCTCGGGGCTCGCCCGTCGTCCCCGAGGTGTGCACGATCGTGGCCGGATCGTCCGGGGAGGCGAGGCGGCGCCGGCGGTCGATCTTGGCCGGGTCGACCTCGGCCCCGAGCACGACGAGGCGCTCCAGGTCGGCTGGTCCGGGATCCATCGTCCGCACGGGAAGCCCGGCGAGGCCGCCTGACAGGGCGGCCGCCTCGAGCATCTCCGCGTCCGCGGCGGTGCCGCCGACGGCGAGGCTCGCGCGGGCGTCGCGCAGCTGCGCGCCGGCCTGGACCGGAGCCGAAGTCGGGTAGATCGGCACCGTGACGGCCCCGGCGCACCAGGCGGCGAAGTCCGTGAGCGTCCACGCGTACCGGGTCGCTGCTGCGATGGCGATCCTGTCGCCCGGCTCGATGCCGATGGCGACGAGACCGCGAGCGAGGTCGCGCACCTCCTGCTCGAAGGCGCGCGTGGTGATGGGGCGCCAGGTGCCGTCCTCCTGCTGGACGTCGAAGGCGACGTGCCCGGGGTGAGACCGGGTGCGGTCGGCGAGCAGATCGGTGATCGTGCGCCGGTCGGGGACGGGGGAGCGGGTGCTCATGCGGGTCCTTCCGCGTCGGGAACGGGGGAGGCGGTCTGTGCGGACAGCGCCCGGCGGTGCTCCCCCATGAGGACGACGAGCTGCGCGAGGAACGAGGCGATGATCTCCTGCTCCGTCGGAGGGAGCGCCCGGATGAGGGCGTCGGCCTCGTCCATGAGGGGGCCCATGTGCTCCAGGATCCGTCGGCCGGCGGCGGGAGTCGCCGCGACCGTCACTCGACGCCGGTCCGCGCTGTCGCGCTCACGGCGGGCGAAGCCGTGCGCCTCCAGGCGGTCGGCGATCGCCGAGGCGGTCGCCGTCGAAGCGCCCAGAGCACCGCCGAGCTCGCTGACGGTCCGAGGGCCCCCGCTAACCAGTTCGGAGACGGCGCGCAGGTCGCTGGGGTGCACACCCAGAAGCCGGGCGAGCTCGCGCTCGATCTCGGTGGACTGCTGGATGAGGCCCTGGATCGCATGGGATGCCGGGTGGTAGCCGATGCGGTCATGGCCCGTGTCCGAGTGCTCCGCATCCAGATCGTGCAGGGGCATGGGGTCCTCGTTCCTGCGGCAGTTCGTCGTCCAGCCCAACATACTGCGCTCCGCTTGATATTCAAATACGATTGAATAAAGTGGCCCAGACCGACGACGACCCGGAGGAGCCCGACTCCGATGCCGAAGAGCCGAGACGAGAAGCAGAGCGGACAGGCCGAGGCGGCGAGCCCGTCGGCGCGGGGGAGAGCCCGCGCCGTGGCGATCATCGCCGTATCGCTGAGCATCGCGGCGCTGCTGGCGCTCGCCGGGTCCCAGGGGAGCGCACGCCTCGGCGGGGTTCCGCTGCTCGTGCTCGTGGTCGCCGCCGTCTTCGTCGTCCAATGGGCGGCCTTCGTGCCCTCCTGGCTCTTCCAGAGCGACCGCTTCTTCGACGCCACCGGGTCGGCGACCTATATCTGCGCCAGTGCGCTCGCTCTGGCCGTGGCGCCCCGGCTCGATGCGACCGCGCTGCTGCTCGGCGCCGTCGTGATGATCTGGGCCCTGCGACTGGGGAGCTTCCTGCTGGCGCGTGCCGTCCGCACCGGGGGAGACGGCCGCTTCGAGGCGATCCTGCCGTCCTGGCCCCGGCTGCTCGGCGTCTGGACCCTGCAGGGCCTGTGGATCACGGTGACGGCGGGGGCCGCGTGGGCGGCCATCACGACGCCGGATCGGCCGGCGACCGGTCCGGTGCTGGTCATCGGTCTGGCGCTGTGGCTGCTCGGATTCGGGATCGAGGTCGTGGCCGATGCGCAGAAGCACCGCTTCCGGGCGGACCCGGCGAACGCGGGCGAGTTCATCACGACCGGCCTGTGGTCCCTCTCCCGGCACCCGAACTACCTGGGCGAGATCATCCTGTGGATCGGGGTGGCGCTGATGGCGCTGCCCGCCCTGCAGGGGTGGCAGCTGGCCACGCTCGTCTCGCCCGTGTTCGTGACGCTGGGGCTGCTCCGGGTGAGCGGCGTCCCGCTCGTGGAGGCCCGCGCCGACGCCCGCTGGGGCGGCCGAGGCGACTACGAGGAGTACAAGGCGCGCACTCCCGTCCTCATCCCGCGCGGCGCCCGGGGCCGCCATGGCGCCGAGAGCTGACGCGGCCCCTCCTGGTCGCCCTGGAGCTCGGGGCGGCCCTGGCGTTGGTCCCGTCCTGCGCGGGCAGGAGGAGGCAGACTGGTCGGGTGCATCACTCCGGCCGCGCGGTCGGAGCCCGTCGATCCCCCGGAGCATCCCGTGTCCGACACCCCCCTCGCCCCCTCCACCGACCCCGTCGAGCTCGCGACGATGCCGCTCCCCGAGACCGGCCGCATGAGCGATCCGTCGTGGTGGCGCCAGGCCGCCGTCTACCAGATCTACCCGCGCTCCTTCGCGGACGCGAACGGCGACGGCATCGGCGACCTCCGCGGCATCACCTCGCGCGTGCCCTACCTGCGCGACCTCGGCATCGAGGCCGTCTGGCTGTCCCCGTTCTACCCCTCGGCGCTTGCCGACGGCGGCTACGACGTCGACGACTACCGCGACGTGGATCCGCGCCTGGGGACGCTCGAGGACTTCGACGAGATGGTGGCCGCGCTGCATGCGGCGCGCATCAAGGTGATCGTCGACATCGTCCCCAACCACACCGGCAGCGGGCACCGGTTCTTCCGCGAGGCCCTCGCCTCCCCGAAGGGCTCGCCCGCCCGTGAGCGCTACATCTTCCGCGACGGCCGCGGCGAGAACGGGGAGCAGCCGCCGACCGACTGGATCAGCTACTTCGGCGGCAGCGCGTGGGAGCCCGTCGGGGACGGCCAGTGGTACCTGCACCTGTTCGCCAAGGAGCAGCCGGACCTGAACTGGGAGCACCCGGAGGTGCGCGAGGAGTTCCTGACGACGCTGCGCTTCTGGTCCGACCGCGGCGTGGACGGCTTCCGCGTGGACGTCGCCCAGCTGCTCGCCAAGGACATCCCGCTCGACGCCGCCGATATGCCCGACAAGGCGACGGCCGACGCGATCGACCGCACCACGGGCCGCCACCCCTTCGAGGAGCGCCCCGAGGTCCACGAGATCTACGCCGCCTGGCGCGAGGTGTTCGACAGCTACGATCCGCCGCGCACCGCCGTCGCCGAGGCCTGGGTGACCACGCCCGCGCAGCGCGCCCGCTTCGCGAGCCCCGAGGGCCTGGGGCAGGCCTTCAACTTCGACCTCCTCGAGGCCGACTTCGACGCCGCCCAGTTCCGCCGCATCATCGAGAAGAACCTCGCGATCGCCGCCGAGACCGGCTCGTCGACCACCTGGGTGCTGTCCAACCACGACGTGGTCCGCCACGCCACGCGCTACTCCCTGCCGCCGCGCGGGGACTCGACCCAGAAGGCCGGCGCCCAGTGGCTGCTCGACGGCGGGGACATCGAGGAGGTGCCCGTCGAGCTGGGGCTCGCCCGCGCCCATGCCGCGACCCTGTTCATGCTGGCCATGCCCGGCAGCGTCTACCTGTACCAGGGCGAGGAGCTCGGGCTGCAGGAGGTCGGCGACATCCCCGCCGCGCAGCGCCAGGACCCGTCGTTCCTCCGCAACCCCGGGGTCGACGTCGGACGCGACGGCTGCCGCGTGCCGCTGCCCTGGAGCGCCGAGGGCCCGTCGTTCGGCTTCGGCGACGCCGCCCCCCACCTGCCCCAGCCCGAGTGGTTCGACGAGATGACGGTCGAGGCGGAGTCCTCCGACGCCACCTCGACCCTCACCCTGTACCGCGCCGCGCTCGCCCTGCGCCAGTTCCTGCGGACCGACGAGTCCCTCGAGTGGGTCGACACCGGGCGCGACGACGTGCTGCACATCCGGCGCCCCAACGGCTGGGCGGCGATCCTGAACACGGGGCGGCGTCCCTACGAGATGCCCGACGCCCCCGTGCTGCTCGCCAGCCGCGTGCTGTCCGACCCGGCGCGGATCCCGCCGGACACGACCGTCTGGCTGCAGGAGGGCTGAGGCCGATCCGGCGGGTGCTGCGTCGCGCGTCGCCGCAGCGCTCCCTGCCGTGCGCGGCGGGCGGGCCACCGCCTCGTTCCGGGGGGAAAGCCCCCTGCCCTCGGCTGGGCGGCTCTGGGAGGATGGGGGCATGACGAACGTACCCGTCCCCACCCGTGAGACCGCCCGGACGTGGGCGATCCTGTGCCACCTGTCCCTGCTCATCGCCGCCGTGCTGAGCGCCGGCTATCTGGCGTTCGTCGGCCCGCTCGTGTTCTGGTTCCTGTACAAGGACAAGGACGCGCTGATCCGCAACGCCGCCGCCGGCTCCTTCAACTTCGCGGTGACGCTGGTGATCGCGAGCGCCGTCGCCACGGCCCTGCAGTTCACGATCATCCTGGCCCCGGTCGGCTGGCTGATCTGGGCAGCGATGTTCGTCATGGGCATCCTGTTCCCGATCCTCGCCGCCCTCGCGGCCTCCCGCTACGAGCAGTACAGCTACCCGGCGACGCTCCCGCTGCTGTCCTGACGGGCCGGGCTGACGGGGCCGACGGGAGTCTCGGGGCCGCGGGCCTGCGATGATGGGCGCATGAGCGAGCACCCCATCCTCGACGGCCCCGGCCCTCTCGCCGGCCGCACCATCGCCGTCACGAGCCACCGCCGCGCCGAGGACCTCGCCGAGGCCCTCGAGCGGCAGGGCGCGCGCACCGTCCGCGCGGCCACCATGCGCATCGTGCCCGTCGGCGAGGACCCCGAGCTGGTGGCCGAGACCGAGCGCCTGCTCGCCGCCGACCCGCCCGTCCTCCTCGTGAGCACGGGCCAGGGCTTCACCACCTGGCTCGACTCCCTCGAGCCGACGCTGCGCGAGCGCACCGAGGCCTGGGTGCACCGCTCCCGGATCTTCTGCCGCGGCCCCAAGGCCCGCGGCGCCGTCCGCGGCCGCGGCTTCCCCGACGCCCCCACGGCGCCCGAGGAGACCACCGCCTCGCTCGTCGACGTGGTCCTCGACGCCGGGATCCGCGACACCGCGATCGGCCTGCAGCGCCACGGCTATCCCGACGACCGCCAGCTCGCGCGCCTCGAGGAGGCCGGCTGCACCGTCCACGTCGTCGCCCCGTACCGCTGGCGACCCGGCCCCGACCAGGACGCCGTGCGCGACCTGATCGAGCGGACCATCGCCGGCGAGGTCGACGCGATCACCTTCACTGCCGGGCCCGCCGTCGAGGCGCTGTGGCGGACAGCCCGCGAAGCAGGCCGCTTCGATGCGCTGCAGGAGGCCCTGCGCGACGGGCGCTGCGCGGCGCTCGCCGTCGGGCACGTGACCGCCCAGCCCCTCCAGGACGCCGGCATCCCGGTGCTGTGGCCCGAGCGCGAGCGGATGGGAGCGCTCGTGCGCCTGGCCGTCGAGCGCCTCGGCCGGCCCGCACCCGAGCAGGAGACCTGACGATGGCGGGGCGGACGGGCGGCCGCGGCGGACGCGGAGCAGCCGCCGGACGGGGGTCGGGACGCGCCCCCGGGCCCGCGAAGGGCGCCGCGGGAAGCGTCGGCCGCCCCACCGGCAGGGACCGCACCGCCCAGGACGGAGCATCGACGACGCGGCGCGGCCGCACCGGCGCGACGCGCGAGGCCGTGCGCGTCGACGCCCCGACACCGCCCGAGCCCCGCACGCTGCGCGTCGGCTTCGTGCCCGGCGTCGAGCCCGACCGCTTCGCGCGCCGCTGGAGCGCGGGGGAGCGCCGCGACCTCCTGGACCTCCGGCCCGTCGCCCTCTCCGCCCAGGAGACCGCGCTGACCGACGGGACCTGCGACATGTGCTTCATGCGCCTGCCGCTGTCCGCGGCGCTGGGTGCCTCCTGCCACATCGTCGAGCTGTGGGAGGAACGCCCCGCGATCGTCGTCGGCGACGAGCACGTCCTGAGCGTCCTCGACGAGATCCGCGATGCCGACCTCGTCGGCGAGACGGAGATCGGTGAGCAGCACCCCGATGACGCGGCCGACCGGGTGGCCGTCGCCGCGTCCGGGGCCGGCTTCGCGTGCATGCCGCTGTCGCTGGCGCGCCTGCACCACCGCAAGGACGCCGTCCACCGGCCTCACCTCGACGGCGCGCCCACGCGGATCGCGCTCGTCTGGCCGCGGGAGTCCGACGACGACCTGCGCCAGGAGTTCGTCGGGGTCGTCCGGGGCAGGACGGTACGCTCGTCGCGTCGGCCGCGGCCCGACGGAGCCTGACGGCGCCCGTCCGCGAGCCGTCCGCCGCACCGATCGCGCCCCACCCCGAGAAAGGCCCCGGAGCATGTCCGAGACGACCCCGCCCACGATGAACGTCGAGAGCTTCAACCTCGATCACCGCACGGTCGCGGCACCGTACCTCCGCGTGGCCGACCGCAAGACGCTGCCCGCCGGGGACCGCCTCACGAAGTTCGACGTCCGCTTCACCCAGCCCAACGTCGCCCACCTCGAGTCCGAGACCGTGCACTCCCTCGAGCACCTCATGGCGGAGCACATGCGCAACCACACCGATGCCGTGATCGACGTGTCCCCGATGGGCTGCCGCACCGGCTTCTACGTGCTGCTCGCCGGGGACCTGACGCCCGAGGAGTTCCAGCCCGTTCTGGCCGCGACCCTCGAGGACGTGCTCGCCGCGACCGAGGTCCCCGCCGCCAACGAGGTCCAGTGCGGCTGGGGCGCCCACCACAGCCTCGAGGGCGCCCAGGCGGCGGCCCGCGCGTTCCTCGACGCCCGCGAGGAGTGGCTCACCGTCGAGGCCTGAGGGGCTCGACCTGGCGGGGCTCGACCTGGCGGGGCTCGACCGGCCGCGGCCGGCCAGGACGGGGGCTATCCCCATGGCAGTCGGCAGCCCCGCATGGGGGAATGAGGGCATGGCCTCGTCCGTTCCCCGCCCAGCGCGCCGCTCCTGTCCTCGTCGTCCCGGTGCGGTGCAGCGGCATCCCCGGCGCACCGCGTGGATCGCAGTTCTCGTCCTCGGTCTCCTCGCGGCCGGGGGAGCGGCCTCGGTGGTCCCTCGCCCGTTCCTGCCGGAGCCGACGGGGCCGCGCCTGATCGGCACGACCGTCGCGGAGGTCGTCGACGTCTCGCGACCGGAGATCTTCGCGCCGGGGGATCGCCCCCGGAGCCTTCCTGTCCAGATCTGGTACCCGGCCTCTGCCGCCTCCGAGCAGCCCGAGCCCTATGTGCGCGACCCGCACGTCTTCGACGGCGTCCTGGATCGGATCGGCGCGCCCCGGGCCCTCGCCGCCGCCTGGGGGCGGTTGCCCTCGCACGCCACGGTCGACGCACCGGTCGCCGCGGGCCGCTTCCCTGTCGTGATCATCTCCCAGGGGAACCTGGGGTACCGGCAGTCGCAGTCTGTGCAGGTCGAGGAACTCGTGTCCCACGGGTACATCGTCGTGAGCCTCGACCAGCCCGGCACCGTCGGCTCCGCGCTGCTGGCCGACGGCACCCGGATCCCGTACCGCGGTGCATCGGTGCTGAAGCCGCTCATCGACCAGTCGATCGAGCCCCAGGAGACCGCGCCGCGCCTGGACGCGGATCCGATGCCCGAGGGCCTCGCGTCCTATCTCGCCGCCGACCCGCGCGCCGTGCTCGACTGGCTCTCCACGGCGGCGAACCCCCTGCGGGCGAGCATGGACCTCGAGCGCGTCGGAGCGATGGGCATGTCGCTGGGCGGGTACACGACCTCGCAGTGGTGCACGGGCGATCCGCGCGTGAGGGCGTGCCTGATCATCGACGCCCCCATGACGGTCGACGCGGTCGCCCGCCGCTTCACGGTCCCCACCCTGTGGATGACCCGGTCCGCCGACGACATGGCGGCCGAGGGCTGGCCAGCGGTGGAGGTGCGGCACGTCGACGGCACGCAGAGGGCGGCATACCGCACCGCCACCGGCGACGCCTGGTACGTCACGGTCGACGGGCTCTTCCACGCCGACCTCACCGACGCCCCGTACGGGGCTCCCGGACTGTCGCTGCTGGGGATGACGAGCCGGAAGGCGGGAGGCCGCGTCCACGAGATCATGCGGACCCTGACCCTCGACTTCTTCGACCGCACCGTGCGGGGATCCGACCGCCCGTCGACCCTCGACGCCCCGCCGTGGCCGGACGTGCATATCGACGCCCGACGCTGACCGTCGCCTCAGCCCTGCGCGAGGCCCTCCCGCACCGCGGTCAGGAGGCGTGCGGTGCGCGCGTCCGTCGCGATGTCGTCGATCGTGACCACCTCGCCCTCGGCGTCGGCCAGGGGGATGCGCCAGTTCGGGTACTCCTCGTCCGTGCCGGGCTGGTTCTGGATCCGGCGCTCGCCCACGCAGTCCACGAGGGATACGCCGATCAGCCGCGAGGGCGTCCGGCACAGGTGGCGGTGCAGGGCCAGGACCACGTCCTCGACGTCGTGCTCGCGCGCGAGCAGGCCCTCGTCGATGAGGACGTCCAGGACCTTCTGGCGCCCCGCCTCGTCGGCCGCGAGCTCCTCGGCGAGGGGCCGCTCGAGCAGGCCCAGCTCCGCGCGCAGCGCCACGTGGTCGCCCGCGAGGTAGCCGGCGGTCGGCGGCAGGTCGTGCGTGTTGACGCTGGCCAGGCACAGCTCGCGGTAGTGCTCGGGGCGCAGCGGGTTGCCGGCGTGGTCGTTCTCGAACCACAGGATCGACGTGCCCATGATCCCGCGGTCGGCCAGGTAGTCGCGCACCCACGGCTCGAAGGTGCCCAGGTCCTCGCCAATCACGAGGGTGCCCGAGCGCTGCGCCTCGAGCGCGAGGATCCCGATCATCGCGTCGTGGTCGTAGAACACGTAGGCGCCGTCGGCCGCGGAGTTCCCCGCCGGGATCCACCACAGGCGGAACAGGCCCAGCACGTGGTCGATCCGCAGCGCGCCCGCGTGGCGCATGAGCGAGCGCAGCATGTTCCGCCACGGCCGGTAGCCGGCCTCGGCCAGGGCGTCGGGGCGCCACGGCGGCTGGTCCCAGTTCTGGCCCTGCTGGTTGTACTGGTCGGCCGGGGCGCCCACGCCGATGCCCTGGGCGAGGATGTCGCCGAGGGCCCACTTGTCCGCACCGTCCTGCGTCACCCCGACGGCGAGGTCGTGCATGAGGCCGATCCGCATGCCGGCCTCGACGGCTGCGCGCTGGGCCTGGCCCATCTGCTGATCCAGCTGCCACTGCACCCACACGTGGAAGTCGACGCGATCGGCGAGCTCGGTGCGGGCGGCGGCGACCGCCTCGGGGTCGCGAGCCTGCAGCGCCTCAAGACGGGCCGGGTCCAGGGAGTCCGCGCGCTCGTAGATCGCGCACCACAGGGCGAAGTCCTCGAGGCCCTGGCCCTCGCGGGCCCGGTAGGCGTCGAGCATGGCCTGGCGCCCGGCGGTGCGCGGGGCGGCGAAGATCTCGTCCAGCGCCCGGTTCTTGGCGTCCATGACCTCGTCGCGCTCGAGCGCATCCGCGCGGTCGTTCCAGGGCGCGACCTCCGCGCGCACGTGGCCGATGCGCTGGCGCGCGAAGTCCGGCAGCTGCGCGTACTCGGGGATGTCCTCGATGCGCAGGTACAGCGGGCTGGTGAAGCGCCGCGTGACAGGCAGGTAGGGGGAGGGCTCGAGCGGCGACGTCGGCGTGGAGGCGTGCAGCGGGTTGACGAGCAGGAAGTCCGCGCCGTGGCGGACCCCCAGGATCGCGGCGAGGTCGCGGGCGTCGGCGAGGTCGCCGATGCCCCAGGAGCGGGCCGAGCGCACCGAGTACAGCTGGGCCTGGACGCCGTAGGCGCGGCGCGCCCCGAGGCGCTCATGGGTTCTCACCCGGCGCGGCGTGACGACCAGGTCGCACGCGGACTCGCCGCCCTCGGTGCGCGCCACCAGGCGGTGCCAGCCGAGCGGCAGCCCGTCGGGGAGGGCGAAGCTGGCCTGGCCGCGCAGCACCCCGTCGACCTCGCGCGGCGACGTCCAGTCCTCGACCTGCTGCACGGAGCGGACGGTGCCGTCCTCGAGGCGCACCTCGAGAGCCACGGACGTCCCGTGGTCGACGTGGACGGCGACCGTCCGAGGGGAGTCCTCGCGGACCACGACGACGGGCGGCAGCGTGCGGCGCCAGGCGGCGTCCTCGCGCTCGGCGCGCACGCGGGCGACATCCTCATCGGAGGCGAGCTCGTGGCCGAGCGCCGCCAGGACCTTCAGCAGGGTCTCGTCGGCGACGTCCCGCTGGACGCCGTCCCACCCCCAGTAGTCGGTGCCCACGCCGAGGTCGCGGGCGAGGTCGCGCAGGGAGGAGGAGTCCAGAGCCATGGGCACATCGTATCCGGGAGCGCGGCCCCTCCGCGCCTGGGGACGGAGCCCTCCGCGCCCCTCCGCGGGGCGGTGCCGCCGTCACGGCCAGGTGGGCAGCCACATCCTCCAATGCCACTGCTCGAGCGGAATCGTCTGCCCCGTCCAGATGGGCCAGAAGAACGCGCTGACCAGCACGATCAGCACCAGCAGCGATCCGGTGAACAGGGTGCCCGCCAGGCGCCGATCGCGGTCCGCGTGCCGCGGCCCCAGCAGCAGGCCGAACGCGTACGCGAGGCACAGCACGAGGAACGGCTCGTAGACCACCGAGTAGAAGGTGAAGATCGTGCGGTGCAGGTACAGCATCCACGGCAGGTAGCCGCCGACGATGCCGGCCAGCGCAGCGAGCGCCCGCCCGTCGCGCCAGACGAGACCGGCGACGAGGCAGACGAGGATCGCCGCCGTCCCGAGCCACCAGATGAGCGGATTGCCCACCGAGTTGATCTGCGCGGCGCACTTGGCGACCTCGCAGCCCATCTGCCCGTAGTCGTACTGGCGGTAGTAGAAGTTGGTCGGGCGGATCTGTAGCAGCCAGCCGAGCGGGGACGCCTGGTAGGTGTGCGGGGTGTCGAGGCCGACGTGGAAGGCGTACGCCTCGGCGTGGTAGTGCCACAGGGAGCGCAGGGCGTTGAGCACCCCGTTGCCGCCCGCGTAGCCGCCCTCGGTCTCGGCCCAGTGGCGGTGGAAGCCGTCGGAGGTGGCGAACCAGCCGCTCCAGGAGGCGAGGTACGTCAGGAACGCCCCGCCGACCATGACGAAGAACGCGGGGATCGCGTCCCGGAACAGCCCGTTCTCGAGCCACCGCCGCTCGCCGAGGCGCCGCCTGGCCCACCAGTCCCACAGCACGGTCATGATCCCGAAGACGGCCAGCACGTACAGGCCCGACCACTTGACGCCGCAGGCGAGCCCTAGCAGCACCCCCGCGGTGATCCGCCACGGCCGCAGCCCCGCGCGGATCCCCAGCGACGGCAGAGCCACACCGGCGGCGGCGATGCGGGCGCCGCCCTCGGCCAGGTGCGCCCGGAACCGGTCGCGGTCGATCAGCAGGGCCCCGAAGGCCGCGAGCACGAAGAACGACAGCACGAGGTCGAGCAGGCCGGTGCGGCTCATGACGAGGTGGAGGCCGTCGACGGCCAGCAGCAGGCCGGCGATCGCACCGATCGCGGTGGAGCGGAACAGGCGGCGGCCGATGCGCGCGACCATGAGCACGCTCAGCGCCCCGAGCAGCGCCACGGAGATCCGCCATCCCCAGGGGGAGTCCGCCCCCAGCAGGGCCTCGCCCGCGCCGATCACCCACTTGCCGACCGGCGGATGCACCACGTACTCGCCCTGGGAGAGGTAGGTGTCGACCCGCCCGGCCTCGAAGGCCGCGTTCGGCTCGTCGGGCCAGGCCATCTCGGCGCCGTGGCGCCAGATCGTGTATCCGTCCTTGACGTAGTAGGTCTCGTCGAACACGAGGGTGCGGATATCGCCCAGGCCCTGCAGCCGCAGCACGAGCGCGAGGGCGAAGACGGCGAGCGACCAGAACCAGCCGGCGACGCGGTCGGACAGGTCGAAGACCCGCAGTCGACGTCGGAGCCGGTCGCGCTCCAGAGCCTCCTCGACGCGTCCGTCCGCGGCAGGAGACGCGGAGGGCGACTCGGGGGTCTCGACGGGATCGGACCCGGGGACGGCGAGATCGGCCCGTGTGCTCACCGGGCCATGCTAGGACATCGCCCCTGTCCAGCCGCCGGTCGGGGGAGGGGCCGGACGCCTACGATGGGGCCGTGAGCGACGAGCAGACCCCGCGCCCCGGCGAGCCGGTGCCGATCCCGCGCCCCGGCGAGCTCACGCTCGCGGCCACGCCGATCGGCAATCCCCTGGACGCCCCCGTCCGCCTCGTGCGCGTCCTCGAGGCCGCCGATGTGATCGCCGCCGAGGACACGCGGCGCTTGGGGCGGCTCGCGCGGGACCTCGGAGCGAGCATCACCGCGCAGGTCATCGCCTACCACGAGCACACCGAGGCCGAGCGCACGCCCTGGCTGATGGACGCCCTGCGCGACGGCAGACGTGTGGTGCTCGTGACCGACGCCGGCATGCCCGTCGTCTCCGACCCCGGGTACCGCGCCGTGCGCGCCGCGATCGATGCGGACCTCCCCGTCACCGTCATCCCCGGCCCCTCCGCGGTGCTCACCGCGCTCGCCGCCTCGGGGCTGCCGCCGGACCGCTTCGCCTTCGAGGGCTTCGCGCCCCGCACGCCCGGGCGCCGCGCCGCCCTGTTCGCCGCGCTCGCCGCCGACGAGCGCACGCTCGTGTTCTTCGAATCCCCCCGGCGCACGGCCGCGACGCTCGCCGCGATGGCCGAGGGCTTCGGGGCCCAGCGCCCCGCCGCCGTCGCGCGCGAGCTCACCAAGACGCATGAGGAGGTCCGGCGCGGCACGCTCGGCGAGCTCGCCGCCTGGGCCCGCGAGCGCGAGGTGCTGGGGGAGATCGTGATCGTCGTGGGCGGCTCGCGCACCGTGGAGGCCGACGCCGCCGACCTCGTCGGCGAGGTCCTCGAGCGCACCGCGGCGGGGGAGCGGATGAAGGATGCCGCCCGGGCCGTCGCCGCCGCCCACGAGGGGGTCACCGGTCGCGAGCTCTACGCGCTCGCTCTCGAGCACCGCTGAGCCGGATCCCGGCTGGGGCCCATCGTCCCGGAGGCCGATCACAGCCGAGGCCTCTTCCAGCCTCGCATGACGAGAGCCCCGACCGCGGACGGTCGGGGCTCTCGTCGAAGAACAGGGGAGAGGAGCTCAGTCCTCGATCTGCAGCAGGCCGCGCTGGTACGCCTTGGCCAGGCGGCGCGGGACCGACGCGGTGCGGCCGCGCACGGTCACCTGCACCAGGTCGGCGTTCTCGGCCTTCCAGTTGGCGCGGCGCGAACGGGTGCGGGCCCGGGACATCTTGAACTTGGGCACTGCCATGGGAACGCTCCTTGAGTGGACTGTCCGGGACGGACGGCGAAACTGAGGGGTGACGCTCGGTCCCGCCAGCGGCCTTGACGACCGGGTGCCCGGACGTGCGACGGCGCGCGGAACGACGCGCAACGAGGAACCATTCAACCACAGGCGCGGGCACGGCGTCCCCGCGGGGCGGGGTGACCTCTGCCACCGCCCCCGTGGTTGCCGCTCCGACGAGCCGCCGAGCCGAGCTGTGGACGAGGGCCGCGGAACGGGGAGGTGCGGTGGAGGTCGCGGACGCGGTGACGGATCGGACGCGCGGGGCTCCTACGATGGTGCCATGCCCGGTCAGACCGCCCCGCACGACAGCGGCCCCGGCGTCGACCGCGACGCCGCTGCCGCCCCGCGACCCGTCCACGAGCGCTCCGCCGCGGATGCCGGGCGCCCGCGGCGAGACCGCTCGTGGCCGCCGGCCCCCGATCCGCTCCCGTTCCCCGTCATCGACAACCACTGCCACCTCGACTTCGCCGACGGCGATGAGCACCTCGACGTCGACGAGCACATCGAGCGCGCCCGCGCCGTCGGCGTCGACGCGATGATCACGATCGGCTCGGACCGCGAGGCCGCGCACTGGACCGCCGATCTGCTGGCCCGTGAGCCGCGCCTGCGCGGCGGCGTCGCCGTCCATCCCAACGAGGCGGCCCTGCACGCCCGCGGCACCGACCACGAGGGGCGGGAGATGATCCCGCTCGACGAGGCGATCGCCGAGATCGACCGCCTCGTCCGCGGCCCCGGCATGGTCGTGGTGGGAGAGACGGGGCTCGACTGGTTCCGCACCTCCCGCAAGGACGAGCGGGCGCGCACCGCCCAGCTCGACGCCTTCCGCGCGCACATCGCGCTGGCCAAGGAGACGGGCCTGCCGCTGCAGATCCACGACCGCGACGCCCACCGCGACGTCCTGGAGGTGCTCGATGCCGACGGCGCCCCCGAGCGCACCGTCCTGCACTGCTTCTCCGGGGACGCGGAGTTCGCGCGCGCCTGCGTGGACCGCGGCTTCTACCTCTCCTTCGCCGGCACGGCGACGTTCAAGAACGCGGAGAACCTGCGCGCCGCGCTCGCCGAGGTCGGGATCGGGCGCGTCATGGTCGAGACCGATGCGCCGTTCCTCACGCCTGCCCCCTACCGGGGCCGCCCCAATTCCTCCTATCTGATCCCGCTCACGATGGCCCAGATCGCCGAGTCCACCGGCACGGAGCTGGAGGCCGCGTGCCGCGCGGTCCGTGCGACCACGCGCGAGGTGTACGGGTGGCCGGCGGCATGAGCGCGAGCACGAGCGCGGACGAGCCCCGCCCGGCACCGGATACCGCCGACGCCCCTACGATGCTCCTGAGCGGCCGCGACATCCGCGAGCTCGCCGAGGCCGGGGGCGTGCACCCCTCCAAGCATCGCGGGCAGAACTTCCTCACGGACCCCAACACGGTGCGCGCGATCGTCGAGCGCGCCGGCATCGGCCAGGGCGATCGCGTGCTCGAGGTCGGCCCCGGCCTGGGCTCCCTCACGCTCGGCCTCCTCGAGGCGGGCGCCTCGGTGGCCGCGGTCGAGCTCGACCGGGCGCTCGCGCAGATGCTCCCGCTGACCCTGCGGGCCCGCGGGATCCCCGAGGACCGCTTCGCGCTCGTCCACGCCGACGCCCTCGCGATCACCGAGCTCCCGTCGCTGCCGGGCGGCGCGCCCGACCGCTTCGTCGCGAACCTGCCCTACAACGTCGCCACCCCCATCCTGCTGACCCTCCTGGGGCGCTTCCCCGGGCTGCGCACCGCCTTCGTCATGGTCCAGGCGGAGGTCGTCGACCGGCTCGTCGCCGCGCCCGGCTCCCGCGTCTACGGAGCCCCGAGCGTGAAGACCGCTTGGTACGGGCGGGCCGAGCGCACCGGCACGGTCTCGCGCCAGGTGTTCTGGCCGGTCCCCAACGTCGACTCCTCCCTGGTGCAGGTCACCCGGCGCGAGGAGCCGCTGGGCACGGACGCCGAGCGCGAGGCGACGTTCGCGGTGATCGATGCGGCCTTCGCCCAGCGCCGCAAGATGCTGCGCCCCGCTCTGGCGGCCTGGGCGGGCGGCGCCGCGCGCGCCGAGGAGATCCTGCGCAGCGCGGACATCGACCCGACTCGCCGCGGCGAGACCCTCGAGGTCGCCGACTTCCTCGCGATCGCCCGTGCCGCGCAGGGAGCCCCGGCATGACCGGCCCCGGGACGCCCCCGGCCGCGCCCCTCGAGCGCGTCGTCGTCAGCGCCCCCGGCAAGATCAACCTCTCGCTCGGGGTCGGCGGCGTCGACGGCCGCGGCTACCACCAGCTCGCGACCGTCTTCCACGCCGTCGGTCTCGTCGAGACGATCACGGTCGAGCGCGCCGTCGGCCTGCATCTGTCGCTCGACTCGCACGTCGAGGGCGACGTCCCGCTGGACGGCGGGAACCTGGCCCTGCGCGCGGCCGAGCTGCTGCGCGCCCGCGGCGGCGTGTCCGAGGGCGCGGCGATCAGCATCGACAAGCGCGTCCCGGTCGCCGGCGGCATGGGCGGAGGCTCCGCCGACGCCGCCGCGACCCTCGTGGCGCTGAACCGCCTGTGGGGGCTCGGCATCCCGCCGGAGGAGCTGCGGCGCCTGGGCGGCGAGCTCGGGGCGGACGTCCCCTTCGCGATGCTGGGGCGCACGGCGCTCGGCCGCGGCAACGGCGGCGACCTCTCGAGCGTGCTCGCCGAGGGCCAGTGGCACTGGGTGCTCGCCGTGCCGGGCGGACAGCTGTCCACGCCCGAGGTCTACCGGCGCTTCGACCAGCTCGTGCTCGAGCACGGGCGCGATGTGCGGCAGGTCCCCGAGCCCGATGCGGACCAGCTCCAGGCGCTGCGCTGCGGGGACGTCGAGCTGCTCGGCCAGACCCTCCACAACGACCTGCAGGGCCCCGCCTTCACCCTGCACCCGGGTCTCGAGCCCGTCATCGCGCTCGCCGAGGGCGCCGGGGCCTGCGGGGCGATCGTCTCCGGCTCGGGACCGACGATCGCGGTCCTGGCCCGCGACGCCGAGCACGCCGCCGAGCTCGCGGGCGTGGTGCAGGCCTCCGGGCTGGTGCGCGAGACCCACTGCACCACGGGCGGCATGCCCGGCGCCCGCATCCTCGAGGAGAGCTGAATGCCCGTCGCACCTGCCGCCGCTCCTGTCCGGATCGCCGTCCTCGGGACCTCCGCGATCGCCCGGAGCTTCGTCGAGGCCGCCGGGCACGTCCCGCAGATCGCGCCGACCGTCGTCCTCTCGCGCGCCCAGGAGACGGCGGACGCCTTCGCCGCGGAGGCCGCGAGCCTCGGGACGACGATGGCCGCCCGCTGCGACCGCGCGGCCGTCCTCGCGGACCCGGAGGTCGACGCCGTCTACATCGCCTCGCCCACCACGTGCCATGAGGCCGATGTGCTCGAGGCCCTCGACGCGGGCAAGCACGTGCTATGCGAGAAGCCGCTGGCCCTCTCGCTCGCCTCCTTCGACCGCATGCACGATCGCGCCCGCGAGCAGGGGCTGGTGCTGATGGAGGCCGCGCGGGCCGTCCACGACCCGGCCTGGGCCCTCATCGCCGAGGCCCTGCCGGCCCTCGGGCGCATCTGGCACGCGCGTTTCGAGATGTGCCAGTACTCGAGCCGCTACGACGCCGTCCGCGCCGGCGAGCACCGCCGCGCCTTCGACCCCGCCTTCGGACACAGCGCCCTCTCGGACATCGGGATCTACACGGTGCTGCCGGCCGTGCAGCTGTTCGGGGCCCCGGAGCGCAGCGTCTCGACGTCCCAGAGCCTGGAATCCGGCTTCGACGCCTCGGGCGCCGTCCTGCTGACCTACCCGACGCTGTCCGTGCTGTGCCGCTACTCCAAGGTCAGCGCCACCACCACCGGGTCCACGATCGAGGGGGAGGACGCGACGCTGCGCATCGACTCCGTCTCCGAGCCCGGCCGGATCGAGATCGAGCGGCGCGACGGCACCCGCGAGACGCTCCTGGACCAGGCCCCGCGATCGGTCGCGCAGTCGATGGTCCACGAGCTCGCGGACTTCGCGCGCGTGGTCGCCGACGGAGCCGTCGAGCACCCCTTCGCGCGGATCTCGCGGGACGCCGTCGCGGTGATGGAACGCGCCTACAGCGAAGGGGCCGCCGCCTCCTGACGGCACGCGGGCCCGGCGGATGAGGGCCGACGGATGGAGGCCGGCGGATGAGGGCCGGCCCGGGCTCCGGGACCTCCGTCCCGATCGCGGGCTCCGCCGATGCTATGGTTCTCGACGAGCTCTTCGCTCGTACAGGGTTGTTACTCGCATGAGGCAAGACCTGGGACCGCGCTCCCGCGCACCGTCCCGGGTCTTCTTTCATGCCCGGGAGCCGACAGGACCCCGGAGCGCCCGACGGCGTCGGCTCGGTCCCCGATCCCTCGGATCACTGTCATCTCCCCTGCGAAGGCGCATCATGACCACCACACCTCCCGGCTCCGGGAGCCTCGCCGAGGACATCGTCCGCGGCGTCGGCGGCCCCGAGAACATCGAGAGCCTCACCCACTGCGCGACCCGACTGCGCTTCCAGCTCCACGACGGCGACAAGGTCGACCGCTCGTTCCTCGACGCCCTGAGCGGCGTCATGGGCACCGTCCCCCAGAGCGGCGACCGCTTCCAGGTCGTCATCGGCGGCGCCGTCGCGAGCGTGTTCTCCTCGATCATGAACCTCCCCTCGATGGCCGACGGCGGCACGCCCCGCGCCAAGACCGACGCGGAGATCAAGGCCGAGATCCGCGCCAAGGGCAAGGGCCGCTTCTCCTTCATCGACAACTTCTTCGAGTACCTCTCGGACTCGTTCCGCCCGCTGCTGGGCGTGCTGCTGGGAGCCTCGCTGATCATCGCGATCGCCTCGATGCTCGACGCCTTCGGGGTCATCGACTTCCACGCCGAGGTCAAGCCCGCGACCTGGGTCTTCGTCGACGCCATGTGGCGCTCCGTGCTCCACTTCCTGCCGATCATGGTCGCCTACAACGCGGCGAAGAAGCTCAACGTCGACGGCTGGCTCGGAGCGGCGATCATGGCCGCCCTCATGACCCCGGACTTCGCCGGCATGCTCAAGCCGGAGAACAAGATCCCCGGGGTCGAGTACGTCACCAACGACACCCTCGGCACCACGAGCGCCGTCGCCCACGTCTTCGGCCTGCCGATGCAGCTCAACGACTACAGCGGCCAGGTGTTCGTGCCGCTGCTGATGGTCCCGCTGCTCGCGCTGCTCTACCGCGGCCTGCAGAAGATCTTCCCCGAGAACGTGCAGCTCGTCTTCGTGCCGTTCCTGTCGATGCTCGTGATGATCCCGGTCACCGCCTTCGTCATCGGCCCGCTCGGCGTGTGGCTGGGCTCGGGCATCGGCGTGGGCCTGGCCTGGCTCAACGGCCACGCCCCGATCGTCTTCGCGATCCTCATCCCACTGCTCTACCCGTTCCTGGTGCCACTGGGCCTGCACTGGCCGCTCAACGCGCTCATGCTCGCCAACATCAACTCCCTGGGCTACGACTTCATCCAGGGCCCGATGGGCACGTGGAACTTCGCCTGCTTCGGCGCGACCGCCGGCGTTCTGCTGCTGTCGCTGCGCCACCGCGAGAAGGAGATGCGCCAGACCGCGACGGGCGCGCTCGCCGCGGGCCTGCTCGGCGGCATCTCCGAGCCCTCGCTCTACGGCATCCACCTGCGCTTCAAGCGCATCTACCCGCGCATGCTCGCCGGCTGCCTCGTCGGCGGCGTCACCATCGGCCTGCTCGGCGGCGTGAACACGAGCGCCTTCGCGTTCACCTCGCTGCTGACCATCCCGGTCTTCGACCCGATGATCACGTACATCATCTCGATCACCGTCGCCTTCGTCGTGGCCCTGCTGGCCGTGTACTTCTCGGACTACCTGTCCAAGGAGGAGCGTGCCGAGGCCAACGCCCGTCGTGACGCGGAGGAGGCCGCCGCCCGCGGCATCGTCTCCGCTCCCGCCGAGCGCGCGACCGTCGGCGCCACCGCGGTCGGCGCCGGCGCGGCCGGCAGGGGTGCGGCGTCGGTCCTGGCCCCCGAGGCCAGTGCGACGCACGCCGCCGCCTCGACCCCCGTCCCCGCGGGCGACATCGAGATCCAGGCGCCGGTCGCCGGTCGCGTCGTCGCCCTCGAGGACGTCTCCGACCCGGTGTTCTCCTCGAAGGCGCTCGGCGAGGGCGTGGGCATCGAGCCCGCGAACGGCCGCGTCGTCGCTCCCGTCGCCGGTGAGCTCATCTCCGTGGCCGGCACCGGTCACGCGTTCGGGATCCGCACCGACGACGGTGTCGAGGTGCTCATCCACATCGGCATCGACACCGTCCAGATGAACGGCCGCGGCTTCGACGTCGCGGTCCAGCCGGGGCAGCGCGTCTCGGTCGGCGACCTGCTGGCGACCGTCGACCTCGACGCCGTCCGCGAGGCCGGGTACGCGACCGTCATCCTGATGACGGTCACCAACACGGCGCAGTTCGCCGCGGTCGAGCCGCTCACGGGCAGCGACGTCGCCGCGGGCGAGACCGTGGTCGTCGTCCGCCGCTGAGGCTCTCCGGAGCCCCTGCAGGACCAGGCCCGGTCCACCGTCGCACGTCGACGGCGGACCGGGCCGCCGTGCACCGGCCGCCGTGCACCGGTCACCATGCACAGGCCGCGGCGCGAGGACGCGCCCGGGCGGCGGCGCGCACGTGCATCCGTGCTCACGAGGACGCGGGCCGATGCATCCGATCCCGCGATGATGCGGGACGATGGACCGATCGCCGAACCCTGGCGGCCGAGACGAGGAGGACGAGTCGCGTGAAGGTGCTGCGGGTCATCAACAACAACATCGTCCTCTCGCGCGACGCGAGCGGGCAGGAGGTCATCCTCACCGGACGCGGCCTCGGCTTCCGCGCCGCCCCGGGCCAGGAGATCGACCCCGCCCGCATCGTGCGCGAGTTCGTCCCCGCCGACGGCCGCGACCCCGACCACCTCGCCGAGCTGCTCGCCGCGATCGACGAGGAGGTCCTGCGGGCCGTGGTCATCGCCCTGGACGTCTCCGGCGTCGAGGGCCGCGCGACCACCCGCCCCACCCTCGCGATCGCCGTGGCCGACCACATCGAGGCGGCCCTCGAGCGCGCCCGCCGCGGCCAGAGCCTCGAGTACCCGGTGCGCGCCGAGGTGCAGACCCTGTACGCCGACGAGTACGCGCGCGCCGTGCACCTGCTCGCCGAGATCAACCAGCGCCTCGACCCGCCGCTGGCCGAGCACGAGGCCACGGCCCTGGCCCTGCACCTGGTCAACGCCGGCTTCGCCTCCGGGGACCTGTCGTTCACCTACACGATGACCGGCGTGATCCAGCAGCTCCTCGCCGTCGTCTCCGAGCGCTTCGGCATCGACGTGGACTCCACCTCGATGAGCGCCGCGCGCTTCATCACCCACGTGCGCTACCTGTTCGTGCGCGTCCACTCCCACCGCCAGCTCGACGAGCAGGATTCCGCGATCGGCCAGGCCATCCGCCGCAACTACCCCGAGGCGACCCGCGCCGCTGAGCAGCTCGCGACGATCATCGAGCTGCGCCTGGACTCGCATCTGACGGCCGACGAGGTCTCCTACCTGGCCCTGCACGTCGCGCGCATGACGATGGAGGGCGAGCAGAGCGCAGGGGGAGGGGGCGCCTGACGCCCGCGGATCACACTCCCTCGAGGCGCTCCGACAGCTCCATCCACGACTCCTCGACGCCCGTGAGCTCCTCCTCGCGCGCGGAGATCGCCGTCATCTCCTCGGCCATGCGCGTGTAGTCGCCCGGGTCGATGTCGCCGAGGCCCGCACGGGCCGCGGCGATCTCGGACTCCAGCTTCCCCATGCGCCGCTCGAGGGCCGACAGCTCCTTCTGGGCCTCCCGCAGCTCGCGCCCGGACAGGCCGGGCGCCGCGTCCGCCCCGCCGGCGGGCACGGGCGACGACGGCGCCGAGGACGAGGCCGCCGACGCCGCGTCCTCCTGCGCGGCCCGCAGCGCCAGATACTGCTCGACGCCGCCGGGCAGGTGGCGGACGGTGCCGTCCAGCACGGCGTACTGCAGGTCCGTCACGCGCTCGAGCAGGTAGCGGTCGTGGGAGACCACGATGAGCGGACCCGGCCAGGTGTCCAGGAGGTCCTCCATCGCCGCGAGCATGTCGGTGTCCATGTCGTTGGTGGGCTCGTCGAGGACCAGGACGTTGGGCTCCTCCAGGAGCGTGAGCAGCAGGTCCAGCCTGCGCTGCTGGCCGCCCGAGAGCCGTCCGGCGAGCACCTTCTGGTGCGCGCTCGTGAAGCCGAGGCGCTCGAGCAGCTGCCCGGGGGAGACCTCGTCGCTGCCCGCTCTGCTCCCCGCGCGGAACGTGGTCCGGTACCGGCCCACGACCTCGCTGACGCGCTCGTCGAAATGATCCGCGAGCCCGGTCATCCGCTGGGACACCTGACGGACGGTGACGGTCTTGCCGCGGCGCACGCGCCCGGTGCGCGCGACCAGGTCGCCGGTGATGAGCGCCAGCAGGGTGGACTTGCCGGCGCCGTTGGGCCCGAGGATCCCGATGCGGTCAGCAGGGCCGACGTGCAGCGTGACATCGCGCAGCACGTCCGCGCCGTCATAGCCGGCGGAGACGTCCTCGAGGTCGATCACGTCTCGGCCCAGACGGGAGGTGGCCAGGCGCGTCAGCTCGACGGTGTCGCGCACCGACGGCTCGTCGGCGATCAGCTCGTTCGCGGCGTCGATGCGGAACTTGGGCTTGGAGGTCCGGGCGGGAGCCCCGCGGCGCAGCCAGGCGAGCTCCTTGCGCATGAGGTTCTGGCGCTTGGCCTCCGCGGCCTGCGCCTGACGGTCGCGCTCGACGCGCTGGAGCACATAGGCGGCGTACCCGCCCTCGAAGGGATCGACCACACCGTCGTGCACCTCCCACATGCGGGTGCAGACGGCGTCCAGGAACCAGCGGTCGTGGGTGATGACCACCAGCCCGCCGCTGCGGGGGCTCCAGTGGGAGCGCAGGTGCTCGGCCAGCCACGCGATGCCCTCGACGTCCAGGTGGTTGGTGGGCTCGTCCAGCAGCAGCACGTCGTGGTCGCCCACGAGCAGCTCGGCCAGGTGCACGCGGCGGACCTGTCCGCCGGAGAGCACGGAGAGGTCCGCATCGAGGTCGATGTCCCCGAGCAGGCCACCCATCACGTCGCGGATCCGCGGGTCCGCGGCCCACTCGTGCTCGGGGCCGGTGCCGACGACGCGCTCGCGCACCGTCGTGCCTGGCGTCGCGTCGTCCTGCTGGTCGAGCACCCCGATCCGCACGCCCGAGCGCACGGTGACCCGCCCGGAGTCGGGCTCGCGGCGCCCCGCGAGGAGGGACAGGAGGGTGGACTTGCCATCGCCGTTGCGGCCGACGACGCCGATGCGGTCGCCGTCCTCGATCCCGAGGGTCACGGCATCCAGCAGGACGCGATCGGGCAGGGCGAGATGGAGCGCCTGGGCGCCCAGCAGATGAGCCATGGGTCAGGAAGCCTCGGCGGGGGTCGGGGTCGGTGAGGACTCGAAGGGGAGCAGCAGGGAGCGCAGGGTGGCGGCGAGGGCCTCGGCTCCGGCGGGATCGAGGGCGGCGAGCAGCTCGTGCTCGGAGGCGAGCAGATGCTCCATCGCCTCATCGACCGCCGCGGCCCCGGCGGGCTCGAGCGCGATGCGGACGGCGCGCCCGTCCCGCGGGTCCCGGGTGCGCGTGACGAGGCCGCGGGCGGCCATCTTGTCGATGCGCGTGGTCATCGTCCCGCTCGTCACGAGCGTCTGGTGCATGAGCGCGGTGGCCGAGAGCCCCTCGCCGTCGGCGCGACGCAGCGCCGAGAGGACGTCGAACTCCCAGGACTCCAGGCCCGAGGACGCGAAGGCCGCGCGGCGGGCGGACTCCAGATGACGGGCCAGGCGCGAGACGCGGGAGAGCACCGCCATGGGGGAGGTGTCGAGATCGGGCCGTGCCGCGGCCCAGCCCGCGATGATGCGATCGACCTCATCAGTGCTGGTGTCGAGATCAGTGCTGGTGTCGAGATCAGCGCTGGTCTCGAGCTCAGTGCTGGTCTCGAGCTCAGGGCCATCGTCGAGACCTGTGCTGTCATCGAGATCGGTGCCGGTCGCGGCGGGGCCGGTGTCGGGTGCGGGCATGACGGCCAGTCTACCGAGGCGCCCTCCGGCCGCCGACGGCCGTCGGCGGCTGCCGCGCGCCATCGTCCGCGGTCCGTGCTGGCCCGGGTCTCAGTGCTGTCTCAAGTCTCAGTGCTGCTGCAGGCGCGGGCTCTTCTCGAGCGCCCCCAGCCCGTACCAGGAGAGGTTGACCATGCGGGCGGCCATCTCCTCGCGCGAGGGAGTGCGGGTCTCCAGCCACCACTGGCCGGTGTAGGCGACCATCCCGACGAGCATCCGCGCGTACCCGGAGGCGTCCTTCGTCGTGTACTTGCGCATCCGCAGCTGCGCCGCCAAGATCGCCTCTACCTTCGCGGCGACATCCCCCAGCAGCGACGAGTAGGTGCCGGAGCCGGCCGCGGTGGGGGAGTCGCGCACGAGGATCCGGAAGCCGTCCTCGTGGTCGTCGATGTACGTGAGGAAGGCGAGCGCCGCGCGCTCCATGAGGATCCGGGGATGCTGGCGCGGATCGTCGAGGGAGGCCTCGAGCGCGCCCAGCAGGGTGGACGTCTCGCGATCCACGACCACGGCGTACAGCCCCTCCTTGCCGCCGAAGTGCTCGTAGACGATCGGCTTGGACACCTTGGCGCGCGCGGCGATCTCCTCGACGCTCGTGGCCTCGAAGCCCTTCTCCGCGAACAGCCGCCGCCCGACCGCGACCAGCTGCTCGCGCCGCTCGCGACCGGTCATCCGCGCCGCCCGCTCCCGGGCCCGTCTCGGCTCCCCCATGGGCGCAGTCTTCCACAGCCCGTCCTGCTGCCCGCTGCCGACGACGTCGCACCGGCGACCGGCGCACGGCCGGTAGGATCCCGGTGCGCCCGCTAGGGCGGATCCGCCATGGTGTAATCGGCAACACCTCAGATTTTGGTTCTGAAGTTTCAGGTTCGAGTCCTGATGGCGGAACGCCGTCGCCCTGGGCCCCACCCCGAGCAAGGAGAACCTGCGTGAACTCCCACGCCCCCCAGGCAATCGTCGTCCTCGCCGCCGGAGCGGGGACCCGCATGAAGTCCGCGGTCCCCAAGGTCCTGCACCCGATCTGCGGCCGCTCCCTCCTGATGCACGCCGTCACCGCGGCCGCCGGGCTCGACCCGGAGCGCCTCGTCGTGGTGGTCCGCCATGAGCGCGATCAGGTCGTCGAGCACCTCGCCGAGCACGCCGCGTTCGTCCGCGTCGCCGACCAGGACGAGATCCCCGGCACCGGCCGCGCCGTCCAGTGCGGCCTCGAGCAGGTAGACGCCGAGACCGGCACCGTGGTCGTCACCTACGGCGACGTCCCGCTGCTGGATGCGGCCACCCTCGAGCGCCTCGTCGCCGAGCACGAGGGCACGCACAGCGCCGTCACCGTGTTGACCGCGCGCATCCCCGATCCCACGGGCTACGGCCGCATCCTGCGCGACGAGGCGGGCGAGCAGGTGCTCGGCATCGTCGAGCACAAGGACGCCGACGAGGCCCAGCGCGCGATCGACGAGGTCAACTCCGGCATCTACGCCTTCGACCTCGCCGTGCTGCGCTCCGCCCTCTCCCGCATCGGCACCGACAACGCGCAGGGGGAGATGTACCTCACCGACGTGCTGGCCATCGCCCGCGAGGACGGCGGATCCGTGCGCGCGCTCGTCACGGATGACCCCGTCCTCGTCGAGGGCGCCAACGACCGCGTCCAGCTCGCCCAGCTCGGCGCCGAGATGCGCCGCCGCATCAACGAGCGCCACATGCGCGCGGGCGTCACGATCATCGATCCCGACACCACCTGGATCGACGCCGACGTCACGATCGGCCAGGACGCCGTCATCGAGCCCGGCGTCCAGCTGCAGGGCGCCACCGACATCGCCGGGGAGGCCGTGATCGGCCCCGACTCCACCCTGCGCGACACGGTCGTCGGCCGCGGCGCCCACGTGGTGCGCACCCAGGCGCTGCTCGCCGAGATCGGGGAGGAGGCGACCGTCGGCCCGTACACCTACCTGCGCCCGGGCACCGTCCTCGGCGCCCGCGGCAAGATCGGCGGCTTCTGCGAGACGAAGAACGCGCAGATCGGCGACGGCGCGAAGGTGCCGCATCTCTCGTACGTGGGCGACGCCGAGATCGGCGAGGGCACGAACATCGGCGCGGCGACGATCTTCGCCAACTACGACGGCGTGAACAAGCACCGCACGAAGGTCGGCCGCCACGTGCGCGTCGGCTCGGACAGCGTCCTCGTCGCGCCCGTCGAGATCGGCGACGGCGCCGCCACGGGCGCGGGCACCGTGGTCCGCAAGGACGTCCCGCCTGGTGCGCTCGCCGTGAACGCGAGCGGCCAGCGGAACGTGGAAGGATGGACCCAGCGCCGACGCGAGGGCACGGCCGCCGCCGAGGCGGCCCGCGAGGCCCTCGAGCGTGCCGCCTCCGGCGACGCGACCGACGCATCGGAGATGGACACCACGCACGGGGAGCAGGAGACACGATGAGCGGAATCGTCACGACGGGTGAGAAGCGGCTGGTCCTGGCCTCAGGGCGCGCGCACCCCGTGCTGGCGCAGGAGGTCTCCGAGGAGCTCGGCGTCGAGGTGCTCCCGATGGACGCGTGGGACTTCGCCAACGGCGAGATCTACGTGCGCTACGGGGAGTCGGTCCGCGGCTCCGACGCCTTCGTCCTCCAGTCCCACCCCGCCTCCATCAACACCTGGTTGATGGAGCACCTGATCATGATCGACGCGCTCAAGCGCGCGTCGACCAAGCGCATCACGGCGATCGCCCCGTCCTTCCCCTACGCCCGCCAGGACAAGAAGCACCGCGGCCGCGAGCCGATCTCGGCCCGTCTGGTCGCCGACCTCTACCAGACCGCCGGCATCGACCGCATGATCTCGGTGGATCTGCACGCGCCCCAGGTCCAGGGCTACTTCGACCGCCCCGTCGACCACCTGATGGCCCTGCCGATCCTCTCGAAGTACGTCGAGGGCAAGTACGGCCAGGAGGACATCGTCGTGGTGTCCCCGGACGCCGGCCGCATCCGCGTGGCCGAGCAGTGGGCCAAGCGCCTGGGCGGCATCGGCCTGGCCTTCGTGCACAAGTCCCGCGACCCCAAGCGTCCCAACCAGGCCGTCGCCAAGCGCGTGATCGGCGAGGTCAGCGGCAAGACCTGCATCCTCGTCGACGACATGATCGACACCGCGGGGACCATCGTCCAGGCCGTCGAGGCGCTCCACAGCCACGGCGCCACCAAGGTGGTCGTCGCGACCACCCACCCGATCCTCTCGGACCCCGCCACCGAGCGCCTGCGCACGAGCGGCGTGGCCGAGGTGATCTGCACCAACACCCTCCCGGTCCCGCCGGAGAAGGAGTTCGAGCAGCTCACCCAGCTGTCGATCGCACCCCTCATCGCCCGCGCCATCCGCGCGGTCTTCGACGACGGCTCGGTCACGAGCCTCTTCGACGGCGAGGTCTGAGAGACCCCGCCGCAGATCCTCACGACCGCAGAGACTCACGACGAAGGGTCCGTCTCCCCGCCGGGGGTGACGGACCCTTCGCCGTGGTGGCGGGCGCGGAGGTCAGATGAGGACGGGGTTGCCGCGCACCAGGCGCCGCCACAGCCCGCCGAGCCCGAGGAAGCGATCGGCCCCGATCGCGGCGAGGGCCAGCAGCAGGAACAGGTCGACGAGGTGGTAGTCGACGAACGGGTTCGGGGCGATCGGGAAGGATGCCAGCCACATCAGCAGCATCATCGCCGCGCCCGCGAGCGCCCCGAAGCGATGCAGGAAGCCGAAGGTGACGGTGAGGCCGACGCCCAGCAGGCCGAGCATGAACAGCCAGTCGGTCACGGGACCCAGCTCGAGCCAGAAGCGGAAGAAGCCGGCGAAGGGATTGCCCGTCGCCGGATCGACGACGCCGCCGAGGTAACCGGCGGTCGGGGCGCCGCCGTTGAGCCAGGAGCGCTCGGCGGGGGTGGAGAAGCCGAGGCCGATCAGCTTGTCGAAGAACGCCCAGAGGAACTCGAAACCGACGAGGATCCGGACGACCCCGAGCAGCGAGCGCCCGAGACCGGAGCGGACGTCATCGGCGGCGGGCCGTTCGCGGAGGTCCGCGGTCGAGGACGTCGTGGGGAGTGCGGAGCCGGAAGCCGTGGGGAACGGCCTTTCGTAAGGAGCGGGGTGATACCCGGAGGGGGGTACTCCGGAGTCATCACCCTACGGGCCCGCGCCGCCTAGCCGGGCAGGACCACGGTCCCATCACCGCTGATCAGGGGGCGGAATACTGGTATGGGGGCGAAGGGCGCACGGCCGGACGGCACGCACGGCGGAGCGGTCGCGCAGAGGCTCGGCGGAGGCCAAGGTCACATCCGGTGGCCCGGGTGCGACGGACGTCCCCCGTGCTAGCCTCGGGCAGTCACTTCGGCGAGGGGACCGGCATGTGCCGCGTCCCGTGATCGACGCGGTGCGGGACGAGCGCGAGCAGCGCCGGTCCGGGGACGCCCCAGGGGCGATGCCGACCGGCAGGCCGACGGGACCGCGGTGCGAGGATCCCGCCGCCCGCTCGATACCCAGGAGGCCCTCATGGCCGAGAAGCTCAACGTCCAGCCCCGCGAGGAGTTCGGCAAGGGCGCCGCCCGCCGCATCCGCGCCGAGCACAAGATCCCCGCCGTCGTCTACGGCCACGGCATGGACCCCGTCCATCTCGTGCTGCCCGGCCACGAGACCGCTCTGGCGGCCCGCAACTCCAACGCGCTGCTCGAGCTGGCCCTTCCCGACGGCACCGCGCACACCGTCCTCATCAAGGATCTGCAGCGCCACCCGCTGCGCCGCACCATCACCCACCTCGACCTCATCGCGGTCCGCCGCGGCGAGAAGGTCGAGGTCGACATCCCCGTGACGCTCACCGGCGAGGTCGTCTCCCCGGCGATCGCCGTGCTCGACGTCAACACCCTCACGCTCTCCGCGGACGCCATGAACGTCCCCGAGCAGATCGAGATCGACCTCGAGGGCAAGGAGGACGGCTTCCAGCTGTTCGCCGGCGACGTCGTCCTGCCCGAGGGCGCCGAGCTGGTCACCGACGCCGAGACCCTCGTGGTCGCCGTCCAGGTTCCCCGCGTGGACGAGGAGCTCGAGGCCGCGATCGAGGAGGTCGAGGCCGGGGGCGCCGAGGCCGGTGCCGACTCCGCCGAGGAGTCCGAGGGCGCGGAGGAGTCCGCCTCCGAGGAGTGACCCTCCCCGGACGGTCGCGGGACCCGTTTCCGTGATCGTCCGATCACCATCGCCGCTCCGGGGCGTCGCGCGCAGCGCGGCGCCCCGGTAGCGTTCTCCAGCGGTGCCGTCAGCAGGCGGTGCCGTCGAGCACGAGCAGGAGCATCGATCCATGAGCGCCACCCGCCTGCTGATCGGACTGGGCAACCCCGGCCCCGAGTACGCGAGCACCCGCCACAACATCGGGCAGATGGTGCTCGATGCCATCGCCGCGCAGACGGGATCGGCGTTCAAGGCGGCGCGTCGCGGCAAGGCGCAGGTCATCGAGGGCTACCTCGGTGCGCCGGGGAAGGGCGTGCGCACGATCCTCGCGCGGACCACCTGCTACATGAACGAGTCCGGGGGACCGACCCGGGCCCTCGCGGACTTCTACTCGATCGCGCCCGAGGACGTCGTGGTGGTCCACGACGATGTCGACCTGCCCTTCGACGCGATCCGTCTGAAGCGGGGCGGCGGCGAGGGCGGCCACAACGGCCTGCGCGACGTCACCAAGGCGCTCGGCACCAAGGACTACCTGCGCGTCCGCGTCGGCGTCGGGCGCCCCACCGGGCGCGGCGACACCGCCGACCATGTCCTCTCCTCCTTCTCGGCGACCGAGCGGAAGGTGCTGCCGATCCTCGTCGAGGACGCCGCCGAGGCCGCCGAGATGCTGATCCTCGAGGGGCTCGAGGCCGCGCAGCAGCGCTTCCACGGTCGGGAGGTCCGATGACCGCCGCGGCATCGAGCACCCCGAGCGCCTCCGCCGCCGTGCGCCGCCCGCCGCTCGCCCCCCTCCTCGACGCGGTCGCGGCCGGGCCCGATCTCACGGCCGTCCGGTCGCTCCTGGCCGACGCCGCGGCGGGAGACGACCCCGGCGTCGTCGCCCCGTCCGGGCTGCACCCGTTCATCGTCGCTGACCTCGCCCGCTCAGCACGGGCCGAGCGTCCCCTCGTCGTCCTGACGGCCACCACCCGGGCCGCGGAGGACGCGGTCGCCGCGCTCGCCGCCCTCGTCGGGGACGAGCACGTCGCGCAGCTGCCCGCCTGGGAGACGCTCCCGCATGAGCGCCTGTCCCCGCGCGCGGACACCGTCGCGCGACGCCTGGCGACGCTGCGCCGTATCGCGCACCCCGAGGACGGCGCCGAGGTGCGCGTGCTCGTCCTGCCGGTGCGCAGCCTCCTGCAGCCGGTCGCCACCGGGCTCGGCGATCTCGAGCCCGTGCGGGCCCGCGTGGGGGAGGAGCACCCCCTCGACTCCCTCGCGGAGCGCCTGGTCGATGCCGCCTACGTGCGCGTCGACATGGTCGAGCGGCGCGGCGAGTTCGCCGTCCGCGGCGGCATCCTCGACGTCTTCCCGCCCACCGAGCCCCACCCCGTGCGCGTCGAGCTGTTCGGCGACGAGGTCGACGAGGTGCGCTACTTCTCCGTCGCCGACCAGCGCTCCCTCGAGGTCGTCGAGCACGGGCTGGACGCGCCGCCCTGCCGGGAGATCCTCCTGACCGCCGCCGTCCGCGAGCGCGCCCGCGCCCGCGCCGAGGAGCTCCCCGGGGTCCGCGACATGCTGCTGCGGATCGCCGACGGCATCGCGGTCGACGGCATGGAGTCCCTCAGCCCCGTGCTCGTCGAGGCGATGGAGCAGGTGGTCGACACCCTGCCTCGCGGGGCCGCGGTGCTCGTGCTCGACCCCGAGCGCGTGCGCTCGCGCGCCGAGGAGCTCGTCGCGACGACCGACGAGTTCCTCGCGGCCGCGTGGTCGAGCGCCGCCGCGGGCGGCGGCCTGCCCATCGACGTCGGAGCGGCGAGCTTCGTGCCGCTCACGGAGGTGCGCGAGCACGCGCGCGGCCGCGGCGATCGCTGGGTCTCTCTGTCGCCCTTCGGCCTCGAGGAGGGCACGGACGTGACGGCCGGCGCCGTCGCCCACCCCGGCTACGGCGGCCGCTCCACCGACGCCGCCCGCGATCTGGGGCGCCGCCGCGCCGAGGGCTGGCGCGCCGTCGTGACGATGAGCGGCCCGGGCGGGGCGCGGCACATCGCCGAGAACCTCCAGGAGGCGGGCGTGCCGGCTCGCGCCGAGGTCGAGCTCACCGCCGATCTCGTCCCCGGCGAGACCCTCGTGACGGTCGGCCCCTTCCTCGAGGGCTTCGTCGACGAGGCCTCGCGGATCCTCGTCGTCTCCGAGCGCGATCTGACCGGCAAGTCCGGTGCCCGGCGCAGCGGCGAGCGGCGCATCCCCTCCCGTCGCCGCAACGTCGTCGACCCGCTCCAGCTCCGCCCCGGCGACCACGTCGTCCACGAGCACCACGGCGTGGGCCGGTTTGTCGAGATGACCAGCCGCACGGTCGGCGCGGGCGCCAAGCGCGCCACCCGCGAGTACCTCGTCATCGAGTACGCGCCCTCGAAGAAGGGGCAGCCCGGCGATCGCCTGTACGTGCCCAGCGACCAGCTCGACCAGGTCACCAAGTACGTCGGCGGCGAGGACCCGGCCGTCAACCGGATGGGCGGCTCGGACTGGGCCAAGACCAAGTCCCGCGCCCGCAAGGCCATCCGCGAGATCGCCGGCGAGCTCGTGCGCCTGTACTCGGCGCGCCAGAACGCCCCGGGCTTCGCGTTCTCCCCGGACACGCCGTGGCAGCGCGAGCTCGAGGACTCCTTCGAGTTCGTCGAGACCCCCGATCAGCTGACCACCATCGACGAGGTCAAGGCCGATATGGAGAAGCCGGTGCCGATGGACCGCCTGATCTGCGGCGACGTCGGCTACGGGAAGACGGAGATCGCCGTCCGCGCGGCCTTCAAGGCGGTCCAGGACGGCAAGCAGGTGGCCGTGCTCGCGCCCACCACGCTCCTGTCCCAGCAGCACCTGGACACCTTCACCGAGCGCTTCACGGGATTCCCCGTGACCGTCCGCGGCCTCTCGCGCTTCCAGAGCGCCGCGGACTCGGAGCGGACGATCGGGGGACTGCGGGACGGCAGCGTCGACGTCGTCATCGGCACCCACCGCCTGCTCACGGGCCAGGTGCGCTTCAAGGACCTCGGGCTCATCATCGTCGACGAGGAGCAGCGCTTCGGCGTCGAGCACAAGGAGACGCTCAAGGCGCTGCGCACCGACGTCGACGTGCTGTCGATGTCGGCCACGCCGATCCCGCGCACCCTCGAGATGGCCGTCACCGGCATCCGGGAGATGTCGACGCTGCAGACGCCGCCCGAGGAGCGCCACCCGGTGCTCACCTACGTCGGCGCGGAGGACGACAAGCAGATCGCCGCGGCGATCCGGCGCGAGCTCCTGCGCGAGGGCCAGGTGTTCTTCATCCACAACCGGGTCGAGGACATCGATCGGACCGCCCAGCGGATCCGGGACCTGGTCCCGGACGCCCGCGTCGAGGTCGCGCACGGGAAGATGAACGAGACCCAGCTCGAGCGCGTCATCGTCGACTTCTGGGAGAAGCGCTTCGACGTGCTCGTGTGCACCACGATCGTCGAGACCGGGCTGGACATCTCCAACGCCAACACCCTGATCGTCGAGAACGCCGACCGCTTCGGCCTGTCCCAGCTCCACCAGCTGCGCGGGCGCGTGGGCCGCTCGAGCGAGCGCGCCTACGCGTACTTCCTCTACCGCGCCGACAAGCCGCTGACCGAGACGGCGCATGACCGCCTCACGACGCTCGCGGCGCACACCGATCTCGGGGCGGGCATGCAGGTCGCGATGAAGGACCTCGAGATCCGCGGCGCCGGGAACCTGCTGGGCGGCGAGCAGTCCGGGCATATCGCCGGCGTCGGCTTCGACCTGTACGTGCGCATGGTCGGGGAGGCCGTCTCCGCGTACAAGGGGGAGTCGCAGGCCCCCACGAGCGACATCCGGGTCGAGCTGCCGCTGGATGCGCACGTGCCCCACGACTACATCGCGTCCGAGCGCCTGCGGCTGGAGGCCTACGCCAAGTTGTCCGCGGCCGACACCCTCGAGACGATCGAGGCCGTGCGGGCCGAGCTCGAGGACCGCTACGGCACGCCCCCGGCGCCCGTCGAGGTGCTGCTGGACGTCGCGCGCTTCCGCCTGGACTGCCGCGCCGCCGGCATCGACGAGGTGCAGACGCAGGGGAAGATGATCCGCTTCGCCCACATCGAGCCGGCGGACTCCGCGGCCCTGCGGATGCAGCGCCTGTACCCCGGCACGATGTTCAAGCCGACCCTGCGCCAGGTGCTCGTGCCGCGCCCGACCACCGCCCGCATCGGCGGCGCCGAGCTGCGCGACCACGAGCTGCTCGCCTGGGCGCGGAAGGTCCTCGAGGACCTGCAGGGCCCCGCGCGGGCGGCCACGGCATGAGCGCCGAGGACCGCGTCCCGCCTGCAGGGCACGAGGACGCGCTCGCGGAGCTGGCGCGCTCGCTCCGGATCATGGACGCGCTGCGCTCGCCCGGCGGCGACGCCTGGAGCGCCCAGCAGACCCATGCGTCCCTGGCCCGGTACCTCCTCGAGGAGAGCCACGAGGTCATCGAGGCGATCGAGCGCCGCGCCCCGGCCTCCGAGCTGATCGACGAGCTCGGCGACCTGTGGTTCCAGATCCTGTTCCACGCCCGGCTGGGGGAGGAGTCCGATCCCGCCTGGGGCATCGCCGACGTCGCGCGCGCGTTCTGCGAGAAGATGCTGCGCCGCAACCCGCACGTGTTCGCCGCCGACGCCGAGCAGGCGCTCGAGGACCCCGCCGACGTCGACGCGATCATCGCCCAGTGGCAGCGGGTCAAGGCCGCCGAGGCGGCGCAGAAGGGCGAGGGCACCGGCCGCACCGCGCTCACCGACGGGATCCCGCGCCGGCTGCCGGCGCTGCAGACCGCCGCCATGGCCGTCCACCGGGCGCGGTCCCAGGGCCGGCTCGACGCGCTGCTCGCGGCCGCCGACGGCGAGACGGACGGCATCGAGGGCGGGCGCCACGCCCGGGCGCTGCTGGATCTCGTCGTCGCCGCCGAGGCGGAGGACATCGATCCCGAGTCCGCGCTGCGCACGCTCCTGCTGCGCGCGGCGGAGCCGCCGGAGCCCGGTGGCCCTTTCGATCCGCAGCCCGATCGGGACGCCGATCCCTCCGATCCGGGCCCATCGGGCGCTGTTGGTCCCGCCCCGGCCCCGTAGACTGCTCGCAGGCGGTCAATGCCGACCGGCGAGACCCGAAACCCTCTTCAGAAGGAGAGAACGCCCATGGCAGTCATCGACGCCCTGTACGCCCGCGAGATCCTCGATTCGCGCGGCAACCCCACCGTCGAGGTCGAGATCCTCCTCGACGACGAGACCACCGCCCGCGCCGAGGTCCCCTCGGGCGCGTCGACCGGCGCCTTCGAGGCCGTCGAGCGCCGCGACGGCGACAAGGGCCGCTACCTCGGCAAGGGCGTCCAGCAGGCCGTCGCCGCCGTGATCGAGGACATCGAGCCCAAGGTCGTGAACATGGACGTCCGCGAGCTGCGCGCGATCGACCGCGCGATGATCGACCTCGACGGCACCGACAACAAGGGCACCCTCGGCGCCAACGCGATCCTCGGCGTGTCCCTCGCCGTCGCCAAGGCCGCCGCGCTGTCGGCCGACGTCCCGCTGTACCAGTACCTGGGCGGCCCGAACGTCCACCTGCTGCCCGTGCCGATGATGAACATCCTCAACGGCGGCTCGCATGCCGACTCCAACGTCGACATCCAGGAGTTCATGATCGCGCCGATCGGCGCCGAGTCGTTCGTCGAGGCCGTCCGCATGGGCGCCGAGGTGTACCACGCGCTGAAGTCCGTGCTCAAGGACCGCGGCCTGTCCACGGGGCTGGGCGACGAGGGCGGCTTCGCCCCCAACCTGGACTCCAACCGCGCGGCCCTCGACCTCATCCTCGAGGCCATCACCAAGGCCGGCTACGCCCCGGGCAAGGACGTCGCGCTCGCGCTCGACGTCGCGGCCTCGGAGTTCTTCGAGGACGGCGCCTACTCCTTCGAGGGCGGCAAGAAGTCCTCCGACGAAATGATCGACTACTACGCCGGCCTCGTCGCCGACTACCCGCTGGTGTCCATCGAGGACCCGCTGGACGAGGAGGACTGGGAGGGCTGGAAGGCCTTCACCGACCGCCTGGGCGACAAGGTCCAGGTCGTCGGCGACGACCTGTTCGTCACCAACCCCGTCCGCCTCGCCAAGGGCATCGAGACCGGCGCCGCCAACGCGCTGCTGGTCAAGGTCAACCAGATCGGCTCCCTCTCGGAGACCTTCGACGCCGTCGACCTGGCCCACCGCAGCGGCTACCGCTGCATGATGTCCCACCGCTCCGGTGAGACCGAGGACACGACGATCGCCGATCTCGCCGTCGCCGTCGGCTGCGGCCAGATCAAGTCCGGCGCCCCCGCCCGCGGCGAGCGCGTCAACAAGTACAACCAGCTGATCCGCATCGAGGAGGAGCTGGGCGACGCCGCCGTCTACGCGGGCGCCGCCGCCTTCCCCCGCTTCTCAGCCTGAGGCCTGTAGCCTCTGAGGCATGACAGCACGACGACCGGGCGCCCCGCGACGAGCGGGACGCCCGGTCTCGTCGTCCTCGGGGCATGCGAGCGGCGGCTCCCGCAAGCCCTCCGCGCGCACCTCGCGCCCTGAGCGCACGGCCGCGGCCTCCCGGCCCGCGGGCGCGGCGCGGCAGCGGCGCACGGCCGCCGCCGTGCCGCCGGAGGAGCAGGCCCCCGTCTGGGGGATCACCCGCCGGGCCCTCGTGCTGATCGCTCTGGTGGTGGTGGCTCTCGCGACCCTGGTCCCGACGGTCAACCGCTACGTGACCCAGCGCCAGCAGCTCGCCGCCGCCGAGCAGCAGGTGGCCCAGCAGCGCCAGGACGTGAAGGATCTCGAGGCCGAGGTGGCCCGCTGGGACGATCCCACCTTCGTGGCCTCCCAGGCCCGCGAGCGCCTGCTGTTCGCGATGCCCGGGGAGACCCAGTACCGGCTCACCGACTCCTCCGGCAAGGACGTCCCCGCCACGGAGGCGCAGCAGGAGCAGGCCCCCGCCGTCGAGGAGGACTGGTACGACTCCCTGTGGACGAGCGTCGAGGGCTCGAGCCGACTGCGCCCCGAGGACATCCCCGACTCCCAGACCCCCGGCGGCGACGGCTCCGCCTCGCCGTCCCCCTCCCCGGACGCCCTCGGGGAGACCGCACCGACCGATCAGGATCCCGCCGCGTGAACGCACTGCCTCCCCTCCCGTACGAGTCGCCGGCCACGGCGCAGGACCTCGAGGCGATGCGCGGCCAGCTCGGCCGCGACATGCGCGGGGTGGTCTCCATCGCCCGCCGCTGCGCCTGCGGTGCACCCGCGGTCGTGCGCACGGCGCCCCGCCTCGAGGACGGCACCCCGTTCCCGACCAGCCTGTACCTCACGCTGCCGTCGATGGTCGCGGCCGCCTCCCGCCTCGAGGCCCGCGGAGACCTCGCCGCCTGGACGGCGCGCCTGGCCGAGGACGAGGAGCTCGCCGCCGCCTACGCCGCGGCGCACCGGCTGTACATCGCACGTCGCGACGAGATCGGCCGGGCCGAGGAGGTCGCGGACGTCAGCGCGGGCGGGATGCCGACCCGCGTGAAGTGCCTGCACGCGATCATCGGGCAGTCCCTCGCGGAGGGGCAGGGCGCGAACCCGGTCGGCGACGCCGTCCTGGCGGAGCTCGCCGAGACGGCGTCGATCGACGTCTGCCGCTGCGAGACCGGAGCGGCCGCGGGGGAGGAGGCGTGAGCGCGCCGGTCGCCGCGATCGACTGCGGCACCAACTCGATCCGCCTGCTCATCGCCCGCGAGGCGGAGGACGGCAGCGGCCGCCTCATCGACCTCGAGCGGCACATGGAGATCGTGCGCCTGGGCTACGGCGTCGACCGCACCGGCCGCTTCGATCCCGCAGCCGTTGAGCGCACCCTCGACGCCGCCCGCCGCTATCGCACGCTCATCGAGCGCCACGGCGCCGAGCGCCTGCGCTTCGTCGCGACCAGCGCAACGCGCGACGCCTCCAATCGCGCCGACTTCATCGACGGCATCCGCGGCATCCTCGGCGTCGAGCCGGAGGTCGTCTCGGGCGACGTCGAGGCCGAGCTCTCCTTCGCCGGCGCGGTCACCACGCTCGAGGACCTCGCACCGGGGCCGCGGCTGGTCGTCGACATCGGCGGCGGATCGACCGAGCTCGTACTCGGCGTCGAGCGCCCCGAGCACCGCATCTCCCTCGACATGGGATCCGTGCGCATGACGGAACGCCACCTGCTCTCGGACCCCCCGACGCAGGACGAGATCGACGCCGCGATCGCGGACGTCGACGCGCACCTGGACCGCGCCGAGGAGCACGTCCCGCTCGACGCCGTCACGACGCTGGTGGGCGTCGCGGGCACGGTGACGACGATGACCGCGCTGGTGATGGGCCTGACGGAGTACCGGGCCGACGTGACGCACGGTGCCGAGATCCCCGCCGAGCGCTTCCTCGAGGCCTGCGAGCGGGTGCTGCGCGCCTCCCGCGAGGAGCGCTCGCGCGCCTCGATCATCCATCCCGGTCGGATCGACGTGATCGGCGCGGGCGCACTGATCTGGGCGCGGATCCTGCACCGCGTCCAGGAGCGGGCGGGCGTGGTGACGAGCCGCACGAGCGAGCACGACATCCTCGACGGCATCGCCCTGTCCGTGCTGCGCGATTCCTGAACAGAGACGCCTCTCACAGCCTCCGGACCCTGGTCTGCGCTTGGAGCGTCCGGGCCCGCGGTCATAGTCTGAGGCAATGAACAACACAACCGGCGGCACTCCGCATGTCCTGATCCTCGGCGGCGGTTCGGTCGGCATGACCGTCGCCTCGCAGCTCCGCAAGGCCATGGGCGCCGACGTCGCGATCACGGTCGTCGACTCCCGCCCGTACCTCACGTACCAGCCCTTCCTCCCCGAGGTGGGCGCGGGGTCGATCGACCCCCGCAACGTCCTGGCCCCGCTGCGCAAGGTGCTCGCGGGCACGAAGGTCGTCACGGGCTCCGTCTCGGAGATCCGCCACGCGGACCGCACTGTCGTCGTCGAGACCGAGGGCGACGCGCCCCTCGAGATCACCTACGACCACCTGGTGGTCGGGCTCGGCTCGGTCCCGCGCACGCTCCCGATCCCCGGCCTGGCCGAGAACGCGATCGGCTTCAAGTGGGTCGAGGAGGCCGTCACGGTCCGCGACCGCGTCCTGTCCGCCCTCGCCGAGGCCGCGTCGACCAAGGACGCCGAGACCCGCAAGCGCCTGCTGACCTTCACGTTCGTCGGCGGCGGCTTCGCCGGCGCCGAGGCGCTCGCCGAGGTCCAGGACATGGTGGCCGACACCCTGCGCTACTACCCGGACCTGCACGCCTCCGACGTCCGCTTCGTGCTCATCGAGGCCATGGGCCGCATCCTCCCCGAGGTGGGCGAGGAGCTGGGCCGCTACGCGCTCGACCAGCTGCGCGAGCGCGGCGTCGAGGTCAAGCTCGAGACCTTCATGAACTCGTGCGAGAACGGCGTGGTCAAGACGTCCGACGGCGACGAGTTCGCCTCGGAGCTCATCGTCTGGACCGCCGGCATCAAGCCCAACCCGGTCCTCGCGCAGTCCGACCTCCCGCTGAACCAGACCGGTCGCCTGGACTGCCTGGCCGACCTGCGGGTCAAGGACGAGAACGGCCCGATCGAGGGCGTCTTCGCCGCCGGCGACTGCACGACCGTCCCCGACCTCGCCTCCGGCGAGGGCAAGGTCTGCGTCCCCAACGCCCAGCACGCGACCCGGCAGGGCAAGCGCCTGGCGGACAACATCGTGCGCACCATCCAGGGGCGCCCGCTGGTGGACTACTACCACAAGAACCTCGGCACCATGGCGACGCTCGGCATGTACAAGGGCGTCGGGACGCTGTTCTTCGGCGACCGCAAGGTCGAGCTCAAGGGCCTCCCGGCTTGGGCCGCGGCGCGCGCCTACCACGTGTACGCGATGCCGACCGCGGAGAAGAAGGTCGGCGTGATCAGCGACTGGGTCGCGAACCTCGTGGGTGGACGGGACATCCTCGGCATCCCCGAGTCGACCGAGCCCCGCAAGGCCTTCGAGCTGACCGCGGCCTCCACGCCGAAGAAGGGCTGAGCCGACGACGAGCTGAGCCGACCGCGGCCTGAGCCGACCATGGGCTGACCGGCGGGCGCCTGCACGGGCTGTCCCGCCCGGCCCCCTCCACCGCACGTCGGGTCGACGGCGCCAGGGGATCTGCGGATCCCCTGGCGCCGTCCTGCGTCCTGGCTGCGGGTCCAGGGCGCGAGTCCCCGTCGGAGTGCGGGCTGCCCGGCCCCGTCGGAGTGCGGGCTGCCCGCCCGGCTCCGTCCGCTGCTCCTCTCCGGGTCGGGCGTGTGGGGGCGCAGCACGGTGGTCGTCCCCGCTGGGCCCTTTCCCGCCGTACACTGATGGCAGAAGCTGATCGTTTATCGGAGTGAACGGTCACGAACTGCCATAGGAGGCCGGTCGTGCCGGCCAGGAGGGGGAGGGCCATGGAGGTCGTCATCGTCGGCAGCCCGGAGGAGGGCGCCCGCATCGTCGCGGACATGGTCGAGGAGACGGTGCGCGAAGCCGGCGAGCGCGGTGCGACGCTGGGCCTGGCCACCGGATCGTCCCCGGTCCTCGCCTACCGCGAGCTGATCCGCCGTCACCGCGAGGAGGGGCTCTCGTTCGCGGCCTCCCGCGCCTTCATGCTCGACGAGTACGTGGGTCTGGGCCCGGACTTTCCTCAGAGCTACCACCGCTTCATCCGCGAGAACCTCGTCGACCACGTGGACCTCGCCGACGACCGCGTGCTCGGCCCGCGCGGGGACGCGCCCGACCCGGTCGCCGAGGCGGCTCGTTACGACGCCTCGATCCGAGAGGCCGGAGGCGTCGACCTGCAGATCCTCGGTGTGGGCACCGACGGGCACATTGCCTTCAATGAGCCGACCAGCTCCCTGGCCTCGCGCACCCGTCTGAAGACCCTCACGCGCCAGACCGTCGCGGACAACGCCCGCTTCTTCGACAGCCCGGCAGACGTCCCCGTCCACGTGCTCACCCAGGGCGTGGGCACGATCCTCGAGGCGCGGCGCCTCGTCCTCACCGCGACGGGGGAGGCCAAGGCCGAGGCGATCGCGCAGACGGTCGAGGGGCCACTCAGCGCACGCTGGACGGCGACTGCGCTCCAGATGCACCCGGCGGCGACGATCGTCGTCGACGAGGCGGCGGCCTCCCGGCTCGAGCTCGCCGACTACTACCGCTTCGTGCAGGAGCAGAGGCAGCGCGCGGAGCGCTGAGAGGCCCCTCGCGGCGGACCTCGGCCGCCGGGGTGTGTCTTTGGTCGCGGTCGCGGGACGACGCCCCGGTCGGACGCGGGGCACGGGGCCTCGCCTCGCTAGCATGCGCCCATGAGCGCAGCATCCTCCTCCGACCTCGGCCCGGCGTCCCCCAGCGCCTCGGGCCTCGACCGCTTCTTCGAGATCAGCCGCCGCGGCTCCACCATCGGCCGCGAGATCCGCGGCGGTCTCGTCACCTTCTTCGCGATGTGCTACATCGTCGTCCTGAACCCCCTGATCATCGGCACGGTCCCGGACTCCACGGGGCACTACCTGGGCGGCGGGACGGCGCCCAACCTCCCGGCCGTGGCGGCGGGCACCGCCCTCATCGCTGGCATCATGTCGATCCTCATGGGCACGTGGGCCCGCTTCCCCCTCGCCCTGGCCACCGGGCTGGGCCTGAACGCGTACGTCGCCTACTCGGTGGTCTCGCTGCCCGGGATGACCTGGGCCGGGGCGATGGGCCTCGTCGTCCTCGAGGGCCTGGTGATCCTCGTGCTCGTGATGACCGGTCTGCGCCGAGCCATCTTCGAGGCGGTCCCGCCGTTCCTGAAAACGGCGATCGGCGTGGGCCTGGGTCTGTTCATCGCCTTCGTCGGCCTTTTCAACGCGCGCTTCGTCACCCACGCGGCGGCCACCCCCGTGCAGCTGGGCAATGACGGCTCGCTGACCGGCTGGCCCACGCTCGTGTTCGTCATCGGCCTGCTGCTGACGATCGTCCTGTGGGTCCGCCGCGTCCCCGGGGCCATGCTCATCTCCATCGTCGCCGCGACCCTGCTCGCCGTCGTGATCGAGGCCGTGGAGCACCTGGGCGCCTTCGCCCCCGCGACCGATGCGGACGCCGGCAACCCGGGCGGCTGGAGCCTGAACCCGCCGGCCCTGAGCGGCTCGCCGATCGCCCTGCCGGACCTGTCGACCCTCTTCACGGTCGACCTCGTCGGCGGCGTCACCGCGATCGGCGTCATCGGCGTCATCGTCGTCGTCTTCTCGCTGCTGCTCGCGGACTTCTTCGACACGATGGGCACGATGGTCGCGGTCGCGCAGGCCGGCGACCTCGTGCAGGAGGACGGAGACATCCCCGGCACCCAGCGCATCCTGCTGGTCGACTCCCTCGCGGCGGTCGCCGGCGGCATCGGCGGCGTGAGCTCCGCGACCGCCTACGCGGAATCCGCGACCGGCGTCGGCGAGGGCGCCCGCACGGGCCTCGCCTCGGTCGTGACCGGGATGGCGTTCCTCGCCTCGATGTTCCTGGCCCCCGTGGTCGCGATGGTCCCCTACGAGGCCGCGACCCCGGCGCTGGTCATGGTGGGCTTCTTGATGATGACCCAGATCGTCGACATCGACTTCTCCGACGTCGAGAAGGCGATCCCGGCCTTCCTCACGATCATCCTCATGCCCTTCGCCTACTCGATCACGGTGGGCATCGGGGCCGGCTTCGTGACCTACGTGCTCATCCGCATCGTGCGCGGCCGGGCCCGCGAGGTGCACTGGCTGCTGTACGTGGTCGCGCTGCTGTTCGTCGCCTACTTCCTGCGCGGCGCGATCGAGCACCTCATCGTCTGAGGCAGGAGCGCCGCCGCTGCCTGTGCTGCGCGGCGGAGACAGGAAGGGGCCCCGGGAGCGATGAGATGCTCCCGGGGCCCCGTCTTGTGTCCGGGGGTCTCAGCCGAGGGCGTCGAGCACGTGGTCGAGGCAGGCGATGAGGGCGGCGACGTCGCTCTCGGGGACCGCGGGGAAGGTCGCGATCCGCAGCTGGTTGCGGCCGAGCTTGCGGTAGGGCTCGATGTCGACCACGCCGTGGCGGCGCAGCGTGGCGGTGACGGCGGTGGCGTCGATGCGCTCGTCGACGTCGAGCGTCGTGACCACCTGCGAGCGGGCCGCGGGATCGGCGACGAAGGGGGTGATCTCCTCGCGCCGCTCGGCCCAGGCGTGGAGCATGCCGCTGGTGCTGCGGGTGCGGGCATCGGCCCAGGCGAGCCCGCCCTGCTCGAGCATCCAGTCGATCTGCTCCGCCATCAGCAGCAGCGTCGCGACGGCGGGCGTGTTGAGGGTCTGGTCCTTGCGCGAGTTGTCGATCGCGGTCTGCAGGGACAGGAACGCGGGGATCCAGCGGTCGGTCGCGGCCGCCAGCTCGGAGGCCCGCTCGAGCGCGGCGGGGGACATGAGGGAGATCCAGAGCCCGCCGTCCGAGGCGAAGGACTTCTGCGGCGCGAAGTAGTAGCCGTCGACCTGGCCCATGTCGACGGCGATGCCGCCGGCGCCCGAGGTGGCGTCGACGAGGACGAGCTGGTCCGCCCCGGCGCCGGCGACGCGCTGGACGGGGGCCATCACGCCCGTGGAGGTCTCGTTGTGCGGCCAGGCGTAGACATCGACATCCGCGGAGGCGACAGGGGCGGGAAGGGTGCCGGGCTGGGCCGAGATCACCTCGGGGTCCTCGAGGTGCGGAGCCGCAGCGGTCTCCACGGCGAACTTCGAGGAGAACTCGCCGAGGACCAGGTGCTGGGAGCGACGGCGGACCAGGCCGAGGGCGGCGATGTCCCAGAAGGCGGTTGAGCCGCCGTTGCCGAGCACCACCTCGTACCCCTCGGGGGGGGAGAAGAGCTCCGCGAGGCCGCGGCGCACGCGCCCGACGACGTCCTTGACCGGGGCCTGGCGGTGTGACGTGCCGATGATGCCCGGATTGGCGGCGAGGAGCGCGTCCATCTGGGCGGGGCGGACGCGGGAGGGGCCCGAGCCGAAGCGGCCGTCGGCGGGGAGGAGGTCGGAAGGGATGGTGATGTCCGGGAGCTGTGCGGCGTTCATGGCTCCATCCTCGCCCCCGAGTGCTGCGCCGTGCGCGGCCGTCCGCGGGCCGGAGCGGTGTCGGGGAACGACGGAGCGGTGCTGGAGCACGACGGAGCGGTGCCCGGCCGGACCTCACCGATGCATCTGGCAGGATCAGGAGCATGAGCCGAGCAGATCTGGACAAGAAGCCGTACGACGTCGCGGGGATGTTCGACTCCGTCGCCCGGCGGTACGACCTCATGAATTCCCTGATGGCTCCGGGGCAGGTGGGCCGCTGGCGCCGTGCGATGGTCGAGGCGCTCGATCTGCCGGCCGGCTCGACCGTGCTGGACCTCGCGGCAGGGACCGGCACCTCCACCGCCGCGCTCCTGGAGGCGGGGCTGGACGCGGTCGCCTGCGACTTCTCCCTGGGGATGATGACCGAGGGCCGCCGCCGCCAGCGCGATGTCCCCTTCGTCGGAGGCGATGCGCAGCACCTGCCGTTCTCGGACGGCTCCTTCGACGGGGCGGTCGTCTCCTTCGGCCTGCGCAATGTGCAGGACCCGAAGCGGGGCATCGCCGAGATGGCCCGCGTGGTGCGACCCGGGGGAGTGGTCGTCGTCTGCGAGTTCTCCACGCCGACGAACGCGGCGTTCCGCGCGCTCTACCAGCGCTACCTGCTCCGGGCGATCCCGGCTGTCGCCTCGAAGGCGTCCTCCTCGCCCGAGGCCTACGACTACCTCGCCGAGTCGATCCTGTCCTGGCCGGACCAGGCGGAGCTGCGCGCGTGGTTCGAGGCCACGGGCCTGCGCACCTGCCAGTACAGGAACATGAACGGCGGGATCGTGGCGCTCCACCGCGGTGTCGTCCCCGCAGGACCCGCTGGTCAGGCAGGACCCGCTGGGCAGGACTGACCTCCGGGGCTGGCACGGGGCGGGACGAGGGCGCCGGCTCGCGGCTGTGCCAGGGCGCCTGAACGCCCTGTGTCGCAGGACACCCCGAAAAAGGGCCTCTCGAGTTGACGCGCCCGGCGCATCCGCGTAATGTTCTTTCTCGTGCCCGGCCGAACGGGACGAACGAAGAGCCAAGGCTCCGAAGCTCGAAACAACGGCTGACCAGCACGAACAGCTCCGAAGATGGACGGCGCGACACGGGTCACACCGAGTCGAGTTGACATGGAGGAGCGAAGGCCCTAAGTTATAAGGGTTGCCCCGGACGGAAAGATCCGACACGGATCCGGAAGCCGAGTGCGTATGTTGTTTGAGATCTCAATAGCGTGTCTGTTTGTTGATGCCAAATGTTTTGTTTGGCA
>NZ_FWFG01000044.1 GCF_900163655.1 Brachybacterium nesterenkovii
CATGACGGAGAGCTGCGGGAGGTCCGCGGACGCCCCGGCGCCGCTCGCCTGACCCTGCCCTCCGGCCTGCAGACCGAAGACGTCACCATGGACTCCGCCGTGCTCTGGTCCCGCGCCTCGGGCGAGGGCCGGCTCCACGCCGTCCTGCACGCCCTGGACCATGAAGGCCGTCGCCTCACCTCCTCCTCGAGGGGCCGCGGGAAGGCCCGCGGCCGGGACGGCGAGCCGCTCGTGCTGCGCGGCCCCTGGGCCACCGAGCGGACCGACTTCACCGCCCGGATCAGCGCCACGGACCTCCCCTCCGACACGCTGTACGAGGTCGAGCTGTTCTTCGAGGACGAGAACGGGAAGCGGGGCGAGGTCGGCATCGGCCGCTTCGGGACCGCGCCCGGGCACCGCTCCGACGGGGCGCAGTCCTTCGTCTGGACGGCCGACACCGCCGGCCAGGGCTACGGCATCAATCCCGACGTCGGCGGCATGTTCGGCTACGAGGCGATGCGCGCCGTGGAGCCCGACTTCTTCCTCCACGCCGGGGACACGATCTACGCCGACGGCCCGATCGAGGAGAGCATCGAGGAGCCCGACGGCACGATCTGGCGCAACCTGGTCACCGACGAGGTCGCGAAGGTGGCCGAGACGCTGCGGGAGTTCCGCGGCCGCCACAGCTACAACCTGAGGGACGAGAACATCCGCGCGCTGTACGCCGAGGTCCCGGTCATCGCCACCTGGGACGACCACGAGACCACCAACAACTGGTGGCCCGGCGAGGTGCTGGAGGACGACCGCTACTCCGTCGTCGACGTGGACACCCTGGCCGCGCGCGGCCGACGCGCCTGGCAGGAGTACCAGCCGATCGCCGACGTGCGCTCCCTGACCCCCGGCACCGGCTTCGAGCCGGAGCGCATCTACCGGAAGATCTCCCGCGGCCCGGCGCTGGACGTGTTCGTGCTCGACATGCGCACCCACAAGGGCGAGAACACCGACGGCAAGGAGCAGCGCGCCACGTCGATGCTCGGCGAGGAGCAGCTGCAGTGGCTGCTGAAGGGTCTGCGCAGGTCGCAGGCGACCTGGAAAGTGATCCTCGCGGACCTGCCGCTGGGGATCGTGGTGCCCGACGGCGAAGGCCAGGAGTCGATCGCCAACGCCGAGGACGGCGCACCCCTGGGCCGTGAGCTGGAGCTCGCGCGCCTGCTGTCGGGGATCAAGTCCCAGCGCACCCGCAACGTCGTCTTCCTCACCGGCGACGTCCACTACTGCGCCGCGCACCACTACTCCCCCCAGCGGGCCGCGTTCACCGACTTCGACCCGTTCTGGGAGTTCGTGGCCGGACCGATCAACGCCGGCTCCTTCGGCCCCAACGAGATGGACGGCACCTTCGGCCCCGAGGTCGACTTCCAGAAGGCCGGCCCCGCGATGGGCTCCCCGCGCGACGGGAAGGGCCAGTTCTTCGGCCGGGTGGAGATCGCGCCCGACGGCGAGGAATTCACCGTGGAGCTGATCGATGCGGCAGGCGAGGTGCAGTACACCCGCACGCTGACGCCGCAGCCGCGCTGACCGTCACTGGACGTTCCGCGCTCAGCGGCCGTCCCGGCCCGCCCCGTCCGCCCGGGTCGCCGGCAGCTCGCGCCAGGCCAGACGCACGTCGCCGGGTGTCGACCGGAGCGCGTCGGCGAGGTCGTCGGCCGCGCCCTGGAGCGAGGAGAACCCGTCCTCGCCCGAGGACTCCAGGACGATCACCCAGCCGTCCCCGTCCTCCCGCGGCGCGGTCGCGGCGGTGAAACCGCCCCAGTAGTGGACGCGGACGCCGTCGGGGACGGAGTCGTCCTGGATCTGCGTGAGCGGTGCCAGGAACCTCTCCACCGCCGGATCCGCCGCAGGTCCGGTGACGGACGCCTCGACCTGCACGGACGTGTCCACGTCGAAGGGCCAGTCCTCGTACCACTCGCTGCTGGGCCGGAAGGAGGGGATCTCGGTCGCCTCAGCCATGTGCCGCTCCCTGTGTCCGTCGGTGATGATCATCGTCGAGCCCGCGGGATGCACCGGTCGGCGTCGGGTCGGGGGTGACGGACTCGACGACGTAGTCCCGTGCGACCCCCGAGGTGGCCTCGGACCACGGGCTCGAGCGGACCCGCGCCTGATGCGTGTCGAACGCGGCACGGTCCACGAACAGCTCAGAGACTGTCCAGACCAGGGGGTCCTCGGTCGGCTCGACCGCGAAGCGGAGGCATCCGGGCTCGGCGCGGGTGAGGGCGACGTGCTCGGGCAGGTGCCGGCGGACCGCGGCGGCCTCGTCGAGATCGCCGCAGACCAGTCGCCCGGTGAGCTCGACGGCGCCTGTGCGGCCCTCGTCTCTCGTGCCCGCTGTCGAGATGCCGCCCATGCTGTGCCCCCTCGTCGTGCGGTTCGACCTGCCACGATACCGTCGGCCGCCGCTCGGTGGAGATGGATCACTCGCCGGCGTCCCCGGACCCCTTCGCGACGGGACCTTCGCGGAACAGGTCGGCGATCTCCTCCTCAGGGCGGGGCGCGATCGTCTCGTCGTCCTCGAGGTCCGGGAGCGGGGTCTCCTCCCCCCGGCCGGGAGCGTGGTCATGGACGGGCTTCTGGTGCGGTGCGCTCATCACGATCCCTTCGATGCCGTGTGACCCAGGATACGCCGCGGGGCATGCCGCGCGCCCTCACGGTCGCGACGTCCCGGCTCGACGGGATCACCGCCGGGCCCGCCATCTGACGGCTGCGGTCCGTCTCAGCCGAGCAGGAGAAGGGCCTCGAACACCGGGGAGATCGGGCCGCATGACCACCGCACGGAGCTCTGCCATCCAGGCGGCATCGGCGAGGCTGCTCGGTCGAAAGCTCCGCTGCTGTGTCACACGACGACCCTACCCGCGTGGCTAGGCTGGAGGGATGGCGACAGTTCTCCTCGTGCGGCACGGTCGCACCACGGCCAATTCGACAGGACTTCTGGCAGGGCGGACCCCCGGTGTCGCCCTCGACGCTCACGGACGGGACCAGGCGGCGCGGACCGGAGACAGGATCGCGGCAGTGCCCGTGGCCGCGGTGGTCTCGAGTCCGCTGGACCGCTGCCGGGAGACCGCCCGGGCCATCGTCGAGCGACAGGCGGTAGCGCCGCCCTCGTCGGTCGAGGACGAGATCACGGAGTGCGACTACGGCCGGTGGCAGGGCCGACGGCTCGACGATCTCGCGAAGGAGGATCTGTGGCGGACCGTGCAGTCGCATCCCTCCGCGGTCGTCTTCCCCGGCGGCGAGTCCATGACGGGGATGCAGGCCAGGGCGGTGGCGGCGATCAGGCGCCATGATGCGGAGATCGAGGCCGAGCACGGTCCGGGAGCGGTGTGGGTGGCGGTGAGCCACGGCGACATCATCAAGTCGGTCCTGGCCGATGCGCTCGGCATGCACCTGGACATGTTCCAGAGGCTGGAGGCGGGCCCCGCCTCGGTGTCGATCGTGAGCTACGGCGCGATCAGGCCGAGGGTCCTGGCGATCAACACCGACTCCGGCGATCTGTCCTGGCTCGCGGCGGGCGTCCGCGCCGGTGATGCCGCGGTGGGCGGCGGCGCGGGCGCTCCCGCTGCCGAGGCCGCGGCGCCTAGGATCGTCACATGACCGACGTGCCCGCCCATGTTCATGAGTTCGACTGGCCGGACCGGGTCGTCCTCGGGACGGTCGGGCGTCCCGGGGCCCGGACGTTCTACCTGCAGGCGCGCACAGGGGCGCAGATCGTGAGCATCGCCCTCGAGAAGGAGCAGTCGGCCCTGCTCGCGCAGAAGATCGACGAGATCCTCGACCGGCTCCGCGAGGTCGAGGGCAACCGCTGGAGCGTTCCCACCAGCACTCCCGTCGAGCTGGTCGACAATGCTCCGCTCGAGACCGTCCAGGAGCAGTTCCGCGCCGGCACCATCGGCATCGGCTGGGACCCCATCACGGCGCAGGTGATCATCGAGGCGCATCCTCTCCCCGCCGACGACGAGCTCGACGAGGGGTTCGCGGAGGACTCGTCCGCGGAGGACTCCTTCGCCGAGGACTCCGAGATGCTGAGGGTGAAGATGCCCGTCGGCACCGCCCGGGCGTTCACCCAGCGCACCCGCGAGCTCGTGGACGCCGGGCGTCCCCTGTGCACTCTCTGCGGCTACCCCATCGACCCCGATGGCCACACCTGCATCATCCCCGAGTCCTGATGTCCCAGGCTGACCTGGTGACCGCCGAGCTGACGCTCACCGGTCGCCTCGCGACGGCGTCGAACGCGACGTTCCTGGGCAGGATCGGCGACGATGCGGTCGTGTACAAGCCGGTGGCGGGCGAGGCCCCGCTCTGGGACTTCCCCGGCCGGACTCTGGCCCGTCGGGAAGTGGCCTCCTTCCTGGTCTCCGAGGTCCTCGGCTGGGACGTCGTGCCGCGCACCTGGCTGCGCGACGGCCCGTTCGGGGAGGGGATGGTGCAGCTCTGGCAGGAGCGGGACCCCGATCAGAGCCCCGTGGACCTCGTCGCGGCGGACCAGGTGCCCGAGACAGGCTTGCGCGCTGTCCTCGAGGGCGAGGACCAGGATGGTCAGCAGATCGTCCTGGTCCATGAGGACACGCCCGCGCTGCGGCGCATGGCGGTGTTCGACGTGATCGTCAACAACGCCGACCGCAAGGGCGACCACGTCCTGGCCATGGAGGGCGGGCACCGCTACGGCGTCGATCACGGCCTCACCTTCCACCACGACGACAAGCTGCGCACCGTCCTGTGGGGCTGGCTGGGCGAGCCCTTGACCGCCGAGGAGCTGGGAGGCGTCGGCCGCGTCGCCGACGAGCTGGACGGCGAGCTCGGCGAGCGTCTTGCGGAGCTGCTCAGCGCCGACGAGCTCGCAGCCCTCGCAGCGCGATGCGCCCGGCTGCAGGAGGACGGGCTCTTCCCGGCCCCGGGCGGCGAGATGCCGGCGGTGCCGTGGCCGCTGTTCTGAGCGCGGCCACACTCTCCGACGACACCCCCTGGCGGCGGGCGACTGCACCGACCTCATGTCACGCAGCCGGCGTCATCACCTCGACACGGTTGCCGAAGCCGTCGCGCGCATGGAAGCGGACGTACCCCTCGAAGGTGTCGCGCTCCGCCCAGGAGAGCTCATAGCCGGCGTGTTCGATGCGTGCAGCCGTCGCCTCGAGCTCGTCGAGCGTGTCGAGGACGAGACCCGGATGGGCCTTCTCGGCCGGACGGAACGGCTCCTCCACGCCGAGATGGAGCTCGGCGGTGATCACGTCACCGTCGAAGGCACGGAACCAGCATCCGCCCGGCCTGTGAGCGACGGCGGCTTCGACACCTCCTGCAGCCCGAGCGCCTCACCGTAGAAGCGGCGAGCATCATCCTCCCCGTCGCGCGCGATGGAGATCTGAACGTGGTGGAGCCTCATCGCCGCCTCCTTTTTATCTTGACGTCAAGATACCTCTAGCATCCAGGCCATAACCGGCCGGGTCCGACGCGAGACCGATCGCTCGGCTGCCCGATGAGTCTCCTCTCCGCGGACCGCCCGCGCGGCGCGGTGAGGCGCCGGACGTGACGCGCACCCCGCGGACTGGGGTTCTGCACGTTGACGCGGGACTCCACCATGCGCACACGCCGAGAGTCATCGTCGTCGATGACACCTCACCGCACGCCCAGCCCGGTGACGAGAAGATCCGCAACCTTGTCGGCAGTCCGCTCGCCTGTGTCGATCTCCGCCACGGCATCGGACCACGCCGCACAGTCGGAACGCCTGCGCTGCACGTCCGCCCAGGTCGGTTCGCCGACATGCGCGAGCCCTCGATCCCTGCCATGGAGCTTCCGTCGATGCTCCTGCGCATCCGAGATCAGGAGGTGCACGAACTCGATGTCTGCACCTGTTCGTGCCGCGGCAGCACGCCAGGTCTGCCGGGCCTCGTCGCTGTCGCCCACCGCGTCGACGACGACATCGTGGCCGAGCCCAAGGTTCAGCTCGGCCATCGCACGCGTCGCCTCGTAAGCAGCGACCCCGACCACCCAGCCTCGCGGCAGACCGCCGGCGAGCATCGAGTCCTCGACCACGTCGACGGACAGGTGGACCGACCCTGTGCGCGCAGCGACGATCTCGGCGATGCTCGTCTTCCCGACTCCCGGGAGACCGGTGAGCACGACCAGGCGAGCGCACGGTGGAACCAGGAGATCTGCCTCGGTGGACTACTACACCCGGATCGAGAAGGGCGAGCTGACCGGGGTCTCCGACGCCTCCGCGCCGAACCTGGCATCCTTCGTCTTCCTCGACCCCGCCGCCGCCAGGTTCTACGACGTCCTCGACGGAGCCGCCGCCACCTGCGTGAAGATCCTGCGCGCCCAGGCCGGAGCGACGCCGCACGACAAGCAGCTCAGTCAGCTCGTCGGCGAGCTGACCACCCGCAACGAGGACTTCAGCGCCCGGTGGGCCGCTCACGACGTCGGCGTCCACCGCGCCGGGACGAAGATCCTCCACCACCACGAGGTCGGGGAGCCCACCCTCGACTTCGAGGAGCTCGCACTGGACTCCGAGCCGTCGATCACCCTGTCCGCCTACATCGCAGAGCCCACCGCCCCGACGGCGGAGAGACTGCAGCTGCTGGCGGCGTGGAACGCCGCCGATGCGACAGAGCTGCGCAGGATCTGACGTCAGCACGGGCACTGGCGGCACCAGTGCCGGGACATCGTCTCGAAGCCCACTGAGATCCTGCACCGCCAGCCGATTCATGGGCCGGTGACGCGACCGCAATGGGTCAGTTCAGTACGAGCGTCTCCACAGGCTGACCGGTGACCTCCGCGATGAGATCGAAGTCCTTGTCGACGGCCAGGACTGTCAACCCCGCTTTCTCCGCCGTCGCGGCGATGAGCAGATCCGGGATGGACGGAGCGCGGTGCCGGCCACGATCGGCGAGGAGCATCTGCACCTCGAAGGCGCGGTCCTCCATCGCGGGCGTGAGGTGCTCGATCGGCATGAGCGACAGCGGAGGCAGCCCGAACGCCTCGCGCCCCACTTCACCCGAGCGGACGGAGAAGCCGAGTTCGAGCCGCGTCACCGTCGAAAGACGCATCAGCCCGCGCTCAATGCGCGAGTTCCACTCGGAGAGGCTCGCCGCCTGCCCGGCCTGCATCCGCACGTATGCCGATTTGTCGACCAGCCAGTTCGTCACCGCCACGCGGCATCCATCACGTCAGGGTCAGCAAGATCCCTGAAAACCTCCGCTGAGCGCCTCCAGTCATCAGCATCGACCGTGGCCGCTGCTGGAGGCGGGGCATCTTGCTCCAAGCGCCGACGCAGGTACTCGTTGCGCGAGAGCCCCAGGGCCGCCGCCTCAGCATCGATGCGCTCGACGGCAGACTCACTCAGACCACGGATCAGCACGTTCGTCATCACGACCACCTCCCCCAGAACGATATCGTGATATCACACTTGCGTCGAGGGCCACTCGGCTCTGACTGCGGCACACGCGCGAAGGTGCCTGCCTAGACGTTAAACCGGCTCTTCAGAGTTGAGTGTGGGGTGAGGCGTCGAGACCGCCGGTGATCAGGAGC
>NZ_FWFG01000107.1 GCF_900163655.1 Brachybacterium nesterenkovii
CGCCCCTCTCGAAAGGCCCCCCATGACCGTCTCCCCCATCGCCGCCGGCGTCGACCGCTCGCAGGTGGACCCCGCCGTCCGCCTCCAGGACGACCTCTTCGGCCACGTCAACGGCGCCTGGCTACGCGACCATCAGATCCCCGGGGACCGCTCGAGCGACGGCGAGTTCCGCCGCCTCCGCGACCTCTCCGAGGAGCGCGTGCGCGAAATCGTCGAGGAGGCGGCCGCCGCCGACGCCGAGCCCGGCACCCCGCAGGCGCGCATCGGCGCCCTGTACCGCGCGTTCATGGACACCGAGCGGATCGAGGCCGCCGGCATCGAGCCGCTGCGCCCGCTGCTCGCCGAGGTCGCCGCCGCACCGGACCTCTCCGCCGTCGTGCGCCTCATGGCGCGCCCCGACTCCGGCGCCTCCGCGGTCCTCGCCTACGTGTGGACCGACGACCACGATCCCGACCGCTACCAGGTGCGCCTGCACCAGGGCGGCCTGGGCCTGCCCGACGAGTCCTACTACCGCGAGGAGGCCTACGGCGAGATCCGGGAGGCCTACGAGAAGCACCTCGCGCGCCTGTCCTCCCTCGCGCGCCTCGCCGAGCTCGAGGGCCTCGTCGCGGGCGACGACGACGCCCGGGCGCGCGCCGTCCTGGACTTCGAGACCCGCCTGGCCCAGGCGCACGTGGACGTCGTGCGGCTGCGCGACGCCGAGAAGTCCTCCAACCCGATGGATCGCGCCGCCCTGGACGCCGCGGCCCCCGGGCTGGACTGGGACGCCTACATCGAGGGCACCGGCGCCGACGCCGCCCTGTTCGCCACCGTCAACGTCGGCCAGCCCGAGTTCCTCGAGAAGGCGGGCCCGCTGCTCGCCGCCGAGCCCCTCGAGACGCTGCGCACCTGGCTGGCGATCCGCACGGTCTCCGCGTACGCGCCGTACCTGTCCTCGGACCTCGTCGAGGCCGAGTTCGACTTCACCGGGCGCGTGCTCTCCGGCGCCGAGGAGCTGCGCGAGCGCTGGAAGCGCGGCGTCGCCTTCGTCGAGGGCGTCGTCGGCTTCGACGTCGGCCGCAGCTACGTCGAGCGCCACTTCCCGCCCACCCACAAGGAGCGCATGGACGAGCTGGTCGCCGCGCTGCTGGACGCCTACCGCGCCTCGATCTCCGAGCTCGACTGGATGACCCCGGCCACCCGCGCCAAGGCCCTCGAGAAGCTCGAGAAGTTCACGCCCAAGGTCGGCTACCCGGAGCAGTGGCGCGAGTACGAAGGCCTCGAGATCGACGAGACCGACCTCGTGGCGAGCGTGCGCGCCTCCCGCCTGCACGACGCCGCCCACGAGTTCGCCAAGGCCGCCGGCCCTGTCGACCGCGGCGAGTGGCACATGACCCCGCAGACCGTCAACGCGTACTACAACCCGGGCGCCAACGAGATCGTGTTCCCCGCCGCGATCCTGCAGCCGCCGTTCTTCGACGCGGAGGCCGAGGACGCCGTCAACTTCGGCGGCATCGGCGCGGTCATCGGCCACGAGATCGGCCACGGCTTCGACGACCAGGGCTCCAAGTACGACGGCGACGGCGCGCTGCGCTCGTGGTGGACCGCCGAGGACCGCGAGGAGTTCGAGCGCCGCACGGGCGCGCTCATCGCCCAGTTCTCCCAGCTGTCCCCGCGCGAGCTCGATGATACCCACCGCGTCTCCGGGGGCCTGACGATCGGCGAGAACATCGGCGACCTGGGCGGCCTGTCGATCGCCGTGGCCGCCTACCTCGCCCGCTTCGCCGACTCCGAGCCCCCGGTGATCGAGGGCATGACGGGCCTGCAGCGCCTCTTCTGGTCCTGGGCCACCGTGTGGCGCGGCAAGAACCGCCCCCAGGAGTCCGTGCGGCGCCTGGCCACCGACCCGCACTCCCCCGCCGAGTTCCGCTGCAACATGCCGCCGCGCCACATCGACGCCTTCTACGAGGCCTTCGACGTGCGCGACGGCGACGCCATGTTCCTGCCGCCGACGGAGCGCGTGCGCATCTGGTGACCCGCCGGAGGCCACGTCGCAGCAGTGACCCAGGTCGCACCGGGCCCCGCGCCCGGTGCGACCGCATCGCATCGGCGCCTGCCTGCGGGTAGGCTCGCGGGCGTCATCCACTGACAGGGGAGCACCACGGGGTGCTGAGAGTGCGCACAGGCGCAGACCCTCGAACCTGATCCGGTCAATACCGGCGGAGGGAGTCGGGACATCTCTCGTGGCGTGCCGTCGCGGCAGGGCTCTGCCCGCGCGAGGGGACGCCACGACCCTTCCATCGACGGAAGGAGCTCACGATGACGCAGCACGACAGTGCGACGACCCGAGGGGCCGCCCCGGGTACGGGCACGGCCCCCGGGGCAGCCGACGGCGCGACGACCGCGCCCCCGCGGCGCACCTGGCGGACGATCGACCTGCTGGTCACAGTCACGATCGGCGTGGCCATGGGCGTCGTGTTCCTCGGCCTCAGCTACGCCTACTACCCGATCGAGCCGCTGACGGCCGCCTTCGCCCCGGCCTCCGGCCTGCTGGCCGGGCTGTGGTTCCTGCCCGCGATCCTGGCCGGGCTCATCGTCCGCAAGCCCGGCGCAGCTCTGCTCGCGGAGCTCATCGCCGCCTTCGTCGAGATGATGCTCGGCGGGCAGTGGGGCTGGACCACCATGATCTCGGGGCTCGCCCAGGGCCTCGGCGTCGAGCTCGGACTCGCCCTGTTCGCCTACCGTCGCTCCGGCGTCCTCGCCCTCGCCGTGGCCGGGGCCTGCGCCAGCGCGATCGAGTGGGTCTACGAGGCCTTCGGCACGAGCGCCATGGAGTGGGCGATGGACTGGAAGCTGGCGTACCTGGCGATCATGGTCGTCTCGGGCGTCGTGCTGTCGCCGCTCCTCTGCCTGCCGCTGGCCCGCCTGCTGGCCCGCACCGGCGTGCTCGACGCCTTCCCGATCGGCCGCGAGAGGGCCGCGCGGGAGCTCGTGTGACCGCGGCGCCGCCCGACGGCGCGCCCGTGGAGTCGCCCGTGGAGTCGCCCGCTGGTGCGCACCCGGCGTCGTCTGCCGATGGACGCACGGCGTCGCCTGACAGCGCACACGCGGAGTCGCCTGACAGCGCACACGCGGTCGCGCCTGCCGATCGTGCGCCGGGCGCCCTCGAGCTGGTCGATGTCACGTGGCGTCCCGTCGGGCGGCGCCTCCCCACGATCGACGGCCTCAGCCTGCGCCTCGAGCCCGGGACGACGACCCTGCTCGCCGGCGCGAGCGGCTCGGGCAAGTCGACGGTGCTGCTGGCGCTCGCGGGCCTGCTGGACCCGCAGGCCGGGGAGCTCTCCGGATCGATCACGGGGCCGGATCTGAGGCCGCTCGTGCTGCAGCAGCCGGAGGACTCCGTGGTCGCCTCCACCGTCGCCCGCGACATCGCCTTCGGGCCGGAGAACCTGGCCCTCCCCCGGGCCGGAATCCATGCCCGCATAGGCGAGGTCCACGGGGCCCTGGTCCCCGACGTCCCGCTCGCGGCGGGCACCTTCGAGACCTCCGGCGGGCAGCTGCAGCGGGTGTCGCTCGCGGGCGCCCTGGCGCTGGGCGCGGACGTCCTCCTGCTCGATGAGCCCGTCGCGATGCTCGATGCGGAGAGCGCCCGCGCCGTCCGCGCCGAGGTCGCCGCCGCCGCGCCGGGCCGCACCCTCGTGATCGCCGAGCACCACCTCGGCCCGTGGCTGGACCTAGCCGACCGGCTGATCGTGCTGGGCCCCCGGGCCCGGATCATCGCCGACGGGCCCCCGCACGAGGTGCTCGCCCGGGACGCCGCGGCGATCGAGGCGGCGGGCCTGCGGATCGACGCGGACGCCGTGCCGGCACCGGCGAGTGACGTGGCCGCTCCTGCGGGCGCGATGCCGGACAGCACGCGGGGCGTTCCTTCGGGCGCCACGCCAGCCGGTGACCGGGACGCTCCTGCGCGCACCGATGGCGGACCGCCCGTCCTCGTGCTCGACGACGTCGCCCTCGCCCACCCCGACGGGTCCGGCCGGGCGCTGCACGAGGGGCTGACGCTCGCGGCGCGCCCGGGCGAGCTGATCGCGCTGACCGGCCCCAGCGGCGCGGGCAAGACGACGCTCCTGCGCGCCGTCCTCGGCCTGGACGACGTGCTCGCAGGGACGATCGCGCGCCCCGCCGCCGAGGCCATCGCGTGGGTCCCGCAGAACCCGGAGCACTCCTTCGTCGCCGCGACCGTGCGCGAGGAGGTGCTCGCCTCCCCCTGGGCGACGGACCCGCAGCTCGGCGAGGAGCTCCTGGAGTCCACGGACCTCGCGGCGCTGGCCGGGGCGAGCCCCTTCGCGCTCTCGGGAGGGGAGCAGCGGCGCCTCGCGGTCGCCGCGGCGCTCGCGACCCGTCCGTCCCTGCTCGTGCTGGACGAGCCCACCGGAGGCCTGGATGCGCCCCGCCGCGACGCGGTCCTCGCGCTCGTGGACGCCGCGCGCGCCGAGGGCTGCGCGGTCCTCGTCTCCACCCATGACGAGCACCTGGCCGAGCGCGCCGATCAGCGCCTCGACCTCGAGCGCGGACCCGCCCCGCGGCCGGCCCGGACGCGGCGACGGCGAGCGCCGTCGGAGCGGATGAACCAGCTGACGATGCTGCTCATCGGCCTGCTCGCGATGATCGGCTCCTTCGCGATCGACTCCCCGCGCACGGGACTCGCCGTCTTCGTGCCGATCCTGGCGCTGGCGCCGCTGGCGATCGGCTCGTGGCGGGCGGCCCTGGTCCGGGCGCTGCCGACCGCCCTCGCGATGGCGACGGTCGCCTGGTCGGTCGTGCTGCTGTCGGGCCACGGGATCACGAACCCCGTCGGCTGGACGCTCGGTGCGAAGGAGGCGCTGCGCATCGGGGCTCTCGTCCTGCCCGGGGCCCTCCTGCTCGGCGGTCTCGACGCGCCGCGCCTCGGGGACGCGCTGGGGCAGATCGCTCGCCTTCCCGCCCGGCTCGTCGTGGGCATCATGGCCGGGCTGTCGCAGCTCGAGACGCTGCGGAGGACCTGGCGGATCCTCATGGAGGCCCGTGCCCTCCGCGGACTGGCGCCGCGGTGGTCGCTGTCGCCGTACGCCTCGGCGACCGTGGCGATGCTGGTGACGTCACTGCGCTCGGCCGCGGTGCGCTCGAGCGCGATGGATGCCCGGGGCTTCACCCATGCGCACCGGCGCACCTGGGCCGAGCCGAGCACGCTCGGGCCCGCCGACGCCCTCGGGCTGCTGGTCGGAGCAGTGCTGCTGGTGTGGCCGTGGGTCGCGCGGGCCTGGCTGGGCTGATGCTCGGCTGATGCCTGGGCCCTGTCCGTCCTAGCCTGGGGGCATGACCTCTTCGACCCCGCAGCCCGAGAACGCCCCGCCCGCCGCCCCTGTGTCCGACGGCCCTGTGCCCGACGGTCTTGTAGCCGACGGTCTTGTGGCCGACGGCCCAGTGGTCGGCTCCCCTGACGCCGACGCCTCTGACGCCGCTCCGGCGGTCGGCTCCCCCGCAGCCGACGGCCCCGACGCCGAGACCCTCCACGTCGCCGCCCCTGCGGCTGATGCCCCTGATGTCGACGGCCCCGACGCCCAGACCCTCGACCTGGCCCGCTCCCTGTTCGACGCCTGCCGCGCCGGGAACGCCGACGGGGTGCTCCCCTACGTCGACGCGGGCGCGCCTGCTTCGCTGCGGGACGCCGAGGGCAACTCGCTGCTGATGCTGGCCGCCTACCACGGCCACGCGCAGCTGGTCACCGAGCTCGCGCGCCGCGGCGCGGACGTCGACGCCCTCAACGACCGCGGGCAGTCGCCGCTGGCCGGCGCCGCGTTCAAGGGCTTCACCGAGGTGGCCGATGCCCTCCTGGCCGCCGGCGCCGATCCGGACCTCGGCACGCCCAGCGCCCGCGACACCGCCGCCTACTTCCAGCGCGCGGACATCGCCGCGGCGATCGAGGCGGCCGCGCCCCGCGCCTGACGGCCCCAGCGCGACGTTCTGGTCACTCGTTGCCGTTAACAGGCACGGATAGCGGCCGCTTCTGACCAGAACTCGCAGCCGTGACGGCTCAGACTCCTGCCGGACGCACCATCGGCACGTGCGGGATCCCCGCCTCCAGGAACTCCCCACCGACGGTCCGGTATCCCATCGAGGCGTACCAGTCCTCGAGGTGGGCCTGGGCGTCGATGTGCACGTCCAGCTCGGGCGCGAGCTCGGCGCAGACGTCGAGCGCGGCCAGCATCGTGCGGCGCCCCAGCCCGTCGCGGCGATGGTCGGCGCGCACCACCAGGCGGCCGATGCGCATCGCCCCGTCGTCCACGAGCACGCGGGCCTGGGCCACCACCTCCCCCGCGGCGTCCTCGAACCACACCAGACGGGTGCCATCCTCCAGCTCCCGGCCGTCGAGGTCCGCGTCGGTCGCGCCCTGCTCGATGCAGAACACGGCCTCGCGCAGCGCGGCGATCCGGTAGAAGGTCGGGGCGTCGAGCTCGGCCAGAAGGGCGACGCGCAGCGTCCAGGGCTCCGTCCCCGCGGCCGCAGGGGCGGCCGCGGCGCCCGGCTCAGGCACGCTCGGCACAGGGGTGCCCGCCGCAGCGGCACTCGGCCTGGGGGCGTTCGGCACTGGGGTATTCGGCACAGGGGCGTTCATCTCAGGCACCCGGTCAGGGTACTGGGCCCCGTCCGGAGCCGGCCGCCCCTTCCATGACCGGCTCGGCGACCCCGTGCATCAGGGCGCGGTGGGCAGCAGCGCACGAATACGCACCGATAGGTCCGTATACGGCCTGAGTGCGCGCATACGTGCGGTACTTCCCATGGAGGCCGGCGACCAGCGTCTATGCACACCCGCAGCCTCGCCCCCGTCCGCCGCGCGCTCCCGCCTCGGCCCAGCTTCCGAACCACCGCAGCCCCGCCCCATCCCGCCGTGACCACCGTCCCGGCCGACCGGACGAAGCGGGCGTAGACTCCTGCCCGGCCAGGGCCCGTGAGCCCGCCACGGCCATGCACCGCCCGCGAGGCGGCGCGCACATCACCCATACCGACGCTTCGTCACGTTCCTACAGAGAGAGGAATACGAGCCATGAGCTGGTCCCCGACACCCGAGGACGACCGCCGCTTCCTGGACCTCGCCATCGAGCAGGCCCGCACCGGATGGGAGGAGGGCGGCATCCCGATCGGCGCCGTCCTCGTCCACGACGGCGAGGTCCTCGCCGCCGGTCGCAACCGCCGCATCCAGCAGGGCAGCGCGATCCTGCACGGCGAGACGGACGCCATCGAGCGCGCGGGACGCCTGCGCGCGAGCGTCTACCGCGAGTCCGTCCTCTACACGACGCTGTCCCCGTGCCTCATGTGCGCCGGCACCGCCCTGATGTACGAGATCCCCCGCATCGTGATCGGCGAGAACCGCACCTTCGAGCAGTCCGAGGAGCTCCTTGCCTCGCGCGGGGTGCGCCTCGACGTGGTCGACGACCCCGAGTGCATCGCGCTGATGGAGCGGATGATCGCCGAGAAGCCTGAGCTGTGGAGCGAGGACATCGGCGTCGAGGCCGATGAGATCTCCGCGCAGACCGCGCCCTCCCCCGCCGCCGTCCGATGAGCTTCCCTACCGCGACCCCGTCGACGATCGACGGGGCGGTCGACGACGCCGTCATCGACCCCGACTTCCCGCTCACCCCGGTTCCCGCATCCCATCGACGCTCGTTCTGGTCGATCGCGATCGTCCTGCTCGGCTTCACCGTCTTCGCCCCCACCCTCATGGCGGGCGCGACCATCGGCGCGGCCTTCCCGTTCGCCGAGTTCCTCGTCGTCCTGGCCGTCGGCTCGCTCGTCCTCGGCGCCTACGTGGCCGCGATCGGCTACCTCGGCGCCCGCACCGGCCTGACCACCGTGGTCATGTCCCGCTACGCCTTCGGCACCCAGGGCTCGAAGTTCGCCTCGATCCTGCTGGGCGGCACCCAGGTGGGCTGGTACGGCGTGGCTGTCGGCTCCATCGGCGCGATGACCGCACAGGCCCTCGGATGGGAGGGGCCGATCGCCCCGGCGCTCGTGATGATCGCTGTGTCCGCGCTCATGATGCTCACCGCCCTGTACGGCTACGAGGGCATGTTCTGGGTCAGCGCGATCTCCACCCCGCTGATCCTCATCCTCGCCTTCTGGCTGACCGGGGAGGGGCTGGCGGAGGTCGGCGGCATCTCGGGACTGCTGCAGATCCGGCCGACCGCGACGATGACCTGGGCCGCCGCCGTGACCACAGTCGTGGGCACCTTCGCCTCGGCGGGCTCGCAGGCGGCGAACTGGACGCGCTTCGCCCGCACGGGGCGCCACGCGGTCGCGGCCTGCGTGGTGGGCTTCGTGATCGGCAACGGCCTGATGATCTTCTTCGGCGCCGTCGCGGCCCTCGCCTTCGGGGAGGGCGACTTCACGACCCTGCTGGTGCAGATGGGGATGATCGGCTGGGGCCTGTTCTTCCTCTTCGGGAACCTGTGGAAGTCCAACGCCGACGCGGCCTACGCGTTCGGCGTCGCGGGCGCGGAGCTCGCGAACGCCCGCACCAAGGGCCCGTTCGTGATCGGCGGCGCCGTGATCGGCACGATCCTCGCGATCACCGGGGTGCACGAGCACATCGTGGGCTACCTGAGCCTGCTGGGCGTGCTGATCCCGCCGCTGGGCGGGGTGCTGATCGGCGACTGGATCGCCCGCTGGCGCGCGGGGCAGCCGCCGCTCGCGTCGCTCACCGAGCGCTGGCGCTGGCAGGCGTTCGTCCCCTACGCGGCCGGGGCTCTGGTGGCCTGGGTGTCCAACGCCAACGGCTGGGGCGTCGCCCCGCTGCAGGGGATCCTCGTGGCCCTCGTGCTCGCGTGGGCGCTGGCCCCGCGGGGCGCGGCACGGCGCGGCACCGACCGTGCTGGAGGGCGCTGATCCCCGGCCGCATGGTCAGAGCGGGCGCTGTTCGCACCGATAGGCCGATGTAGCGCCTATGCGCACGAATAGCGCCCGCTCTGACACAGCCGCTGATGGCTCCCGGGCCGCCGCGCCTCAGTCCGCGTACGCCCAGGCCGACGCGTCGTGCTCCCTGCTCCAGGGGGCGCGGCGCGTCCGGACGCTCTGGCACCGCGGGCACCAGAACACGGTGCGGCCGGCGACGTCGGCCGAGCGCACGATCGTCCCGCACAGGCGGCACGGCAGCGTGTGGCGGTGGTACACGTAGAACGACTTCTCGCGCGGGACGACGCCGGGGTCCTCGTCGCCGTTCTGCCGGGTCCCGCGGGAGCGCTCGATGATCCGCGCCTCGATGTCGCGGTGCTCGGGCTCCGTGGTGACGATCCGCCCGGTGCGCGCGCCGTAGGCCAGCAGCGGCACGAGGTCCTCCCAGATGCCCTCGACCATCCCGCGGCTCAGGTCCCTGCCGGGCACGAACGGGTCCAACCGCGCCCGGAACAGGGCCTCGGCGCGGTAGATGTTGCCCACCCCGGCGATGACGTCCTGGTTCATGAGCAGGGCGCCGATGCCGGTGCGGGAGCGCCGGACGCGGTCGAATAAGCGCTCGGGATCGGCGTCCGCGCGCAACGGATCCGGGCCCAGCCGCGCCAGGAGCGCGGCTCTCTGCTCGGCGTCGTAGACCTCGCAGGCGGTCGGGCCGGTGAGGTCGGCGAGCCCGTGGGCGCCGGTGATGCGCAGGCGCACGGTCTCGCGCGGCACGATGCGCCGCCAGTCCCCCGCCTCCGCGTCCCCGTCGTCCACGGCGTGCTCGGTCTCGCCGACGCGGCGGCGCGGGGCGCCGATCGCGTGCGCCGCCGCGAAGCCCTCATCGCCCGCGAAGGTCCACGAGCCGTAGAGCCCCAGGTGGACGTGCACGAACGACACGGCGGGCGATCCCGCGAGCGGGTCGAGGTTCGCCTCCGGGCCCAGCGCCAGCAGCAGGTGCTTGCCGACGGCCTCGACGTCCAGGAGCACCTGGCCGTCCAGGCGCCGCGCCTCCGTCTCGAAGCGCCCCTGGGGGCTGCTCAGGCGGACGCGCTGCCCCGCGAAACCGGCGTCGAAAGCCGCTGCGAGGCGGTGGATCGTGTGGCCCTCAGGCATGCCGGGCCCCGTCCGCGCACACGGCCGAGGCTCCGCGCCCGCCTCTGTCCGGGCCCGCGTCGCCGCGGCCGCAGCGCGCTCGGCTCACGCCTGCGCCGGCGCCGCGACTCGCACCGGCGCTGCTATTCACGCCTGCAACGCGACTCACGCCTGCGCGGGCGCTGGATCGTACCCGCCGGTCGCCTCGTAGAGAGCCACGAGGTCGATGCGCCGCTGGTGGCGCTCCTCGCCGCTGAAAGGCGTCGCGAGGAACACGTCGATGAGGTGCTCGAGCTCGGCCTCGGTGTGCTGACGGGCGCCGACGGAGATCACGTTGGCGTCGTTGTGCTCGCGGGCGAGCTTCGCGATGTCCTCGTTCCAGACCAGCGCCGCGCGCACCCCGGCGACCTTGTTCGCCGCGATCTGCTCACCGTTGCCGGAGCCGCCGATCACGATCCCCAGCGACCCGGGCTCCGCGACGACGGCTTCGCCCACCGCGGTGCAGAACGGCGGGTAGTCGTCCAGGGGGTCCTGGACGTGGGCGCCGTGGTCGGTGACGTCATGGCCCTTGGCCGTGAGCGCCTCGACGAGGCGGTTCTTGAAATCGAAGCCGGCGTGATCGGTGCCGATGTGGACGCGCATGAGATGCCTTCCGGTGGTCGGGGCGCGGGGTGCGTGTGCTGCTCCTGGCGCTGCTGCTGATGCGGGGACGGGGACGCCTCCCCGGCGCGGCGGCGTCCGGAGACGTGACGTCAGGACATGCGGCGTCAGGATAAGTCGACGCCGTTCGTCCGCGAGCGCTTGAGCTCGAAGAAGCCGGGCACGCGGGCGGCGGCCGCGAGCGCGTCGAACAGCGCGTCGGCGTCCTCGCCCTTGGGGGCGGGCGAGACGACGGGGCCGAAGTAGGCGACGCCCTCGCCGAAGGAGATGACGGGGGTGCCGACCTCGTCGCCGACCATGTCGATCACCCGCTGCTGCGCCTCGCGCAGCGCGCCGTCGAGATCCTCGGCGTCGTAGGCCTCGATCATCTCGGCGGGCAGGCCCGCGGTCGCGAGGGCGTGCTCGGTCGAGGCGCGGCGGTCGCCGGAGGCGCCCACGTGGTAGTCCTCGCCGAAGGCCGTGTAGAACGCGGCGAGCTCCGCAGGCGTGCGCTCGAGCTCGATCTTCAGGGCCACGCGGGCCGGCCCCCACGCCTCGTCCATCGAGCGGCGGTAGTCGGGGGCCAGGTCGCGGCCCTCGTTGAGCACGGCCAGCGACATGACGGAGAAACGGGCCTCGGTGTCGCGGCGGCTCGTCGCGTCGAGCAGCCAGCGGCTGGTCATCCACGCGAAGGGGCAGATCGGGTCGAAGAACAGGGTCACGGTGCTGGGGGCGGTCACGGTGCCGGTGGGGGATGCGGTGCTGGCGGGAGACGTCGTGGTCATCCGCCCATTGTGCCACCGGACACTGTGCCCGGTCCGACGGCAAAAGCGATTGCGCCCACCCGTCCGCAGCGGTTGGATCGACAGGTGCCCTTCCCCTCCCGCTCCTCCCGTGCCGACGCGCGCCGCGATGCCCGTACGGCCGCGCCGTCGGTGCTGGGCTCCGTCCTGCGCGCGAACCGTCGGATGCTGTCCTACATCCTGCCGCTGTCGGTGTTCAGCGAGGGCGTCGAGATCCTCGTGCCCATCGCGATGGGCATCGTCATCGACCGCGGGATTGTCGCCGGCAGCCTCACCGCGACGCTGCTGGGGGCGCTCGCGATCGTCGGCGTCCGCGTGGCCGGTATGTACGCGTGGATCTTCGTGTTCCTGCGCACGCAGGAAGCGCGGATGCGCGAGCGCCACCGCCTGCGCGTCACGGCGACGGCGGCCGTGCTGGACCCGCGCTCGCGACGGATCGAGCGCCCGGCCGGGGAGGTCCTGTCGATCGCGACGTCGGACGCCGACAAGGCCTCCGACGTGCTCGACATGCTCCCGTGGGCCTTCCCCGCCTCCCTCGTCGTGCTCGGCGTCGGCGTCTGGTTCCTGACGCTCGACGCCTGGCTCGGGCTCGCCCTGCTCGGCGGCATCGCCGCGCTCGTCGTGGTGATCCGCGTGGTCACCCCGGCCCTGTCGCGCCGCTACGACGCCCAGCAGTCCGAGGCCGCGGAGGCCGCCGCGACGGCCACCGACCTGGTCCAGGGGCTGCGGGTCCTTCAAGGCCTGGGCGTGCAGTCCCGCGCCCGGGCCCGCTACCGCGAGCGCTCGCGGACGGCGCTGTGCGCGGCGCTCGTCAACGCGCGCTTCTCGGGCGTCTCGAGCGGCCTGACCACACTGGTGACCGCGGTGATGCTCGCGGCCGTCGTGGTGATCTCGGCCCGCGCGGCCCTCGCCGGGACGATGACCCTGGGCACGCTCATCGCCGTCGTCGGCGTGACGCGCTCGATCATGGGCCAGCTGCAGGGCCTGTCGGGCGTCCCGGTGTGGTGGGCGTCGATGTCCACCTCCGCCCGGCGCGTGCGCGACCTCCTGGCCGACCTCGGCTGGAGCGTCGACGACGAGCGCCTGACCGAGCTCGCCGGGTCCGAGGGCGCCGAGCGCACCGCTGCCCGCCGCCCCGGCGCGGGCGGCCTGCACCTGATCGATATCCGCCACCGCACCCTGCAGGGCCTCGACGTGAGCGTCGCCGACGGCGAGATCGTCGGCCTCGCCTGCGCCTCCCCCGTCGACGCCGACGCGATCATCGCGGTGCTGGCGGGCGAGGCCCCGGGCGCTCACGTGGGGGCCCGACCGCTGGATGCCGCCGCGCGGCAGGAGCTGCGGGCCGATCTGCTCGTCGAGCCCCACACCGTGGACCTGTTCGACGGGACGCTGCGCGAGCAGCTGGGCACCCGCGTGCCCGCCCCGTCCCGCGGCGACGGCACGGAGGACACCGTCGATGCCGACGCCGGGGCGCATGCCGCCCTCCGCGCCGCCGGTGCCGAGGACCTGCTGCGGATCCTCCCCGACGGCCTGGACTCGCGGATCCTCGACCGCGGCGCGAACCTGTCCGGCGGGCAGCGCCAGCGCATCGCGCTCGCCCGCGCCGTCGCCTCCGACGTCCCCGTGCTCGTGCTGCAGGACCCGACCACCGCGGTCGACGCCGTCACGGAGCAGCGCATCGCCGAGGCGCTCATGGCGGCGCGGCGCCAGGAGGACCGGGCCACGCTCGTGCTGACCCGCGCCCCGGCGCTGCTGCGCGGCGCCGACCGGGTCGTCCACGTGCGCGACGGCCGCGTCGTCGCGGACGGCGACCACCAGGACCTCATGGCCGATGACGACTACCGGGAGATGGTGCAGCGATGAGCACGCATGCCGCGCACGATGCGCTCGGCGCCCTCGCGCTGCGCCGCGAGGACTGGACGAGGCCCGAGGAGGTCCCGGCCGCCGGCTCCCCCGCGGCCGAGGAGACCGCGCGGCGCCGCCTCGCGGAGCACGCGAGCCTGCTGCCGATCGCCGACGGTCGCGCCACGGCACGGTACATGCTCGGGCGCCTGCGGGCCCACGCCCTCGAGACCGTGCTGATGGTCCTGACGAGCACGCTCGCCGCCGTCCTCGCGGCGGTCCTGCCGCGGCTGATCGGCGACGCGGTGACCCTCGTCGGCGAGCGCGACGGGGACGCCCTGTGGGGCCTCGGCGCTCTCATCATCGGCATCGGCGCGCTGCAGGCGGTGGCCTCGGCGCTCGCCTGGGCGCAGGTGAGCGCGCTGGGCCAGAGGATCCTGGCGGAGATGCGCGAGGACGTGATCGACCGGGCGCTCGATCTGCCGGCGCAGACGATGGAGCAGGCCGGCATCGGCGACGCCCTCTCGCGCGTGGCCGACGACGTGGATGTGACGGCCCGCGCGGTCAACAACGTGGTGCCCACCCTGGTGCAGGTGTCGTTCTTCGTGGTGCTGACCTTCGTGGGGATGGTGTCGCTGTCCCCGTGGATGCTGCTGCTGGTCGCGGCGGTGGTCCCCCTGTACGTGCTGGCCGGGCGCTGGTACCTGCCGCGCTCCGGTGCCCTGTACCGCCGCGAGCGCATCGCGATGGGCGCTCGCGCCCAGGGTCTGCTGTCGGCCATTCACGGCTCGCCGACGGTCCACGCCTACGGGCTCGAGGCCCGGGAGACCGCGCACGTGGCCGTGCTCTCGCGCACCGCCGCGGTCCTCGGGATGCGCGTGATAGTGCTGGTCACGCGCGTGGTCAAGGGCATCAACGTGCCCGAGAACATCGCGATCGCGCTGTCGCTCGTGCTGGGGTACGTGCTGGTCCATAAAGCGGGCGCGTCGGTGGGCACCGTCACCGCGGCCTGCATCTACGTGACGTCGTTGCTGTGGCCGATGATGATGACGATCTTCACCCTGGACGACGTGCAGTCCGCCGCCGCCTCGCTCACCCGGATGGTCGGCGTCATCACGTCCATCGACCCTGCCGCCTCCCCCGGCGAGGAGGTCCCCCGCGACGCCTCGATCGAGCTGCATGGCGTCTCCCACGCCTACGGGGACGATGCCGAGGGCGCGGAGCGGACCGTGCTGCGGCCGCTGGACCTGCGCATCACGCCGGGCGAGACGATCGCCCTCGTCGGGGCGTCGGGCGCGGGCAAGTCGACGCTCGCGGCGATCATCGCCGGGACGCTGCTGCCGCGCCACGGCCGGGTGCTCCACGGGGGCGCGGACCTCGCGCACGCCGATCTCGAGGCCGTGCGGGCGCACGCCTCCATCGTCTCCCAGGATGTGCACGTGTTCCGCGGGACGCTCGCGAGCGATCTGCGCCTGGCGCGCGACGGGGCGAGCGAGGACGAGCTGCGGGCGGCGCTCGGTCGCGTCGGCGCGCTCGGATGGGTCGATGCTCTCCCCCTGGGCCTGGCCACCGAAGTGGGCGAGAAGGGGCACCAGCTGTCGGCGGAGCAGGCCCAGCAGGTGGCGCTCGCGCGCGTGCTGCTGCAGGATCCGCGGGTCCTGGTGATGGACGAGGCCACCGCCGATGAGGGCTCCTCGGGCGCACGCGTGCTCGAGCGGGCCGCGCTGGCGGCGGCGGAGGGGCGCACGACGGTGATCGTCGCCCATCGCCTGTCGCAGGCGCAGGAGGCCGACCGCATCCTCGTGATGGCCGACGGGCGCGTGGTCGAGGAGGGGCCGCATGCGCAGCTCGTCGCGCGCGGCGGGACCTACGCCCGGCTATGGAGCGCCTGGAGCGCCTGAGCCCGAGCACCCGATCCCGGCGGCTCTCAGCCCCGGCGACGCCGCAGCAGGTGCCGCACGGCGAGCAGGCCGAGCCCGGCGGTCAGCGCCGCGAGGGCGCCCGCCCCGGTGGTGATCCGGTACCAGGGCAGGGCCGCGAGCGGGGAGTCGCCGGTGTCGGCGCCGGCGGTCTGCGGCGTCGGCTCGGCCTGGCCGTCGACCTCGATCGTGAGGATGGCCCGCACCGGGGTGTCGTCGGGGGCGGACGGGTCCTCGGCGTACCCCGGGGCGAGCGCCAGCTGCAGGTACTGCGTCCCCGACAGCCAGGTGCTCACGATGGAGGAGTCCTCGGCGCCGATATGGCGGGCGCGCAGCGGAGCGACCGTGCCTCCGCCGCCGATGCCGCCGCGGGTCGCGGAGATGTCGTAGACGCCGCCGTCGGCGAGCGCGACCGGCATGCGCAGCGCATTGCGCTGCCGCACGCTGACCTGTCGCCCCGTGCTCGAGTCCGCATCCCCCTCGGTGACCTCGAGGCGCCAGCGCAGGCGCTGGCCCTCGGCCACGTCGACCGTCGCGTAGCGGGCGGTGCGGGCGTCGAGCTCGACGACGTGGCTGCCGAGCGCCAGGGGGACCGCGGCGCCGTAGGAGGTGCCGAGGGCCACGGGCTCGGGGCTCGGCGGATCGGCCGGTGCCGGGCCCTCGCCCTCGAGGATCTCGGCGGGGATGTCGCCGGGGGCCGCCTTGAGGGGCGGCTGGGAGGCGATGTGGAGCTCGAGCGGGGTGCTCTGGCCCTCCCCCAGCTCGCCGGTGCGCTCGACGTGCACGAACATCGGCCCGCTCGCGCATGCGTCGTCGGTGCCGAGCGGGTCCGTCACGGCCCAGGCCAGCAGCGGGAGCTCCGCGTTCGAGGTCTCGCCGATGCTGGAGTCCGAGGCGGCGGTGCACGCGCTGCCGCCGGCGTCGAGGATCTCGACGCGCACGCCCCACGTGGCGTACGAACTGGCGGAGGGCAGGGCGAGGCCGTCGGGGGCCGACAGCGTGGCCGTGGCCCAGATGCGCCGTCCGTCGGCCCCGTCGACCCGGTAGTAGGCGTTGTCACCGGGCCCGTCGAGGGCGTCGAGGTGGTCGCCGGGCGCGAGCAGCGGGGCGTCCGCGATCGCGGTGCCGCCCTCGACGGCGTCGCCGGTGGGCTCGTACCCGCGCGCCTGCGCCGGCGCCGCACCGATCGCCAGCAGCATCGCGGCCACAGCGGCACCCCCCATCGCTCGGGCACCCGCCATCGCTCGGGCACCCGCCGTGGCCAAGGCACCGGCTGTGGACCGGGCCTCCGACGTCGCCCGGATGCCCGCCGTCGTCCGTGCGCCGTGCCGTCGCACGCTCCGCATCCGTTCCCCCCGCCCGTCGCCTGCCCCTGGCCTACGATGAGCCATGTTATGGGAGACGTGATCGCAGGGCGCTTCGAGCTCATCGACGTGATCTCGAGCGGAGCCTCGGGGACGGTCTGGCGAGCCGCCGATCTGCGCCATTCCCGCGTCGTCGCCGCGAAGGTGATGCGCCAGCGGGCCTCCGTGGACCTGATGCGCTTCGCCCGCGAGAACTCGGTGCGGATCGACCATCCGCACCTCGTGGCGCCCTACGCCTTCGTCGTCGAGGACGAGTACGTCGTGATCGGCATGCCCCTCCTGCACGGCGGGACGCTCGCGCATCTGACCCATGAGCACGGCGCGCTGAGCGACGAGCTCGCCGCTCTGCTGCTCGTGCAGCTCTGCTCGGGGCTCGCGGCCGTCCACGAGCGCGGCTGGATCCACCGCGACGTCAAGCCGGCGAATCTCCTGCTGTCGGCGTCCGGCGATGCCCTGCCGCGCCTGGGCCTGGCCGACTTCGGCATCGCCGTGCATCGCGATGACCACCGGCTCACGGCCACGGGCTTCGTCAACGGCACCCCGGGCTACGTGGCGCCGGAGATCGAGCGCGGCGGGGCGATCTCCCCGGCCCAGGACATGTGGGGGGCGGGCGTGGTGGCCCTCCAGAGCGTCGCCCCGCAGGTCGCCGTCGGACCCGCCGGCGCCCATGCCGCGGAGGTGCAGACGGCGCTCGGCGGGATCCGCCCGGAGCTCGCGCACGCGATCACGGCGCTGCTGGCCGCCGATCCCGCGCAGCGTCCCTCCGCGCAGGCGATCGTCGACGGGCTCTCCCCGTTCGCGGCGAGCGCCGCCATGCGCACGCGCGACGGCAATCCCCTGCACCTGGCCGATCGGCTGCCGCCGCTGCCGGAGGCATCGCGCTGGCGCGACACCGACGAGCTGGCACCCGGCGCGCCCGAGCTCGCCGGCACCGACGTCCTCGGCCGTGCGCGCACCCTCCCGGAGCGTCCCGCCGCCGCAGCCCCGTCGCCGGCCCTCCCCTCGCCCGCCGCGGCCTCGGCGGCCTCCTCTGCCCCGGGGTTCGCCTCCCCCGCTCCGGCATCGGCCCCGCCTCCCGCACAGCAGGCGGCTCCTCTCCACCCCTCCCCCTCGCCGTGGCCGGATGATGACCCGACCGTGTCGACCGCGGCGCGCAGCAATCCCCGTCCGCGACGCCGCGGCCGGGGCCTGGGGATCCTCGGCGCCCTCGCGCTCGTGGCCGCCGCGGTGCTGACGGCGCTCGCGGTCATCGGCCCGCTGGGCGGCGGCGACCGCCCCGTCGACGAGGGGCTGCGGGCGGGGACCACCTGCACGTTCGCCGAGGAGAACCGCACCGCCCGGGCGGAGGACGGGACGCCCGTGCGCTGCACCGTCCAGGACGACGGCGGCTACCGCTGGGAGCGCGGCTGAGCGCACCGATCCGCCGGGCACGCCCATCGCCAGCGGCCCTGTGCCCACCGCATCGCCCGTGCCGTCCAGGTCGCCCGCGCCGTCCAGGTCGCCCGCGCCGGATGCGGGGCCCGCGCGTCGCCCGCTGACCGCTCAGCGGGCACGGGGTATGGTCGGGACATCCACGTTCCCCCTCGCGGGCAGGATCTGTCACCGGGCCGCACGGCCGGACGGCCCCGGTGCCGTCCTGCGAGGGCCTACCCGGCCAGGACTTACACCTATGCCTGAGACGCGACGCTGGTCGCCCGGCGACCACGTGACCTGGACCTACTACACCACCCAGCATCCCACGCGCACCGTCCGCCCCGGGACGGTGGTCCTCGACGACCATCGCGGGATCGTCGTCTGGATCGCCCCGGGCACCGAGGTGCTCCTGCCCGTCCTCGAGAACGGCGCGGCGCTGCGCCGTGCGGGCGACGAGGGCATGTTCACCGCGCCCCGCATCCAGTCCAAGCAGCTGTGGACGGGCAACGGGATCCTCATGATCGGCCTGCCCGACCGCCCCTACTCGGTGTGGCTGTTCTACAAGGACGACGGCTCGCTGGGCTGCTACTACGTCAACCTCGAGACGCCGCTCGAGCGGACCGCCGAGGGCGTCGCCTCACGGGACCTGGTGCTGGATCTCGTCGTGCTGCCGCGCCGCGACTGGCACTACAAGGACGAGGACGAGCTCGAGGGCGCCGAGCGCGTCGGCTACTTCACGCCGGAGGAGGTCGACGCGATCCGCGCCGACGGCCGCCGCGCCGTGCGCGACATCCAGGCGTGGACGTACCCGTTCAACGCCGGATTCGAGCACTTCTTCCCGGATCCGCGGTGGACCGTTCCCGCCCTGCCCGCGCACTACACGTGGGATGTGGACCTGACGCGACGCTGAACGGCGCGCTCGGCCCGGGTCGCGGTGGGATGATGGCTCCCATGCCAGAGACCCAGAACCTGACGCGCGAGGAGGCCCGCGAGCGGGCGTCCTTCCTGTCCACCACCGACTACGAGGTCCGCCTCGACCTCACGGGCTCCCCGACCACGTTCCGCACCGAGTCGACGATCCGCTTCACGTCGAGCGAGGCCCGCCCGACGTTCGTGGACCTGCTGGCCCCGGCCGTCCACGAGATCGAGCTCAACGGCGAGCTGCTGGACGACCCCGCCTCCCGCTTCGACGGCGCCCGGGTCTCGCTGCCCGCGCTGCGCGAGGGCGACAACGTGGTGCGGATCCTCGCCGACGGCGCCTACATGAACACGGGCGAGGGCCTGCACCGCTTCGTCGACCCGGTCGACGACGAGGTGTACCTGTACACCCAGTTCGAGGTCTCCGACGCCCGGCGCATGTTCGCCTGCTTCGAGCAGCCCGACCTGAAGGCGACGTTCGCGTTCACGATCACCGCGCCCGCGCACTGGCGCGTCATCTCCAACTCCCCCACCCCTGAGCCGACCGCGATCGGCGACGGCGTCGCCACCTGGGAGTTCGAGCCCACCGAGCGCATCTCCACCTACCTGACCGCGCTGATCGCGGGCGACTACCGCGGCGGCGAGGGCTCCGTGACCCTCCGCGACGGCCGCGAGGTCCCCATGGGCGTGTACTGCCGCGCCTCGCTGGTCGAGCACCTGGATCCCGACAACGTCATCGACGTGACCGCGCAGGGCATCGCCTTCTACGAGGACGCCTTCGACTGCGCCTTCCCGTTCCCCAAGTACGACCAGGTGTTCGTGCCCGAGTACAACATGGGCGCGATGGAGAACCCCGGCGCCATCACGTACGTCGAGAAGTACGTGTTCCGCTCGGAGGTGTCCGACGCGATCCGCGAGCGGCGCGACCTCACGATCCTCCACGAGCTCGCGCACATGTGGTTCGGCGACCTCGTGACGATGCGCTGGTGGGACGATCTGTGGCTCAACGAGTCCTTCGCCGAGTACGCCTCGACGCTGTGCATGGCCGAGGCCACCCGCTGGAAGGACGCCTGGACCACCTTCGCGGGGTCGGAGAAGGCGTGGGCGTACAACCAGGACCAGCTGCCGTCGACCCACCCGATCGTCGCCGACATGGTGGATCTCGACGCCGTCGAGACGAACTTCGACGGCATCACCTACGCCAAGGGCGCCTCGGTGCTGCGCCAGCTCGTCGCCTACGTCGGCGAGGACGCGTTCTTCGAGGGCCTGCGCGCCTACTTCCGCAAGCACGCGTGGTCCAACACGGAGCTGACGGATCTGCTGGTCGAGCTCGAGGCCACGAGCGGCCGCGACCTGGCCCCGTGGTCCGCGCTGTGGCTCGAGCGGGCCGGGGTGACCACGCTGTGTCCCGTCATCGAGCGCGACGCCGACGGCGCCGTCACCGCCTTCGCGATCGCGCAGACGGCCCCGGCCGAGCACCCGGTGCTGCGCCCGCACCGCCTGCGCGTCGGCGGCTACTCGCTGCAGGACGACGGTCGGCTCGTGCAGACCGAGGGGTACGAGATCGACGTCGACGGCGAGCGCACCGAGGTCCCGCAGGCGATCGGCGGGAGGGCCGACCTGTGGCTCGTCAACGACGGTGACCTCGCCTACGCGAAGATCCGCCTGGACGATGCCTCGCTGGCGATCGCGATGGAGCACCTGCGCGACATCGACGACCCGCTGGCGCGGACCCTCATCTGGGGTGCGGCCTGGGACATGGTGCGCGACGGCGAGCTGGCCTCGCGGCGCTTCCACGAGCTCGTGCTCGCCAACATCACCGGCGAGCACCAGTCCTCGGTGATCCGCACCCTGCTGGGGCAGCTCGGCGCCGTGACCGGCCGCTTCGCCGCCCCCGCGGACCGGGACGCGCGGACCGCCGCGACCGCCGACGCCCTGTGGGAGCTCGCCCGCGGCGCCGAGGCCGGCTCGGACGCCCAGCTGCAGTTCGTCGAGGCCTTCGCACTCCACGCCTGCACGGCCGAGCACGCCGCGACGCTGTCGGGTCTGCTGGACGGCTCGGTGACGCTGCCCGGGCGGCGTATCGACACCGATCTGCGCTGGAGCCTCGTGATCTCCCTCGCCTCCCTCGGGGGCATCGATGCCGAGGGCATCGACGCGGTGCTCGCCGATGACGACACCGCCTCGGGCCGCCAGCGCGCGCTCACGGCCCGTGCCGCCCTGCCGACTCCGGAGGCCAAGCAGGAGGCGTGGGAGAAGACCGTCGGCTCCGACACCCTGGCCAACGAGTCCGTGACCGCGGTGGTCCAGGGCTTCTGGCGCGTGCACGACGAGGCGCTCGTGGCCCCGTACGTCGAGCCGTACTTCGCCATGCTCGACGACGTGTGGGCCTCGCGCTCCAGCGAGATCGCCAACCGCCTGATCCAGGGGTACTTCCCCTCGGACGCCCCGACGCCGCGGATCGTCGCAGCCGCCGACCAGTGGCTCGTGGACCACATCGACGCTCCCCTGGGCCTGCGCCGTCCGATCATCGAGGGGCGCGACTCCGCGGCCCGCGCGCTGCGGGTCCAGGAGGCCGACCGGGCCTGACCGGGGCAGAAGGCGGACGGTCCGCTAGGCGGGCCGGGCCTGACCGCGGCAGCAGGCTGCCGGTCCCCGAAGCCGGCCGCGCCTGCCCGGGCTCCTGGGCGTCAGGTTCTCGCCCGCCTCCCGTCCCGCGACCGCCGAGATCGACGAAACGAGCCATGTCGCCCCGCGAGAACGCGGAAACGAGCCGCTCAGGTGGCTCATTTCCGCGCTCTCGTCGGCGCGGGAAGGTTGGGCACGAGGACGGCAGGGGGGCGCTCGCGCGCATCGCCCCGCCCGTCCAGTCGCCGTCCAGGCGCATCGCGCCCGTCGTGGTTAGGGTCGGGGCATGGACTTCGACTGGCTCCTCGCGGACGACAACGTGCAGAAGGCGGAGACCTTCGCGGATCAGCTGCTGACCTGGCTCGCCACGAGCGGGGTGCGGATCCTCGTGATCCTGCTCCTCGCGGCCGGTCTGAGGATCGCCGCGGGCTGGCTGATCCGGCGGTTCTTCCGCACGATGGTCGACTCCGGCTCCGTCCTGTCCTCGATGACGTCGGCCGTGGTCAAGCGCGACACCCAGCAGGTCGAGGCCGCCCGGGCCCGGCGCGAGCAGCGCGCGAAGACGCTGTCGACGGTCGCCGTGAACATCGCCGCCGCGGCGATCGGCATCATGGCGGGCATCATGATCATCGCCGAGTTCGGCGTGAACGTGGGCCCGATCATCGCGTCGCTGGGCGTGGTGGGCGTGGCCGCCGGCATCGGCGCCCAGACGATCATCAAGGACTTCATCGCGGGCCTCGTGATGCTGTTCGAGGACGTGATCGCGGTGGGCGACGTCATCGACATCGAGTACGCGACCGGCACCGTGGTGGACATCAACCTGCGCACCACGCAGGTCCGCAGCCTCGACGGCGTGCTGTGGACGGTGCGCAACGGCGAGATCATCCGCGTGGGCAACATGTCGCGCGGGTTCTCCAACGCCGTCGTCCAGCTCGACATCTCCAACCGGGCGCGCCACGCGGACGTCACGGCCGCGCTCGAGAAGGCCGTCGCAGCGATCTGGTCGGACGAGACGTTCCGCGAGCTGCTGCTCGAGGAGCCCGTGGTCTCGGGCATCCTGTCGGTGGACGGCGCGCGCGTGCAGCGCCGCATCGTCGCCAAGGTGATGCCCGGCCAGCAGTGGACCGTCGAGCAGGAGCTGCGCCAGCGGGTGCGCACCGAGTTCGAGGAGGCGGGCATCGAGTTCGCGATGCCGCCGTTCATGCAGCACACGACCACCTGATCCGGCGGCACGACCACCCGACGGCACGACCACCACCCCGGCGACCGGGGGACGACACCGGACGACGATGCGGGACCACGATGCGGAGACTGCGATGACCATCCCCCTCACCCCGGCCGGCGGGCCCGAGCCCGCCGCGGAGCCTTCGTTCTACGAGGCGATCGGCGGGCAAGCGACGTTCGTCGCCCTCGTCGACCGCTTCTACGAGGGGGTCGTCACCGATCCCCTGCTGCGGCCGATATATCCGGAGGCGGAGACGGATCCGACGATGCCGGGCGCGCGCGAGCGCCTGACGATGTTCCTCGAGCAGTACTGGGGCGGGCCCAAGACGTACGGGCAGCGGCGCGGGCATCCCCGCCTGCGGGTGCGCCATGCGATCTTCCCGGTCTCCCCCGCCGCGCGCGATGCGTGGCTGGGCCACATGCGCGCGGCCGTGGACTCCCTGGGGCTCGCGCCGCTGCACGCGGAGGCGCTGTGGGACTACCTCGAGCGGGCCGCGCATTCGCTGGTCAACACGCACGACGGCGGGCAGGCGCCGATGGTCGGCGAGCTGCTGCCCGACCGCATGGACTGAGCAGCCTCCCACCCTCGTGGCCTTTCACTGAGCCCTACCGTGGCACTGAGCGCTGTGCCGCGCGCCGCAGGGGCCCGTCGCCGTGCCGCGCCCCTGCGACCCGCGCCGGGCTCAGCGGGCTACGTCAGTCGCGGAAGGCCTGCGCCGGCCCGCTGAACTCCTCGAGGGCCTCGCGCTGCTCCCGCGCCAGGCGCGTCGGACGCCCCGTCGCCGCGTCGACCAGCACGATCACGGTGCGCGCGATCGCATAGGGCGCGGCGGCCTGCGGGTCATCCCCCGTCAGCACCTGGTACTCGAGGGTGAGGCTCGCGCCGCCGATGCGCGACAGCCACAGGCGCACGATCACCGCGTCGCGGCGGAAGCCCAGCTCGCGCCGGTACTCGATGCGGTTGCTCGCCACGACCGTATGCACCGCGGAGGCGCCGTCCTGCGTGGTCGGCAACGCGCTCGGGAGCACCTCAGCACCGAGCGCCACCTGCTCCTCCGGGGCCGCCCAGAAGGCTCGGATGCGAGCCTCCTCGAGGAGGGTGAGCATCGCGGAGTTGTTGACGTGCCCGTAGCCGTCGATGTCGCTCCAGCGCATGGGGACGCGGATGTCGAGGTGTGCCATGGGACCATTGTGCCGGGGTGCCGACGCGGGCGACGGGAGCGGGTGACGGGAGCGGGTGACGGGAGCGGCCGATGGGGTCGATGACGGGGCCGACAGGGCCGAGCGCAGGCACGTCCGGGAGGCTCCCGGGCCTCCTGGAGGAGCTGCACAGGACAGGACGCGTCTCCTCGCCGCCCTCGCGCCGCTCGCGCCTGTCCTCCGCCGCCCTGCTCCTGTTCGCCCTCGTGGCCGCGACCGGCGCCGTCGGAACCTGCGTGCTCGGCATCCGCGACGGGAGGCTCGAGGATGCGATCGGCGGCGCGATCGGATCGGTCTTCATGCTCCTGTTCGTGGGGGTCGCCGCTCACGGCCTGCGGATCCGGCGCCCGGGAGGACCGCTGACCCTGACGATCTCCGCCGCCGGCGTCCGCGTCAGCGAACGGACGATCCCGTGGGGCGACATCGCGGACGTGCGCGCCCAGCGCCTCCAGGTCCCCGGCGGCATGCCCGCCCTGCTCCGGGTCATCGGTGGCGTCACCGCCCGCGGCTCGTGCCTCGCGGTCTCGCTCACCGACGAGGGCGTCGCACGTCTGCGCTCCGAGGGCACCAGCGCCGCCCTCGATCGCGTCCTCCTGCCCGGGCGCGTGCTGCAGCTCGGCATCGGCGGCGCCGTCTCGCCGGAGGACCTCGCTGTGCTCGCCATGGAGGCGCGCGCCCTACGATGACCTGCATGACCTCGCACGACTCGCAGACCCCTCTCGCTTCCGAGGCTCCTCCGGCGCCCCCGGCGCCCGAGACCGCACCGGACCCGGCGTCGCTCGCCCCGGGCCCCGCCTCCCCCGCAGCCGTCGCCCAGGGGCTCGTGGACCTCCTGGACCTCGAGCAGATCGACGAGGCCGTCTTCGAGGGCTACTCGAACCCCCAGCCCGGCGGGCACGTGTTCGGCGGCCAGGTGATGGGCCAGGCGATCAGCGCGATGGTCCGCACCGTTCCGGCGGGTCGGCGCATCCATTCCTCGTACTCGTACTTCCTGGCCCCGGGCGCGCCCGACGTGCCGATCCGCTTCGCGGTCGAGCAGCTGCGCGACGGCGGCTCCTTCTCCGCCCGGCGCGTCCTGGCCACGCAGGAGACCGACGACGGCGCCGAGCGCACGATCCTGTCGATGACCAGCTCGTTCCAGGAGGCGCAGGACGGCCTCGAGCACGAGGAGCGCGCGCCCGACGCCCCGGATCCGGAGGGGCTCGCGACGACGGCGCAGGTGCTCGAGGGCATCGACCACCCCGTCGCGCAGTACTGGGCCACCCAGCGCCCCATCGACATCCGCCACGTGACCGATCCGATCTACATCCGCCCCGACGGCTCGGCGAGCGCCACGCAGATGGTGTGGATGCGGATGATCGCCCCGATCGATGCCCCCGGCGGCGTGCACGACGCGATCCTCGCCTTCGCGAGCGACTACACGCCCTTCGAGCCGATCCTGCGCCGTCAGGGCCTCTCGTGGGTGACGCCGGGGCTGCGCGTGGCGACGATCGACCACGCGATCTGGTGGCACCGGCACGTCGACCTCAACGAGTGGCTGCTGTACGTGCAGCGGTCCCCCTCGGCGGCCGGCGGCCGCGGGCTCACCGAGGGCCGGATGTTCGACCGCTCGGGCGCGCTCGTGGCCACCGTGATCCAGGAGGGCATGGTCCGCATCAAGCACTGACGCCCCGGGCGTGCGCGTGCCCCGTCCGATGAGCATCGGGCGGGGCACGTCGCGTCAGGGCCCACGTCGCGTCAGGGTCCACGTCGCGTCAGGGTCCACGTCGCGTCAGGGTCGCGGCACCGCTGTCCCGGGCAGCGCAGCCCTGGGGCCGCACATCAGGCCATGGCCTCGTTCCCGGCCTCCTGGGCCGCGGGCAGGCCGTCGGCCGCGCTCAGGCGTCCGATGAAGATCTCCTGGAAGATGGGCATCGCGGCCTCGAGGCCCGCATTGGACTTGGCGCCGCGGTCGGCCGGGGTGGTGTCGTTCGTCGCGGTGATGAACTGCTGGACGTCCACGCCCTTGCCGCTCCAGTGCTCGACGAAGGCGCCCTGCGCGTCGGCGTGGGCGGGGAAGGCGACGCCCTGGGTGCCCAGCGGGCGCTGGCCGTCGGCGGTGCCGAGCCAGCGCAGCAGCTCCTGGATGCCCTCCTTCTTCTCGTCCCCGGCGCGGGCGTTGCCGACGGCGACGACGCCGTGGATCACGGACTTGCCGCCCGCGGGCCCGGCGACGAGCGGGGCGATGCCCCACGCGAAGGTGTCGCCCACGCCCTCGGCGATGTTCTTGACGTTGTAGGGGCCGGACTGGAAGAGCGCGAGCTTGCCCTGGGTGAACAGGTCACGGGTGAAGTCGCCGTTCTCGTTGGTATCGGCGGCGCTCGGGGCGATCTGCTGGACGTTGACGAGGTCCGCGGCGTACTGGAACGCGGCGATGCCCTCCGCGGAGGCGAAGGAGTACTTCTCGTCCGCGTCCTGCCACTGGGCGCCGTTGGAGGCGAGGAACGGGCCGATGATGGCCTGACGGTCGGCCTGGGCGTTGAACGCGAACTGCGTGCGGGTGTTCGGGTCGAAGCCCTCGTCGCCCGGGTGCTTGCCGCCCTGGTCGAGGGTCAGGGCCCGTCCCGCGTCCCGCAGGGCGTCGGTGGGGGCGGCGGGGTCGAAGCGCAGGGAGGCCGGGTCGATGCCGGCCGCGTCCGTGAGGTTCTTGTTGTAGTACAGGGCGATCGAGTCCCACAGCTGGGGCACACCCCACAGGCCGCCGTCGCGCGTGTAGAGGTCGACGACGGACTTCACCCACTTGTCCCGGCCCTCGGTGACGACGTCGTTGATGTTCATGAGGTTCCCGGACTCCTGGAACTGCACGAAGTTCGCGGAGTTCATCCAGTAGACGTCCGCGGCCTCGGAGGAGCCGACGTCGAGCGAGAGCGTCTTCCAGTACTCGTCCCACGGGACCACCGTGATGGCGACCTTCCAGCCGGTCTTCTCGGTGAAGGCCTGGAAGGACTCCTCGTAGGCGGGCTTGGCGGTCTCGTCCCACAGGCGGAAGGTGAGGGTCTTGGCGTCCTCGCCGTCATCGCCGCCCCCGTTCGAGGACGACGGGGAGCAGGCGGCGGCGGTGCCGACAGCGCCGGTCGCGGCGAGAGCGGTCAGGAGGCGGCGTCGAGAGAGCATGGGGTTCCTTCCTTCGCGGTCCGCGCACGCGGCGCGGCTCGGGACCATTGTGCACGGCGCGCCCGAGCGCCACCGCTCAGGGAGACGCGGCGAGACCGAGCGGTCGGACGAACCGGGACGGAACGGGGCGGAGCGGGCGCACGGACCGCGGAGGCGGCCCGAGACCCCGGGTTGATCGGCGACGCAGCGCCTCCCGGGCCGCGTCCGGTCCGGCGCCCGCACCGGGGCAGCGCCTCAGCGCAGCGTCGAGGCGCCGATCGAGCGGGTGATCTGCCGCTGGAAGACGATGAACAGGAGCACGAGCGGGACCATCGCGAGGGTCGTCGCGGCCATCACAAGCGTCCAGTTGTTGTTGTACTGGCTCTGCAGCGACGCCGTCGCGACCGTCACGGTGCGCCACTCGGGCCCGGTGGTGATCACCAGCGGCCACAGGAACGAGTTCCAGTGCGTCACGACGGTGATCAGCACGAGCGTGACGATCGTCGGCCGGTTCAGCGGCAGCACCAGGTTCCACAGCAGGCGCAGGTGCCCGGCGCCGTCGACGCGCATCGCGTCGATCAGCTCGCTCGGCATGGTCCGGAAGCTCTCGCGCAGCAGGAAGATCGCGTACGGCGAGCCCAGCATGAACGGCACCACGAGCGCCCAGAACGTGTTGCGCAGCCCGGCCTCGCTCATCATGAGGTACAGCGGCACGACGACGACGGCCTGCGGGACCATCAGCGTCGCGACGTACACCCAGAACAGCAGGTCGCGGCCGGGGAAGCGCAGGCGCGCGAACGCGTAGGCGGCCAGGATCGAGAACACCATCTGGCCGACGAGGATCACCGCGACCATCTGCACCGTCACGACCACCGGGGTGACGAAGCCGTCGGTGCCCGTGAACAGGGCCGCGAAGTTCTCCAGCGTCGGCGGGTCCGGCAGGCGCAGGGGGCCGCGCTGGGCGAACTGCCGCGGTGACGTGAATGCCGTCAGCGCCGAGACCAGGAACGGGGACAGCGTCAGCACGGCGGCGATGAGCAGCACCGCATAGGTCCCCAGGTTCGCCAGGACGCCGGACACGCGGCGGGAGCGCCCCTGGGAACGCGCAGGCCGGGTTGGCTCCGCGGCGGTGGTCGTCGCGGTCGCGCTCGCGGTCGCACCCCTGCTCGTCGCGCTCGTCGCGCCTGTGCTCGTCGCACTCGCGTTCGCGCCCGTGCTCTTGGCGCTCTTCGGGCTCGTTGCCATGGCGGTCTCCCTCCCCTCAGCTCATGTCGTAGGTGATCCGCTTGGCGAACCACCTCTGCTGGACGACGGTGATGACCACAAGGATCACGAACAGGATCACGGCGGCGGCGCTCGCCCGGCCCAGGCGGAAGGCCGTGAAGCCCTCGGAGTAGATGAGCGCGGCGATCACCTCGGTGCGGTGCTGCGGCCCTCCCCCGGTCAGCGCGTAGATCGTGTCGAACACCTGGAAGCTGGCGACCACCTGGGTGACGGCGAGGAAGAACGTCGTGGGGCGCAGCAGCGGGATCGTCATCGACACCAGGCGGCGCCACGGGCCGGCGCCGTCGAGCTCGGCCGCCTCGTAGATCGAGTCCGGGATCCGCGACAGGCCCGCCTGGAAGAACAGCGACACGTACCCGACGTTCTGCCAGATCGCGACGAAGGCGACCGCAGGCAGCGCGAGTGTCGGCGACGTCAGCCATTCGATGCGGTGGCCGATCAGGGCGTTGAGCGCGCCCGTGGACGGCTGGAAGATCCACGTCCACACGACGCCGATGGCCAGCGGCGCGCACACCCACGGGATCACGACGATCACGCGCACCAGGGCGGAGCCGGGCAGCGCGCGCACCAGCTGGGTCGCCAGCAGCAGCCCCAGCGCGAGCGTCACCGGCACCGAGATGAGCGTGAACACGGCGGTCACCAGCAGCGAGTTGCCGAGCGAGCCGCCCTCCAGCAGGGCCGCGTAGTTGTCGAGCCCCACGAACGTCGGCGCGCCGATGAGGTCCCACTGCATCAGCGAGACCGCGAAGGCGAGGACGACGGGCAGGATCAGGAACGCGGTGACGCCGAGCAGGCTCGGCGCCACCAGCAGGTAGGCGGTGAGGGGGCGGGTGCGGATCACGCGGTCGCGACCAGCCCCAGCTCGGCCCGCGAGGCGAGGGCCTCGTGGCGGGGGACGGCGCGGACCGTGCAGCCGACGCGCCCGGGCACCGCGAGCGTGAAGCGGGCGCCGCAGCGGCCGCCGCCGATCGACCGCAACGGGATCAGCGTGGGGTCGGTGATCTCGCCGTCGGCCCCGACCTCCCCCACCACGGCCTCGACCATCACGTCGGCGGCATCGAGACCGCCCAGGTCCACCGCCGCGGTGAGGGCCACCTCGGAGCCGGTCGCGACGCGGCCGGACTCGGCGCCCTCGATGCGCACGTCGGAGATCCGCACGCGCGGCCACGCGTCCGAGACGCGACCCTTCCACGCCGTGAACGTCTCCCGCAGCGAGGGGTCGCTCGCGAAGGCGCGGTGCGCCGCGGCGGCGGGCAGGTACAGCTCGGTCACGTAGTCGCGGACCATGCGGGACGCGGTCACCTGCGGCGCGATCCGCACGAGCGACTCGCGGATCATCCGCAGCCAGGCCCGCGGCACGCCGCCGTCGTCACGGTCGTGGAACAGCGGGACGATCCGCCGCTCGAGGATCTCGTAGAGGGCATCGGCCTCGAGGCGGTCGCGCCGCTCGCGGTCGTCGGTCTCGACGGTCGGGATCGTCCAGCCCGCCTCGTCGGTGGCCATCTCGTCCCACCAGCCGTCGGAGACGGAGAACGTGAGGCCGCCGTTCATGACGGCCTTCATGCCCGAGGTGCCGGAGGCCTCCTCCGGGCGCACCGGATTGTTCAGCCACACGTCCGCGCCCGCCACCAGCACCGACGCCATCTGGATGTCATAGTCGGGCAGGAAGGCGATGCGGTGGCGCACGCCCGCCTCGTCGGCGAAGGCCACGAGGCGCCGCATGAGCTCCTTGCCGGGCATGTCCGCCGGGTGGGCCTTGCCCGCGATGACGAACTGCACCGGGCGCTCCGGGTCCAGCAGGATGCGGCGCAGGCGATCGGGATCGCTCAGCATGAGGGTCAGGCGCTTGTAGGTGGAGACGCGGCGGGCGAAGCCGACGGTCAGCACGTCCGGGTCGAGGATCTCCCGCGTCCACGCGAGCTCGGCCTCGTCGGCGCCGCGCCGCAGCCAGGACCGGTGCACGTGCTCGCGCGCCATCTCGACCAGGTCCGCACGCAGGCGACGCCGCGTGTCCTGCAGGTCGTGGTCCGTGAGCGTCGCCAGCTGCGACCAGTCGCCGGTGGCGGAGATGTCGATCTCCCCCATGGCCTTCTTGTAGAGGTCGTCCATCGGCGCGGACACCCAGGTGCGGCGGTGCACGCCGTTGGTGATCGAGGTGATCGGGACCTCTGCCGCGTCGAAGCCCGGGTAGAGGTCCTGGAACATCGTGCGGGAGACGGCGCCGTGCAGGCGCGAGACCCCGTTGGCGCGCTGGGCCAGGCGGAAGCCCATGTGGGTCATGTTGAACACCTCGCCGCCGTCCTCGCGGCCCAGCGCGAGCGCCGCCTCCACGGGGAGGGCGTCGACGAGGCGGGAGATCCCCGCGCCGTCCGCGTCGAGGACCTCGCGCAGCTCGTCGACGTCGAAGCGGTCGATGCCGGCGGGCACCGGGGTGTGGGTGGTGAAGACCGTTCCCGCGCGCACCTCCGAGAGGGCCTCGTCGAAGCCGGCGCCTCGGCGCATGAGCTCGCCGATGCGCTCGAGGCCCGAGAAGCCGGCATGCCCCTCGTTGAGGTGGAACACCTGGGGCTCCGCGTGGCCGGTCGCGGCGCAGTAGGCGCGCAGCGCCCGCACGCCGCCGATGCCCAGGACCACCTCCTGGGCGATGCGGTGCTCGTGGTCGCCGCCGTAGAGGCGATCGGTGATGAGGCGGGCCCGCTCGCCGTTGACGGGCAGGTTCGTGTCGAGCAGCAGCAGGGGGACGCGGCCGATCCGCGCCGTCCACAGTCCGATCACGACATCGCCGTGCCCGGGGAGCCGGACCGAGACGGTGAGCTGCTCGCCGTCGGCGTCGCGGACGGGCTCGATGGGCAGCGCGGCGGGGTCGTTGAGCCGGTACTCCTCGACCTGCTGCCCGTCGCGGTCCAGGCTCTGGGAGAAGTAGCCCCACTGGTAGAGCAGGCCCACCGCGATCAGCGGCACGCCCAGGTCCGAGGCCGATCTGAGGTGGTCCCCGGCGAGGATCCCCAGGCCGCCGGAGTAGATCGGCAGCGTCTCGGTGATGCCGAACTCCATGGAGAAGTAGGCGACGACGGGCTCCGGGCCGGACGTCGGGGCGGCCGTGCGCTGGAACCAGCGGTCCGAGGTCCGGTAGGTGCGCAGGTCGCCGAGCTCGCCGTGCATGCGCTGGCAGAAGTCGTCGTCCCGGGCGGCCTGCGCGAGCCGGGAGGCCGGGACGAGCGGGAGCATCGCGATGGGGCTGCGGCCGCTGCGCTCGAAGGCGTCGGGGTCGAGGCGGCGGAACAGGTCGAGGGTCTGGCGGCGCCACGTCCAGCGGAGGTCGAGGGCCAGGTCCCGCAGCGGCGCGAGGGTCTCCGGGAGGTCCGAGGCGACGGTGACCTCGCTGATCGGCTTCATGCGCTCGAGGCTACCGCAGGGCGCTCACGCACCCGTGTCGAGAGGTGGCGCTATCTCGAGTGGTGGCGCTATATCGACGAGAGGGCGCCGGTCGAGGGCCGTGCCGGTCGAGGGCGGTGCCATGTCGAGTGATGGCGCTCTGGCGGGGACTGCGACGATATCGTCGCAGTCCCCGCCAGAGCGCCAGTGCTCAACCGGGCCCGCCGCGGGACGAGAGCCCGGCACGGGACCGGGAGCCCGCCGCGGGACGGGGCCCAGCGGGGCGGGATCCTGCCGCGGATCCCGCCGCCTGCGCGGGTCAGTCGCGCGTGAGGCGGCGGTGTGTGACGCGGTGCGGGCGCGCCGCGTCGTCGCCCAGGCGCTCCACCTTGTTCTTCTCGTAGGCGTCGAAGTTGCCCTCGAACCAGTACCAGTCCGAGGGGTTCTCCTCGGTGCCCTCGTAGGCCAGGATGTGCGTCGCCACGCGGTCGAGGAACCAGCGGTCGTGGCTGACCACCACGGCGCAGCCGGGGAACTCCAGCAGCGCGTTCTCGAGCGAGCCCAGGGTCTGCACGTCGAGGTCGTTGGTCGGCTCATCCAGCAGCAGCACGTTGCCGCCCTGTTTGAGGGTGAGTGCGAGGTTCAGGCGGTTGCGCTCGCCGCCGGAGAGGACGCCGGCCTTCTTCTGCTGGTCCGGGCCCTTGAAGCCGAACTGGCTCACGTAGGCGCGCGAGGGGATCTCGACCTTGCCCACCTGGATGAAGTCCAGGCCCTCGGAGACGACCTCCCAGAGCGTCTTCTCCGGGTCGATGTTCTCGCGGTTCTGGTCGACGTAGCTGATCTTGACGGTCTGGCCGATGGTCAGCTCGCCGCCGTCCAGAGGCTCGAGGCCCACGATCGTCTTGAACAGGGTGGTCTTGCCGACGCCGTTGGGGCCGATCACGCCGATGATCCCGTTGGGCGGCAGCGAGAACGACAGGCCGTCGATGAGGACGCGGTCGCCGAAGCCCTTCTTGAGGTCCTTGGCGTTGATGACCACGTTGCCCAGGCGCGGGCCCGGGGGGATCGTGATCTCCTCGAAGTCGAGCTTGCGCGTGCGCTCGGCCTCGGCGGCCATCTCCTCGTAGCGGGCCAGGCGCGCCTTGGACTTGGCTTGGCGGCCCTTGGCGTTCGAGCGCACCCACTCCAGCTCCTCCTTGAGGCGCTTGGCGAGCTTGGCGTCCTTCTTGCCCTGGACGTTGAGGCGCTCCTCCTTCTTCTCCAGGTAGGTGGAGTAGTTGCCCTCGTAGGGGTAGAGGTGGCCGCGGTCGACCTCGGCGATCCACTGGGCGACGTGGTCGAGGAAGTAGCGGTCGTGGGTGACGGCGATGACGGCGCCCTCGTACTGCTGCAGGTGCTGCTCGAGCCACAGCACGGACTCGGCGTCGAGGTGGTTGGTGGGCTCGTCCAGCAGCAGCAGGTCGGGCTTCTCCAGGAGCAGCTTGCACAGCGCGACGCGGCGGCGCTCACCGCCGGACAGGTGGGTGACGGGCTCGTCGCCGGGCGGGCAGCGGAGGGCGTCCATCGCCTGCTCGAGCTGGGAGTCGAGGTCCCAGCCGTTGGCGTTGTCGATCTCCGTCTGGAGCTTGCCCATCTCCTCCATGAGGGCGTCGAAGTCCGCGTCGGGCTCGCCCATCTCCTCGCCGATGGCGTTGAAGCGCTGGACCTTGCGGTACAGGTCGCCCATGCCCTCCTGGACGTTCTCCAGGACGGTCTTGGACTCGTCCAGCGGGGGCTCCTGGAGGAGGATGCCGACGCTGTAGCCGGGGCTGAGGCGGGCCTCTCCGTTGGAGGGCTGGTCCAGCCCGGCCATGATCTTGAGGATCGTGGACTTGCCGGCGCCGTTGGGGCCGACCATGCCGATCTTCGCGCCCGGGTAGAAGCTCATCGTGACGTCATCGAGGATGACCTTGTCGCCGACGGCCTTGCGGGCCTTGTACATGGTGTAGATGAACTCTGCCAACACATCTCCTGTGGTCTGGACGGCCGCGGGCGCGCTCGCGCCCGGCATACCGGTCCGATCCTACCGGGGCGGTCCGACGGGGCATCCGGCGCGCGCCGAGAGCTCGACGGCGCCCCGTCTGCTCAGGTCGCGTGGCGCCCGGTACGGCGGGGCGAGCGGGCAGCCGGGTGAGTGAGCGGGCAGCCGGGCGAGCGCGCCGCTGATCGGCCGTGCAGCCGAACGCGCGGGCCGGTCAGTCCAGCTCGATGCCGCGCCCCGCGATGACCTCGCGGGCGAGCGCGACGCCGGGGTTGGGGACGCCCTCGCCGCGCGCGGGGTCGTTGCCGGGCCAGAGATGCGCGTCGATGCCCAGGCGCCTGGCCGCCTCGACGTTCTCCTCGCGGTCGTCGAAGAACAGCACGGAGCGCGGCTGGGCCACTCCCCCGGTCTCGTGGGCCAGCGCGGACAGCAGGATCTCGTAGATCTCGGCGTCGGGCTTGGCCACGCGCTCCTCGCCGGAGAACACGGCGAAGGTGAACGCCTCGAACCAGTCGGCCTTGCGGACGGCCTCGCCGAAGGGCTCCGGCGCGTTGGACAGCAGCACCAGGCGGGTGCCGGAGCGGGCGAGGTCGTGGATGAGGGCGCGGGCCTCGGGGTCCAGGCGCAGCCAGTAGCGGTCGTCGGCGTCCTGGAGGTCCTCGACGACGGTCGCATCGGCGCTGCCGAGCGCGCCGGCCGCGGCCACGGCGCCCCAGTACTCGGCGGGCGTCACGGCGGCGCGGTCGTAGGCGGGGCGGGCGTCCCAGTAGGCGCGGGCGACGGCCTCGCGGTCGCCGCCGACGATCTCGCAGATGTCGTCGATCGGGTCGCGGCCGGCGGACAGGACGCCGCCGAAGTCGAGGGCGACGGTGGGGCGCGGGGGCGTGCGGCGGGCGGAGCGTCGAGCCATGTCGGGCGGATCCCTTCTCAGGAGGAGCAGGTGGGCAGTCCGTCGGCGGACTTCTGGGAGGCGATGGTCTCGGTCGCGTGCAGGGCCTCGTCGAAGGTGGACACCTTCACGACGGACAGCCCCTCGGGCACGTGGCCTGCGACCTGGTCGCAGTTGTCGGCGGGGGCGAGGAAGTAGTCGGCGCCCTCCTCGCGGGCGCCCACGAGCTTCTGGCGGATCCCGCCGATGGGGCCGACCGTCCCGTCGGGGTCCATCGTGCCGGTCCCGGCGATCTTCTGCCCCCCGGTGAGCTCACCGGGGGTGAGCTCGTCGTAGACGGCGAGGGAGAACATGGTGCCGGCGCTCGGGCCGCCGACGTCGGCCAGGGAGATCGTGACGTCGACGGGGGTGTCGTAGCCGCGGGCCAGGACGATGCCCATGCGGGTCCTCCCGTCGACCTCCTCGGTGGGGACCGAGACGGACTGCTCGGCGCCGTCGCGGCGGACGACCATGTCGATCCTCTCGCCGGCGGGCAGCGAGCCGATGAGCTGCTGGTACTCCTCGGTGCTCGCACGGGTCTGGCCCTCGATCGACACGATCACGTCGCCGGCCTTCAGCACGCCCGCGGCGGGCCCGTCGTCGAGGACGCCCGCGACCATCGCATTGGGCGTGACGGGGATGCCCAGCTCGGTCAGGGCGACGGCGACCGCGTCCTCCTGCGAGGTGGTCATGGCCGACGCGTTCTGCAGGCTCGTCTCCTGCCGGGTCTGCTGCGCGGGGAACACGAGCTCCCTGGGCAGCACGGTGCGGGTGGGGTCGAACCAGGCGAGCACGACCTCGGCGGGGGTGACCGTGTACCCGGGGCCGCCGTCGACGGACACCGTGGTCATCATGAGGGCGCCCGAGGTCGGGTAGGTCTCGTGGCCGGAGATCGTGAGGATCTGCTGGTCCTCGTGCTCGCCGAGGACGTCGATCGCGGGGCCGGGCTGCTCGATCACGTAGGGGACGGGGGCGAGCATGCCGGCGGTCAGGAGCGTGCAGATCACCAGCAGCGAGATCCCGGAGGCGAGGGCGCGGGGGTTCGGGCGCCTGCCGAGCGCTCGGCGCAGCGCGGCGCCGCGGCCGGGAACCCCGCCGTCGTCGCGCGTACCGCGCGAGGGCGCGCCGCCGGGCCGCGTGCCGTCGCCGAGCCCGCAGTCGTCGAGGGGACCGTCGGCGGCGGGGCCGTCGGGCGTGTTCGCGGCGGGCTGAGAGATCACCGCGCCATTGTGCCGCACCCCTGCAGGGCGCTCCCACCGCGCGTCGATACGCTGATGCCCGATGACGACCGCGCCGCGGCCCGCGAGCCGCGGCATCCCCGCCCCCGTGCGGGAGGACAGCCCCGGGAGGCCCCGTGAGCAGCAGCCCCTTCGACCCCAGCGCCGCCGGCGACGAGGAGAGCCTCCGCCGCTTCCTCGAGGAGGTATTCGGCGGGCAGCTCCCTCCCGGCGCCCTCGACGGCGTCGACCTGTCGGAGCTCGCGCGCCGGGCGAACCTGCCCACCGACCCGGCGCAGCTGCGGGCCGCCGCGGCGCAGATGCAGCACATGTTCGCCGATGCCGGCGAGGGGCCCGTGAACTGGAAGCTGGGCCATGACCTCGCGCGCCAGACCGCGGCGGGCTCCGTGCAGATCCCGGGCGCGCCCGAGCCGACCGGCACCCCCGGGGATCCGAGCCCCACGCCCCAGCAGATCAGCGCCCTGACCGAGGCCGGGCACGTGGCCGCTCTGTGGCTGGATCCGCAGACCGCGATCGACATGCCCGCGCGGTCGCTGGACGTGTGGAGCCGCGGCACCTGGGTGGTGCGCACGAAGAACCGCTGGCAGTCGATCGTCGAGCCGGTGGCCCAGTACATGTCCGGGGCGATCGGCGACGCCCTGGCCGCGCAGATGGAGCAGATGCCCATGGCGATGCCCGGCGCGGACCCACGCTCGATGATGGAGCGCATGGGCGGGACGATGTTCGGCGTCCAGTTCGGCCACGCGATCGGCTCCCTCGCCCGTGAGGAGGCGGGGACCACGGACCTGTCGCTGCCGCTGGGCCCGGACGGCACGCCCGCGCTCGTCGCCGCGAACGTCGAGGACCTGATCCGCGACAACGAGCTCGACCCGGCGGCCGCGCGCATCTTCCTCGCCGCCCGCGAGATCGCGCACACGGCCCTGTTCTCCGCCGTGCCGTGGCTGCCCCGTCAGCTGTTCGGGGCGATCGAGGACTACGCCCGCGGGATCACGCTGGACCTCGACGCCCTGGACGAGATGGTGCGCGGCCTGGACATGTCCGACCCCCAGGCGATCGCGCAGTCCTCCCCCGACGGCATGTTCGTGTTCACCCGCCGGGAGGCGCAGGAGCGCGCCCTCGAGGAGCTCGCGACCACGCTCGCACTCGTCGAGGCGTGGGTGGACCATGTCGTCTCCCACGCCCTCGAGGGGAAGCTGCCGGGGCTCGACGCGATGCGCGAGGTGATCCGCCGTCGCCGCGCCTCCGGCGGCCCGGCCGAGCAGATGCTCGCCTCCGTGGTGGGGATCGAGCTGCGGCCGCGCCGCGTGCGCGAGGCGCTGTCGTGGTGGGAGTCGGTGCTGGCGACCGAGGGGATCGATGGACGCGACCAGGTGTGGGAGCACCCCGATCTGCTGCCGAGCGCCGAGGTGCTGAGCGGTACGCCGCGGGCCCCGCAGTCCGATGAGGAGTCCGGGGAAGCGGCGGCCGCCGTGGCGGAGGTCGACTTCGACGCCGAGCTCGAGGCGCTGCTGTCCGGCGAGGGCGCGGATGCCGCCCCGCGGGAGGACACGCAGGGGAGGATCGCCGCGGACGCTGACAGTGCCGACACCGACGGTGCCGGCGCCGACGATCGTGCCGACGAGCGCGGCGACGACGACGCGACGAACGCCGCCCAGGAGTCGCGCAGCAGCGAGGATGCCGTGGGCGAGGACGGCACGAGCGCTGACGGCGCCAGCGATGACACCGCGGGCGACGGCAGCGACGATGGCGGCGCAGGCGATGACAGCGCCCGCTGACCTGCCGGGGGATCTGACAGCGCACGCGCACGATGTCGGCGCCGCGCCCGCTGGCGCCCCGGCACCAGCCGCCGGGCCCGACGCTGACGCCGGGTCGGGCGATGTCCCATCAGCAGCAGCCGCTCCCGCCGCCGCTGCCCCCGCCGGGTTCCCGGACATCGCGCGGGCCGTCGCCGAGCTCGAGGCCGCGGACACGACCGCGCTCGACCCGCTCATGCGCGGGGACTACGTGCGTCTGCTGCAGGCCGTTCCCGGCGCCCTGCACCGCGACGGGGACGCCTTCGACGCGGAGGGCCGCCGCGTGCACCTGACGGCGAGCGCGTTCGTGATGGATGCGGGAGCCGACGCCCTCGGGCTCATCTGGCACCCCAAGGGCGAGTTCTGGGTGCAGCCCGGCGGGCACATCGACCCCGGCGAGACCTCGCTCGAGTCCGCCGCACGGCGCGAGGTCGCCGAGGAGACGGGGCTCGGGGACCTCGCGCGCGTCGGCCCCGGCCCCGCGCTGCTGCACCGCCATGCGCTGTCCGGCGCGTTCGGGGCATGCGGGGAGCACTGGGATGTCGAGTACCTGCTGCGTGCGGCCCTCCCCGTGGCCGAGCTCGTCGACGTCCCGAGCCCCGAGGGGCTGCCGATCCGCTGGGTCCCGTGGCCCCGCGGGGCGGACGGCCGGCATGCGACGGAGGTCGAGCTGCCCGAGGGAGCGGTTCCGGATCTCGTCGAGAAGATCGCGGCGCTCGCGCCGTACGTCGACCGCTGGGTCGGCTGAGAACTGCGGGAGGTCGCCCCCTGACCTCGCCTGCGGCGCTGAGGCATCGCCCGCGCCGCATCGCACCTGGTCCGTATGCGCGATCGCGACTGCGAGGACGTGGGTGGTGACGTCCCTGCGGCTGGGCAGCTGGCTCTCTCACGCCGGGCTGGGTCGCCCGCGCTGTCACCGGTCCGGGCCCTCGCTCTCCTCGGGAGTGCCTCCGGTGCCGCGCTGCTCGGCCCAGCTGACGCCGTCGAGGAAGCCGCGGGCGCGCTCTGCGTGCGGGAAGCGCCCCACGAGCGCCCAGAACGCGGGCGTGTGGCCGTCCTCGAAGAGGTGGGCGAGCTCGTGGACCAGCACGTAGTCCAGGACGTCCTCGGGCATGTCCTTGAGGCGGTCGGAGATGCGGATGGTCCCGTCCAGCGGGGTGCAGGATCCCCAGCGGGAGCGCTGGCGCGAGCTCCACGTGACCGACGACGGCCGCGCCCTCCCCTCGAAGTGCCGCTCGCTGAGCAGCCGAGCGCGCTCGGCGAGCTCGGCATCGGAGCGGCCGGAGACGCGCCGGTCCTGCCGAGCCATGCGCTCGACCATCGTGCGCACCCACTGCGCCTCCTGGCGGCGGGACATCGAGGCGGGGATCGCGACCACGAGGTCGCCGTCGCGCCGGGTGATCGTCACGGCGCGGCGGCGCCGGGCGGAGCGGCGCACGAGCACGCGCTCACCGTTCGGGCCGGTCATCCCATCATGTGAAACGAGGTCGGACATGGTCCAAGATTCGCATGAATTCGTGTCGTCCCCAGAGTGTGCACACGGTCCGTGCTCGTCAGAGCCCTTCGCTTCCTCCACAGCGTGGGGTCGTCAACAGCCCGGCCCCACTTCCCCACAGGTCGTCCACCGGGAAGCCCACAGTTGTCCACACGCCGTCCCCCATCTCGCTTTGACCTTGCGGTCGGGAGGGGCATACGTTCGAGCACACGTGAGGTCCCGGGATAACTAGCAGGACGCACACGGGGAAGGTGCGCGTGGTGCTGAGCGCCCCCGGGACCTCACTCCCCCGTCGTGGGGCCCAACCCCGCGACGCCGGACATCGACACGGCCCGCCGCACGCACTTCCTCCGCCCACCGCAGGGCACAGCAGTTCCCGAAGCGTGCAGGCGGGCCGTCGCCGTCCGCCCCTGCCGCCCGGTCGGCCCCCGCAGCACCCCGTCCGCCCAGCGCACGGCACACCGGACCCGGGTGCCAGCCGTGCGTGACGCGCCGACGCGCACGCAGGATTCGTGCCTGAGCAGGCGAGCCGTTTACAGTGGGCCGACCGTGTTTCGCCGACCGGCCGGGCACCCCGCCCGTGGTGGTCCGTGAACCCATCGAAGGAGTCTTCATGGCTGACGAGAAGTATAAGGGCGAGTTCTACTGCGTGAAGTGCCGCGAGAAGCGCGAGGCGGAGGGCGACGTCGTCGTCTCCAACAACCGCCGGATGGCCAAGGCCGTCTGCCCCACCTGCGGCACCAAGCTGAACCGCATCCTCGGCAAGGCCTGAGCCAGCCGGGCTCCGGGCTCGTCCCGGGACCGACGACGGGGCGCAACACCACCTGGTGTCGCGCCCCGTTCGCATGTCCGGGGATCCTCGGCAGAAGCAGGACTCCTGCGAGCATCTGCCGACCGTATTCGCGTCGTGCGACCACAGGAGTCCCGCGTCCGCAGGGCTGCCGCGCCCAGGACCACCGCAGTCACGCGGCGTTCTTGCGCGAGCGTCCGCGGCGACGCTTGCGGGCGATGACCTCGCCCGCCTGAAGGATCGCCCCACCGCACCCGGTTCATCTCCGCGCGGTGACAGAACTGGCAGCTATGCGTGCTGACGCCGCCTCCAGAGGGTGCGTCTGCACACATAGCTGCCAGTTCTCGCAGACGAGCTCACGCGGCGTTCTTGCGCGGGCGTCCGCGTGGACGCTTGCGGGCGATGACCTCGCCCGCGTGGAGGATCGCCCCGCCCCAGACGCCCCAGGGCTCGCGGCGCGCGAGGGCGCCGTCGAGGCACTCCCGCTGCAGGGGGCAGCCGGTGCACAGGGTCTTGGCGTGCTCGAGGTCGGCGGGAGCCTCGGAGAAGAAGAGGTCGGCCGCGGCGGCGTTCTGGCAGGGCAGCTCGGCGGGGGGCGCAGCGGCGTCGCGGGTCGCGGGGTCGAGTCGGATCAGGACGTCGGTCATCGTCGTGGTTCCTGGGGATCGTCGTGGCTGAGGAGAACCCGCACGAGGTGCGGGGAGCTGCGCGGCGGCAGGGCCGCGCGGTCAGGACTGGCCCGAAGGCCGGTGCCCGATCAGGAAAGGGCGCACGCGGCGTCAAAGCCGCCTGCTGGACCTCGCGAGATCTGCTCGAAGGTGCCGCCGGTCTCGACACGCACGAAGAGCATGAGCGCGCTGGCGCCTGCCGTCTGCTTGTTGTTGTCGATCACTGCGACACCTCCTTCCTCATGAGCGCGTCCCGGTGCCCCGGGCCACGACGTGGACGATGAACACGACGAGCGTACACCGCCCGCGGGAATCAGAGAACCTATTTTTGACCTGCGGTTTCGTCGCTCCGGTGGGCGGCGAGGATCTCCAGGACGGCATCGGCGAACGCCTCGAGCTTGGCGGGCCCCACCCCGGGGACGGCCAGCAGGGCCTGGCGCCCGTGGGGGTCGCGCTCGGCGATCGCCTCGAGCGTGGCGTCGGTGAAGACGGTGTACGCGGGCGCCCCGTTGGCCGCCGCGGTCTCGCGCCGCCACGCGCGCAGGGCGTCCATGACCTCTTCGGAGTGCGTGGGCGGGCAGGTCTCGTGGCGCCCGATGCGCTCTTCATGCGGGGTGGTGAGCCCTCCCCCGCACACCCGGCACTCCTGGTGCATGGTCGCCGAGCGCCGTCCCGTCCTCCGGCGCGAGGCGCCCGGGGAGCTCGAGCCCTCGGGGCGCTCGATGACGCCGTCGAGGAAACGGGTGGGCTTGCGGGAGCCGCGCGCGCCCGGGGTGCGGGCCGCCGACCACGAGACGGTCAGCAGATCGCGCGCACGGGTGAGGGCGACGTAGAACAGTCGCCGCTCCTCCTCGACCTCCGCATTGGTCTTGGCCATGGAGATCGGCAGCAGGCCCTCGCTCGCGCCGATGACGAACACGACGGGCCACTCGAGCCCCTTGGCGGCATGGATCGAGGCCAGGGTGACGCCGTCGACGACGGGCGCGTTCTGCGCCTCCGCCCGCTCCTCGAGCTCTCGCACGAGGTCCGCGAGGGTGGCCCCGGGCCGTGCGGCGACGGTGTCGGCGAGGTTCACGAGCGCGTTGAGGGAGTCCCAGCGGTCCCGCACCGCACCGGTGGTCTCCGGGGGATTGGGCGACCACCCGTGCTGGCCCAGCACGTCGCGGGCGACACGCGCCGGATCGTCGGAGCCGTCGACCTTCGTGGCGGCGCGCAGGGCGACCATCGCGCGCCGAACCTCCTGCCGGTCGAAGAAGCGGTCGCCGCCGCGCACGAGGTAGCCGATGCCGCGTCCCGTCAGCGCCTGCTCCACGGCCTCGGACTGGGAGTTGGTGCGGAACAGGACGGCGATGTCGGCGGCGGGACGTCCGTCGGCGACGAGCCCGGCGATCCGCTCGGCGACGCCCTCGGCCTCCGCCGGGTCATCGGCATAGGTCTCGACGACGGGCGGGGGCCCGTCGGGGCGCTGCGCGACGAGGGTCAGGCGCTGGGCCTTGGTGCGCCCGTTGGCCCCGTCGAGGACGGTGTTGGCCATCTTCACGATCTGCGGCGTCGAGCGGTAGTTGCGCTCGAGGCGGATGCTGCGAGCCCCGCGGAACTCCCGCGAGAAGTCCAGGAGGAAGGACGCGCGGGCACCGGCGAAGGTGTAGATGGTCTGGGCGGCATCGCCGACGACGCACAGGTCGCTGCCCTCCCCCAGCCACAGGCGCAGCAGCGCATGCTGGAGCGTCGAGACGTCCTGGTACTCGTCGACGACGAAGTGGCGGTACTGGCCGCGGACCTCGCGGGCCACGTCGGGCCGCTCGGTGAGGATGCCGACCATGTGCAGCAGCACGTCCTCGAAGTCGATGAGGCTGCGGGAGCGCTTGACCTCCTCATACGAGGTGAGGATCCGCGAGATCGACCGGGAGTCGAAGCCGGCGACGCCGGGCCGCCGCGCGGCCTCGGCCGCCTGCGGGTAGGTCTCCGGGGTGAGCATCGAGACGCGGGACCACTCGATCTCGGACACGATGTCGCGCAGGGCCGCGCGGTCGACGGACATGTGGAGGCGCTGGCAGGCCTCGGCGACGCCCGCGAACTTGCTGGGCATGATCTCGGGCATCGGGCCGCCGACGACGCGCGGCCAGAAGTGCCGCAGCTGGCGCAGCGCGGCCGCGTGGAACGTGCGGGCCTGGACGGCGGGGACGCCGAGGTCGCGCAGGCGCGAGCGCATCTCCGCGGCGGCCTTGGCCGTGAACGTGACCGCGAGGACGTGGCGCGGGTTCAGCTGCCCGGTGGCCACGCCGTAGGCGATGCGGTGGGTGATCGCGCGCGTCTTGCCGGTGCCCGCTCCGGCCAGCACGCACAGTGGCCCGCCGAAGGTCGTCGCGACCTCGCGCTGCTCGGGGTCGAGCGCCGCGAGGATCTCCTCGGCGGTCGCCGGGGGGCGCGGAGCCTCCTGCGGCGTCGTCTGCTGCGGGCTCGTCTGCGCCATGGTGGTGGGCTTCATCGTGGCGGGCTGCTGGGGGGCGTCGTCGTTCATCGCTCCCCAGTGTCCCAGAGGGGCCCGACGGACCAGGACGGCGGACCGTCGGGTGTGGACCGTCGGGTGCGGACCGTCGGGGGTGGGCTGAGAAGGCTGTGGACGAGGAGCGCGCCCCGGCTCCCGCTCAGCGCGCGTCCGGCAGCGCTCCGCCGTACCAGTCCTCGATGAGAGCGCGGGCGATGGACTCCGGGCCCGGCAGGGCGATGCGGCCGGCGGCGAGGGCGGGCACGAGGTCCTCGCGGGTCCACCAGGCGGCCTCGGCGATCTCCTCCTCCTGCAGCGCGAGCGCGCCGGAGCCGCTGGCCGCCCGCGCCCGGAAGGCGAGCATGAGGGAGCGCGGGAACGGCCAGGGCTGGCTGCCCGCGTACTCGACCTGCTCGACGTCGATGCCCACCTCCTCGCGGACCTCGCGCGCCACGGCGCCCTCGAGGGTCTCCCCCGGCTCCACGAACCCCGCGAGCACCGAGTGGAAGCGGCCGCGGAACGAGGCGTTGCGCGCCAGCAGCAGGCGATCGTCGGCGTCGCGGACGGCCATGATCACCGCCGGGTCCGTGCGCGGGAAGTGCGGGGTGGCGTCCTCGCGGCACCGCAGCACCCACCCGGCGCTCTCCGGCGCGAGCGCACCGCCGCACTGGGGGCAGTGGCGGTGGGCGCGGTGCCATGCCCCCATGCCGACCGCCGTGAGCGCGATCCCCGCCTCCTCGTGGGAGAGCTGGGCGGCCACGCGCCGCAGCTCCCGCAGGTCCCGGCCGGGATCATCCAGCTCGGCGCTCGGCTCGGGCACATCGGCCGCGACCACCCGGTGCTCGCCGAGCCGCCCCAGGTACACCAGCGGATGCGAGGGGTCCGGCCGCGGATCCGTCACCTCGAGCGCGAGGCGCACGCCGTCGGGACCGTCGGCGACGCTGATCGACGCGCCCGAGGAGACCACGTAGCGGACGTCGTCGCCGCTCGGCGCCAGGTCCTCGCGGTGCAGGCCGTCGCGGTCGAAGCCGATCCGCGCCAGCGGCGCCGCCAGGCACTGCGGTGCCGCAGCGCCTTCGGGGGACGGCGCGCCGGCGGACGACACGGGGGCGGGAGCAGCCGCGGGCTCGGAGACGGGCGCGGCCGCGGGCTGGGAGACGGGCGCGGCCGCGGGCGCGGGGGTGGTGCGAGACGGATCACCGCTGTGGGTTGGCATGTGTCCCACCGTAGACCGACAGCATCGGGGCAGTACGGTGGACGGGTGCGACGGAACTCCTACGCCCTGGCAGCCCTCGCGGCCGCGGCGGTCCCCGGTCTCCGACCGGCCCGGACCGTCCCGATCGCGACCCCCATCGACGAGTTCGACGTCGCCGGCGTGGTCGGCGACGACGGCCGCCGCGTCCTGGTGACGACGCCCGCGACGCCCGCCGCCGGGCTCCAGCTCGAGAAGGACGTCCATGTGGCCGACGCCCTCGCCGGCACCCCGGTGGGGCCTCTCGTCCCCACCCCGCTCGGATTCGTGCGCCTGCCCGAGGGCGGGCGCGCCGTCGTCACCGAGACCCCGCAGGGCTCCCCCCTGTTCCTCGACCGCCTGGCCGAGGAGCCCGAGATCGCCCGCTCCCTGGGGCGGGTGCTGGCCCGCATCCACGCCGTCCCCGCCTACGCCGCCGAGTCCGCAGGGGTGGAGACGTTCACCGCCCCGTCCATCCGCGCCGCGCACCGCTCCCAGATCGCACGGGCCCGCGCCGCGGAGGATCTCCCGCCGTCGGTCGCCCAGCGCTGGGACGCGCTGCTCGCCGACGACGAGCTGTGGGCGTTCCGCCCCTGCTTCGTGCACGGCGGGATGTCCGAGGAGAACCTGTTCGTCGAGGGGCACGAGATCACCGGCGTGACCGGCTGGCACGAGGCCCGCACCGGCGACCCCGCGACCGACCTCGCCTGGCTCGTCTCCGTCCTGAACCCGGAGACCTTCGACACCCTGTACGCGGCCTACGTGGCGGAGCTGCCCGTCGCCCCGCACGGGCGTCTCGTCGAGCGCGCCCAGGCCGTCGGCGAGCTCGCGATCGTGGACTGGCTGCTGCACGGACTCGATGCCGAGGACCGGACGATCGTCGACGATGCGCGCGGGATGCTCGAGGACCTCGATCACGACATCGCCGCAGCCGCCCGGGAGGAGGCCGAGCGCGAGTACGAGGCCCTGAACGCACAGCGGACGATCATCGACCCGACCGCCTCGACCGGCTCCGTCGAGGCGCCGCCCGCGCACCCCGTCGCGACCGATGCCGCTCGGCCCACCTCCCGTGCGGACACGGCCGAGCTCGCCGGGTCGGCTGTCGGCTCTGCGCACCCCAGCTCTGGGGACACCGGCGTGACGAGCCGGGGCCACGACGCGCATGTCGGCACCGAGGCGGACGACGCCTCCTTCCGGGACGCGGCCGACGCCACCGCGGCCCAGCGCAGATGGGTCGCCGAACCCCGCGGCGATGGCACCGCCCCGACGGCCCCCCACGCGGCCCCCGACGCGGCGGTCAGTTCCGACGCAGGCGAGCTATGGGCGGAGGACAAGGCAGAGTACGTGTCCCAGTACGCGACCGAGCCGCTGGACTTCGAGGTGCCCGCGGACCCGGCCCGGTTCCCTGACGTGGACCAGGCCCAGCGCCCTGCCGCGGACGCAGACCCCGAGAGCGTCCTCGCCGCAGGCCCCGATGCCGACGCCGCTCCTGCCGGCCGCTTCTCGCGCCACTGGACGGGCGACGGCTCGCATGCGGTCGGCCTCGGCGAGGCCGAGACCATCGACCGCGAGCGGGACGAGCGGGAGCAGCCGCGCCCCTGACGCGGCCCGCGGTGGCGCTCAGTCCGCCGCCGGCTCCTCGCCCGGCACCGCCGGGCCCTCTCCCAGCGCCTCCCGATCCTCGCCCGCGACGAGCCGCACGAGCTCCTCGCGGCTCGGGTGCTCGAGCACCTCATCGGTCACGTTCTCGGCCACGTAGTGGAAGGCCGTGCGGATCCTCTCCAGCGGCAGACCGGTGCGCTCGTGCCAGGCCAGGCGGTACACCGACAGCTGCACGGCGCGTGCCCGGCGCGCGGCCCCCGTCGGGCGCCGGCCCGTCTTCCAGTCGACGATCACGACGCCGTCCTCCGGCGCCCCCGGAGCCATATCGGCGTAGACCGCATCGATGACGCCGCGCACACCGACGGCGCCGAGCATCGTCGTGACCGGCTCCTCGACCGCCAGCGGCGTGCGACCGCTCCACACGGACGCCTCGAACGCCTCGCGCATCCGCGCGGCGGAATCCGCCGCGTCCCGCTCGGCCGGCCCGGGGCCCTCGGCATCGAGGTCGGCGAGGTCGGCCAGGTCGGCGATGTCCTCGAGGTCCAGCAGGGCGCTGGCGCCGAACCGCTGCTCGAGCCAGGCATGGAACTCGGTGCCGCGCCGCGCGGCCGCGGAGGGGCGCCGCGGCAGCGGACGCAGCAGGTCCAGGGGCGCGCCCTCGGGGTTCTGGGCGCGCGCGACCACCTGGGAGGCCGAGAGCCGGGCGGGCGAGCGCACGAGGATGTCGCCGCTGCGGCTGGCGAGGTCCGCGAGGACGCGCCGGGTCTGCTCGCCGAGCTCGCCGTCGAGGGCCTCCGCGTCCCTGCCGTCGAGGTCCTGCGCGTTGACCTCGGCGGCCGCCGCGACGAGGGCCTCCGCACGGTCGCGGGCCTCCTCCTCCGCCCCCGGCTCCGGCGGCCACACCGCGCGGCGCGGCGAGACGGCCAGCGGGTTCTCCTCCGGGACCTCCTCGGTGCGGCGGAACGGCTCGGGCACGAGCGGCGCGGTCTCCACGAGGTAGCGCGAGCGGCTCTGGACGGACTTCCTCCCCGGGCGCCATGCCGCCGAGGCGAGCAGCAGGCGGTGGCGGGCGCGCGTGACCGCGACGTACATGAGGCGACGGTCCTCCGCGAGCTTCTCCGCGCCGAGGCCCTCGAAGAACTCGCCCAGGATCTCGATCGCGTCGACCTGGGTGTCGGCCTCGGCCCAGCGCAGCTGCGGGAGCGTGTCGGCGTCCCCGCGCAGCTCGGTCGGGACGGCGGCATCGGCGAGGGCCCCGAGCCAGCCGGACTCGGTGACGCGCAGCGTGCCGTCCTCGGCGGTGCGCGCATGCCGGTAGCTCGGCACGGTCCCCTCGGTGAGCCCGGCCACCGCCACGAGGTCCCATTCGAGGCCCTTGGCGGCATGCATGGTCAGGATCGTGACGGCGCTCGGGTCCGGCTCGGCCCCCTCCTCGGTGACCGCCAGCCCCGCCTCCTTGTCCTCGCTGACGTCGAGCAGCGCGAGGAACGCGCCGAGGCCGGGGCGCACGGCGGTGCGCTCGAACTCGGCGGCGTACCGGCGGAACTCCTCGAGGTCGCGCAGGGAGGCCGAGGTCGACTCCCCCGGTCGCGACAGCAGGGCCAGGTCGACGCCGAGCGCGGCGCCCGCCGCGGTCACGAGGTCCGGCAGCGGCAGGCCGAGGCGGCGGCGGACGGTGCGCAGGATCTGCTGCAGCTCCTCCAGGCGCGCGAGGCCCTCGTCGCTCAGGGCGCGCCCGTCGCGGTCGGTCCAGTCGCCGGGCGGGAGGTCGTCGACGGCGTCGATGAGGGTGACCTCGTCGGCCTCGTCCGTCGGCGTCCCGCTCCCCCGCGCCTCGGTGCTGCGGCGGCGCTGGCGGCTCGCGAGGTGGTCGCGCCAGCGGCCCAGGACCGCCATGTCCCGGGCGCCGAGGCGCACCCGCGGGCCGGCCAGCAGGCGCATCAGGGAGTCGCCGCGCGCAGGGTCGTGGGCGGCCTCGAGCAGGGCCCGGACGTCGGCGACCTCGGGTCGGTGCACGAGCCCGCCCAGCCCCACGACCTGCACGGTCAGCCCCGTGGCCTCCAGCTCGCGGACGAGCGGCGGGATCTGGCTGCGTTTGCGCACGAGCACGGCGGCGGTCGGCACGGGCGGCTGCTCCCCCGCCGTCCCAGGGGCCGCCTCGGCGCGCCGGTCGCGGATCCAGCGCGCGATCTCCCGGGCCTCGGACGCCTCGTCGGCGCATTCGGCGATCTCGACGGCGCCGTCCTCGACGCCGGGGCGGCCGGTGAGCTCGGGGATCCTCACGCCGCGGGAGGCGATGCGCAGCGGCGCGGCCAGCCGGTTGGCGACCTCCAGGACCGCCCGGTCGTTGCGCCACGACGTCGACAGGGTGCGCTGGACGACGGGCGTCTCCGTGCTCCCGAAGCACTCGACGAAGCCCGTCAGGGAGGCGCTCGAGGCGCCGCGCCAGCCGTAGATCGCCTGCTGCGGATCGCCGACCGCGACGGTCGGGTGCCCCGCGCCGAACAGGCCCGCGAGGAGCTCGAGCTGGGCCACCGAGGTGTCCTGGAACTCGTCCAGGAGCACCACGCGGTGCAGGTCGCGGGCCAGGCGGCCGGCGGCGGGCACGTCTCGGGCGATGCGCGCTGCCAGCGACACCTGATCGGCGAAGTCCAGGGCGGCGCGCTCATGCCGCACGGCCGCGAAGCGCTCGACGAGCGGGAGCAGGGCCTCCCGGGCGTCGAGGGCCGCGAGGACCTTGACCACCTCGGACGGGGTGGTGCGGCGCCGTCCGCCCTCGGCCTGCAGCGGGATGCCTGCCAGGTGCTCGCGCATCCGCTGCAGGTGCGCGGTCACCTCCCCGGGCTCGACGAGGTGCTCGGCGAGCGAGGAGGTGAGGGAGATCAGCGCGGCCGTGACCGTCGCGGCGGAGGCGTCGACGGTCAGCTCCTCCCCCGAGGACTCGACGATCTCGTGGGCCAGCTGCCAGGAGGCCGAGGACGACAGCACCGTGAGGTCCGGGTCGATGCCGACGGCGAGCGCGTGCTCGGCCACGAGGTCCTGGGCGAAGCCGTTGTAGGTGCGCACCTCGGCGCGCTGGCCGATGAGGTCGTCCCCGGCGTGGTCGAGACCGGCCGGGATGGGGAGGCGCTCGGCCCGCAGAGCCGCAGCGAGGGCCGTGAGGCGCGAGGCGATGCGCTCGTCGAGCTCGCGGGCGGCCTTGCGGGAGAAGGTGAGGCCGAGGATCTGGCGGGGCTCGACGATGCCGTTGGCGATGAGCCAGACGACGCGGGAGGCCATGGTCTCCGTCTTCCCGCTGCCGGCGCCGGCGACGACGAGCATCGGCGCGAGCGGGGCCTCGATGACGGCGGCCTGCTCGGGAGTGGGGCGCGGTCGCTCCATGAGGTCGGCCAGGTCCGCGGCGGTGAAGCGCGGTGCCGGGCCGGGGCTCGCTCCATCTCGCTGCGGGCCCGTCGCACCGCCGTCCGCGTCGGGCCTGGTCTGATCGGTCGTCACAGCTGCTCTCCTTCCGCCTGCAGGGCGCACGCGCGGCGCACGGCGCAGCGATCGCAGTGGGCATTGGGCCGCGCGGTCACCTGGGCCCCGCGCAGCTCCCGCGCGACGCCTGCGACGAGGTCGTCGAACCAGCGGGGGTCCTCCGCGCTCGTGAGCGCCCCCTGGGTGCGCACCACGGGCGTCCGGGCGCCGGTGCCGACGTAGACCAGCTGGGCCCCGGTGAGGCGCTCGGGGGCGTCCTCGCCGAGCTGCTCGGCGAGCGCGCCGTCGCGGATGGCGGCCTGGTAGGCGGCGAGCTGGAGGTCGAGCGCGGCATCGGCCTTGGACTTCGCGGCCGCACCGGTCTTGAGGTCCACGACCCGCAGCCCCGTGGCATCCCCCTCGACGCGGTCCATCGTGCCGTGCAGCTCGACGTCCCCGAGGGAGACGGTGAAGGGGGCCTCGACCGCGAGCGGCTGACCGGTCACCTCGAGGTGGCGGGCCAGCAGCTCGACGGCGTTCTCAGCCCGGGCGAGCATACGCCGGGTGGACCAGGCGCGCTCGAGGTGGAGGGGTGCGAGCATCGCGGTGAGCTGGGCGAGCAGGTCGACGGGGCGCCCGTCGTCATCGCGCTCGGAGGGGCCGGCCGGGTGGTCCTGCGCGATGCGGTGCACGGCCGTGCCGATGCTCTGCAGCGGGGTCGGGGCGCCGCTGCCGCCGGAGCGTTCGAGCAGCCAGGCCTGGGGGCAGGCGTGGGCCCGCTCGAGGGCCGACGGGCTCAGACGGACGGGAGCATCCGCAGGCAGCAGCGCCGCCGTGGACGAGGGGCGCCGGTGGTACCAGGTGCCGGGGTCGGCCCCGGGGGCTCCGGCGTCCGCGAGCAGGGCGAGCAGCTGCGCGCACTCCGCCTGGCTCTGCGGGGACGTACCGGGGTCGAGGAGACGTCGGCGCAGTGCCGCGACGAGGCGCCGCGGGTCCGGGGCGGGGCCCGGGTCCGCGGAGGCCGCGTCGGGATGGACCCACGGGTGCGGGCCGGCGGCGCGCTCGATGACGTCGACGAACGCGGACGGCGCGAGATCCTCCCCGTCGACGGCGGTGACCAGGATCCGTGTGCGGGCGCGGGACAGCGCGCTCACGGCCAGGCGGATCTCGTCGGCCATGACGGCCTCGCGCTGGGCAGCCCGCAGGGCACCGGGCTCGAGGGGCAGCGAGGTGTCTGCCGCGCTCAGCGCGAGCTCGGCGGCCCCGAAGAGGGTCGAGCGCAGGCGCAGGTTCGGCCACGCCCCTTCCTGCACGTGGGCGAGCACGACGGTGTCCGCGTCCTCGCCCGCGATCGCCGCGGGCGTGAGCACCCGCACCCTCCCGTCGAGCTGCGCACCGGGGGCCAGGGTGTCCTCGGCGATGGCCAGGCCGCGCACGTGCTCGATGAACACGAGGGCATCGGCCTGGGGACGGCGGTCCGTGAAGCGCTCGGCGGCGGCGAACAGGGCGGTGACGGCGTCGAGGCGGCGGGCCGCGAGGCGTCCGCGGGCCCCGGCCCCGTCGAGGTCGTCGGTCTCGAGCGATGCCTCGCGCCACCCCTCGGCCAGGCGGGCCGCCTCCCAGGCGGCCCAGAGCGCGTCCGTCGCCCCCGGGGCGGGCCCCAGGGCGCGGACTGCGGCGATCATGCGCCGGATGCGGTGGACGGGGACCGCCGCGCGGTCGCGCTCCCCGGGCTCGGGCAGGCCCGGGACGTCCTCGGCCACGAGCGCCCGCGCCAGCAACTCGGCGGACGCGACCGGTGCGCCTCCCGGCTCCGGCGCGCCGTCGTCCTCCCCCTGCGGTGCGCCTCCCGGCTCCGGCGCCCCGTCGCCTGCGGCCTTCCGTTCGTGCGCACGCAGCAGCAGGCGCCGGATGCGGCGCAGGCGCAGCGCATCGGCGTCGCCGAACGGCCCCTGCAGCAGCTCGGCGGCCTGCTCGGGCCCGGGCGGGGTGCCGTCGACGGCGAGCTCGATGATCGTCAGGAGATCTGCGACCACCTGCTCGTCACGCAGCGGGCGGGGCCGGCGCGAGGCGGTGACCGGCAGGCCCTGCCGCTGCAGCAGGTCGACGAGGTCGTCGACCGCGCCGCCCGAGCGACAGACCACGGCCATGTCGTCGTACGCGACGCCCTCGGCATGGTGGAGGTCGCGCAGGACCGTGGCGATCCAGCGCGCCTCCTCGATCGTCCCCGGGGCACGCAGCACCGCGACGGGCGAGCGCGCCTCGGCGGCCGCAGCCTCCCCCGCAGCCGGGGCCGGAGAGAGTTCCGCGACCGGGGCCGGACGGACGTCCGCGGCGGCGGGTCCGTCGCCTGCGGCTGCTCGACGCGAGTCCGCTGATCGACCGGGGTCCGCTGATCGACCGGAGTCCGCTGGGCGGCGGGAGTCCGTCGGCGCGCCCGCGAGCGGCAGGCGGCCGCGCAGCGCCTCGATCACGGACAGCGCACCATGCGGTGTGCGCTGCGACGGGCCCAGTAGCAGGTGCCGCACCGGGCGCCCGCCTGCGCCGAGCGGCGCCCCGCCGTCGCCCGGGGTCGGGAGGATGCGCACGGCGGCGTCGGGCAGAGCACCGCGGAACGTGTCCACCGCCGCGTCGGGGCAGGAGGTGAGGAGCACCTGCGCGCCGCTCGTCCGCAGCGCGCGCACGAGCTCGACGCCGGCGGCTGTGAGGTCCTGGGCGTCATCGACCACGACGAGCGGGATGGAGGGCCCCTCGCCGCGGGCCACGAGACGCGCGGCCTCGCGCACCATCCGCCCGCTGTCGTACCGCGGCCCGGCGTCGAGCGCGGCAGAGGCCTCGAGGTCGAGGACATCGAGGTAGCCGCGCAGGATCCGTGCGGCATCCCGCCAGGCCGGCCGATCGCGTCGCACGGACAGCTCCCGGAGGTCGCGGGGCAGCAGGCCCAGCTCTACGGCCCGCGAGACGATGTCGCGCAGCTCGTCGCGGAACCCGGGGAGCCGTCGTGTCGCCGGGTCCAGCGGCACCTCCCAGTCGTCCGTCGCGGCGATCAGGTCCCGCAGCAGGGCATCCTGGTCCGCGCCCGTGACCAGCGTCGGCTCCCCACGGCCCGCCCGGGCGGCGGCCTCCCGGACCACGGCGAAGGCGAGGCCCGCGGGGGTCGACGCCCGGGAGCCTCCGACGGCGCCCGACAGCGCGATCGCATCGCGCAGGAGCCCGGCGGAGCTGCGGCGCGGAGCCAGGAGCACGGATCCCGGATGCTCGAGCGCCGCCGTGAGGGCCAGGCGCGTGCGGCCGGATCCCGGGGCGCCGTGGACGAGGACGTCCATGCCGGCCGCGAGGGCCTCGAGGGCCGCCCGCTGCTCCGCGCTCGCCGCGCCGGACAGCGGGGCGGGCAGGCGCTGCGCATCCGGCGGCACGAGGCGCAGCCGGTCCCGGACCGTCGCGGCGGCGCGCGGGGGCGCCCCCGCGGCGGTGCGGGATGGGGCGCGATGGCGTGGTGCGGCGGGCATGTCGGCCATTCGACCACAGCCCTCCGACGAACGACGCGCGACGGCGCTCTCGCCGAGGAGCGCGACGCGATCCTGAGTCCTGCCCGGCGGATGCGGCCGTCGGGCCTGGCAGGCGCTGCATTCTGCCTATCGGTCGCGGATCAGCGGAATCCCCGCTGCGCCCCGCCCTGTCTGAAAGGCCCGCCATGGGAACCCCCGCACGTCTTCCCCGTGCTTTGCGCCGCGCTCAGCTCCTCGAGACGGCCACGCGCCAGTTCACCCGCAGCGGGTACCACCGCACGTCGATGGATTCCATCGCCGCCGCGGCCGGTGTCACCAAGCCGGTGCTCTACCAGCACTTCGGCTCCAAGGAGGATCTGTACCTGGAGGTCGTGCGCGCGGTCGGCGCGCGCCTGATCACCGAGATCGACCAGATCACGGACCTCGAGGGAGGGACTCGGTCGCGCATCGCTCACGGCCTGCACTGCTTCACCACCGTCCTCGTGGAATCCGGGACCGCCCTGCGCATGCTCGAGGCCTCCGAGGCGGTCTCCGAGGAGGTGACCCGCGCCGTCACCGAGATCGTGGGACATGCCGGGGACGCGATCGCCCAGGCGCTCATGCGCCATCGCGAGATCCCCGCGAGCGATGCGCACATCCTCGGCCAGGGGCTCGCCGCCCTGGCGCGCTCCAACGCCGAGAACCTGGCGAGCGCATCGACCGCCGAGGAGCGCGAGCGGATCACCGCCCTGCTCACCACCTTCATGAGCGACGGCCTCTGGAGCTTCCCGCCCCGCGCGACCCCTGGCCCTCCGAGCGGGACCCTCACCGCGGCGGTCGCGCACGACGTGCGCCCGCAGGCGATCGCGCACCCCGAGCAGGTCGCGCACTCCGATCTGATCGCCTGAGCACGCCCGCCCGCGACGCGTTGCGCCGGGAGCGAAGACCGCCTGCCACGGCGACGGGGCGGCGGTCGGCGTCGATATGATCGGCGCGTCAGAACGCTTCGTCGGAAGGACGCAGACCATGGAGATCCGCCTCGGGATCCAGCACTCGCCCCGCGAGATCGTCGTCGAGAGCTCGGAGAACGCCGAGACCGTCTCGCAGCGCATCGCCGCGGCCGTCGCGGACGGCTCGACCCTCGAGCTGAAGGACGACAAAGGGCGCCTCGTGATCGTCCCCGCGGATCGTCTCGCCTACGCCGAGCTGTCCACGGAGGAGCCCCGCCGCGTCGGCTTCCTCGGCTGATCGACCTCGACGGGTCACGGCCGACGCGCCGCACCAGCGCACGATGACCGGCTCCGCGCGCGCCCCCTCCACGCGCTCCGCCCCCGCCCGGGTGCGGAGGGCACGCGCCCTCCGCACCCTCCGCCGCGCCCGTCGCACCGCCGCTCCGGTCCTCATCGCGCTGCTGGGGGCCGTCGTCGGCATCCTGCTGGCGCCGCCCACGAGCGTCGACGTCGGCCCGGTCACCGCCACCGTCCACCTGCGGCCCTCGCTAGATCCCCGCACGGTGATCCTGCTGCCCCCGGTCGGCGAGGTCGCCTTCGACACCCATCAGGCCCCCGTCGCCGTCGAGGCGCGCGTGCAGAGCGTGGACATCCGCCGCGCCGAGGAGCTCCTGCGCTCGGACACTGCGCTCGCCGATCTCGAGGCCACCGCACCGGATGCGATCACCGGCGCCGCCGTGCGCAACGCCGCGACCACGGCCCTGCTCGCCGCGCTCGGCGCCGCGACCGCCACCGGTCTGACCTACCGCCGCACCCGGCGCGCGATCATCGCCGCCGGCGGGGCCGCGGGGCTGGTCGGGGCCTCGTGCGGGCTGGTCGCGGCGACGTTCGACACCCGCGCCCTGGCCCAGCCGCGCTTCGAGGGCCTGCTGTCCCAGGCCGCCTACGTCGCGGACATCGGGACCGCGACGGCCGCGGACTACTCGAGCTACCGGCGCACGCTGGCCGAGTTCGTCGGACAGGTCTCCGCGCTGTACGTCGCGGCGGACTCGCTGCCCTCGGCGGGCGACGCCCCGCAGGACCTCATCACCGTCCTGCACGTCTCCGACATCCACGACAACCCGCAGGCGTACGACGTGATCCGCCAGCTCATCGGCCAGTTCCCCGTCGATGCCGTGATCGACACGGGCGACATCGTCTCGTGGGGCACGAGCTGGGAGAACCAGCAGCTCGCGGTGATCGGCACGCTCGGCGTGCCCTACGTGTTCATCGCGGGCAACCACGACGGGCAGGCGGCGATCGAGACCGTGGCCGCGCAGCCGAACGCCGTGGTCCTCAGCAACGAGGTGCAGGAGGTCGCGGGCCTGCGGATCGCCGGGATCGGCGACCCCCGCTTCGCGGCCGACGACGACTCCGACGCGGGCGGCTTCGCCGAGGGCAAGGACGCGGTCGATGCGACCGCCCGCCAGCTGGGCGACACGATCGCCGAGCACGACGCCGCCCACCCGGACGCGCCCGTCGACATCGCCCTCCTGCACGATCCGACGCAGCCGGAGGGGCTGGAGGGCCGCGTGCCGCTCGTGCTGTCGGGCCACATGCACACCCCCGAGGTGCAGCTCGACCGCGACGGCTCGGGCACCGACTGGATGGTCTCGGGCTCGACCGGGGGCGCGCTCGCCTCAGGCGGCGTGCGGCCCGTGCTCGACGGCGGCGATCCGCTCGACCTCACGGTGCGCCTGCTGCACATCGACCCCGCGACGCACCGGGTCGTCGCCTACGACGACATCACGATGGGCGGGCTGGGGCTCGTCTCCGTCTCCATCGAGCGCCATCGGATGCCGGAGGAGACCGAGCCGCTCGTCACGCCATCGCCCGAGCCGTCCCCGAGCCAGGAGGCGACCGAGCCCGCACCGTCGGCGCCTCCCGGCGAGGTCGTGCCCGACGACCAGCGCGTCACGGATCCCGCGGCGCCCACCGCCCCGGTCGGCGTCGTCGACCCGGACGCGACGCAGGAGCCCTCCCCCGCCGCCCCGGCCACGTCGGGCCCCTGACGCGCAGGCCGCTGAGGAATGGGGAGCACGCGTCGCCCCGGCGGAACGTGCCCGGCGGAATGCGCCGCTGAGGAACGCGCCCGGCGGAAGATGCCGCTGCGGCGCGGCGCACGCACGGCGGCCCCGCCCGCCGGGAGCGGTTGCGCACACCCGTCCGGGCCCGTCGGGGCGTCCGGGCTACCATGGCCGGGAAGACCCATATCAGAGAGATGAACTGTGCCCGAAGAGACCACGCACGCCCCCGAGCCCGCTGACGCCGTCGTCGTCGATGCCGCGCTCGATGCCCCCGAGACCGATCTCGAGGATGCCGCCCCCGCTGTCGAGGCCCTCGCCTCCGGCGACACCGTGACCCCGGACGAGGCCGCGCAGCAGACCTTCGCCGACTTCGACGTCCGCGAGGACATCGTCCGCTCGCTGTCGGAGAAGGGGATCGTCACGCCGTTCCCGATCCAGGCGCTGACGCTGCCCGTGGCCCTCAAGGGCCGCGACATCATCGGCCAGGCCAAGACCGGCACCGGCAAGACCCTCGGCTTCGGCATCCCGATCCTGCAGAACTCCGTCGCCCCGGGCGAGGACAACCCCGACGGCCGGCCGATCGGCAAGCCCCAGGGCCTCGTCGTCCTGCCCACCCGCGAGCTCGCGGTCCAGGTCGCGGAGGACCTCCGCGCCGCCTCGACCCACCGCCCGATCCGCATCCTCACCGTCTACGGCGGCCGTGCCTACGAGCCGCAGATCGAGGCCCTCGAGCAGGGCGTCGAGATTGTGGTGGGCACCCCCGGCCGTCTCATCGACCTCATGCGCCAGAAGCACCTGGACCTCTCGCAGGTCCGCATCGCGGTGCTCGACGAGGCCGACGAGATGCTCGACCTGGGCTTCCTCGAGGACATCGAGCGCCTGCTGCAGGCCGTGCCGACCTCGCGCCAGACCATGCTGTTCTCCGCGACGATGCCCGGCCCGATCATGGCCCTGGCGCGTCGCTTCATGAGCCACCCGACCCACATCCGCGCCGCGGACCCGGGCGACGAGTCGCGCACCAAGGCCGATATCAAGCAGGTCGTCTACCGCGCCCACCAGCTCGACAAGATCGAGGTGCTGGCCCGCGTGCTGCAGGCCGAGGGCCGCGGCCTGACGATCGTGTTCATGCGCACCAAGCGCGAGGCCGATCGCGTGGCCGGCGACCTCATCGGGCGCGGCTTCGCGGCCGCTCCCCTGCACGGCGACCTGGGCCAGGGCGCCCGCGAGCAGGCCCTGCGCGCGTTCCGCCACGGCAAGATCGACGTGCTCGTGGCCACCGACGTGGCCGCCCGCGGCATCGACGTGGACGACGTCACGCACGTCATCAACTGGAACTGCCCGGACGACGACAAGACGTACCTCCACCGCACCGGCCGCACCGGCCGCGCGGGCAAGAAGGGCACGGCCGTCACGTTCGTGGACTGGGAGGACGTGGCGCGCTGGGGGCTCATCGCCCGCCAGCTGGGGCTGGAGACCGCCGAGGCCGTCGAGACCTACTCGACGTCGCCCCATTTGTACACGGACCTGAACATCCCCGCGGGCACCAAGGGGAAGCTGCCCCAGGAGAACCGCACCCGCGAGGGCCTGGACGCGGAGGTCCTCGAAGACCTCGGCGGCCGCGACGCCGCGCGCGAGCGGGCTCGCGAGAAGCGCTTCGGCCCCCGCGATGGCGGGCGCGGCGGCCGCAGTGACCGTGACGGCGGCCGCGGCGGTCGCGGTGACCGTGACGGCGGGCGCGGTGGTCGCGGCGGCCGGGATTCCGGCTCGCGCGACGGACGCGATTCCGGCTCGCGCGACGAGGGCTCCTCGGCCACCACGGGAGAGAAGGGCTCGGAGCGTCCGCGCCGCGAGCGCTCCCGCACGCGCACGCGTCGCGTCAACGGCGAGGTCATCGCCGGCGAGGGCACGACGTCGAGCGGCGCCGACAAGGGCGCCGACACGAAGGGCACCGCCGCACAGGGCTCGTCCGAGAGCGCAGGCGGCGAGGTTGCCGGCGGACAGGGCTCCGGCAAGCGCTCCTCGAACCGTCGTCGTCGCTCGCGCGGCGGCCGTGGGCGTCGCGGCAACGGCGGCGAGGGCGGCTCGGCGTCGTCCTCGCGGTCGTCTGACGGCCCTTCCTCCGGGGCACCGTCCGCCCCCGCCGAGGGCTGACAGCCTCGCTCCACGACCTCGACGGCCCCGATCCACACGGATCGGGGCCGTCGACGTCATATCAGGACCCGCGCCGCTCCGGCAGGGACCCGCGCTGCTCCGGCAAGGACCTGTGCCGCTCCGGCAAGGACCCGCGCCGCACGAGAACGCTGAAACGAGCCGTTTCGATGGCTCGTTCTGTGTGTCTCGTTCCGCCGTATGGTTCGTTTCGTCGATCTCGCGCATCGCGCCGCTGCGGTCTGCGACCCCGCACCGGCTACCGGGCGCACGGCGCCCTCGTATCCACAGCCGGAGCATCCAGCATCCCGCGCATCCCACGCCCGGGCATCCGGGGTCCTCGCATCCCGAGCAACCCTCACACCCCGAGCAACCCTCACACCCCGAGCAACCCTCACACCCCGAGCATCCGGAAGCGGGACTCCTGTGGTGAGCCGATGCGCAGACGGTCGCGGGGTGCTTGCAGGAGTCCCGTGACGGTCAGGACGCGGCGATGACGCCCCAGGTCTGCAGCACCGAGTGCACGGAGTCGAAGAGCATCTGCACGCTGATCGCGGACAGCAGCACGCCGGAGATGCGCGTGACCAGGGTGACGCCGCCGTCGCCGAGGACCCGCGCGATCACGCCGGAGAAGCGCATGAAGGTGTACATCATGAGGGCGATCGCCAGCAGGGCCACGACGATCCCGGCGATCTTCGGCCCCTCGCCGCCGGCGCGGTTGACGAACAGCATGACCGCGACGATCGCCCCCGGACCGCCGAGCAGCGGCGTCCCCAGCGGGACGAGCGCGACGTTGACGCCGTCGGTCGCGGCCATCTCCCCTTCCTGACCGGCCAGCAGCTGCAGCGCGATGAGCAGCAGGAGCAGGCCGCCGGCGAACTGCAGCGCCGGCAGCGTGATGTGCATGTAGGTCAGGATGAACTGGCCGAAGACGGCGAAGCCCACGATCACGAGCATGCCCACGCCGGTGGCCACGAGCGCGGCGCGGGAGCGCTGCTTGGCGGCCATCGTGTTGGTCAGCGCCATGAAGATCGGGATGGTCCCGGGCGGGTCGACGATGACGAACAGCGTCACGAAGACCTCGAGGAGGAACCGCACATCCAGGACGTTCACCGCTGACCCCCGCTCACTGGTCTCCCTCTGCTCCCCGGTCCGTCACGACCTGCTCTGTTCTGCTGTGGTCTGCGCCCGCGCCGCGCTGGTGCTGCTGTGCCGTGCTGGTGCTGGTGCTGGTGCTGGTGTGCCGTGCTGGCGATGCTCACGGCCGCATCGGCTCCGCCCCCCAGGAGGCTCCCCCGGACGCCGGGACCATCGCCTCCAGCATCTCCGGGCTCGTGAGGTTCTCCCCGAGCCGGTTGGGCTTGCCCGCGCCATGGTAGTCGCTGCCGCCCGTCGTCCAGAGGCCGTGGGAGCGTGCGATCTGCCGCAGTCGGGTGCGCTCGGCCTCCCCGTGCTCGCGGTGGTCGACCTCGATGGCCAGGAGCCCGGCGCCGATCATCGCCTCGAGGATCTCCTCGGGCACGTTCTCGCCGCGGCCGGAGGAGGCGGGATGCGCGGCGATCGGGATGCCTCCGGCCTGCCGGATCGCGGCGACGGCGACCTCGGGGGCAGGCGCGTAGTGGCGCACGTAGTAGGGCGAGCCGGGTGCGAGGATCGAGGCGAAGGCCGCGCCCCGGTCGGGGACGACACCCGCGGCCACGAGGGCGTCGGCGATGTGCGGGCGCCCCAGCGTGGTTTCCTCCCCCGCGACCTGCTCCTGGACCTGGTCCCAGGTGATCGGGTGGTCGCAGGCGATGGCCTCGACCATGGCACGGGCGCGGTCGCGCCGGGAGGCGCGGGCCCGCTGCAGCTCGTGGGCCAGCGGCGTCTCCGGGCCGGGGTCGGGCAGCAGCGCGAGGATGTGGATGCTCGCGCGCCCGTGCTCGGCGGTGACCTCGATGCCCGGGATGACGGTGACGCCGTGGGCGCTCGCGGCCGCGCGGGCGTCGTCCCAGCCGGCGGTCGTGTCGTGGTCGGTCAGCGCGATGACGTCCAGGCGCGCGGCGCGGGCCTCGGCGAGGAGCTCGTCGACCGTGCAGGTGCCGTCGGAGTACGTCGAGTGCGTGTGCAGGTCGGCGCGGGCATCGGCAGGGATCGGCATACGGCCACAGTACGACTCCGCGCCGCGCGCCTCGCGGGTGAGAGGATCGAGGGGTGAACGACACCACTGCAGACACCACCCCCATGCCCGATCCCAGCGCCGCCGTCGAGAGCGCCCTGAGCCCCTCCGCACCGAGCGCCCCTGCCGCGAGCACCTCCTCCCCGAGCGGCCGACCCGACGGCCCGAGCCCCGAGGAGCTCGCCTCCCGGGGCGACACCCGCTCCCAGCGCCCGACGAGCGATGCCTTCCGCTCCTTCATCGCCGCCGGCTGGGACGACGCGGTGCCCTCCGCCGAGCGCCGCGCGGTCGCGGACTTCACCCCCGCGCGCCGCGACGCCCTGGTCCGCGCGCTCCCGCGGACCCGCATCGTGCTGCCGGCCGGGGTCCTGAAGACCCGCAGCAACGACACCGACTACCCGTTCCGCCCCGACACCGCCTTCGCGTACTACGGCGGCCTGGGCACCGACGAGGAGCCGGACTCGGTGCTCGTCGTCGAGCCCGACGCCGAGGACCCGCAGCAGGCCACGGCCACGTACTTCTTCAAGCCCCGCGCGGGCTTCGACTCGACCGAGTTCTACGCGGACTCGACCTACGGGGAGCTGTGGGTGGGGCGCCGTCCCACCCTCGCCGAGGTCGAGGCGCGCCTGGGCATCGCCTGCCGCCACATCGACGAGCTGCGCGATGCGCTGGCCAAGGATGTGGGCGCGCACCTGTCGCTGACCGTGATGCCGGGCGTCGATCCGTCGATCGAGGCGATGGTCTCCGAGATCCGCGAGCAGAACGGCCTGCCCGGCGGGGACGACGCGGTCGCCGAGGCCGATCGCCTGGCCGAGGCCGCTTCCGAGCAGCGCCTGGTCAAGGACGAGCACGAGGTCGCGCAGATGCGCGAGGCCGTCGCGGCGACCATCCGCGGCTTCGAGGACGTCGTGCGCCGCCTGCCCGACGCGGTCGCCCACGCCCGCGGGGAGCGGGTCATCGAGGGCGCGTTCAACGCGGTCGCGCGCGCCGAGGGCAACGCGATGGGCTACGAGACGATCGCCGCGAGCGGCGCGCATGCCGGCACCCTGCACTGGATCCGCAACGACGGTCCCGTCCGGGAGGGCGACCTCGTGCTGGTCGACGCGGGCGTCGAGGTCGATTCCCTGTACACCGCGGACATCACCCGCACCCTGCCGGTCTCCGGCACGTTCTCGCCCCGCCAGCGCGAGGTCTACGACGCCGTCCTGGAAGCGGCCGATGCCGCGTTCGCCGTGGCTCGTCCCGGCACGCGCTTCCGCGAGCTGCACGCGGCGGCGATGCAGGTGATCGCCCGGCATCTGGAGCAGTGGGGCCTGCTGCCCGGGACGGCCGAGGAGTCGCTCGCCGAGTCCGGCCAGCAGCACCGCCGCTGGATGGTCCACGGCACGAGCCACCACCTGGGGATGGACGTCCATGACTGCGCGAAGGCGCGGCGCGAGATGTACCTCGACGCCGAGCTGGTCCCCGGCATGGTCTTCACGATCGAGCCGGGCCTGTACTTCCAGGCGACGGATCTGCTGATCCCGGAGGACTTCCGCGGCATCGGCGTGCGCATCGAGGACGACGTCCTGGTGACCGAGAGCGGCGTCGAGAACCTGTCTGCGGCGCTGCCGCGGACGGCCGACGAGATCGAGGCCTGGATGGCGTCGCTGCGCTGATCCGCCCGGCGGGCGTCGTCTATCCCACGGCGCCCACCCCTGCCCGCGCCCGGACGCGAGCACTACGCTGGATCGCGTGAACTCCTCGTCGCGCTTCTACGTCGCCCGTCTCGCCGGGACCTCGGTCTTCGATCCCCTCGGCGACCCGGTCGGACGCGTGCGCGACGTGGTCCTCTCGCCGCACGCCCGCGGCGCGCGCGCCGTCGGCATGGTCGTGGAGGTGCCCGGCAAGCGCCGCGTCTTCCTGCCGATCACCCGCATCACGTCGATCGACGCGGGCCAGGTGATCATCTCGGGCATCCTCAACGTGCGGCGCTTCGAGAAGCGCAGCGCGGAGCTGCTCGCGATCGGCGACCTCCTGGACCGCACCGTGACCCTCACGGACGGCAGCGGCGAGGCCACGGTCGAGGACATGGCGCTGGACGAGAACCGCCACGGCGACTGGGAGCTGTCCAAGCTCTACATCCGCCGCCGCAAGCGCTCGGGCTCCTCGCTGGCCAAGCTCATGGGCGGTCGCGGGGAGACCCTGACCGTCTCGCTGGACGAGGTCACCGGGCTCTTCGGCACGCAGGCCGAGCAGTCGGCCGCCCTGCTGCTCGCGTCGTACGAGGACCTCAAGCCCGCCGACCTCGGCGAGATCTTCCAGGAGATCGACCCCAAGCGCCGTCTCGAGCTCGCCGCGGAGCTGTCCGACGACCGCCTCGCCGACGTCCTCGAGGAGCTGCCCGAGGACACGCGCGTGGAGATGGTGACCGCCCTCGAGGCGGCCCGCGCCGCCGACGTCCTCGAGGAGATGAACCCGGACGACGCCGCGGATCTGGTCCAGGAGCTGCCCGAGGGGGTGGCCCAGCGCCTGCTGGCGCTCATGGAGCCCGAGGAGGCCGAGGACGTCCGCCGCCTCATGGCCTACGACGAGTACACAGCCGGCGGCATGATGACCACGGAGCCGCTGATCGTCGCCCCCGAGACGCCCGTGGCCCACTGCCTCGCGATGATCAGCCGCGAGGAGCTCTCCCCCGCCCACGCGTCGACGGTGCACGTGTGCCGCTCCCCGCTCGAGACCCCGACGGGCCGCCTGCTGGGCATCGTCCACTTCCAGCACCTGCTGCGGGAGCGCCCCGACCGCCCGGTGGGCGAGATCGTCGACTCCGACCGCCACGACCTCGCACCCACCGCGCTGCTGCACGACGTCACACGCGAGATGGCCACCTACAACCTGGTCTCCCTGCCCGTCTGCGACGCGGAGGGGCGCCTGCTGGGCGCGGTCACGGTCGACGACGTGCTCGACCACGTGCTGCCGGAGGACTGGCGCGAGCAGGACGAGCAGCCGACGATCACCGGCCAGATCGACCTGTCGGAGATCGCCCGGCGCATGGACGAGGACAGCTCCGACGACGATGCACGGGAGGGGTGACGGATGACGGACACGAGCAGGACCTCGAGCACCCGCGGCGCGACCGCGAAGAGCAAGCAGGCCGATCGGCGCGCGCGCCAGGCCCGGCAGGGCGTCGGCATCGACGATCCGGCGCCTCGCCGCGGCCTGCGCCTGCGCAATCCGCTGTCGGGCGACATGTTCGGCCGCGGCGCCGAGGCCTTCGCGCGCTTCATGGGCACCCCGGCCTTCCTGGTGGGGATGACGGTGTTCTGCGCCGTGTGGCTGGGCTGGAACACGTTCATGCCCGAGCCGATCCAGTTCGACCCGCGCGCCCTGAACTTCACGCTGCTGACGCTGATCCTGTCGCTGCAGGCGTCCTATGCGGCGCCGCTGCTGCTGCTCTCGGACAACCGCCAGGCCGACCGTGACCGCGTGCAGGCCGAGCAGGATCGCCAGTCCACCGAGCGCAACCACGCGACGACGGACTTCATCACCCGGGAGATCGCGACGCTGCGCCTGGCCCTGAACGAGGTCGCCACGCGCGACTTCGTCCGCGGCGAGCTGCGCGACCTCCTCGAGGAGATCCAGGCGGAGGACGACGACGCGGAGCGTCCTGCGGCCGCCCGCCCGTCGGACACGCACGGCGACGGCGCGCACGGCGACGGCGCGCCCGCCGCGTCCGGCACCGCCGTCTCTGCACCCGGGATCGACCCCGAGGCGCTGCGCGCGCTGCTGCGCGAGGAGATCGCCGCCGCGCTCCGCGAGCAGACGCCGCCGCGACATGCCCCTGGAACGCCGCTCACCACCCCGAAGGGAGCCGACGCCCCGTGACCGACGACCGCGTCACCCGGATCCGTGAGGCGCTGGACCGCGTCATCGACCCGGAGATCCACAAGCCCATCACCGAGCTCGGGATGGTCGATGCCGTCGAGGTGGACGAGAACGGGGCCGCGCTGATCCGGGTCCTGCTGACGATCGAGGGCTGCCCCATGCGCGGCCGCATCGAGAAGGACACCGCGGAGGCGGCGGCCACGGTCCCCGGGCTCACCGAGGTGCGCGTGGAGACGTCCGCGATGACCGAGGAGCAGCGCGCGGAGCTCACGCGGCGCCTGCGCGAGGGCCGCCGGGCGATCCCCTTCAACGAGCCGGGCTCCCTGACCCGCATCCTGGCGGTGTCCTCCGGCAAGGGCGGCGTCGGCAAGTCCTCCGTGACGGCGAACCTCGCGGCCGCGATGGCGCTCGATGGGCTGCGCGTGGGCGTGCTCGACGCGGACATCCACGGCTTCTCGATGACCGGCATGCTCGGCATCACCGACCGCCCCACCAAGGTGGGCGACCTGCTCATGCCGCCGGAGGCCCACGGGGTCAAGGCGATGAGCATCGGCATGTTCGTGCCCCAGGCTCAGGCCGTCGTGTGGCGCGGACCCAAGCTGCATCGGGCGATCGAGCAGTTCGCCTCGGACGTCTACTGGGGCGATCTGGACGTGCTGCTGCTGGATCTCCCGCCCGGGACGGGGGATGTCGCGATCTCGGTCGCCCAGCTGTTGCCGCGGGCGGAGATGCTGGTCGTGACAACCCCGCAGCCCTCGGCCGCGGGGGTGGCCGAACGCGTCGGCTCGCTCGCCGCCTCCGTCGAGCAGGACGTGGCGGGCGTGGTGGAGAACATGAGCTGGATGGAGCTGCCCGACGGCTCCCGCTCGGAGGTGTTCGGCACCGGCGGCGGCGAGCGCGTCGCCCAGACCCTCACCGACGCCATCGGGCATCGGGTGCGCGTGCTGGGCCAGGTGCCGCTGGACCCGCGACTGCGGCAGGGCGCCGACGACGGCGTTCCCGTCGTGATCTCCGCGCCGGAGTCGGAGGCCGCGCGCGTGCTGCGGGAGATCGCCTCGGCGCTCGCGCATCGGCCGCGCGGGCTCTCGGGGATGAAGCTGCCGCTCAGCGTCGGCTGATCCGCGTCGTCGACGGCGGACCCGGCAGGTCGATGGCGTGCCGGGCATGTCGACAACGGACCCGGTGCGACGGCGCGTCGATGCGTGCCAGCCGGTGGCTCAGCCGATCAGGTGGCCTCGTCGTCGAAGGGAGCGCGGCCCGGGCGCGGGTCGTCATCGGCATCCCGCGCCGAGGACGAGCCGCTGCGGCCCTTGTCCCCTCGCGCGGCCGCCGCGACCCCGGCGACGCCGGCCGCGCTCGCGCCGACCACGGACTTCGTGTCCTCGACCAGCTCCTCGAGCGGAGTGGTGTCGCCCCAGGCGTCGCGGATGATGCGCCGCGGGTCGTACTGGCGCGGGTCGTACTTCTTGAGGTCCTCGACCGCGATGCCCATCTCGGACTCGACGGTCTCGCGGGAGTCCTCGACCCACTGCCGGGCCTGGCGGACCAGGCGGATGATGCTGCGCGTGTACTCCGGCAGGCGCTGCGGGCCGACGATCAGCACGAAGACCAGGACCAGGATGATGAATTCCCAGCCGCCGATCCCGACAAACGACGATCCCACTGCAGCACCTGACCTCTGTTGGCAACGGCCGTCATTATGGCAGAGTCCCCCGGGACGATTCCGGCGCTCCCGCGGTGCTGACGTACCCTGGACGCGGCGACGCCGTCGGCGCCGCAGTCCATGCAACACCGCGCACGTCCGGCCCCTGTGTCGGCGCCGTCCCGGGAGGTCGAAGGGTCATGCCGTCAGGAAAGGTCGCCAGCTGGGCGTTCTGCGAGGAGTTCATCGCCGAGTCCGCGCTGTTCTCCGATGAGACCGTGCTCGAGCGGGCCCGCGAGCGGGCGACCGAGCTGGGCATCGACCCCGTGCTGCCCGGCGCCGGCGTGCTGCTGCGCCTTCTCGCCGCCTCCGTGGACGCGCGGTCCGCCGTCGAGATCGGCACGGGCGCGGGCGTCGGCTCCCTCTACCTGCTGTCCGGCATGAACGACGCCGGCGTGCTGACGACGATCGACCCGGAGTTCGAGAACCAGCGCGCCGCCCGCGAGGCCTTCACCGACGCCGGGATCCGCCCCGCCCGGGCCCGCACCATCGCGGGCTCGCCGCGCGACGTGGTGGGCCGCCTCACCGATCACGCCTACGACCTCGTCTGCTTCCCCGCGCAGACCCCGCATGCGGAGGACCTGCTCGGGCACGCCGAGCGCCTGCTGCGTCCCGGGGGCGTCCTGGTGATCACCAACGCCCTGTTCCACGACCGCGTGGCCGATCCGGCCGCTCGCGACGCCGAGACGGTGCGGATCCGCGCCCTGCTGCACGCCGTCCAGGGCTCGGAGAACCTCCGTGCGGCCCTCGTGCCCAGCGGCGACGGGGTGCTCGCGGCCGTCCGCCGCTGACGCGCGCCAGAGACGACGATGGGGCCCGCCGAGCAGATCCTCGGCGGGCCCCATCGTCGTGCGGGAGCTTCAGTCCTTGATGACGCCGTCGAGGGCGGCGCGCAGCTCCGCGGCCTCGTCCAGCGAGATCTCCACGACCAGACGGCCGCCGCCCTCCAGGGGCACGCGCATGATCGTGCTGCGGCCCTCCTGAACGACCTCGAGGGGACCGTCCCCCGTGCGTGGCTTCATTGCGGCCATCGGCCTGCCTCCTGAGTTCTTCGATGTGCTGAGACGCCTGCGGGGCCTCACAGCCGGGCCCGTCCAGCGGGTCGGACGGCACCCATTATCTCAGGTTTCGCTCGGCGTGCGTCACACGGTTCCTCAACCGGACGTGCGAGGCGCCTCCGGAGGGTCGGGGTCGGTGCCCGCCGAGGCGGCAGGAGGTCCGCTCGCCTCGTCCGGGGCGTCATCCGGCTCGGTCTTCGAGTCCGGCTCGTCCTCCGCCGGGGCCTCAGCGTTCGCGGCCTCAGCATCCTCGGCCTCGGGCATCGCCGCACGGTCCTCCCCGCTGTCCGCGCGATGGGAGCCGACCGGACCGTCCGCGCTCCTGCCTGCGAACTCGGACTGCACGGCCGTCCGGCGGCGGCGCTCACGGCGGGCCCTCCACCAGGGGTCGCGCGGCTCGTCCATCGTCGCGATCGGGAGCACGCCGAGGGCGCCTAGCACGAAGACCGCGGCGACGGCCAAAGCGGTGCCGAGCAGGATGAGGACGCCGGGCGAGACGGCCGTCATGAGCGGGCGGCCCGGATGACCTCGATCGCCTCGTCGGCGGTGTCGACGACCTGGATGAGGTCGAGATCGCCCGGCGAGATGGTGCCGTAGTCGGCCACGGTGGTGCGGATCCACTCCAGCAGCCCGCCCCAGTAGTGGGAGTCGACCAGGACGAGGGGGAACTTCGAGATCTTGTGCGTCTGGATCAGGCAGAGGGCCTCGAACAGCTCGTCGAAGGTGCCGAAACCGCCGGGCATCGCGACGAAGCCGCTCGAGTACTTCACGAACATGGTCTTGCGGGCGAAGAAGTAGCGGAAGTCGACGCCGAGGTCCACGTACGGGTTCATGCCCTGCTCGAAGGGGAGCTCGATGCCCAGGCCCACGGAGACGCCGCCGGCCTCCTTGGCGCCCTTGTTGCCGGCCTCCATGATCCCCGGGCCGCCGCCGGTGATGACGGCGTAGTCGAGCTCCACGAGCTTGCGGGCGATCTCCTCGGCCAGGGCGTAGTTCGGGTCCGTGGGGGCGGTGCGCGCGGAGCCGAAGATGGAGATGGCCGGGCCCAGCTCGGCCAGCGCCCCGAAGCCCTCGACGAACTCGGACTGGATGCGCAGGACGCGCCAGGGGTCGGTGTGGACCCAGTCGGCGGGGCCGGTGGATTCCAGGAGCTTCTGGTCGGTGGTGCGGCGCGGCCGCAGGGCGCCGCGCAGCGTCACGGGGCCCTTGCGGTAGTGCTGGTCGTCGCCGGCGCGCGCACCGGAGGCGGTCTCCGGGGCGACGGCGGGGAGCTGATCGGTCGTGAGGTCGTCGGTCATGGGCGGGAGACTACTCGGCGCGTCCGACGATTCGGTGACGACCGGTCGACGGCGGGGCGTCAGCGGCCGGGCGATCGGGCGCTCAGGCCCTGGACGCTCTGACTCCGAGGCGCTCGGGCCCCGAGACACTCTGGCCCCGAGGCGCTCCAGCCTGAGGTGCTCAGGCCTCGAGGCCGAGCCAGCGCCCCAGCGTCGCGACCGCATCGCGCAGCTCGTCGACACGCAGGTGCTCGTCGTCGGTGTGGCACAGCAGGGGGTCGCCCGGACCGTAGTTGACGGCGGGGATGCCGAGGGCGCTGAAGCGTGCGACGTCGGTCCAGCCCTGCTTGGCGTCGATCCGCACTCCGTCCCCGAGCGCCGCGAGGAATGCGCGGGCCGGCGCGGTATCGAGCCCGGGCAGGGCCCCGGCGGCGGAGTCGGTCACCTCGATCTCGACGTCGCAGCCCTCCAGCAGCTCGCGCACGTGCGCCTCCGCCTGCGCGGGGGTGGTGTCCGGGGCGAAGCGGTAGTTGACGGTGAGCCGCGCGCGGTCGGGGATCACGTTGCCGGCCACTCCCCCGTCCGCGAGCACGGCGTTGAGGCATTCGCGGTACTGCAGACCGTCGATCACGGCGATGCGCGCCTCGTAGTCCGCGAGGCGATGCAGGACCGGGGCGAGCTTGTGGATCGCGTTGTCGCCCACCCAGTCGCGGGCCGAGTGCGCGGCCTTCCCGCGCGCCGTCACGTCGAGCTTCATCGTGCCCTTGCAGCCGGCCTCGACGCCCGCCGAGGTGGGCTCGCCGAGGATCGCGAAGTCGGCCATGAGGTGCTGGGGCGCCTCGCGGGCGATCCGGGTCAGCGAGTTGTCCGCGGCCGCGACCTCCTCGTGGTCGTAGAACACCCACGTGAGGTCGACGGGCGGGTCCTCCGCGAGGACCGCGAGCTGCAGGAAGACGGCGACGCCGCCCTTCATGTCCACGGTCCCGCGGCCCCACAGCACCTCGGCGCCGTCGCGCTCCTCGCGACGGGAGGGCAGGTTCCGGGCCACGGGGACCGTATCGAGGTGCCCGGCGAGCAGCACCCGCTGGGGCCGCCCCAGGTCGGTGCGGGCGATCACCGTGTCCCCGTCGCGCTGCACCGTCAGGTGCCCGGCGTGCGCCCGCAGCGCCCGCTCGACGGCGTCGGCGAGCGCGCTCTCGTTCCCGGAGACGGACTCGACGTCGACGATCGCGGCGGCGAGGTCGACGATGTCGCCGCGGGGGTCGAGGGCGGGGACCGGTGCGGATTCGGGAGTGTCGGCGGTGCTCATCGCTCCATCGTGCCACGCACGCCCCGGCCCCTCGCCGCGGCGCCGCTCACGAGAACGAGCACGAGCACGAGCACGACCACAGGGCCGTACCGCCCACCGCCGCGCCGTCCACCGCTATGCAGTTCACCACCGTGCCCGCGTCGTCTCCGTGGGGCCGCCGAGCTCGGTGTAGCCGGCGTCGACGATCGACACCGGGCGGCCGCCCCTCGCCCACGTCGTCTCGTCCGCCCGCTCGACGCGCACGGCGAAGCCCTGCGCGCGCCAGGCGGCACGGGTCTCGGCGTCCATGAGGTCGTAGGCGCGCTGGGCCGCGTGCGCGACCTGGGCGACGAGCTTCCCGCTGGTGATCTCGATCAGCGGACTCACCTCGACCGTCACCGGGGCATCCTCGGTGCGGGATTCCCCCTCGTGCACGAAGGTCGTGCCGCCCACCTGGAGCTTGTCGAGGGCGTGCGGGAGCGGGCGGACGGGGCCCGGCGGCAGGGCGCGCACGGCCGCGGGTCCGGCGACCGCGGCACCGAAGGGCACCTCGACGGTCACGCCTTCGAGCTCCTGGACGTCCCGCCAGCGCTTCCCGTCGGCGCGCCGGACGATCTTGCGGATGCGCCCGCCCTCGACCCAGCGGGCGAGGGCGTCATGCCAGGGCCCGCCCAGGGCGCTGCGCTCGTCGTCGAGCAGGGCGACGACGGCGCGCGCCCCGGCCTCGGCGACGTCGACGTCGGCCGCGAGGGCCTTCTTGTCGCGCAGCACGACGATCTGCATGGCCCACGGGACGAGCTCCTCGCCGGACGTCCGCGGCAGCGCCCCGGCGTGGCGGGCGAGGTCGATCGCGGCGCGCTCGGCCCGGCGCAGCAGCTGGGGAGCGGTCCCGGGCTCCGCGGTGATCGCCGATCCCGGCTGGGCGGTGCTCACGGGGATGCCGAGCAGGATGCGCCGGGCGAAGGCCTCGCCGTCGGTGCCGATGAGGGTGCCGTCATCGGCCACATCGATGCTGCCGGTCGCGACCGGCTCGTCGCCGTGACGGTCCGGGAGCAGGGCGGCGCGGACCTCCCCGCGCTCGCGCCACGCCCGCACCAGGGGGCTCGTGAAGCGCGGGAGGTCGACGCCCGGCAGGTGCGCCTCGAGCACCCCGTCGCACAGGACGGCGGGACCGTCGCCGGCGCGCACCGCGAAGCGTCGGGCGCTCTCGTCGACCTCGATGCTCATGGCGGGTCCCGCGAAGACGAGCAGTCCGGCCTCCTCGAGGGCGAGCGCCTCGCGGGCGCGGCGGACGGGCGGCCCGGACGCCCAGGACGCGAAGGCGTTCTTCAGGAACCCGTCGATGTCGCGCAGGAAGCTCACGGACGTGTAGGCGCCGCGGTCCACGAGCTCGTTGACGCGGATCCGCAGCGCCGACAGCACCCGGAACGCGAGCGTCCAGGCCGGGTCGGGGGCGGACGCCGCGGCGATCGCCTCGCGCAGCACGGCCCGGGTGCGCGCGTGGGCATCGGGCAGGGCCCGGGCGCGTCGGCCCAGCGGGAACAGCAGACGGAGGATCGCCTCCTCGTCGGCGAGGGCGTCGAAGCCCGCGCGCGCCATCGCTCCGGTGAGCTCGGCGACCATGAGCGGCAGCACGTCGCGCTCATGGTCGAGGCCGCCGGGCCGGGCGGCGAGGGACTCGACCATGCCGTCGGTGAGGACGGTGGGCTCGTACGGGGCGGGGAGGTGCGGGCGCAGGTCGGGCTTGGGGCGGTAGACCACGCCGGTGCGCGAGCCGACCAGCAGCTGCGGCTCCGCGCCCCCGGGGAGGTAGCGCAGACCGGAGGGGGTCGACGGGTCCTCCAGAAAACGTCCGCCCGCCGCCTCGCACAGCATCCCCACGGCGTCGTAGAAGTTCAGGCCCATGCCCTGGACGGCCACGCGCTCGCGGCCGAGGAGTGCCGTGTCGTCGACCTCGAGGGGGTTCGCGGACGGCACATGGAGCAGGCCCAGGCGCTCCGCGGCCTCGGCGATTCGCCGCGAGCGGGGCGAGGGCGCGGTGGCGAGGTGCCCGAGAGCGAGCACGACGGCATCGACCTCGAGCACCTCCCCGTCGTCCAGGAGCACGCGCTGAGGGCCGTCGAGCGGACCCGTGACGTCGCGGGCCTCGGCGGCGCGGCGCACGATCCGCAGCCGGGAGGGGTCGGCCGCGGCCTCGGCCTGCGCGAGCACGGTCAGCAGGTAGCGCCCGTGCTCGGCGCGGGGCGCGATGTCCGCGGGGCCGTAGCCGCCGTTCTCCTCACGGCCGAGGAACTCGGCGAGGGTCTGAGCGCCCTCGACGGGCAGCACCGGGGCGCAGGAGGCGTCGGGGTACATCGTGGTCTGGCAGGTGGCGGTGTTCATGACCAGCGCGCGGCTCTGATTGGTGCGCCAGACGGCGCCGCCGCGGTCGACGTGGGGGTCGATCAGGTGCACCTCGACGGCTCCGCGCCAGGCCTCGGTCCGCGAGGCCGCGCCGAGGCGCTCGATCACGGCGATCCCGCGGGGTCCGGCGCCGATGACCGCGAGGCGGCGCAGGGGCATGCGGTCGGCGGGCGGGACGGACGCGGGCGGGGCGGGCATGGTCATGCGCTCCAGTATCGGGCCCTCCCCGCGGTGGTCCGGACGAGCGGGCCCCTCGCGACGGGTCGCGCATCCGCGCGGGACCTTCCTCCCTGCCGCTCCCAGACTGATGTGACACCCTGTCAGCATGTTCCGCTCGCCCCACCGCCTGTACCGCCTGCTCGCCGTCGCCGAGGTCATCACCTGGGCCATGCTCATCAGCGGGATGATCCTCAAGTACGTCCTGCACGTCACCGAGCTGGGCGTGCGCATCGGCGGCGGGATCCACGGCTTCGTGTTCCTCGCCTACTGCGCGGCCACGGTGCTCGTCGGCGTCGACCAGCGCTGGGGCGCCGGGCGCATCGCCCTCGGGCTGGGCAGCGCCGTTATCCCCTTCGTCACGGTCGCCTTCGAGCGCTGGGCCGAGCGGCGCGGCATGCTCGCGGAGGTCTGGCGGCTCCTCACCGAGTCCCCGCGCACGGCCGCGGAGCGCCTGGCGGCCGTGATCCTGCGGTGCCCGGTCCTGTCGGCCGTCGTCATCCTCGTTCTCGTGGCTGTCGTGTTCGCGCTCCTGCTGCAGGCGGGCCCGCCCACGCAGTGGTTCTCCTGAGCCGAGACCGCACGACGCGCTGCACACGCTCCGCTCGGCCCCGCTCCCCGGGGGCTTCCCGGCGCCGGGCGATCAGACCACCGCGGCCCGCTCACCCCCGCCGACGCGCCCCAGCAGCATCACGACGACGCCGATCAGCGCCCAGACGGCGCCGACGATCAGCGCCATCGGGGTCGAGTTCACGAGCACGACCAGCAGGACGATCGCTCCGAGCACCGGCACGAGCAGGTGCGAGAGCCAGGAGACGGAGCCTCCACGGCGACGGACGACGAACCAGGCGATCACCGAGGCGTGGACGAGGACGAAGCCGATCAGCGCACCGACGTCGACGATCGAGACGATGCGGTCCAGCCCGTCCTCACGGGTCGCGGCCCACAGGGCGACGAGCACGTTCCCGGCGGCGGTCACGAGGGTGGCCGGCAGCGGCGCGCCGGTGCGCTCGGAGACGCGGGCCAGGGAGCGGGGCATCGAGCCGGAGCGGCCCATGTCCAGCAGCACGCGGGACGCGGCGGCCTGCCCGACCAAGGCGGAGAACGCCGCACCCACGGCCTTGGCGAGCGCGAGCAGCCAGTGCAGGACCGGGGAGATCGACTCGTCCACCATCGTGTAGTAGGCCGCACCCTGGAGCGAGGGATCGGCCTGCAGCTCGGCGGTGGTCAGCGGGCTCAGCAGGGAGCCGATGTAGGTCTGCGCGGCGAACAGGACACCGGCGACGACCAGGCACACGAGCGTGGCGCGCCCGATGACGCGCGAGGAGCCCGTGGTCTCCTCCGCGAAGGTGGCCAGGGCGTCGAAGCCGAGGTAGGACAGGACGGCGACGGCGACCGCCCCGAGGATGAGGTGCCAGTGCAGACCGTCGGCCCCGCCGGTCAGCGGGTCGAGCCAGGGGCGCACGGGGCCCGTGCGGACCAGGGTGATCACTCCCCCGATCAGCACGACCAGGAGGATGGCGACCTCGGCCACGACGACGGCCATCGAGACCCGGGCGGTCACCCTCACCCCCGCGAGGTTGAGCGCCGTGGTGAGCACGACGGCGCCGGCGACGAACACCCAGACGGGGACGGCCGGGAACAGGGAGCCGAGCGCGATGCCGGTGAACAGGTAGGCGACCGACGGGATGAGCAGGTAGTCCAGCAGCACCATCCATCCGGCCATGTGCCCGGTGCGCCGGCCGATCGCCTCGGAGGCGTAGGCGAACACGGAGCCAGCGCGCGGCACGGCGCGGGACATGAGGGCGTAGCTCGAGGCGGTCAGCGCCATGGCGGCGGTCGCGACGAGGTAGACGATCGGGACGACGCCGCCGGACTTGGCGTCCAGGGTGCCCCAGACGCCGACGGCGGCGGCCGGGCCGATGAACACGAGACCGTAGGCGATCAGCTGGGCGAAGGTGACCTCGCGACGGAGGCCGCTGGCGGGGCCCGCGGAAGCGGCGGGATCCGCGGCAGACGGAGAGGCCGGGATCGAGGGGTCCGATGGGGAGTTCGAGGAGGAGTTCGGAGCAGTCACGTCGCCAGATTATGTCCGCCCCAATCTCCACTGAGTGCCGGGGTCGCGCACGCCACAGGCTCCACCGCGGACGCGCCCGCTCCCTGGGAGCTTCCCGGCACCGTCCGTAGAATCGACCTCATGACGACTCCCGACGCCCAGTCCTCCGACCCGACCGCCGCCCGCCCCGCCTGGGGCCTCGGCCTGGCCACGCGCGCCGCCGACGGCTCCGTCCTCGACGTCTGGTACCCCGCCCCGCAGCTCGGCGAGGCCCCCGCCGACGCCCGCGAGCAGGAGCTCGCCGCCTCCCTCGAGTCCGCCGCCCGCAAGGACGCCGAGCGCGGCACCCGTCAGGAGGTCGTGCTCGCCGCGATCGATCTGGACGCCGCCCCGGCCGACGCGGTCGACGCCTACCTGCGCCTGCACCTGCTGTCCCACCGCCTGGTGCGCCCCAACGAGCAGAACCTCGACGGCCTCTTCGGCGCCCTCAGCAACGTCGTCTGGACCACCGAGGGCCCCTGCGCCGTCGCCGGCTTCGAGCAGACCCGCCTGCGCCTCGCGGCAGCGGGCCGCACCCCCACCGTGCTGTCCGTGGACAAGTTCCCCCGCATGGTCGACTACGTCCTGCCGACGGGCGTCCGCATCGGCGACGCGGACCGCGTCCGTCTGGGCGCCCACCTCGCCGAGGGCACGACCGTGATGCACGAGGGCTTCGTGAACTTCAACGCCGGCACGCTGGGCACCTCGATGGTGGAGGGCCGCATCTCCCAGGGCGTCGTCGTCGGCGACGGCTCCGACGTGGGCGGCGGCGCCTCGACGATGGGCACCCTGTCCGGCGGCGGGACCGAGCGCGTGCGCATCGGCGAGCGCTCCCTGCTGGGCGCCGAGTCCGGCATCGGCATCGCGCTCGGCGACGATTGCGTGGTCGAGGCCGGCCTGTACGTCACGGCCGGCACCAAGGTCACCCTCGTCGCGCCGCGCGGCGCCGAGCCGGACGGCCGCGTCGTCAAGGCCCGCGAGCTGTCGGGCCAGAACGGTCTGCTGTTCCGCCGCAACTCCCAGACCGGCGCCGTCGAGGTCGTCCCCCGTGAGGGCCGCACCGTCGAGCTCAACGACGCGCTGCATCAGAACTGACGGCCCGGTCGGGACTGCGCCGTGAGGGCCGCACTGTGGGGACCGTGCGTGAGGACTGTTCTGTGAGGGCGGCCGCATGAGGACCCCGCGGTGATGGCCGCTCGGCGCAGCGCCAGCTCGGGCCCGATCCGCCCCTGGATCGTGCCGCTCGTGCTGCTCGCGGTCTTCGCGTTCATCGTCGGCGGCACGTACGTCGCGCTCACCGGGTACAGCTCGTCCCGCCGCTCGGGCGCCTGCACGGCGTCCGGCCTCGGGACGAGCCACGGGTACGCGAGCGAGCGGACCGCCAACGCCGCGCTCATCACGGCCGTCGCCGTCGATCGCGGACTGCCGCCGCGCGCCGCGTCGATCGCGCTGGCGACCGCATACCAGGAGTCCAAGCTCGAGAACATCTCCCACGGCGACCGCGACTCGCTCGGCCTGTTCCAGCAGCGGCCCTCGCAGGGCTGGGGCACCGAGCAGGAGATCATGGACCCGATCCACGCGAGCAACGCCTTCTACGACGCGCTCGAGGAGATCCCCGGCTACCAGTCCATGCCGCTCAACGACGCCGCGCAGAAGGTCCAGCGCTCCGGCTACCCCGAGGCCTACGCGGACCACGAGACCGAGGGGCGCCTGTTCGCGAGCGCCCTGACCGGGCACTCCGGCGCGAATCTCGTGTGCGATCTCGCGGCGGCCGACGGTCCTGTCTCCCCCGAGGGTGTGCGCGCCGAGCTCGAGCGGCAGTTCCCGCGCCGCACGCAGGTCGGATCGATCACCTCCGCGCTCGCGGCGGCCAGGAAGGCCGCCCCGAGCGTCCCCGTCACCGCCGGGGCGACGGCGCTGGTCATCGACCCCCACGGCGATGAGACCCTCGGCTGGGCGCTCGCGAACTGGGCGGTCGCGCAGGCCGCCGATGCCTCCGTCGTCCAGGTCTCCTACGCCGGGCGCACCTGGGCGCGCTCCTCCGATCAGAACGCGACGCCCGGCAGCTGGGCGACGCGCGAGGGCGGCGACGCCGCCCGCGTGGTGGTCCTCGTCGCGGGGGCATGATGGCGGGCATGGCTGCCGTGCTGCTGGACTCCCGTCTCCCCCTGGTCGCCGCCCCGCTGGCGGGCGGACCGACCACTATCGCCCTGGCCCGTGCCGTCGCCGCCGCGAGCGCCTTCCCGTTCCTCGCCGGCGGCGACAAGGATCCCGCGGCCCTGGCCGCCCAGATCACCGAGCTCCGCGCCGCCCTGGCCGCCGACGGCTCCGCCCCCGCCTTCGGCGTGAACCTCTTCGTCCCGCAGGCCCCTCCCCCGGATGCCTCGGCGATCGCCGCCTACGCCGAGCGCCTGCGCACGGACGCGGACGCGCTCGGGGTGCGCCTGGACCCGGCGCCGATCCATGACGACGACGCCTGGCGCGCGAAGCTCGATCTGCTGCTGCGCGATCCCGTGCCCGTCGTGTCCCTGACCTTTGGGCTCCCGGACGGCGCGGACATCGCCGCGCTCCGGCAGGTCGGAACCCGTGTGCTGGCGACCGTCACCTCCGCGGACGAGGCGCTCGCGGCGCGGGACGCCGGGGTCGACGGGCTCGTGATGCAGGGATGGGGCGCGGGCGGGCACAGCGCGATCCACGATTCCGCACACGATCCCGTCGTCATGCCGACCGCGCGCCTGGTCGCGGCTGTCCGCGAGGCCGTGGACCTGCCGCTCATCGCCGCTGGCGGCGTCGACGGACCGGCTGCGGTCCGCGAGCTGCTGGAAGCCGGGGCGCAGGCCGCGGCGATCGGGACCCTGCTGCTGCGCACGCACGAGGCGGGCACCTCGCCGACGCATCGGGCGGCCCTCGCCGATCCTTCGCTGACCGAGACGGTCCTGACGCGCGCCTTCACCGGGCGCCCGGCTCGGGCCCTGCGCACGTCCTTCATCGACCGCCACGGCGCGGCGGCGCCGACGGCTTACCCGGCGATCCACCACCTCACCCGCGAGCTGCGCGCCGCCGCGGGCGCGGCCGGGGACGCCCAGCGCCTGCACCTGTGGGCCGGGACCGGCTGGCGCACGGCGCGCGAGGAGCCCGTGGCGCGAGTGATCGAGCGCCTCGCCGCGGGGGTCTGACAGGGCCGCGGACGAGGTCGACCCGGCCCTCAGTAGACCCGGATCCCCCGCTGGGCGAACTGGTCGCGCACGCGCTCGACCATGCGCTTGTCGGGCGCCGAGACGCCCCGCAGCTTGTAGTCCAGGCCCAGGTTGTTCCACTTGTCCTCGCCCATGTTGTGGAACGGCAGCACCTCGACGCGCTCGACGGAGTGCGGCCACCGGGACACGATGTCCGCGACGCGCTCGACGTTGTCGTAGCTGTCGGTCCAGCCGGGGACCACCACGAAGCGGATCCAGATCTTGATGCCCAGGCGCTCGAGACGGTCGCCGAAGTCGATCGTCGGCTGCAGCGAGCGCCCCGTCAGCGGTTTGTACACCTCCTCGCTGCCGGCCTTGACGTCCAGCAGCACGAGGTCGACGTTCTCGAGGAACTCGTCGGTCGCGTTCGCCCCCAGGAAGCCGGAGGTGTCGATCGCGGTGTGGATGCCGAGGGCCTTCGCACGCTGCAGCAGGTGCTCGACGAACACGGGCTGCATGAGCACCTCGCCGCCCGACAGGGTGATGCCGCCGCCGGAGGCCTTGAACACGCTGCGGTAGCGCTTCATCCTCTTGACCAGGTCGTCGAGCGTGACGTCCTGGCCGTCCTTCATCTGCAGCGTGTCGGGGTTGTGGCAGTACACGCAGCGCAACGGGCAGCCCGAGAAGAACACGGTCATGCGGGTGCCCGGGCCGTCGACGGCGGTCACCAGCTCCCACGAGTGGATCGACGCGAGGGTGCCCTCGCGGATCGCGGCCAGGCGGTCGGAGCGCTGGAACTCCGCCTCGTCGATGCCCTCGATCCCGGCGCCCAGACGGCGCTCGGTGGTGCGGACGCTGGGAAGGCCCAGCTCGATGCCCTGGCTCATCGCTCGATGCCCCGCTTCATGGTGCGTGGTACTCCCTGTCCTCGGTGGCGGTCGATGGGTGCGCTCCCGCTTCCCGGGCGCAGCCGGGAGAGACCCCGGCCACGGCGCCGGGCGGGGAGCACGACGGCGCCGGACAGGCGTGATCGCCTGCCCGACGCCGTCAACGGTACCGGGTGCAGCACCCGGCTCCGCTCTGCCTGCGCTCAGGCGCCCTGGTGGAACGTGCGGTCCAGGACGTCCTGCTGCTGCTCGCGGGTGAGCTTGACGAAGTTCACCGCGTAGCCGGAGACGCGAACGGTGAGGTTCGGGTAGTTCTCCGGGTTCTCCATCGCGTCGAGCAGGGTGTCCTTGTTCAGGACGTTGATGTTGGCGTGGTACAGGCCGGACTCCATGTTGTTCTCGGCGCGGTTCGCCTTCATGGAAGCCATGCGCTCGTCGAACGTCTTCGTAGCCATGAGTGATCTCCTTGTAAGAGGTGGATAGCGTGGGTGATCGGTCGGAGGGGGCGGGACGCCCGGGAGGCTCAGGCCTCCTCGGCGTCCTCCATGATGAAGCCGGAGTCCAGCACGCCGACGAGGTTCTTGATCTGCTCGCCCTTCGTGCGGCCCAGGCCCTGCGGGGTGATCGTGTTGGTCAGCGAGATGCCGTCCAGCGCGTCGTTGTAGTCGAGCTTGCCGACGCTCAGCATCGACGCCACCATGCCGTGGGAGTCCATGCCGTTCTCCGGGTTGGCGCCCGGCGCGAAGGGGGTGCCCTTCTCGTGCCCCGAGGGGAACGCGCCGGTGGCCTTGCCGTAGACCACGTTCGAGGTGATCGTCAGCACCGACTGCGTCGGGATCGCGTCGCGGTACATCGGCATGGTCTTGATCTTCTCCATCACGGTGTGGACGATCGTCGCCGCGATGTCGTCGGCGCGGTCGTCGTCGTTGCCGTAGACGGGGAACTCGCCCTCGGTGATGTAGTCGGTGACCAGGCCGGTCTCGTCGCGCACCGGGGTGACCTTGGCGTACTTGATGGCCGACAGCGAGTCCGCCACGATCGACAGGCCCGCGATGCCGCAGCCCATCGTCCGGACGATGTCGGAGTCGTGCAGCGCCATCTCGATCGACTCGTACGCGTACTTGTCGTGGCTGTAGTGGATGATGTTCAGCGCCTCGACGTACGTGCCGATGACCCAGTCGAGCATCTCCTCGTACTTGGCCCAGACCTCGTCGAAGTCCAGCGGGCCATCGCCCTGGATCGGCTCGAACAGACCCGGCTCGGTGACCTGCTTGCCGCTCATCTCGTCCCGGCCGCCGTTGATGGCGTACAGGAGGGCCTTGGCGGAGTTCACGCGGGCGCCGAAGAACTGCATCTGCTTGCCGACCTTCATCGGCGAGACGCAGCAGGCGATCGCGGCGTCGTCGCCCCAGCGGTCGCGGATCTGCTTATCGGACTCGTACTGCACCGAGCTGGTCTCGATCGAGATCGCGGAGCAGAACTCCTTGTAGCCCTCGGGGAGGGTCGGATCCCAGAAGATCGTGATGTTCGGCTCCGGGGCCGGGCCCAGGTTGCGCAGGGTCTGCAGGAGGCGGAACGAGGTCTTGGTGACCTGGCTGCGGCCGTCCTCGGACATGCCCGCGTCCGACCAGGTGGCCCAGTACGGGTCGCCCGAGAAGATCTGGTCGTAGTCGATGGTCCGCAGGAAGCGGGTGATGCGCAGCTTGACGACGAGAGCGTCGATCATCTCCTGCGCGTCCGTCTCGGTGATCGTGCCGGCCTTGAGGTCGCGCTCGAAGTACGCGTCGAGGAAGGGCGAGAGACGGCCGATGGACATGGCCGCGCCGTCCTGGGACTTCACGGAGGCGAGGTAGCCCATGTAGGTCCACTGCACGGCCTCGTGCGCGTTCTTCGCCGGGCGGCGCAGGTCGAGCTTGTACTCGTCGCCGAGGCGGATCAGCTTCTTGAGCGCCTTGATCTGCTCGGAGTGCTCCTCGCGGTAGCGGGCCCAGTGCTCGGAGAAGCCCTCGGCGAGCGAGGCGTCCTTGGCCTTCGTCTTCTCGGCGATCAGGTAGTCGACGCCGTAGAGGGCCACGCGGCGGTAGTCGCCGATGATGCGGCCGCGGCCGTAGGCATCGGGCAGGCCGGTGATGATGTGGCTGGAGCGCGCGGCGCGGATGCGGGGGGTGTAGATGTCGAAGACCGCGTCGTTGTGGGTCTTGCGGTACCGGGTGAAGATCTTCTTGATGTCGAGGTTCGGCTCCTTGCCGGCCTCCTTGATCGCCGTCTCCACCATGCGCCAGCCGCCGTTGGGCATCATGGCGCGCTTGAGCGGGACATCCGTCTGCAGACCGACGATCACGTCGTCGTCCTCGCTGATGTACCCGGCGGGGAAGGCGTCGATGTCGGCCGGGGTGTCGGTGTCGACGTCGTAGACGCGGCGGCGGCGCTCCTCCGACAGGTAGTTCTTCTCCAGGGCGTCCCACACGCGGAGGGTCTTCTCCGTCGGACCCGCGAGGAACGAGGCGTCGCCGTCGTACGGGGTGTAGTTGCGCTGGATGAAGTCGCGGACGTCGATGCCCTCCTGCCACGGGCCGGCGACGAATCCCTCCCACTCCGGTGTGGTGGTCTCGACGCGATCGATCGTTTCCGTCATGGGAAAAATCCTCCTCGGTTCGGTGGAACCGTGGCCACCGGGGGCGGTGGCCTCGGGTTCTGCATCTAGGCTAGGGAGCGGTCGGGACCTTCGGTCCGCCGAAGGTCCCAGATGCGGCGCTAGGGCGGGTGACGTCACTCACGACCCTGCCGTACCGGGACGGATACGGCAAGAGCAGGCACCCGGGGACGCCGACGGCCCCCGCTGGATTCGGGGGCCGTGGGACCTGATCGGCGCGGTCCTCCCGGGGCGAGCGGGGCACCGGCCACGCCCCCGCAGCCGTGCGGTGGTGGCGCGCCATCGCGCGGCGGCGAGTGCGCGCGGCCGACAGGAAAGGGGACGACCGAGGCGCGCCGTCAGCCGCGCTGCTGCCGCTCCAGCTCGGCCTGCAGCTGGGCCAGGCGCAGCTCGCTGGTGCCGGTGCGCTGATGCATCTCGACGTAGTCGCGCTTCGGAAGGCCCGTGTAGATCTGGCGCGGACGCCCGATCTTCGTCGCCGGATCCTTGATCATCTCGGTCCACTGCGCGATCCAGCCGGGCATACGGCCGATCGCGAACAGCACCGTGAACATGTCCGTCGGGAAGCCGATGGCCTTGTAGATGATGCCCGTGTAGAAGTCGACGTTGGGGTACAGGCGGCGCTCGACGAAGTAGTCGTCGGCCAGCGCGATCTCCTCGAGCCGCATCGCGAGCTCGAGCCGCTCGTCGTGGACGCCCAGGCGCTCGAGGACCTCGTCGGCGATCGCCTTGACGATCTTCGCCCGCGGGTCGTAGTTCTTGTACACCCGATGGCCGAAGCCCATCAGGCGGATGCCCTTCTCCTTATTCTTGACCTTCTCCATGAAGTCCGCGGGATCCATGCCGGAGTCGCGGATCCCGTCGAGCATCGTCATGACCGCGGCGTTCGCGCCGCCGTGCGCCGGGCCGGAGAGCGCCCCGATGCCCGCCGAGATCGACGTGAACAGGTCCGCCTGCGCGGAGCCGACGAGGCGGACGGCCGAGGCCGAGCAGTTCTGCTCGTGATCGGCGTGGAGGATCAGCAGCTTCTCCATCGCCCGCACCACCACGGGGTCGGCGATGTAGTCCTCGACCGGGAACCCGAAGGTCAGGCGCAGGAAGTTCTCGATGAGGGAGAGCCGGTTGTCCGGGTACATGAGGGCGTGGCCGTGGGCGACCCGGTGCGCGTAGGCCGCCATCGTCGGGACCTTCGCGAGCAGGCGCGCGGTCGAGATCCGCACCTGCTCGTCGTCGTAGGGGTCCAGCGAGTCCTGGTAGAAGGTCGACAGCGCCGAGACGCCCGCCTGCATCACCCGCATCGGGTGCGCGTCGCGGGGGAAGCCGTCGAACAGCCGCTTGAACCTCTCGTCGAGGAGCGTGCGGCGCAGCACCGAGGACTCGAAGTTCTCGAGCTGGCCCGACGTCGGCAGCTCGCCGTGGATCAGCAGGTAGGCGACCTCGAGGTACGAGGACTTCTCGGCCAGCTGCTCGATCGGGATGCCGCGGTAGCGCAGGATCCCCTCGTCGCCGTCGATGTAGGTGATCGCCGACGTCGTGCTGGCCGTGTTCATGAACCCGGGGTCGTACGTGACGTCCCCCGTGGTCCTGCGCAGAGGGCCGATGTCGAGGCCGCTGTTGCCCTCGACCGCGGGCACCACGGCCAGTTCGAGGTCATGGCCGTCATGGCGGAGCGTGGCCGACGTCGTCATCTCATCCACGGGCGGTTCTCCGATCAGGGGATCCGGTGTCAGGGGCGGGTCAGGCGCTCCGCCGCCGCGTCGATGCGCTCGTCGGAGGCCGTCAGGGCGATCCGCACGAAGCCGTCGCCCGCACCACCATAGAACATCCCCGGGGCGCACAGGATCCCCAGGTCGGCGAGACGCGCGACCGACGCCTCGGAGCTCTCGCCGAAGGCGGTCCACAGGTACAGACCGGCCTCCGACCGGGGGATCCGTCCTCCCGCTGCCTCGAGCGCGGGCCGCAGCACGTCGCGACGCCGACGGTAGATCTCGCGCTGGGCGTCGACCGCGGCGTCGTCGTCGAGCGCCGTCGCCATCGCGGCCTGGACGGGCCCGGGCAGCATCATCCCGGCCTGCTTGCGGATGGCCGTGAGCTCGGCGACGAGGGCGGGGTCGCCCGCGACGAACGCGGCCCGGTAGCCGGCGAGGTTCGACTGCTTGGACAGCGAGTACACGCACAGCAGGCCGGTGAGGTCGCCGCCGTGGACGCGGGGGTCGAGGATCGAGGTCACCGCGTCGACGTCCCACGGCAGCAGGGCGTAGCACTCGTCGGAGGCGACGACGATCCCCCGCTCGCGCGCCCAGTCGACGAGGGAGCGCATCCGCTCGACGGAGAGGACGGCGCCGGTGGGGTTGCTCGGCGAGTTCAGCCACAGCAGGCCGATGCGGTCGATCGCCGCGGTGCCCCCGGGGGCGTCGGCGAAGGCGGCATCGCCCTCATCGGCCAGGCGCTCGATGTCGACGGGGACCGGGTCCGCGCCGACGAACAGCGCGCCCATCTCGTACGTCGGGTACGCGATATGGGGGAACGCGATGGCGCCGCCGGCACCGATGCCGACCTGGAAGGGCAGGTGCGCGACGAGCTCCTTAGAGCCGATCGTCGACAGCACGCTCTCGACGCCCAGATCCGCGGGAGCGCCGAGGCGGCGCTGGACGAAGCGGACGAGGGCCTCGCGCAGCGCCGGCGTGCCGATGGTGGTCGGGTACCCGTGGGAGTCCGCGGCGTCGGCGAGGGCCTGCTGCACCGAGGCGGGGGTCGGGTCGACCGGGGTGCCGACCGAGAGGTCGACGATGCCGCCCGGGTGCTGCTCGGCGCGCGCACGGTGCGGGGCGAGGGAGTCCCAGGGGAAGGCGGGCAGGCGCCCGGCGAGGGAGACGCGACGCGCCACGGGTCACTCCCCCGTGTTCTGCGGGGGCAGGGCCTCGATGAGCGGGTGGTCCTTGTCGATCACGCCCATCTTCGCGGCACCGCCGGGCGAGCCGAGGTCGTCGAAGAACTCGACGTTGGCCTTGTAGTAGTCGGCCCACTGGTCTGGGAGATCGTCCTCGTAGAAGATCGCCTCGACGGGGCACACGGGCTCGCAGGCGCCGCAGTCGACGCACTCGTCGGGCTGGATGTACAGGCTGCGGTTGCCCTCGTAGATGCAGTCCACGGGACACTCGTCCACGCACGCCCGGTCCTTCACATCGACGCAGGGCAGGGCGATGACGTAGGTCATGGTGGCGTTCCTTCCAGGGGCGCTGACGTGCAGGGGACGTGCACGCGGGCACGGGGCCGAGGCGTGCGGCCGGGCGAGACCCCATCATCGCATCGTCGCCTGGACGGGTG
>NZ_FWFG01000024.1 GCF_900163655.1 Brachybacterium nesterenkovii
CACAGCCCCCTCAGACCCCGCCCCCGTGCAGGAGGACCAGACCCGATGAGCCCGCTGACCAGCCGCAAGAGCGCTTCCCCGGCCGGGGCGTCCGACATGACGGCCGAGCGCCCGCACCGCACGGCGACCATCACCCGCGCCACCCGCGAGTCGAGCGTCGAGGTGACTCTCGACCTCGACGGCACGGGGCGCTGCGACATCTCGACCTCGGTCCCGTTCTTCGACCACATGCTCACCGCGCTCGGCACCCACGGCCGCTTCGACCTCACCGTCAAGGCCACGGGCGACACCCACATCGACGTCCACCACACCGTCGAGGACACCGCGATCGTGCTGGGGCAGTGCCTGCGCGAAGCCCTCGGCGACAAGGTGGGCATCGCCCGCTTCGCCGATGCGATGGTGCCCCTCGACGAGGCGCTGGCCCAGTGCGTGGTCGACGTCTCCGGGCGCCCCTACTGCGTGCACACCGGCGAGCCGGCCGGCCAGGAGCTCCACCTCATCGGCGGCCACTTCACCGGCTCGCTCACGCGCCACGTGCTCGAGTCGCTCGCCCACCACGCCGCGATCTGCCTGCACATGCGCGTGCTCGCCGGCCGCGACCCCCACCACATCGTCGAGGCCCAGTTCAAGGCCCTCGCCCGTGCTCTGCGTGCCGCGTGCGAGATCGACCCGCGCGTCACCGACGTGCCGTCCACGAAGGGTGCCCTGTGACCGTCCCCCCGCCGCCCCCGCCCGGCTCGGACCCCCGCGACGACGGGTCCGCCGACGACATCGACGCCGAGTTCGCGCGCATGATGGAGGGCTTCGACGCCCCTGACCTCGATGCCTCTGCATTCGACGAGCCGGCGCCCGAGCAGCCCGGCGCTGACGGCGCAGCTCGCGGCGAGGGCGGTGCTGACGGGGCCGCGGCCGATGGCGCTTCGCTCGCCGACCGCGAGGTCACGATCGAGGACATTCTGAGCGCCCCCGCCTTCGACGCCGATGCCGCTGCGGCATCGGACGCGGATGCGCCCCGCCCGATCGCTCTCATCGCCACCTCCGTCGCGTCCGCGAAGGCCCTGGCCGGGGCCCTGCGCCTGGCCGGCGATGCCCGCCGGGCCGATCGCGGCACCCCGACCGATGCTTCCTCCACGGCGTCCGGGGCCGACGCCGCCGGAGCGCCCGGAGAGGCGACGCTGCGCGTCCACGGCACCGACGCGGGAGCCGTCGTCATCGCCGCCCTCGACGAGGCCGACGCCCACGCCGCGGCCGCGCGGGTCTCCACCGCGCTCGCCAAGCTCGGCGTCGTCCTGTTCTGGCGCCGCGGCGACCGCATGACCGCCACCCGTTACCGGGCGGGGGAGCGCGGCGACGACGTCTCGCCCGCCCTCGTCCTGGGTGGCGTCGACCCCCGGGTCGAGCAGATCATGATCGGCGCGGCCGACGCCGACGAGCTCGGCGAGGGCATCGACCCGAGCTCCGTCAGCCGCATGCAGGCGCTGCGCTGGCTCGCGACTGGACGGGGCCGCGGATGACCGCGGACACCACCGTCGCCGACCAGGTCGGCCCCGCCGCTGACCCCGCGGACTCCACCGCCGTCGACGGGCCGGCGCTCGCGCGTGCGCCCCGCGTCGTCGTCCTCGACTACGGCAGCGGCAACGTCCGCTCCGCCGTCCGCGCCCTCGAGGCCGCCGGCGCCGACGTTGAGCTCACCGCCGACCGCGAGGCCGCCCTCGTCGCGGACGGCCTCGTCGTCCCCGGCGTCGGCGCCTTCGGGGCGACCATGGCGCAGATCCGCGCCGTCGACGGCCCCCGCATCATCGAGCGCCGCCTCGCCGGCGGGCGCCCCGTGCTCGGCATCTGCGTCGGCTTCCAGATCATGTTCGACGGCGGGACCGAGCACGGCCAGAGCGCCGCGGGCCTGGTCCAGTGGCCCGGGCAGGTGACGCGCCTCGAGGCCGAGGTCGTCCCGCATATGGGCTGGAACACCGTCGAGGTCCCCGAGGGCTCGCGCCTGTTCGCAGGCGTCGAGGACGAGCGCTTCTACTTCGTCCACTCCTATGGCGTGCGCGCCTGGGAGCTCGAGGCGCTCGCCCCCATGAAGGCGCCCGTGGTCACCTGGGCCGAGCACGGCGGCGACCGCTTCATCGCCGCCGTCGAGAATGGCCCGCTGTGCGCGACCCAGTTCCACCCGGAGAAGTCCGGGGCGGCCGGGGCGCGCCTGCTGCGCAGCTGGCTCGCGACCCTGACGACGGGGGAGAGAGCATGATCTACGCCTTCATCTCCCTGATCGTCGGCGGCATCCTGCTGGGCGGCGCCTGGTCCTTCCACCAGCAGGGCAAGCCCTGGTGGGCGCGGATCCTGCTGGCGCTCGTCGGGCTCGTCGCCGTCGTCCTCGCCCTCTGGCGCATCCAGCAGGGCTGAGCGCACCGCCCGCACCGCCCCCTCACCCCCGAACACAGGAGTCTCCGATGACCACGCCCCGCCTCGAGCTTCTGCCCGCCGTCGACGTCGCGGGCGCCAAGGCCGTCCGCCTCGTCCAGGGCGAGGCCGGCAGCGAGACCGACTACGGATCGCCGCTGGACGCCGCCCGCGACTTCGCCGAGGCCGGGGCCGAGTGGCTCCACCTCGTCGACCTCGACGCCGCCTTCGGTCGCGGCTCCAACCGCGAGCTGCTCGCCGAGGTCGTCGCCTCCGTCGACCTGAAGGTGGAGCTCTCCGGCGGGATCCGCGACGATGCGTCGCTGGCCGCCGCGCTCGCCACCGGCTGCCGCCGCGTCAACCTCGGCACCGCCGCGCTCGAGGACCCCGAGTGGACCGCCCGCGTGATCGCCGAGCACGGCGACCGCATCGCCGTGGGCCTCGACGTCCGCGGCACCACCCTCGCCGCGCGCGGGTGGACCCGCGAGGGCGGCGACCTGTGGAAGACCCTCGCCCGGCTCGACGAGGCCGGCTGCTGCCGCTACGTCGTCACCGACGTGACCAAGGACGGCACCCTCCGCGGCCCCAACATCGAGCTGCTGCGCGAGGTCGCCTCCCGCACCGACGCGAAGGTCGTCGCCTCCGGCGGCATCTCCGCGCTCGAGGACCTCGCCCGCCTGCGCGAGCTCGTGCCCGAGGGCATCGAGGGCGCGATCGTCGGCAAGGCCCTGTACGCGGGGGCGTTCACCCTGCCCGAGGCCCTCGACGTCGCCGGGCGCCCATGACCCGGGAGACCCCGGAGAGCTCGCAGGCCGCGGAGAGCTCGCAGAGCTCGCGGCCCCGGGCCGGTGCCGTGCCGTCGGAGAGCGATCCCGCACGGGGCGACCGCGCCGCCGCGGTGCGTCGCACCCTGCCCGCGCACTTCCGGGACAAGAGCGCCCTGGCCGACACCGCCGGAGTCTCCTGGGCCGGCCGCGACTATGCCACCAGCCCCTTCCCGGGCGATGACGGCTCGGCGCCTGCCCCCCTCGCCGCCGCCCTCGCGGACGTCCGAGCCGGGCACGACGCGGACCTGCGCCGCCTGGCCGCCGCGCTGCGCGGGACCCGCCTGCTCGTGCCGATCATGGCCGAGGCCACCGAGAAGGGGACCACCGCCCACGGGCTCACCGGCGACAACGGCGCCGACATGGCGATGGTGATGATCCGGGGAGCCGACGGCTCGAGCGCTCTGCCCCTGTTCAGCTCCGTCGCCGAGCTCGCCGCGTGGCGCCGTGACGCCCGACCCGTCCCCGTCGTCGCCGAGCAGGCCGCCCAGGCCGCCGTGCAGGAGGGCTGCACCGCCCTGCTGCTGGATCCCGCGACGCCCCGGGACGCCTCCGGCGCCCCGATCGTGCTGCAGCGCTCGATCCTGTGGGCGCTCGCCCAGGGCCGGGCCTGGACGCCGCCAGCCGTCGACCCCGAGGTCGTCGCCGAGCTCTCCCGCATCACGGCGCTCGTGCCCGGCGTGCTCGACCTCGAGGCCCGACCCGGGAGCGTCCGCGAGGTCGACCTCGCCGTGCGCCTGCACGGGGGCCTCGATGCCGACGGCGTTCGTGCCGTCGTCGCGCGCCTGAGCGAGGCGCTCGGTGCCTCCGCGATCGTCGCCGAGCGCATCACCTCCCTCAAGCTCGTCCTCGAGGGCTGACGCCGTCCCTCCGCTCGCAACGCCTGCCCTGCCGTGGACACCGAGGCGGGGATCACGTCGCGATGCGGCCTCCGTCGATGGCGCCGCGCGCCGGGCATGGTCGATGATCAGAGGACTGCCGATCCGGGCTGAGGGATGTCGAGAGAAGGGGGACGACCCGGGATGACGGCGTATCGCGACGTGCTGCGCACCCCCGGCGTGGCGTCCCTCCTGGTGCTCGGGTTCCTCGCCCGCATCCCCTTCTCGACGCTCTCGCTGCTGCTGACCCTGCACGCCGTCAAGACGCTGGACCGCAGCTACCTCGAGGCCGGTCTCGTCGTGACGGCCGCGACCCTGGGGACCGCGATCTCCTCGCCGCTGCGCGGCCGCCTCATCGACACCCGCGGCCTCCGCCGCGCCGTGGCCCCCTCGATCGTCGTGCAGAGCTCCGCGCTGATCGCCGCCGCCTTCGTGCCCTTCGTGCCGATGGTCCTGCTCGCGCTCCTGAGCGGCCTGTTCGCGCTGCCGATCTTCTCGATCGTCCGCACCTCTCTCTCGGTGCTCGTGCCCGCGAGCTCGCGCCGCACCGCTTTCTCGCTCGACTCCGTGGCCACCGAGTTCGTCTTCATGACCGGTCCAGCCGCCGTGACCGTCATGGCGCTGTGGATCGGGACGGGTCCGACGCTCGTGATCGTGGGCCTCGCCGTCGGCGTCGCGGGCATCGGCCTCGCGCTCGCGAATCCGCCCACGCGCAGCGATCAGGTCATGCTGCCCACGCGCCTGCCCGGGCCCCTGCAGTCCATGGAGGGCGGCGCGCTCGCCGCTTCCGAGGGCCTCGCCGACAAGCGCTTCTCGGAGACCCTGACCACGGGCTCGATCCCCGTCGTCGACCCAGAAACCCGCGCGAGCGCCCGGCGCGGCCTGCTGACGCTCGGTGGCCTCGCGATCCTCGTGGCGACCGCGACATCGAGCCTGATCCTCACCGCCACCGACGTGAGCCTCGTGGCGATGCTCCGCGACCTCGACGCCGCGGGGATGATCGGGCCGATCATCTCGATCTGGTGCCTGGGGTCCGCGATCGGCGGCATCAGCTACGGGATGCTGCGCAGCGACATCGGCTCGCTGTGGGTGGTGGGGCTGCTCGGCGTCCTCACGATCCCCATCGCGCTCGTCCACACCGTGCCGACGATCGCGCTGGCCTGCTTCCTCGCGGGCCTGGCCTGCGCCCCGTCGATCACCGCGACCGGCGAGGCGATCTCGCACCGCGTCCCCGAGGAGGCCCGCGGCGAGGCGATGGGCTGGCACGGCAGCGCGATGACCATCGGCGGTGCCGTGGGCGGACCCGCGATCGGCGCGGTCATCGACGCCGCGGGCCCGAACTGGGGGATCGGCACCGCCGGTCTGCTCGGGGTCCTCATCGCCGGCGGCGGCATCGTGGCGATGCGCGCCCACCGGGTCCGGGTGCGACACCGCCTGCGTGAGCGCTTCGCCTCCGCCTGACCGTGCGGGCCCGGGCGGGGTCGAGGGTCAGCGCGTGACGCGCCCCGTCCACTTCTCCCCGGGGCCCTCGCCGGGCTCGTCGGGGAACGGCAGAGCCTCCGCGAAGGCCAGCTGCAGGGAGCGCAGCCCGTCGCGCAGCGAACGGGCATGATCCCCGCCGATCTCGGGCGAGGCCGCCGTGACCAGGCCCGCGAGCGCGGTGATCAGCTTCCGCGCCTCGGCGAGGTCCTGGTAGTGGCCCGTCTCCTCGTCCTCCGCGAGCCCGATCTTGACCGCGGCGGCGCTCATGAGATGCACGGTCGCGGTGGTGATGATCTCGACGGCGGCGACGTCCGCGATGTCGCGGGCCGAGCCGGAGGCGTCCACGGCATCGGGGGCGTGGGCCTCCGGGGACGCGGGCTGCTCGGGCTGCTCGGGCTGCGCGGGGGAGGCGGGGGAGTGGGTGTCCATGGTGTCCTTCGCTGGTGGTGGATGATGCTCGGTGCGGTGCGCACAGTCCACTGTGCTCGATGCATCGCGGTCAGGGGGATCGCGGTCAGCGGTCTGCGGTCAGGGGGATCGTGGTCAGGGCATGGTCGTCACGGCATGACGGACGGTCCGCGGAGGCACGGGGAGGCCGCGCTCAGAGGGGCAGGGTGCCCGTGGTCTCGTCGCCGCCGCGGGAGATCCGGACGGTCGCGCTCTCGGGGGACGTGCCGATCGGGACGTCGTAGACGATCTTGACGTTCGCGGTCTCGCCCGGGGGGATGATCAGGTTGTCATCCGCGTCGCTGTCATAGGCCGAGGTGGCCTCCCCGTCGGCCGTGTGCGTCGCCCCGTCCGTGCCGACCAGGTCCATCGCCCGGTCCCAGAAGAGCACCTCGTCGCCGCCGTTGGCGACGGTCGCGACGATCGCAACGTACTCGCCCTCGGCGTCCCGGCGATCGGCCCCGCTGCCCACCTGGGAGAGCCCGCTCTCCAGCGAGGTCACGGTCACGGTCGCGTCGTCGACCGTGACCGTGCGCGCGGGGGCCGCGGCGGTGACCGAGGTGGCCGCCCCCGCATCGGCCTCGCCGGTGTCCTCCCACGGGCGGGCCAGGAGCAGGGCGCCGCTGCCCAGCAGGAGCGCGAGCGCGCATACCGAGGCGACGCCCCCGCCGATCAGCAGGCGCCGACGCCGCGGCGAGGGCTCCGGGGCCGCGGGTGCGACCGGACGGGGCCGCGGCGCGCCCATGCCGGGGACGGGCTCGCCGCGCAGCCCGGTGGGGACGTCGCGCACCCGGGCGCTCGAGCGCTCCGCGGTGTCCTCGGGGCGGGAGGCGGAGGCGCCGGAACCGGTGAGCGCGGGGAGCCCGAGGTCGTCGGCGGCGCCCATATCGTCTGCGATGCCCGGGTCGTCGGCGGCGCCCATATCGTCGGCGGTTCCCGGGGCGTCCGCGGACGGGCCCGGGTAGTCGTACTCGTGGTCCTCGCGGTCCATGCGTCCCGTTCCTCCCTGTCCTGCCTGCACTGTTCTGCGCCGCACTGCTCTGCACCGCGCTGTCGGCATCGCACTGCCTGCGCGGTGCTCGGGGGCTCGCACGGCGACGCATGTCACCCCCGCGCCTCTTCCCGTCGGCGTCCCTGCTGGTAGGGTAGAGCACCGGAACATGACGTTCCTCGTGCGCCTCGCGCGCACCGCTCGTCGCGGGACCCCTGGTCATCCGGTCCGGCCCCGCCGCGAGCACGCTGTCAAGTGGAGCCCCACTCCCACCTCGTGCCATCCGCCCTCCGGGGAGGAACGGCGCCGGGTCCGTGACGCAGCTGGTCCCGCGCTGAGCGCCGGGATCCGTGCGGTGCCGTGCGCACCGCGTCCTCGGGGCCTCCGCCGCAGCGGGGGCCTTCGTCGTGTTCGGACGAACCGAGGTGAGGAGCCACCATCAGCGAACAGCGCATCAACGGCCAGATCAGGGTGCCGAAGGTCCTTCTGGTCGGCCCTGCCGGCGAGCAGGTCGGCATCGTGCGAGTCGAGGACGCCCTGCGGCTCGCCGCGGAGGCGGATCTCGATCTGGTCGAGGTCGCACCGGGCGCGAACCCGCCCGTCTGCCGTCTCATGGACTACGGCAAGTACAAGTACGAAGCCAACATGAAGGCGCGCGAGTCGCGGAAGAACCAGGTCAACACGGTCCAGAAGGAGATCCGTATGGGCCTGAAGATCGACAAGCACGACTACGAGACCAAGCGCCGCAACGTGGAGAAGTTCCTCCAGGGCGGCGACAAGGTCAAGGTCATGATCCGTTTCCGCGGTCGCGAGCAGTCGCGTCCGGAGATGGGCACCCGCCTCTTGGCCCGCATGGCCGAGGACGTCGCCGAGTACGGCTTCGTCGAGTCCCATCCGCGTCAGGACGGCCGCACCATGGTCATGGTCCTCGGACCGACCAAGAAGAAGACCCAGGCTCGCGCCGAGGCCCGTCAGCGCAAGACCGACGCCCAGAAGGCCGAGGCCGCGAAGGCCCAGGGCGCGACAGCCCCCGCCGCTCCCGCGGAGCCCGCGGGCGAGAGCACCGAGGCCTGACCCGCGGGTCGGACCTCGTACACCACGAAGGAGAAGGCAGATGCCGAAGAACAAGACCCATTCGGGGATGAAGAAGCGCGTCCGGGTGACCGGCAGCGGCAAGCTCATGCGCGAGAAGGCGAACGCCCGCCACCTCCTCGAGCACAAGTCGTCGACCCGCAAGCGCCGCCTCGGCTCCGACGCCGCGGTCGCCAAGGCCAACGAGAAGCAGGTCAAGCGACTCCTGGGCCGCTGAGCCCGCGCGGGAGCAGCGCTCCTGCCATCTACTGAACGTCACCATCGAAGGAGAATCACGTGGCACGCGTGAAGCGGGCGGTCAACGCCCATAAGAAGCGTCGAGAGATCCTCGAGCAGGCCTCCGGCTACCGCGGGCAGCGCTCGCGCCTGTACCGCAAGGCCAAGGAGCAGACGCTCCACTCGGCGACCTACAACTACCGCGACCGCAAGGTCCGCAAGAGCGACTTCCGTCGCCTGTGGATCCAGCGCATCAACGCGGCGGCCCGCGCCAACGGCATGACCTACAACCGCCTCATCCAGGGCCTCGGCCTGGCGGGCGTCGAGGTCGACCGTCGCATGCTGGCCGAGCTGGCCGTCAACGACGCCCCGGCCTTCGCCGCCCTCGTCGAGGTCGCCAAGGGCGCCCTCCCGAAGGACGTCAACGCGCCTGCCGCCTCCTGACCTGACGGTCACGAGCTGTCGATGACTCGACTCCCGGAGCGCCCGGACCCGGCTCCGATCACATCCCCCCGATCCGATCGGGTGCGGAGGATCGCCGCCCTGTCCGGGCGCTCCGCGCGTCGGCGCACCGGACTGCTGCGGGTCGACGGTCCCCAGGCCGTCCGCTCGCTGCTGTCCGAGCGAGCGGCCGATGCGCGCGAGCTGTTCCTGACCGAGACCGCGGACGCCGCGCACCCCGAGCTGCGCGAGCTCGCCGAGCGCGCCGGGATCCGCCCCCGCACCGTGGCCGAGGAGATCATCCGCGCGATGGCGCGCTCCGACGACGCCGATCACGGGGCCGATGACGTCGCGACCCCGCAGGGCGCGATCGCCGTCGCCGCCCGCCCCGCGGATGACTGGAGCACCGCGCTCGGAGCGCTGCCGGACTCCGGCCCCCTCACCCTCCTGGTCCTGGCCGAGGTCCGCGACCCCGGCAACGTGGGCACGCTCGTGCGCGCCGCCGATGCCGCCGGTGCCGACCTCGTCGTCCTCGCGCGCGCGAGCGCCGACCCCTGGGGGCCGAAGGCCATCCGGGCCAGCGCCGGCAGCGCCTTCCACCTGCCCGTCGTCACCGGCGCCCCGCTGCCCGAGCTCCTCGAGGCGCTCGCGGCGCGCGGCATCGCCGTCGCCGCCACGAGCGGACACGCCGACGCCGACCTGTTCGAGCTCGAGCTGCCCGGGCGCCTGGCCTGGGTGATGGGCAACGAGGCGCGCGGGGTCGATGAGGAGACCCTTGCGGCGGCCGACCTGGCCGTCCGCATCCCGCTGGCGGGGCGCGCCGAATCCCTCAACGTCGCCACCGCCGCGACCGTCTGCCTGTTCGAGACCCTGCGCCAGCGGCACGGGGGCATCCGGACGGGCGCTGCGGGAAGCGCCACGCCATGAGCGCCGCCGCCGACACCCGCCCCGCGGACCGCAGCGCATCCGCGCCCTCTCCCGTCCCCGCCCCCCGCCGAGGGACCGGGACCCTCATCGTCCTCGCGACCGCGGCGCTCATCGCGCTGGTCGCCTGCGCGAGCGTCATCGCGACCGGCGCCGCCCGCCCGGCCGCCCTTGCCCCGGCGCCCGGCTGGGTCACCTGGGGCACGCCCCTCATGCGGGCCGTCCACCACACCGCCCTGCTCCTCACGGTCGGCGCCGCGTGGATCGTCGTCCTCCTCATGCCCCCGCCCCGGCGCGCCGACGGGACGCGCCTGACGGGCGGCCGCGCGCGCCTGGCCCGCATCGCCGGGACAGCGGCGCTCGTGTGGGGTGCGGCGAGCTGCGCGCTCATGCTGCTGGGGGCCGCCGAGGCCGCCGGACCGGGCTCCGACCACGGGCTGTGGGACATCGCGGTCTCGACCGATCTCGGGCGCACCCAGCTGGCCGTCGCGATCGCCGCCGCCCTCGCCGCCCTCTTCCTGCTCATCGGCCGCTCGGCGACCCTCTCCGCCTGGGGGCTCGCGTTCGCGATGATCGGCGTCGCCCTGCTGGGCCTGGCCGGTCACGCCGGGGCCAGCCTGGACCACACCAACGCCGTCAACGCCATGGCCTGGCACCTCGCGGGCATGGCCGTCTGGGCGGGCCCGCTGCTGGCGATGCTCGCCTGCGCGCGGATCATCGGCGAGGCGATGCCCGTCGTCGTCCGCCGCTTCTCCCCGTGGGCGCTCGCCGGGGTGATCGCCCTGGCCGTCTCCGGCCTCGTCAACGCCGCGATCCGCCTGGACTCGCCGCTCGAGCTCGCGAGCACACCCTACGGGCGGATCGTGGCGCTCAAGGCGATCGGCCTCGTGGTGCTCGCCGTGCTCGGCGCCCTGCAGCGCCGCCGCCTGGGCGACGCAGTCCGCTTCCGCCACCTCGCCCTGACCGAGGGCATCGTCCTGGTCGCGGTCATCGGCGCCTCGATCGCGCTGGGCCGCTCCGCTCCTCCGGTGCCGCAGGTGGTGCCCGAGACCGGGGACCTGAAGATCCTCTCGCTCGTCGGCTACCTCCCGCCGGCCCCCGAGTTCTCCGTCGCGACGCTGTTCACCCAGGTCCAGCCCGACTGGATGGCCACCGCGATCGCGCTGGCGATGGCAGGCCTGTACATCGCGGGCGTCGTGCGCCTGCGCCGTCGCGGGGATGCCTGGCCGTGGCTGCGGACGGTGCTGTGGGTGCTCGGTTGCGTCGCCCTGTGGTGGGTGATGAACGGCGGCGCCGCGGCCTACGGGCGCTTCCGCTTCGACGCCCACATGGTCCAGCACATGGCGATGATGATGATCGTCCCGCCGCTGTGGGTGCTCGGCGCCCCCGTCACGCTGCTGACCCGCGCGATGCCGCCGCGGACCGACGGCTCGCGGGGCGTGCGCGAATGGGTGCTGGCGGCCCTGCACTCCGGCTACAGCCGCGTCGTCTCGTTCCCGCCGATGGCCGGTGTGCTCTTCGCCGGCTCGCTCGTCATCTTCTACTTCACGCCCGCGTTCGAGGCGGCGATGTACACGCACGTCGGCCACGTGTTGATGACCGTGCACTTCCTGCTGTCGGGCTACCTGTTCGCCTGGGTGCTCATCGGCATCGACCCGGACCCGCGCAACGTGAACCCGGTGCTGAAGCTCATCACGCTGCTGGTCACGCTCACCTTCCACGCCTTCTTCGGCGTGGCCGTGGTCAGCGCGACCTTCCTCATCGCCCAGGGCTGGTATACCGAGCTGGGGATGTACGACGCCGAGCAGCTGGCCCTCATCCAGCGGCGCGGCGGCTCGATCATGTGGGGCGTCTCCGAGATCCCCTCCGTGCTCTACGCCCTGATCCTCGCCACGCAGTGGATGCGCTCGGAGGACCGCCGCGCCCGCCAGTGGGACCGCAAGGCCGACCGCGACCACGATGCCGAGCTGGCCGCGTACAACGAGTACCTCGCCTCGATGCGGGAGCTCGGACCGCAGGGTATCGATGCGCGGGGCGAAGAGGTGCGGGATGACGCTGGCCGCGGCGACAGCGCCCGGAGCGACGGCGACGGCTGACCTGCTGGACCCGAGAACGCCCGAGGGCCTCCGACGCGCGATGCGTCGGAGGCCCTCGTCTCAGGAGGCGAAAACGCGACGGCCGTCGCAGCACCGCCTGCTCCCGTCGCTCAGAGCCTGTTGTTCAGAGCCTGTTGTTCAGAGCCCGTTGTTCAGAGCCAGTCGCCCTGGGCGGCGTGCTTCTCGGCGCCGATCGTCGTGTCGGGCCCATGCCCCGTGTGCACGATCGTCTCCTCCGGCAGCGTGAACAGGCGCTCGCGGATCGACTCCTCTATCACGGAGCGGTCGCTGAACGAGCGCCCTGTGGCCCCGGGACCGCCCTGGAACAGGGTGTCACCGCTGAACAGCACACCCAGCTCCGGCACCAGGAAGCAGGTCGAGCCGGGGGAGTGGCCCGGCGTCGCGATCGCCTCGATATCGGTCTCGGCCACGGTGAACACGTCGCCGTCCTCGATGTCCCCGTCCCACGGGAGGTCGCCGTGGGTCAGCTCCCACACGTCGGCGTCGGCCGCGTTCAGCAGCAGCGGCGCCTCGAGCGCGGCCGACAGCTCGGGGGCGAAGCGCACGTGATCGTCGTGGGCGTGGGTCAGCAGGATGCCGATGCACTCGCGCTCGCCGATCAGCGCGCGCACGGCCTCCACATCGTGCGGGGCGTCGAACACCACGCAGCGCTCGTCGTCGCCGAGCACCCAGATGTTGTTCTCCACCTCGTGGGTCTCGCCGTCGAGGCTGAACGTGCCCGTCGCGGTGCCGTGGTCGATCCGCAGCTCGCCCGCGCGGGGCGCCTGCTCGGCCTGGTCATCGGCCTGGTCTTCGGTCGCGGTCTGCTCCGGCATCGTCTGCTCCTCGGTCATGTCGTCGGCGCTCATCGGTTCACCGCCACGGTCCGCAGCACGTGCCCCTCGTGCAGGGAGTTCAGCGCGTCCTCGACGCCGGCGAGGTCGGTCGTGCCGGTCACGAAGCGCTCGAGCGGCAGGCGGCCCTGCAGGTACAGGTCCGTCAGGTACGGGAAGTCGCGCTCGGGCAGGCAGTCGCCGTACCAGGAGGACTTCAGCGCGCCGCCGCGGCCGAACACGTCCAGCAGCGGCAGAGTGAGCTCCATGTCGGGGCGCGGCACGCCGACGAGCACCACCCGACCGGCCAGGTCGCGCGCGTAGAACGCGGTCTCGTAGGTCTGCGGGATGGCCACGGCGTCGATCACGACGTCTGCGCCGAAGCCGCCGGTGAGCTCCTGGACCTTTTCCACGATCTCGTCGCGGGAGAGCTCGCTGGTGTCGATCGTGTGCGTTGCACCGAGCTCCCTGCCCGCCTCGAGCTTCTCAGCGGAGATATCCAGGCCGATCACGGTGGTCGCGCCCGCGAGCACGGCGCCCGCGACCGCGGCCGAGCCGACGCAGCCCAGGCCGATCACGGCCACGGACTCGCCGCGCTGGACCGCGCCGGTGTTCAGCGCCGCCCCCAGGCCCGCCATGACGCCGCAGCCCAGCAGGCCGGCGACCTCCGGCTTCGCCTCCTCGGAGACCCTCGTGCACTGCTTCTCGTGCACGAGCGTCGCCTCCGCGAAAGCGCCGATGCCCAGCGCGGGCGTGAGCGCCGTGCCATCGGCCAGGGTCATCGGCTGCGAGGCGTTGTGGGTCGCGAAGCAGTACTGCGGCACTCCCTTGGCGCAGGCGCGGCACTCGCCGCACACGGCGCGCCAGTTCAGCACCACGAAGTCGCCGACGGCCACGTGCGTCACGGCGTCGCCGATCTCGGCGACGCGCCCCGCGGCCTCGTGGCCCAGCAGGAAGGGGAACTCGTCGTTGATGCCGCCATCGCGGTAGGCCATGTCAGTGTGGCAGACCCCGCAGGCCTCGATGTCGACGATGACGTCGTGGGGGCCGGGGTCGGGGATCGTGATCTCGGTGAGCTCGGCGGGCTGCTTCTCGGCGCGCGCGATCACACCCTGGACGGTGCGGGGCATGGAGGACCTCTTCGTTGTCGGGGGCAGGTCGCGGCCAGCCTATCCAGCGGCCTCGTGCGGGTGTCCAGGGAGGTCCGCGGCGGCCCACCTGGTGCGCTCGCGCAGGCGGGGCGGACCGCTTCCGGCCCTGCTCCCCGTACTCCCTAGAATGGGAGCGCCCGCGGCCCGGGCCCGTCCCTGCACCCCGCGCCCGTATCCCTCGACTTCAGCCCCCGACGAAAGCGACATGCTCGTGACCACGACACCCCCCGACGGCGCACCCGCGTCCGCTGTCGGCGACGCCCCCGCCCCGGAGATCTCGGAGGAGGCGATCGGTCGCGCCGTCGAGGCGGCGCTCGCCGCCGCCGCGGCCGCCGCGACGACCGCCGAGCTCAAGCAGGTCCGCATCGAGCACACCGGCGACGCATCGGTGATCTCGCGCGCCAACGCCTCGATCAAGTCCCTGCCCAAGGACCAGCGGGCGAGCGCCGGCAAGCTCGTCGGCCAGGCCAAGGGCCGCGTCTTCCAGGCCGTCAGCGCCCGCCAGGACGAGCTCGCCGCCGCCGAGGAGGAGGCCGCGCTCGCCTCCGAGACCGTCGACGTCACCCTCCCGACGGACCGCCGCCCGCGCGGCGCCCGCCACCCCCTGACCACGCTCGCCGACCGGATCGCCGACATCTTCATCGGCATGGGCTGGGAGATCGCGGAGGGCCCCGAGGTCGAGGCCGAGTGGTTCAACTTCGACGCCCTGAACTTCGACGCCGACCATCCGGCGCGCCAGATGCAGGACACCTTCTACGTGGCCGGCCCCGACGGCGCGGCGGGCAGCGGCCAGGTGCTGCGCACCCACACCTCCCCGGTGCAGGCCCGCGCCCTCATCGAGCGCGGCGTGCCCCTGTACATCGCCTGCCCCGGCACCGTGTTCCGCACCGACGAGCTCGATGCGACCCACACGCCCGTCTTCACGCAGGTCGAGGGCCTGGCGATCGACAAGGGCCTGACGATGGCCAACCTGGTGGGCACCCTCGACACGCTCGCCGAGGCCCTGTTCGGGGGAGCCCCGATCACGCGCCTGCGCCCCAGCTACTTCCCGTTCACCGAGCCCAGCGCGGAGATGGACTTCCGCTGCTTCTCCTGCGACGCCCGCGAGGGCCTCGACCACGACGCCGACCCGGCCTGCCGCGTCTGCGGCGGCACCGGTTGGATCGAGATGGGCGGCTGCGGCATGGTCAACCCGGCCGTGCTGCGCGCCTGCGGCGTCGACCCCGAGGAGTACCAGGGCTTCGCCTTCGGCCTCGGCATCGAGCGCATCCTCATGCTCCGCAACGGCGTGGGCGACATGCACGACATGGTGGAGGGCGACGTCCGCTTCTCCCAGCACTACGGGACGGAGATCTGACATGCCCCGCATTCCCCTGACCTGGCTCGCCGACCACGTCGACCTGCCCACGGGCACGAGCGCCGAGTCCGTCGCCGCCGCCCTCGTGTCCGTCGGCCTCGAGGAGGAGGCGATCTGGCCCGCGCAGGTCACCGGCCCCCTCGTCGTCGGCCGCGTCCTCGACCTCGTCAAGGAGCCCCAGAAGAACGGCAAGACCATCAACTGGTGCCGCGTCGACGTCGGGCCCGAGCACAACGAGGAGCTGGACAGCCCCAAGGATCCGCAGCCCGGCGAGGAGCGCCCGAGCCGCGGGATCATCTGCGGCGCCCACAACTTCGAGCCCGGGGACCTGGTGATCGTCTCGCTGCCCGGCACCGTGCTGCCCGGCCCGTTCCCGATCGCGGCCCGCAAGACCTACGGCCACGTCTCGGACGGCATGATCTGCTCGACCGCCGAGCTGGGGCTCGGCGAGGGCATCGGCCCGGAGACCGAGGGCATCATCGTGGTCGGCAAGGGCACCCTCGCGGGTGTCGAGGCCGAGCCCGGCGACGACGCCATCGCGCTGCTGGGCCTGGGCGACGAGGTCGTCGAGATCAACGTGACCCCGGACCGCGGCTATGCGTTCTCGATGCGCGGCGTCGCCCGCGAGTACTCCCACGCGACCGGCGCCGCCTTCACCGACCCCGCTGAGCGGATCGAGGGCGCCGTCGGCACCCGCGGCGGCATCCCCGTGCAGCTGCGCGATGAGTCCCCGATCCGCGGCCGCGCCGGCTGCTCCCGCTTCGTGGCCGTCGAGGTCCGCGGCGTCGACCCGCAGGCCGCGAGCCCCCGCTGGATCCAGCAGCGCCTCGCCCAGGCGGGCATGCGGCCGATCTCGCTGATCGTCGACGTCACCAATTACGTGATGCTCGATCTGGGCCAGCCCCTCCACGCCTACGACTCCCATCAGCTCGTGGGCCCCATCGTCGTGCGCCGCGCCCATGAGGGCGAGATGCTCGAGACCCTCGACGACAAGCCCCGCGCGCTCGCGCCCGAGGACCTCGTCATCGCCGACTGCGGCGGCGAGAGCGGCGACCGCGCCATCGGTATCGCCGGCGTCATGGGCGGCGCCTCGACCGAGGTGTCGGCCGAGACCGTCAACGTCATCATCGAGGCCGCGAGCTTCGACCCGGTCACCGTCGCTCGCTCGGCGAGGCGCCACCGCCTCCCCTCGGAGGCCTCCAAGCGCTTCGAGCGCGGCGTCGACCCGCTGCTGCCGCCGATCGCCGCGATGCGCGCGGCCCAGCTGATCGTCGAGCACGGCGGCGGCGAGATCGACCACCGCGTCACCGACGAGCGCGTCGACGGCGCCCCGTTCCTGCCCGCGCCGATCTCGCTGGCCGTGACCGACGCCGAGCGCGTCGTCGGCGTCGCGTACACGCCCGAGCAGGTGCGCGGCAGCCTGGAGACCATCGGCTGCACGGTCGAGGACGCCGGGGACGGGGAGCTCTCCGTGACCCCGCCGGCCTGGCGCCCGGACCTCACGATCGCCGAGGATCTCGTCGAGGAGATCGCGCGCCTCGTCGGCTACGACCAGATCCCCTCCGTGCTCCCGCAGGCGCCGGGCGGCCGCGGCCTCACCCGCGCCCAGCGGGCGCGGCGCGCCGCGCGCACCGCGCTCGCCGAGGCCGGGCTCGTCGAGGTCACGAGCTACCCGTTCGTGGCCCCGGGCGTCCTGGACGACCTCCAGCTCCCCGAGGACGACGAGCGCCGCCGCACCGTGCGCCTGCTGAACCCGCTCGCCGAGGACGAGCCGCTGCTGCGGACCGACCTGCTGCAGACGCTGCTGCCGGTGGCGCGCCGCAACCTGGGCCGGGGTGAGGACGCGCTCGCGATCTTCCAGCTCGCGCCCGCGTTCATCGCCCGCGAGGAGCCGACGCCTGCCCCGATCCCGGGCGTCGACGCCGTCCCCGCCGCGCAGGAGCTGGCGGCGATCGACGCCGCCCTGCCCGAGCAGAGGGCGCAGATCGCCGCCGTCCTCGCCGGGCCCCGGCGCGGGGCCACCTGGTTCGGCGACGCGGGCTCCTGGGACTGGGCCGACGCGATCGACGCGGCCCGTCGCGTCGCCGCGGCCAGCGGTGCCGAGGTCCTCGTGGCCGCGGCCGAGCACGCGCCCTTCCATCCGGGACGCTGCGCCCGCCTGACCCTGGCCGACGGCACCGTCGTCGGCCACGCCGGCGAGCTGCACCCCCGCGTGGTGAAGACCTTCGGTCTTCCCGCCCGGGCGAGCGCGATGGTCGTGGCGATCGACGCCCTGGTCGCGGCGGCCCCCGCCGTCATCGCGGCCGAGGCCGTGTCGACCTACCCCGTGGCCAAGGAGGACTTCGCGTTCGTCGTCGCCTCCGACGTCCCGGCCGCCGCGGTCGAGGGCGCGCTGCTGGCAGGCATCGGGGACGTGGCCGAGTCGGTGGAGCTGTTCGACGTCTACACCGGCGAGCAGGTGGGGGAGGGGAAGAAGTCCCTGGCCTTCGCCGTCCGCCTGCGCTCGTCCGAGGGCACGCTGAGCGCCGAGGAGATCCGCAGCGCCCGTGAGCGGGCGATCGCCGCGGTCGATGCCGCCGTCGGCGGGGTGCTGCGCGCCTGAGCCCACCGCGACCGCGGGCCCGCCGGATCCCCTCCGGCGGGCCCGCGCTCTCCGATGGACCTCTGCTCTCCCACGGGTCTGCGCCCTCCGGCGGGCCGGTGGCCTCCGACGTGCCTGCGCCCTCCGACAGGCACGCGGTCGTGCTCGGGGACGCGGGACGTCCACTCCCTGAGCGAGATTATGCGACGTCCTGCATAAGCATGTACTCTCGCGGCATGAGCTCCCATCGGTCCAGCGCCCCCCGCCTGCGCGCCGCCGTCGTCGGCGCCTCCGGTTATGCCGGGGGCGAGACCCTGCGCCTGCTCGCCGCCCATCCCGCTATCGAGGTCGCGACCGTCACCGCGCACTCGAGCGCCGGGCGCCGCCTGTCCGAGGTCGCCCCGCACCTGGACCTCGGAGAGGACCTCGTTCTCGCCGAGACGACCCCGGAGAACCTCGCCGGGCACGACGTCGTCGTCCTCGCCCTGCCGCACGGCCAGTCCGGCGAGATCTCCGCCCGCCTGCGGGAGTCCGATCCCGACGCCCTCGTCCTCGACCTCGGGGCCGACCACCGCCTCGAGTCCGCTCAGGACTGGTCGGACTACTACGCGGGCGAGCACGCCGGAACCTGGACCTACGGCATGCCCGAGCTGCCTCTGGCCGACGGCTCCCGCCAGCGCGACCTCCTCGCCTCCGCCCGGGAGATCGCCGTCCCCGGCTGTAACGCGAGCGCCGTGACCTTCTCGCTCACGCCCCTCGTCCGCGCGGGTCTCGTCGACCACCGGGCGCTGTCCGTGGTCCTGCCCGTCGGCTACTCGGGCGCGGGCCGCACCGCCAAGCAGCACCTCCTGTTCTCCGAGGCCGCCGGCGGCGCCGCTCCCTACGGCGTCGGCGGCACCCACCGCCACATCCCCGAGATCCTCCAGAACCTGCGCCGCGCCGGCGGCCCCGACGACGCGCGCCTCACCTTCACCCCCGTGCTGGTCCCCATGAGCCGCGGGATCCTCGCGGTCGCCACCGCCCCCGTCGCCGAGGGCATTGGCACCGAGGACCTGCTCGCCGCTCTCGAGAGCGACTGGGGAGCAGAGCACTTCATCCGCGTGCTCGAGCCGGGCGCCTTCCCGTCGACCCAGCAGGTCACGGGCGCCAACACGGTCCGCATCGGCGCGACGGTCGATCGCCGCAGCGGTCAGGCCACCGTGATCGCCGCGATCGACAACCTCGTCAAGGGCACGGCCGGGGCCGCCGTCCAGTCCATGAACATCGCCCTCGGCCTCCCCGAGCAGGCGGGGCTCACCCGCACCGCGCTGGCTCCCTGACCGCGCACCGCCCGCCGACAGCTCCGCAGCTCCGCAGTTCCCCAGGCCGCCGCATTCCGCCCACTCCCGTCAGGAGATCCCATGTCCGTCACCGCTGCCCGCGGCTTCCGCGCCGCCGGCGTCGCCGCCGGCCTCAAGTCGACCGGCGCCCGCGACGTCGCGCTCGTCGTCAGCGACGGCCCCCTCGACGTCGCCGCCGCCGTGTTCACCTCCAATCGCGTCCAGGCCGCGCCCGTCCAGTGGTCGCGCCAGGCCGTCGCCGACGGCCGGGCCCGTGCGGTGATCCTCAACTCCGGCGGTGCCAACGCCTGCACCGGCCCCGAGGGCTTCGCCGACTCCCACCGCACCGCCGAGCACGTCGCGGACGCCCTCGAGCTGTCCGCCCAGGACGTCCTCGTGTGCTCCACCGGTCTCATCGGCGTGCGCCTGCCGATGGACTCCCTGCTCGCCGGGGCCGATGCGGCTCGCGCGGCGCTCGCGGACACCGAGGCCGCCGGTCTCGAGGCCGCCCAGGCGATCATGACCACCGACACCGTCCACAAGACCGCTGCGACGACCCTGCCCTCGGGCGCCGTCGTCGGCGGCATGGCCAAGGGCGCGGGCATGCTCGCCCCGCAGCTGGCCACGATGCTCGTGGTCATCACCACCGACGCCGTCGTCGACGCCGCCACCGCCGATGCCGCCCTGCGCGGCGCGACCGCCACCACCTTCGACCGCGTCGACTCCGACGCGTGCATGTCCACCAACGACACCGTGATCCTCCTGGCCTCCGGTGCGAGCGGCATCGAGGTCGGGCCGGAGGAGCTCGCCGAGGGCGTGCGCGAGGTCTCCGCGACCCTGGCGCGGGCGCTCGTCGCCGATGCCGAGGGCGCCAGCCACGACGTCCACGTCGTCGTCACCTCCGCCACGAGCGAGGACGCCGCGCTCGCCGTCGCCCGCGAGATCGCCCGCGCGAACCTGGTCAAGGCCGCGATCTTCGGCAACGACCCCAACTGGGGGCGGATCGTCGCGGCCGCCGGCTGCGTGCCCGAGGCCGTCGCCCCCTTCGACCCCGCCCGCCTCGCGGTCCGTGTCAACGGCGTGCAGGTGTGCCGCGACGGCGGTGTGGGGGAGGACCGCTCGCTCGTGGACATGACCCCCCGCGAGACCCTCATCGAAGTCGACCTCGGCGCCGGGGACGCGAGCGGCGACATCTGGACCAACGACCTCACGCATGACTACGTCGAGGAGAACAGCGCGTACTCGTCATGACCTCAGCGACCGATCCCCAGCAGGGCGCCGTCGCGCCCGATGCGACTGCGGCCGGTGCGACTGCGCCCGGTGCCGCCGTGCCCGATGCGACCGTGCCCGAGACCGGCGCGCCCGAGACCGGTGCTCCCGAGACCGGTGCGCCCGAGAGCGAGGCGCCGATGGCCGGCAAGAACCCCCTCGCACAGCTCGACGCCGTCCGCGAGGAGGCCCGCGCCAAGAGCGAGGTCCTCATCGAGGCGCTCCCGTGGATGCAGCGCTTCCGCGGCACCATCGTCGTGATCAAGTACGGCGGCAACGCCATGATCGACGAGGGCCTCAAGCGGGCCTTCGCCGCCGACATGGTGTTCATGCGCCACGCCGGGCTGCACCCGGTCGTGGTCCACGGCGGCGGCCCGCAGATCAGCGCGATGCTCGAGCGCCTGGACATCGACTCGGAGTTCCGCGGCGGCCTGCGCGTGACCGACGAGGAGACCATGGACGTCGTCCGCATGGTCCTCGTGGGGCAGGTGGGGCGCGAGCTCGTCGGCCTCATCAACCAGCACGGCCCCTACGCGATCGGCATGTCCGGCGAGGACGCGCGGCTGTTCACCGCGACCCGCCGCGGCACTGTGGTCGACGGCGAGGACGTGGACCTCGGCCACGTCGGCGAGATCGCCTCGGTCTCGCCCGCCTCCCTGCAGGACCTGCTGGACGCCGGGCGCATCCCCGTCGTCTCCTCGATCGCCCCCGAGGTCGACGCCGAGGGCCGCCCCACGGGCGAGGTCCTCAACGTCAACGCGGACACGGCCGCGGGCGCCCTCGCGGTGGGTCTGGACGCCGAGAAGCTCGTCATGCTCACCGATATCGAGGGCCTCTACCGCTCCTGGCCGGACCGCTCGTCCCTGATCCCCGAGATCAGCGCGAGCGACCTGCGCGCGATGCTGCCCTCGCTCACCGCGGGCATGATCCCCAAGGCGGAGGCGCTGTTGGACGCGGTCGACGCCGGGGTGCGGACCGCGGCGATGATCGACGGGCGCATCGAGCACGCCGCCCTGCTCGAGGTCTTCACCACCAAGGGCGTGGGCACGATGGTCAGGAGGGACGACTATGTCTGAGAGCACCGGCATGTCTGAGGGCACTGCGATCTCCGACGCGAGCGCCTCGCGCGCCGCCTCGAGCTCGGCCCCGCTCGCCGAGCGCTACGCCGAGGCGATGATCCCCGTCTTCGGGACGCCCCAGCGCGTGCTCGTGCGCGGCGAGGGCTGCCGGGTCTGGGACGACGCCGGGCGCGCGTACCTGGACCTGCTGGGCGGCATCGCCGTCAACGCCCTCGGGCACGGTCACCCCGCGCTCGTCGACGCGCTCGCGAAGCAGGCCCCGCAGCTGGCCCACGTCTCGAACTTCTTCGCCACCGAGCCGCAGATCGAGCTCGCCGAGACGCTCCTGTCGCTGGCCGGCGCGCCGCAGGGCTCCGGCGTGTTCTTCGCCAACTCCGGCACCGAGGCCAACGAGGCCGCCTTCAAGCTCGCCCGCCGCCACGGCGGCGCCGAGCGCCCGCGGATCCTCGCGCTCGAGAACTCGTTCCACGGCCGCACGATGGGGGCGCTGGCCCTCACCTCCAAGGCCGCCTACCGCGAGCCCTTCGCGCCGCTGCCCGGCGGCGTCGAGTTCATCCCCTCGGGGGACACGGCTGCGCTCGAGGCGGCCCTGGCCCCGCGCGACGTCGCCGCCGTCGTCGCCGAGCCGATCCAGGGCGAGGCCGGGGTGCGTCCGCTCGATCCCGCCTACCTCCGCGCCCTGCGCGAGGCCACGCGGGACACCGGCACGCTGCTGATCCTCGACGAGGTCCAGACCGGCATCGGGCGCACCGGGTCGTGGTTCGCCCACCAGGGCGTCGAGGGCGTCGTCCCCGACGCGATGACCCTCGCCAAGGGCCTCGGCGGCGGCTTCCCGATCGGCGCGATGATCGCGTTCGGGCCCGAGGTGCGGGGCCTGCTCACCGCCGGCCAGCACGGCACCACCTTCGGCGGCAACCCGCTCGGCGCGGCCGTCGCCCTCGCCGTCCTCGGGACCATCCGCGAGGACGGCCTGCTCGAGCACGTCCGCACCCTCGGCGAGTCCTTCGCCGCGCGGGTCCTCGCCCTGGGCGACCCGCGCATCACCGAGGTCCGCGGTGCGGGCCTCCTGCGCGGCATCGGCCTCGCCGAGCCCATCGCGCCGCAGGTCGCCGCCGCGGCGCTCGAGGCGGGCTTCATCGTCAACGCCCCCGATCCGAGCACGATCCGCATCGCTCCGCCGCTGGTCATCACGGATCAGGAGCTCGGCTCCTTCGCCGACGCCCTGCCCGCTCTGCTCGACGCCGCCGCTCCTGCCGCCGCCGGTGCGGCAGCGCCCGTCGATCCCTCCGCCGCCCCTGCCGCCGACGACAAGGACCCCTCATGACCCGCCACTTCCTGCGCGACGACGACCTCGCCCCCGCCGAGCAGAAGGAGGTGCTGGCCCTCGCCCTCGAGCTCGCCGCCGACCGCTTCGCCCGCGCCCCCTTCGCGGGGCCGCGCACCGTCGCGATCCTCTTCGACAAGTCCTCCACCCGCACCCGCGTCTCCTTCGCCACCGGCGTCGCCGAGCTCGGCGGCAGCCCGCTTGTCATCGAGGCCGGGGCGAGCCAGCTGGGCCGCGGCGAGTCGATCTCGGACACCACGAACGTGCTCACGCGCATGGTCTCGACCATCGTGTGGCGCACCTTCGGCCAGGAGCGGATCGAGGAGATGGCCGCGTGCGCGACCGTCCCGGTCATCAACGCCCTCACCGATGAGTTCCACCCCTGCCAGATCCTCGCGGACCTCATGACCATCGCCCAGCACCGCGGCGGCCTGGCCGACGGCGACGCCGCGCTCGCCGGTCGCTCGCTCGCCTACCTCGGCGACGGCGCCAACAACATGGCCCACTCCTACCTGCTCGGCGGCGCCGTGGCCGGCATGGACGTGCGCATCTCCGCGCCCGCGAGCCACCGGCCCGATGCGGCCGTGCTCGCCCGGGCTGAGGAGATCGCCGCCGCGACGGGCGGGCGGATCACGGTCACCGACGATCCGGTCGCCGCGGTCGCGGGCGTCGACGCCGTCATCACCGATACTTGGGTCTCCATGGGCCAGGAGGGGGAGAAGGACGCGCGCGATGCGGCCCTCTTCGGGAAGCACGCCGTGACCGACGAGCTCATGGCGCACGCCGCCGAGGGCGCCGTGTTCCTCCACTGCCTGCCCGCCTACCGCGGCATGGAGGTCACGGCCTCCGTGATCGACGGCCCCCAATCGGTCGTCTGGGACGAGGCGGAGAACCGCCTGCACGCCCAGAAGGCGCTCATGACCTGGCTGATCGACCACGCCGAGGACGACACCGCGGCCCACGCGCGCGAGCGGAGCAGGGCATGAGCGAGACGGGCATCATGGACGGCAGCGGTCCCCTCCGCCTGCCGCAGACGAAGATCTCGCGCCAGCGCCGCATCGTCGAGCTGCTCGGTCAGCAGGAGGTCTCCTCGCAGGCCCAGCTCGCGGACGTGCTCGCCGCCGACGGCTTCGTCGTCACCCAGGCGACGCTCTCGCGCGACCTCGTCGAGCTGCAGGCGGAGAAGGTCCGCGGCTCCTCGGGAGCGCTCGTCTACCAGGTCCCGCCCGAGGGGCCCGACACCCGGCGCATCACGGCCCCGGCGAGCTGCGAGCAGCTCGCGAGCCAGCTCCAGCGCCTGTGCGAGGAGCTGCTCGTCTCGGCCGAGGCGAGCGGTAACCTCGTCGTGGCGCGCACGCCCCCGGGCGCCGCGCAGTTCCTGGCCTCGGCCGTGGACCGCTCGATCCTCCCGTCCGTGCTCGGCACGATCGCGGGCGACGACACGATCCTGCTGATCACCCGCAGCACCGACAAAGGAGCGGAGCTCGCCGCTCGCCTGCTCGCGCTCGCCGATCCCCGCAGCGACCGGCCCGAGCCGGCCGACGCGACCGCCTGACCCCGGCTCCGCCCGACGGCGCCGCCCGCCCCACCCACGACCTTCCGACCCGCAGTCCCATCCCAAGGAGAGCATCCCCGTGACCGAACGCATCGTCCTCGCCTACTCCGGCGGCCTCGACACCTCCGTCGCCATCGGCTGGATCCACGACGCCACCGGCGCCGACGTCATCGCCTGCGCGGTCGACGTGGGCCAGGGCGGCGAGGACCTCGAGGTCATCCGCCGCCGCGCCCTCGACTGCGGCGCCGTCGAGGCGTACGTCGCCGACGCCCGCGACGAGTTCGCCGACGAGTACTGCATGCCGGCGCTCAAGGCGAACGCCCTGTACATGGACGCCTACCCGGTCGTCTCGGCCATTTCGCGCCCCGTCATCACCAAGCACCTCGTGCGCGCGGCCAAGGAGTTCGGCGCCACGACCGTCGCCCACGGCTGCACCGGCAAGGGCAACGACCAGGTGCGCTTCGAGGTCTCCATCACCTCGCTCGCGCCCGAGCTCAAGTGCATCGCCCCGGTGCGCGACCTCGCGCTGACGCGCGACCGCGCGATCGAGTACGCCGAGCGCAAGAAGCTGCCGATCGCCACGACGAAGAACAACCCGTTCTCGATCGACCAGAACGTGTGGGGCCGCGCCATCGAGACCGGCTTCCTCGAGGACATCTGGAACGAGCCCACCAAGGACGTCTACAACTACACCGACGATCCCTCGTTCCCGCCGGTGGCCGACGAGGTCGTCATCTCCTTCGAGCAGGGCGTGCCGGTGCGGATCGACGGCCGCCCCGTGACGCCGCTGCAGGCCATCCAGGAGATGAACCGCCGCGCCGGCGCCCAGGGCATCGGCCGCATCGACATCGTCGAGGACCGCCTGGTGGGCATCAAGTCCCGCGAGGTCTACGAGGCCCCGGGCGCGATGGCCCTCATCACCGCCCACCAGGAGCTCGAGCGCGTGACCCTCGAGCGCGAGCAGGCCCGCTTCAAGCGTCAGGTCGGCGACCGCTGGACCGAGCTGGTCTACGACGGCCAGTGGTTCTCGCCGCTCAAGCGCTCGCTGGACTCCTTCATCGAGGACACCCAGCGCTACGTCTCCGGCGACATCCGGATGACCCTGCACGGCGGGCGCGCGACCGTCACCGGGCGCCGCTCCGAGACCGGCCTGTACGACTTCAACCTCGCCACCTACGACGAGGGAGACGCCTTCGACCAGTCGCAGGCCCGCGGCTTCATCGAGATCTACGGCCTGGCCGCCAAGCAGGCGGCGGCGCGCGACGTGGCCCTGGGCAACGGCGAGGACCTCAGCATCGGCGGCGCCGATCCGGCGACGGACGAGCAGGCCCCCGAGCCCGAGGGCGAGCAGTGACGGCGCCCGGCCACGACGGGGACCCGTCGGCGCCCGCGAGCGCCGCGCCCTCGGACACCGCTCCGGGCGCCGGCGCCCCCTCGGAGCGCCTGGCCCTGTGGGGCGGACGCTTCGGCTCGGGCCCGGCGGCGGCGCTCGCGGCGCTGTCGAAGTCCACGCACTTCGACTGGCGCCTGGCGTCATACGACATCCGGGGCTCGAAGGCGCATGCGAACGTGCTGCACGCCGCGGGGCTCCTGGACGATGCGGCGCTCGCGACCATGCAGGACGCCCTGGACCGCCTGGCGGAGGACGTCGCCTCGGGCGCGTTCGTCGCCGCCGAGGACGACGAGGACGTGCACACGGCCCTCGAGCGCGGGCTCATCGAGCGCGCCGGGGCCGACGTCGGCGGGCGCCTGCGCGCCGGGCGCTCGCGCAACGACCAGATCGCCACGCTGATCCGCCTGTTCGTCCGCGACCAGGCGCGCGTCATCGGCGCGGCCGTGCTGGATCTCGTCGACGTGCTGCAGGCGCGGGCCGTCGAGGTCCACGGGGCTCCGATGCCGGGGCGCACGCACCTCCAGCACGCGCAGCCGGTGCTGCTCTCCCATCACCTGCTGGCCCATGCGTGGCCGCTGCTGCGGGACGTCGAGCGCCTGCGCGACCTGGACGTGCGCGCCGCCGTCAGCCCCTACGGCTCCGGGGCCCTCGCCGGGTCCTCGCTGGGGCTCGACCCGGAGGCCGTGGCCGCGGAGCTGGGCTTCGCCTCGGCCGTGCACAACTCGATCGACGGGACCGCCGCACGGGACATCGCCGCGGAGTTCTCCTTCGTGCTGGCGATGATCGCGATCGACGTCTCCCGCCTCGCGGAGGAGGTCATCGCCTGGAACACCAAGGAGTTCTCGTTCATCACCCTCGATGACGCGTACTCGACGGGCTCCTCGATCATGCCGCAGAAGAAGAACCCGGACATCGCCGAGCTCGCGCGCGGCAAGGCCGGGCGCGTGATCGGCGACCACACGGGGCTGCTGGCGACGCTCAAGGCCCTTCCGCTCGCGTACAACCGCGACCTGCAGGAGGACAAGGAGCCGGTCTTCGACCAGGTGGACTCGCTGATGCTGGTGCTGCCCGCGTTCACGGGCATGGTCGCGACGATGGTCTTCCACACCGACCGGATGGCCGAGCTCGCTCCCCAGGGGTTCTCTCTGGCCACCGACATCGCCGAGCACCTCGTGCGCCGCGGGGTCCCGTTCCGCGAGGCCCACGAGATCTCGGGGGCGTGCGTGCGCGTGGCCGAGGCCCAGGACAAGGAGCTCGCCGACCTCACGGACGCCGAGTTCGCAGAGATCTCCGAGCACCTGGACCCCACGGTCCGCGAGGTGCTCACGGTGGCCGGCTCGATCGCCTCGCGCGACGCGAAGGGCGGGACGGCCCCGGTGCGCGTGGCCGAGCAGGAGGCCGAGGCGGCCGCGGCGAGCGCCCGGCTGCGGGAGTTCACGGACGCGCGCGTCTGACCTCGCGCTCTCGCACTCCGAGCATCGCGAGCAGTGCGGACGGCCCGTTCCCGGCAGGGGAGCGGGCCGTCGCCGCGTCCGCCGGCGACAGGGATCCCGCCGAGGATCTGCTGCAGGCGCCGATCCCAGCGCCGACCCGACCGCAGCTGCGATCCGGGCGCCGATCCGTCTCCCCGTCTCCGGCGCCCCGTGCCCGTGGCGCCGCCGGAACCGGATCGGCTTCCGCCTGCGATCCTGCGACAATGGGGGAGCCGGCGCCGCCGGCCTCGCCCCAGCGGGGGCGAGAGGAGACGGGCCCGCGGGCCCCGAGGTGGGAAGGACACCGCCTGATGCAGACCATCCTGGACGAGCTCGATTGGCGAGGACTCGTCGTGCAGACCACGGGGCGCGAGGCCCTCGGGACGGCGCTCGCGGATGGACCGGTGTCCCTGTATTGCGGCTTCGACCCGACCGCCTCGTCCCTGCACGTCGGCCACCTCACGCAGGTGCTCACGATGCGTCGCTTCCAGCTCGCCGGCCACAAGCCCTTCGCCGTCGTCGGCGGCGCCACGGGGCTGATCGGCGATCCGCGCATGTCGGGGGAGCGGGTGCTCAACGACGAGAGCGTCGTCGAGGGCTGGGTCGTGAACCTTCGCGACCAGATCGCCAAGCTCGTGGACCTCGAGGGCGAGTTCGGGGTCCGCATGGTCAACAACCTGGACTGGACGCGCGAGATCAGCGCGCTCGAGTTCCTGCGGGACATCGGCAAGCACTACCGGATGGGCACGATGCTCGCCAAGGAGACGGTGGCCCGGCGCCTCGCGAGCGAGGAGGGCATCAGCTACACCGAGTTCAGCTACCAGATCCTGCAGGGCCTGGACTTCCTGGAGCTCTACCGCCGCTACGGCGTGACCCTGCAGTACGGCGGGAACGACCAGTGGGGCAACCTGCTGTCCGGCGTGGATCTGATCCACAAGGTCGAGGGGGCGGACGCTCATGCGCTGACCACGCCTCTGGTCACGAAGGCGGACGGCACGAAGTTCGGCAAGAGCGAGGGCGGGGCCGTGTGGCTCGATCCCGAGCAGACGAGCCCGTACGCCTTCCACCAGTTCTGGCTCAACGCCTCGGACGCCGACGTGGTCAAGTACCTGCGCTTCTTCACCTTCCGCGAGGCGGAGGACGTCGCAGAGCTCGAGCGCCTCACGCTCGAGGACCCGCGCCGCCGCGCCGCCCAGCGCGCACTGGCCGATGACATAACGACGCTCGTGCACGGCGAGACGGCGACGCGTCAGGCCACCGAGGCGGCCGCCGTCCTGTTCGGCAAAGGCGATGTGCGCGCCCTCGACGAGCAGACGGTGCAGGCGATCGCCCGCGAGCTGCCGATGCAGGATCTGCCGTCGACGACGGAGCTCGCCGATGCTTTCGTGGCGACCGGCATCGTCGAGTCCAAGGGCGCGGCACGGCGTGCGGCGGATCAGGGCGGGCTCACGGTGAACGGGGAGGGCGTCGCCGCCGATGCCCTCGCCGGGGACCTCGCGGGGCACTCGCCGCTGCCGGGAGGACACCTCCTGCTGCGCCGAGGACGCAAGTCGGCCGCGATGGTCCGGCTCGCCGGCTGAGCCGCGATCCGACGCCGTCTCCACGGGCAGACGGACTGCCCTCGATGACCGCTGTGCACCCCAGGGGAGCACAGCGGTCGTCTCGCATCGAGCGGTGTGAAGCGGGCCGCAGATCCAGGTCACACGCCTCTGAACACAAGGCGCTGCACGGGTGAACAGAAGGCCGTGACCAGCGGGAATGCCGTGGCATCGGGTGAAGATCGGGCGCTGACGCCGGCTTGACGTCCCTCCGTCGGCCCCCGTAATGTTCTTTCTTGTCAGCCGGACAGGCGGACGAAAAGAAGGGCCGGACGGATCGCTGAGAGGCGGGTCGGACACCCGGAAGTTCGTCTACAGGACGGCGGATCGATCCTCACGGATCGCCGCGGGACAGCGGAGCGAGGCAGGCCTCTGAGGAGATTGCCGAGTGACGCAGACCACGCGGAGCGGAGTTGGCACGGGCCAGCGAGAACTGCTAGAGTAGTGACTCGCGCCGGTACGACGAAGCAAGAAGGTCGGAACGGGAAACCTGACCGGCGCAACCGAGCCTCTGAGCCGGGCCGAGAAATCGGATCGGCAGGATGTGCGCGTGCTGTTTGAGATCTCAATAGCGTGTCTGTTTGTTGATGCCAAATGTTTTGTTTGGCA
>NZ_FWFG01000006.1 GCF_900163655.1 Brachybacterium nesterenkovii
GTGCACCCATCAAATCGAAACCGACGACTCACAGAGCGACCGGACCGAATGAAGGGGGCGGCCTATGGTCACCGACACCTCAACGGTGATCTGCCCGTCAGGTCCTTCCATGCGCTGACTCGCGACCGAGTGTTCGAAGGTGGTGTAGCTCAGCCCGTATCCGAAGGGGTATACGACAGCCTGCTCGTAGTCGAGGAAGCCTTCGACGGCGGCGGTCTCGTAGAAGCGATACCCGCTGTAGATGCCTTCCTCGTAGTCGACGAAGTGAGCACCGTCGATGTTGGAGTAGGCGTGGGAGCCGAAGTTCTTGAACGTCGGATCCGCTGTGAAGTCCGCTGAGAAGATGTCGGTGGTGCGGCCGGAGGGATTGACTTCTCCACTGAGGATGCGACCGAGGGCGCTGAGCCCGTTCACGCCGGGGGAGCCGACGTGCAGGATCGCGTCGACTTCAGGGTCGTCCTCGAGAGTTCCGAGTTCCATCGAGGTCGAGGTGTTGATCACCACGACGACGGTGTCGAAGTTCTGCTCGGTGAGTGCCAGCGTTTCCTTCTCGTCAGAGTTGAGCTCGAGCTGGTGCTCGCCGTCGGACGCCGCGTCATCCCACTCCGTCATGTCGGTGGCGAGATCGCCGCCCTCGCCACCGCCGCGTCCGATCACGACCACCGCTGCGTCATGGAACTGCGCGAAGGAGTCGCGTGAGGCTTGTGAGTACTGGTCGACCGGCATCTCCCCGATCTTGTACGTGGACTTGTCGGGCTCATCCATCACGATGTTCGTGCGCCCGCCCTCGGAGGCTGGGCTCGCCTTCGCGTACTCGTCGAGCTGCGTGTACACCGTGTCATTGACTGTGAAGCCCGCCGTCTCGAGCGACGTCTTGAAGTCCACTGCGGTGGACGTATCCGCGCCTCCGGAGCCAGAGCCGCCGTAGATCGGATCCGCGGCGCCGCGGCCCAGAAGGGTGACCTTGCCGGCATTCATCGGGAGAGCGCCCGAGTTCTTGAGCAGGACCATGCCCTCGTCCCCGATCGAGTCGACGACCTTCGACGTCGCCGCCTTGGCCTCGTCGATCGAGGAGTGCTCGGACGCGTAGTACTGGGTATCGAGTTTGTCTCCGTCGTCAGTGTTGTCGATGGAAGTACGTGCCGGTGCCCATGTAGGACTCGATCGCAGTCCGCCAATAGCCGATAGCGACGTTGGCGCCTATGGCGACGACGGCGATGATCGCGACAACGGGGATCCACACAGCCAAGAACTTCTTGTTCGACCAGGGCTTCTTGTTTCTGCGTCGCTTCGAGGTCTTCGCAGGTGCATCGGCACCTGTCGGATCCTTGTCGGGTGTCGGCTGGGGAGCGGATGCGCTCACGAGCTCTTCTCCTTGCACTGGACTTGCCCGTCAGCTCCGACGGGCGATGTCGGGGAGCACGTGCCCCGCCGCAGGTTCAAGTCCATGGCATCGGAATCGCAGGCGCGACCGCGTGTGCACATTCGGTCGTTCTCGGCGCCTGTTCAGCAGGCCCTGCGACTGGCCCTGCCCGCCCCCGTCAGTTGAACCCGAAGCGCTTGCGCACCACGCGGTACGTCGTCCGGATGAAGCGGTGGCTGCCGGGTCCGCGGGCGCTGAGGATGACGTTCATCGGGGAGCGCCGGTACGCCCGGTAGCCCGCGGGGTTGGCCGCCTTGAGGTGGGCGAGCAGCTCGCGTCCCTGCGCGCGGGCCGTGTCGGTGCCGGCGAGGACGCAGAACGTGAGGGACACGCTCGTGACGATCGACAGGTAGTGCAGGAGGTACCGCGTCAGGGCGGGGGAGCGGACCGCGTCGGTCGCGAGCTCGTCGATCATCAGGCGGTTCACCCGCAGCTGCTGATCGAGGCGGCGCACGGCCACGGCCTCGTTGACGGACTGGTCCTCGCGCCCGATGAAGTACCAGTACAGCGGCACCGGCAGATAGTGCAGGGTGCGCGTGTGCTGGAGGGGCACCGAGGCGTAGAGGTTGTCGACGTAGAACGTGTGGCGCGGCAGCTCGAGGCCGCTCTCGACGAGCACCGAGCGCTTGTACGTGAGGGCGTGCATGAGGAAGTAGCTGCCGGTGCGGGGGCGCGCCGTCTGCTCCCAGGTGATCGTGCGGCGCGCGGGCAGGCAGTGGCGGTACTGGATGCGGCGGTCGCTGCTCTGGCGCACGTTGTCGTAGATGTAGTCGGTGATCACGACATCGGCCTGGCCGTCCGTCGGGAAGGAGTCGAGCGTCGACAGCAGGGCCTGCAGGGCCGCGGGGTCCAGGCGGTCGTCGGAGTCGAGCACCTTCACGTACAGCGCGCTCGCCGCCGCGATCCCGGTCATCACCGCAGCCCCGTGGCCGCCGTTGTCCTGCTGCACCAGGCGCACCACGCCGGGATGGCGCTGGGCGAAGCCGCGGGCGACCTCGGCGGTGGCGTCGGCGGACCCGTCGTCGACGACGATCACCTCGATGCGCTGGCCGAAGCGGTCGCGCGCCCCGTCGATCACCGAGTCCAGCCCCCGCGCCATGTAGGCGGCGGAGTTGTAGCAGGGCATCACGACCGCCAGGAGGGGGAGGGGCTGCATGGTCGCCATCGTAGGTAGATGGGCGGCGCGCAGGCCGGGCATCCGGGCTCGCGGAGCGGAACAGGGAGACGAATCGACCGATCGTGCGCGGGCGCGGTGCCAGTGCGGGGCGGGCGTCTTCAATGGGGGCACCCCGATGCAGGAAGGACCCGCCATGGCGCCGCAGCAGTCGCAGGCCGATGAACCGCCCCGGACGGATCGCCCGTCGCGGACGGACGCCGGGTCGCAGACGGTCAGCCCTTCGCCGCTGTCCGCCCTGACGCGCACCGAGAAGGCGTCGCTGCTCAGCGGGGCCTCCACCTGGCGGTCCCGGGAGCTGCCCGCCCGCTCGATCCGCGCGATCGAGTCCGCCGACGGCCCCCACGGCCTCCGCAAGCAGCTGGGCTCCGGCGACCACCTGGGGCTGAACGCCTCCGTGCCCGCCACCTGCTTCCCCACGGCGTCCGCCCTCGCCTCCAGCTGGGACGTCGAGCTGCTCGGCGAGGTCGGTGCCGCGCTCGGCGCCGAGGCCGCCGCCCACGGCGTCGACGTGCTGCTGGGCCCGGGCCTGAACATCACCCGCGACCCCCGCTGCGGGCGCGCCTTCGAGTACTTCAGCGAGGACCCGCACCTGGCGGGCACGCTCGCCGCCGCGATGGTCCGCGGCATCCAGTCCCGCGGCGTCTCCGCCTGCCCCAAGCACTTCGCGGTCAACTCGCAGGAGACCCGGCGCATGGCGTCCGACTCGATCGTCGACGAGCGCACCCTGCGGGAGATCTACCTGACGGCCTTCGAGATCGTGGTCCGCGACGCCCGGCCCGACGTCGTCATGAGCTCCTACAACCGCGTCAACGGCACGTACGCGCACGAGAACGAGCACCTGCTCACGCAGATCCTCCGCGAGGAGTGGGGCTTCGACGGCCTGGTGGTCTCCGACTGGGGCGGCGGGAACGACCCCGTCGCCGCCGCGCAGGCCGGCGGCACCCTGGAGATGCCCTCGCCCGGGATGGACTCCGTGCGCCGCCTGCTCGCGGCCCTCGACGACGGCACGCTCGACGAGGCCGACCTCGACGCCCGCGCCGCCGAGGTCATCGCGCTCGCCGCACGCGAGCGCCCCCGCGATGCCGGGCGCGTCCCCGACCCCGCCGCGCTCCTGGAGGACCACCACGCGCTCGCCCGACGTGCCGCCGCCCGCAGCGCCGTGCTGCTGAAGAACGATCCTGCCGCCGACAGCGACCCTGCTGCCAGCACCGCCGCCCCCTCCGCTGCTGCCGGTGCGAGCCCCGACTGTGCCGGTGCCGGTGCCGATGCGGGGGACGACCCCTCCGCCCCGCTGCTGCCGCTCGCCACCGGGACCCGCATCGCCGTGATCGGCGACATGGCCCGCACCCCGCGCTACCAGGGCACCGGCTCCTCCCAGGTCAACGCATCGCGCGTCACCGACCCGGCCACCGCTCTGGCCGCCTTCTCCCTGGAGGTCTGGCCGCCTCCTCCCTGGAGGTCGTCGCTGAGGCGCAGGGGTACCGGCGCGACGGCGCCGCGGACCCGGCCCTGCGCGAGCAGGCCGTCGCCGCCGCTCGTGAGGCCGACGTCGCGGTGCTCTCCCTCGGCCTCGACGAGATGCGCGAGTCCGAGGGCCTGGACCGGACGGACCTCGCCCTCGCCGCCGTCCAGATCGAGCTGCTCGCCGCCGTCCGGGCTGTGAACCCCCGCACCGCGGTGGTGCTCGCCGCGGGCGCCCCGGTCGAGCTGGGGTGGGCCCAGGGCGCGGCCGCCCTGCTGCACATGCATCTGGCGGGGCAGGCGGGCGGCCAGGCCGTCGCGGACCTGCTGACCGGTGCCGCCGAGCCCGGCGGGCGCCTCGCCCGGGCCCACGCCCGCTCCCTCGCCGACCATCCCACCGCCGACTCGTTCCCCGCCCTCGGCGAGGAGGCCGTCTACGCCGAGGGCCTGCGCGTCGGATACCGGCACCTGGACACCGCGGGCATCGACGTCGGCTTCCCGTTCGGCTTCGGTCTCGGCTACGGGCGCGTCGCGCTCGCCGACCTGCGGGTGGACCCCGTGCCCAGTGCGGACCGCCCCAGCGCGGACCGCACCGGCGAGGCGGCGGTGGATGGCGCATCGGCGGACGGGGCGCCGACGGACGGGGCGCCGGTGACCCTCGCCGTCGCGCACCTCACGGCCACGAACGCCTCCGACCGCGAGACCGGGGAGATCATCCAGCTGTACGTCAGCCGACCCGGATCCGCGATCGAGCGCCCCGTGCACGAGCTGCAGGGCTTCGCGCGGGTCGAGCTCGGCCCCGGGGAGAGCCAGGAGGTCGCGATCGAGCTGACCGAGCGGGCCTTCCGGCACTACGACCGCGACCGCGAGGCCTGGGCGATCGAGGGAGGCGACGCCGTGATCACCGTCGGCCGTCACAGCCGCGACCGGGCGCTCGAGGCGACACTGCACCTCGAGGGCCGCGTCCTCGCAGCGGCCCCGGCCGACCCCGCCGCCCCCCGCACCGTCGCCGAGACGGCCCAGCGGGCGATGCCCGAGGCACGGCACTTCGCCGATGATGCCGCCGTCGCGGAGCGCCGCGAGCTCGGCCTGAACGACCCGCTGCGCGACCTCGAGCACGCCCGCAGCCCGCTCGGTCGCGGCGCCCACCGCGTCCTGACCGCTCTCCTGCGCCGGGCCGAGCGCTCCGGGAAGCCCGACCTGAACCTGCTGTTCCTGCACAACATGCCCTTCCGCGCCATCGCCAAGATGTCCGGCGGCCTGCTGGGCACCGACGAGGTCAGGGGCATCGTCGACCTCGTCAACGGACACCACCTCGCCGGGCTGCGGCGCATCGCCCGCGCGGCCCTCACCACCCGCACCGCGTCGCGCTCCCTGGCGCGCGAGATCGAAGGACGCTGAGCATGGACGCACCCGAGACGACGCCGACAACCGCTGCACCCGAGAAGACGCCGACGGCGCCCGCCACGCAGGCCGAGGCAGCGGCCTCCGGCAATGGCCTGGTCCGCTGGTGGCGGCGCTTCGCCGAGAACCACGTGACGCTCTCGCAGTTCCTGGTGTTCTTCGTGCTCTCCAACGGGATCACGGTCCTGCAGCTCACGCTCATGCCGCTGGCCAAGTGGGTCTTCGGCTTCACCCCGCTCGTGGACCAGGCGTTCCAGGTCGGCGCGATCGGATCCAACGTCGATGGCTCGCAGTACTACGTCTTCGACTACGCCGCCGGCGCGCTCTCGCAGGGCGGCGGCGGAGGACTCGCCTACTTCCTGGCCGTCCAGATCACGATACTCATCGCCCAGGTCATCAACTTCTTCGCCCAGCGCTCCGTGACGTTCAAGTCCAACAGCTCGATCTGGCGGGCCGCCTTCTGGTACGCCATCGCCTACGTGATCATCACCCTCGTCGCGGCCGCCGCGCAGGGCTTCTACAAGGCCCCGATCTACGGCCTGCTCATGGACAGCTGGGGGCTCGGCAGGCTCGGGGAGACTCTCGCCGACGTCATCACGATGATCATCAACGCCGCGATCTCGTTCTGGGTGTTCTTCCCGATCTTCAAGGTGATCTTCAAGCAGGTCCCGGAGGAGGACGCGACCGACGGCGCGGAGGCGCCCGCGTCCTGACCCCTGGCGCCCGTCGTCCACAGGACTGCGCGGGCGGTGCTCGTCGCGGCCTGTCCGTGCGAGGATCGGCGCATCAGCCGGAGGCGAGCGAGGGGGACGGAATGGCCATGGGGCGTCGTAGGGCGATGCGCGGTGCGCTCGGTGCGGTGGGCGCGCTCGTGCTCGGGGGCCTCGTGTCCGGGTGCGGGCCCTCGAAGGAGGACATCGGGGCGGACCTGCGCGCTGCCGCCGAGGCGGTGGAGGGCGTGGATTCCGTCGAGGCGGAGGTGGACGGCGGCGGCGAGTTCGAGACCTGGTTCAGCGGGGTCATCTCGATCGACGCGTCCGACCGTGCTGAGCTGCTGCGGATCTATGACGCGGCTCTCGGCGCCGTCGTGCGGCGCATCGCGGAGGCCGGGTACAGCGAGCACATGAGCCTGAAGGATCTGGTGGGCAGGGCCGAGGCGGGCGAGGTGACGGTCTTCGACCTGGAGCCGACGCTCACGCGCTCGAGCCGCCATATCCATGCACGTCTGCTCTTCGAGCGCTACGGCGTGGACGGCTGAGCGCGGAGGGACGACGGAGCTTCTTGGGCAGCGCGTCAGGACGTTCGACGTGCCGGCGCCTCCGAGTGTTCGGCGCGCTCGAGCAGCATCCTGCAGGCGGCACCGTGCGGATGCGGCCCGTTCAGCGCGTTCCGCGCCACACGCTGACCACGGTCGATGACTCGATCACCACGCCGGGGCCGATGTACGTGCCCTCCAGATCCCGCTGGAGGGCGGACAGCACGGGGTCGGTGCCCGTCGCGGCGACCACGTCCGGGTGATACCCGTAACCCGGGTCATCGGGATCGTACGAGTCATGGTTGTCGAACATCGGCTCGGTCCCTTGCGAGACGAGGCCCGGGCTGCCGTCGACGATGACCTCGTGCACGTTCGGGGCCTGCAGGGTCCCGCCGCTCACCTGAGCGCCCTGCAGATCCAGATGGGCGATGGGGTCTCCCGTGTAGGCGATGTCGGCGGGCACATCCACGGTGAACGGGCCCACCTGCTGGGGACGGGTGACGAGATGGGGGTCCAGCCCCTCCGGACCGTGCGTCACGTTGACCACCTCGGTCCCCGCCTGCGCGGGCACGACGGTCTGCACCGGAGAGCCCACCGAGAAGGTGTTCGTGACGTTGTAGCTGCCCGCGTCCCCGCAGGAGGAGTTGAAGGTGGGATCGGCCGCCAGGTGGGTCGCGACGATCCCTCCCTGGGAGTGCCCCACCAGCATGACGTCGGCCCCGGCGGGGACCCCGGCCGCGTCCATCGCCGCCCGCACCTCGTCCATCGCCGCGGGGTGCTGCCCCGCGACGAGGCGCAGGTTGGATGCCCAGTCGCGGGAGTTCCCCTGGGCGCCGTAGGCATCGGGGAACTCCTCGATCCCCGCGCCCTCGGTCGGGGGGATCTGGACGATGTAGACGGGATCGCCGCCGTCGGCGGGGCGGATGCGCTGGATGCCGATCTGGCCGCTGTCGACGCCCGTGCCGCCGGGCATGCGCAGCGAGTCGTTCTCGATGATGAGGTCGCCGAGGGACTGGGCGGGCCCGGCCTCGGTCTCGGTGCGCATGATGGGGTCGCCGGCCTCATCGCGGAGCACGTCGCCGGGGCGGTCGTCCAGGAGCGGCGTGTCCTCGCCGGTGAGGAGCTCGTAGGCCGCGACGCCCGAGGATCCTGCGGCCAGGAGCGAGCTCGCGGCGAGCTCGCTGATCGTCGGGACGCGCTCGCCGGTCGCCAGATCGGTGAGGACGGATCCGAGGTGGTCCGCATCGCGCCGGAACTGCTCGAGGCCTCCGGTCTGGGTCCCCAGGGCGTCTCCCATGCCGACCGCGAGGTCGATCGTCCGATCGAGTCCCCAGCCGATCGCGTCGCTCGTCGTCTGCGCCGTCCAGGACAGGGCCGCCTCGGCGGGCTCCTCGAGCCAGTTCGTGAGCCACGGGTTGTCCTCGTGGCGGTAGCCGTCATCGCGAGCGCCGTCGGGCGCTGCCGGGATCGTCGATCCCGCCGCCCCGCCCGGGCCGCACTGCGGACCGCCGTCCTGGTCGGCGGAGGCCTCGTCCTGCTCCTCGGCCTCGCTGCGCACCGCCTCCCCCTCGGTGCGCAGGCGCTCGCCGAGCTCGACCAGCCGAGCGCCGGCGCCCGAGGCCCAGGAGCTGCGGAAGGCGTCCGCGTCGGGTCCCGTCCAGTCGACGGCGTCGATCGTCGCGGCCAGGCGGTCGCGGAGGCTCTCGAGAGAGGTGCCCGCCGTGCCGAGTCGCTCCGCATGGGCGCGCGTCGCCTCGACGTCCATGCCCCAGAACCCGGTCATCGCGTCATCGCCTCCCCGGCGCTGTCACCGGCGCTGAAGCGCACACCCTGATCGAGCAGCGGCAGGAGCGTGCCGAGCACGTCACCGGGCGCGACCTCCTGGATGCTCCCGGGCGGTGCTCCGCTCGCGTCGGTGCGCAGCAGGGCATCGCCGTGCTGGGTCCACACGCGGGCGAAGGTGACGGGAGGGGCGTCCTCGCGGGGCCTGTCCGAACGGGGCACGCCATCGGGGCGAGCGGCGTCACCGCGGGCGTCCGGGTGCAGTGTGAGGGACAGGGAGACCCGTGGTCCCGCGGCGGTCAGGGCCGACAGCAGCGCGGGCTCGATCCCCTCGAGCTCCCGGGCCGCCTCGGCAGGGGAGCGGCCCTCGCGGATCGCGTCGATGATCGCCCGCGCCTGCTCCGGCGCCAGGCGCATCGATCGCGCGGCGGACTCCTGCGTGAGCAGCGGCGGCGCGGACAGCGGCCCGGCGGGCAGGGCGTCGGCCAGACGCGCGGGGAGGTCGGCGAGGTGGACCTCGGTGATCGCCGACGTCGACGGGGTGCCCGATGCCTGGGCCTCTGCGTCCGTCGCCCGCGCGTCAGCGTCCGTCGCCTGCGCGCCGGGGTCCGTGCCCTGCGGATCCGCGGCCTCGACGGTCGCGCCGTCGGGATGCAGCCCCACCCGCAGCGTCCGCGGTCCCGCCCCCTCGTCGACCGCGAGAGTCAGCAGGGCGGGCGTGGTCGCATGGCGCAGCACGAGGAGGGCGGCGTCGTGATCGAGATCGGCGTCGAGTCCGGGGCCGGGCGCGGCATCACCGGCACGGCCTCCGGCATCGGCGGTGTCTCCCGCTGCGGCGGAGTCCTCGGCCAGCACCCGGTAGACCGGATGCACGGCGGACGGATGAGCACCGGCGGCGATCGCGGCGCGACGGATGCGGCCGGGGCGGATGCGCGGCGGTGCGGACATGGTGCTCCTCCTGCGGGGACGGCGCGTCCCGAGCAGAGCCGGGCGCGAGCGTGGTGCGACTGTATGGGAGACGGTGCCGCCGAGCGATGGGGAGCAGTCCCCATCGGGGTGCCCGCCCGGCCCGGGATGGCCCGTCCTGCCGATGCCGTGCAGTCTTGCGCCCTGAGGGGTGCTGCGCGATGCCCCGGAGCCGAACTGTGGACCACTCCGGCGTGTGGAGGACTCGGCGGTCCTGCGCCCGTCCTCGTTCTCGCGCCTGTGCCGGCCCCGATCCTGTCCCGCGTCAGCGGAAGACGACCGTGCGGCTCCCGTCGAGCAGAACGCGGTGCTCGCTGAACAGCGCAATGGCCTGGCGCAGCGTGCGCGACTCGGTGTCCTGGCCGATCGTCATCAGCTCCTGCGGGGTCCGGGTGTGGTCCACCCGCATCACGTTCTGCTCGATGATCGGCCCCTCGTCGAGGTCCGTCGTCACGAAGTGCGCGGTCGCGCCGATCTGCTTGACGCCGCGGCGGTGCGCCTGGCGGTACGGGTTGGCGCCCTTGAACCCCGGCAGGAACGAGTGGTGGATGTTGATGCAGCGCCCGGAGAGCTCCTCGCACAGCTCGGGCGAGAGCACCTGCATGTACCGGGCCAGCACCACCAGCTCGATATCGTGCTCGGCCACGACCTGGCGCACGCGGTCCTCGAAGGCCGCCTTGTCCGCGGGCCCCGTGATGGGCCGATGCTCGAAGGGCACGCCGTAGAACTCCGCGAGGCGCGCATTGTCGTCGTGGTTGGCCAGGATCAGCGGCACCTCGAGCGACAGGTGCCCGGACTCGACGTGGAACAGCAGGTCGTTCACGCAGTGCTTCGCGGTCGAGGCGAGGATCAGCGTGCGCATGGGGCGCCCGACCGTGTCGACCGTCGCGGTGATGCCGAAGCGCTCGACCACCGGGGCCAGCTCGCGCTCCAGCTCCTCCCGGCTCG
>NZ_FWFG01000023.1 GCF_900163655.1 Brachybacterium nesterenkovii
GCACGAGGGGCGGGCGGGGCGGGGCGCGTGAGATCGCGCACCCGCGGCGAGCGGCGGTGCGCTCGCGGCCAGGCGCGAACGGGCGGTGGGCTCAGAGGACGCCGATCACGCGCGCGAGCTCGTCGGTCGCGCGATCGAGATCGTCGTTGACGATCGTGACGTCAAACTCGGACTCGGCGGCGAGCTCCTGGCGAGCGGTCGCGAGGCGGCGCTCCCGCTCCTCGGGTCCCTCGGTGCCGCGCCCGACGAGGCGCGCGACGAGCGTGTCCCAGTCCGGCGGGGCCAGGAAAACGAAGCAGGCGTCGGGCAGGGTCTCGCGGACCTGGCGCGCCCCGGCGAGGTCGATCTCGAGCAGCACGGGGCGCCCGGCCTCCCGGGCCTCCTCGACGCTGCGGCGCGGGGTGCCGTAGCGGTGGCGGCCGTGGACGACTGCCCATTCGAGCATCTGGCCGTCCTCGACGAGCCGCGTGAACTCCTTGTCGGAGACGAAGCGGTAGTGGACCCCGTCGATCTCCCCGGGACGGGGCGCCCGGGTGGTCGCGGAGACGGACAGCCAGATCTGCGGGTAGCGGCGCCGGATCGCGGCCGAGACCGTGCCCTTGCCGACCGCCGTCGGCCCCGCGAGGACCGTGACGGGTCGCGGGGCCGACGAGGCGGATGGAGAGGTGGGGCTCACTCGGAGAAGTGCGCGATGAGCTTCTCGGCCTGGTGGGAGCCGAGACCGCGGACCTTGCGGGACGGCGAGATGCCGATCTCCTCCATGATCTGCTGCGCCTTGACCTTGCCGACGCCCGGGAGCGACTCGAGCAGGGCGGTCACGCGGAGGCGCCCGATGACCTCGTTGGACTCGGCCTCCTTGATGACCTTGGCGATCTCCTCGCCGCGTCGGCCGGTGGAGTCCTTCAGACGGGCCTTGATGGCCGCGCGCTCACGTCGGGCCTCGGCGGCCTTCTGGAGCGCCTCGGCGCGCTTCTCGGGAGAGAGAGGAGGGAGGGCCACGGTGATACCTCGCTGTTCATCAGGTGCGTGCGTCGGTTGGCGTGCGTCGGAGCTGGACAACAGTGCCGGAGTTCCGTGCTGCCGTCGGTGCAGGACAGCGCGGACATCCGTCCATGCGGCCGGGCCCGCGTCGCGGTCCCGCGTGCGTGGGACGACAATAACCCGTTCCGGCCGCATCGCGTGAGACCAACGGCCGTTTTCTCCCGATCGGGCGCGCCCGCCCCGTCCGTGCGGGCCGGATCCGCTCGACCTGTCGGGCTCAGAGGGCGTAGTCGCGCCGCAGGGCGCGGGCGGCAGCGCGGAGCGAGTCCGGGTCGGGCCCGGCGGCGAGCAGGGCCCGGGAGACGCTCACGAGCACGCGCTCCGCGGCCGCGCCGAACACGGCGGCCCGTTCGGCGGGCCCCGCCCCCTGGGCGCCGAAGCCCGGGGCGAGGATCGGCGCGCTCCCCGCGGACAGGTCGATGCCCAGGCGCTCGAGGGCATCTCCCACGGTCGCGCCGATGACGAGGCCGACGCTCCCCCAGCCGGACTCGCCCTGCGCGCGCTCACGGGCGCCGTCGGCCTCCGCGAGGGCGATGATGCGTGCGGCCACGGCCGTCCCCTCGGCCTCGCGGGCGTGCTGGACCTGCGCCCCGTCCGGGTTCGAGGTCAGCGCGAGGACGAAGACGCCCTTGCCGTGATCGGCCGCGAGGCCGATCGCGGGCCGCAGGGCGCCGTAGCCGAGGTAGGGGCTCGCGGTGATCGCATCGGCCTCGAGCGGCGCCCCGGCGCGCAGGTGCGCGTCGGCGTAGCCGCCCATCGTCGAGCCGATGTCCCCGCGCTTGACGTCGAGGATCGTCAGCAGGCCGCGCTCGCGGGCTGATCCGAGGAGCTCCTCGAGCACGGCGACGCCCGCCGAGCCGTGGCGCTCGAAGAAGGCCGACTGCGGCTTGATCGCCGCGACCTCACCGCTCGCCGCCTCCACCACGGTGCGCGAGAAGACGCGCAGGCCCTCGGGGGTGTCGGGCAGCCCCCACGCCTCCAGCAGCGCGGCGTGCGGGTCGACGCCGACGACGACGGGGCCGCGCTCGGCGACCGCCGCCTGCAGGCGGGCGCCGAAGCGCTCGTCGACGCCCGCGCCGAGGCCCACGCCGAGATCCGCGTTCGGGGCGGCGGCCGTCATGCGGCGTCCCCGGCCGCGGCCGCCGCGCGGCCCTCGGCGAGCATCTGCCCGTGCTCCTGCATGCTGCGCACCGCGAACGGACCCTGCGGGAGGGACTCGATCGCCTGCACCGCCGCCTGGAACTCCTGCAGCGTGGTGATGATCGGGACGTCGACGCTCGTGGCCGCGGCCCGGATCTCGTAGCCGTCGTGGCGCGCCGCCGAGCCCGTGGGCGTGTTGAGCACCAGGCCGATCTCGCCGCGCTCGATCCGGTCGATGATCGTCTCCCCCTCCGCGACCTCGGAGGCCTTGCGGGTGATGGTGCACGGCACGCCCGAGCGCGCGAGCACCTGCGCGGTGCCCGTCGTCGCGATGATCTCGAAGCCGAGGTCGGCCAGGCGCGCCACCGGGAGCACCACGGAGCGCTTGTCGCGGTCGGCGACCGAGACGAAGACCGCGCCGGAGGTGGGCAGGCCCTGCCCGGCGATCGCGAGCTGCGACTTCGCGAAGGCCCGCGGGAACGTCGAGTCGGTCCCCATCACCTCGCCCGTCGAGCGCATCTCGGGGCCGAGCAGGGAGTCGACGCTGCGACCGCCGGCGGTGCGGAAGCGCTTGAAGGGCAGCACGGCCTCCTTGACCGCGATCGGCGCGCCGTCGGGCAGGTCCATGCCCTCCCCGACGGCAGGGAGCACACCGGCGCCGCGCAGCTCGGCGATCGAGCGTCCCGCCATGACGAGGGAGGCGGCCTTCGCGAGCGGAACGCCCGTGGCCTTGGAGACGAAGGGCACGGTGCGCGAGGCCCGCGGGTTGGCCTCGAGCACGTACAGCGTGTCCTGGGCCAGGGCGAACTGGATGTTCAGCAGGCCGTGGACGCCGACGCCGCGGGCGATCGCCTCGGTGGACTCGCGGATGCGGGCGCAGACCGCGTCGGACAGCGACACGGGCGGCAGGGTGCACGCGGAGTCGCCGGAGTGGATGCCGGCCTCCTCGATATGCTCCATGATCCCGCCGAGGAACAGCTCCTCGCCGTCGAACAGGGCGTCGACGTCGATCTCCGTCGCGGTGTCGAGGAAGCGGTCGATGAGGATCGGCGCCTCGGCGCGGCCGCCCGCCGGGAGGTTCCGGCCCACGTAGTCGATGAGGCCGGCCTCGTCGTACACGATCTCCATGCCGCGGCCGCCGAGCACGTAGCTCGGACGCACGAGAACAGGGTAGCCGACGCCGCGGGCGACCTCGATCGCGTCGGTGAGCGCCCACGCGATGCCGTACGGCGGCGCCGGCAGCGACGCCTCGGCGAGCACGGCGCCGAAGGCGCCGCGGTCCTCGGCCGCGTCGATGGCCTTGGGCGAGGTGCCGATGATCGGCAGCCCGGCCTCCTCGAGACGGCGGGCGAGCGAGAGCGGGGTCTGGCCGCCCAGCTGCACGATGACGCCCGCGACCGGGCCGGCCGCGAGCTCGGCCTCGTAGACCTCGACGACGTCCTCGAAGGTGAGCGGCTCGAAGTAGAGCCGGTCGGCGATGTCGTAGTCGGTCGAGACCGTCTCGGGGTTGCAGTTGATCATCACGGTCTCGTACCCGAGCCCGCCCTCCTCCTCGGGCAGGGAGAGCGCGAGCGCGGCGTGGACGCACGAGTAGTCGAACTCGATGCCCTGGCCGATGCGGTTGGGGCCCGAGCCCAGGATCAGCACGGCCGGCTTCTCACGGCCCTCGACCTCGGTCTCGTCGTCGTAGGCGGAGTAGTGGTACGGGGTGCGCGCGGCGAACTCCGCCGCGCAGGTGTCGACCGTCTTGTACACGGGGTTCACGCCGAGGGCCTCGCGGACGCCCTTGATGACGTCGCCGGAGACGCCGCGCAGCTGGCCCAGCTGGTCATCGGAGATGCCGTGGCGCTTGGCCCGGCGGATCAGGCGCCCATCGAGCACGCGGGCCTCGCGCACGTCCTCGGCGACCTCGGCCACGAGCAGCATCTGGTCGAGGAACCAGCGGTCGATCGCCGTGGCCTCGAAGACCCTCTCGATGAGCGCATCGGCGTCCACGCGACCGCAGGCCGCGGCGCGCAGGACCCGGGCGAGCGACACGAGGCGGCCGTCGGTGGGGATCCGCGCGGCCTCGATGCGCTCGGTGATCTCCTCGTCGTCCGGGGCCTCGCCGGAGTAGTCGACGACCGCGCCCCTGACGTCCAGGGACCGCTGGGCCTTGCCGAGGGCCTCGGTGAACGAGCGCCCGATGGCCATGGCCTCCCCGACGCTCTTCATCGTGGTGGTCAGCGTCGGGTCCGCGGCGGGGAACTTCTCGAAGGCGAAGCGGGGGATCTTCACGACCACGTAGTCGAGGGCGGGCTCGAAGCTCGCCGGGGTCGTGCCCGTGATGTCGTTGCGGATCTCGTCGAGCGTGTAGCCGATCGCCAGGCGCGCGGCGATCTTCGCGATCGGGAAGCCCGTGGCCTTCGAGGCGAGCGCCGAGGAGCGGGAGACGCGCGGGTTCATCTCGATGACGACGACGCGGCCGGTCTCCGGGTGCACGGCGAACTGCACGTTGCAGCCGCCGGTGTCGACGCCGACCTCGCGGATGATCCCGATGCCGAGGTCGCGCAGGCGCTGCAGCTCGACGTCGGTCAGGGTCATCGCCGGGGCCACCGTCACGGAGTCGCCGGTGTGGACGCCCACGGGGTCGACGTTCTCGATCGAACAGACGACCACGCAGTTGTCGTGGCGGTCGCGCATGAGCTCGAGCTCGTACTCCTTCCACCCCAGGATCGACTCCTCCAGGAGCACCTCCGTGGTGGGCGAGTAGTGCAGGCCGTCGCCCGCGATGCGGCGCAGGTCCGCCTCGTCGTACGCCAGCCCCGAGCCGAGCCCGCCCATCGTGAAGGAGGGGCGCACCACCATCGGGTAGCCGAGCTCGGCGGCGGCCGCGCGGCACTCGTCCATCGTGTGGCAGATCTGCGAGCGTGCGCTCTCGCCGCCCACGGCCTCGACGACGGACTTGAAGCGCTGGCGGTCCTCGGCCTTGTCGATCGCCTCGATGCTCGCGCCGATCATCTCGACGCCGAACTCGGCGAGGATCCCGCGCTCGTCGAGGGCGATCGCGGCGTTCAGGGCGGTCTGGCCGCCGAGCGTCGGGAGGATCGCGTCGGGGCGCTCCTTGGCGATGATCGTGCGGATCACGTCGGGGTCGATCGGCTCGATGTACGTGGCGTCCGCGATCTCCGGGTCGGTCATGATCGTGGCCGGGTTGGAGTTGACGAGGATGACGCGCAGGCCCTCCTCGCGCAGCACGCGGCAGGCCTGGCTGCCCGAGTAGTCGAACTCGCAGGCCTGGCCGATGACGATCGGGCCGGAGCCGATCACCAGGACGGACGAGATGTCGTCGCGACGGGGCATCAGTTCTCCTCGGGGGCGTGGTCAAAGGCGGTGGCGGCGGCAGCGGCACGGCGCTCCCGCACGAGGTCCGCCAGACGGTCGAACAGGTAGGAGGCGTCGTGGGGGCCCGACGCCGCCTCGGGGTGGTACTGCACGGAGTACGCCGGCAGGTCCAGGCAGCGGATGCCCTCGACCACGTCGTCGTTCAGGCCGACGTGGGAGACCTTCACCCGGCCGTAGCGGCCGCCGTCGTGCGGGGCGGTGTGCTCGCCGGTGATCGGGATGTCGACGGCGAAGCCGTGGTTCTGGGCGGTGATCTCGACCTTGCCGGTCTCGACGTCCAGGACCGGCTGGTTGATGCCGCGGTGGCCGTAGCGCAGCTTGTAGGTGCCGAAGCCGAGCGCACGGCCGAGCAGCTGGTTGCCGAAGCAGATGCCGAAGTAGGGCAGACCGGCGTCGAGCACGGAGCGCAGGAGCTCCACCTGGGCGTCGGCCGTCGCGGGATCGCCGGGGCCGTTGGAGAAGAACACGGCATCCGGCTCGAGGGTGCTGAGCTCGGCGAACGTGGTCGAGGCCGGCAGCAGGTGCACCCGCAGACCGCGGGCGACCATGTGGCGCGGGGTCGCGCCCTTGATCCCGAGGTCGATCGCGGCGACCGTGCCGACGGCCTCCCCCTCGGGCTCGAGGACGACCGGCTGGGCGATCGTGACCTCGTCGACGAAGCTGGCCCCGGTCATCGTCGGCTCCGTGCGGACGCGCTCGAGCAGGTCCTCGGTGCTCGCGCCCTCGAGGGCGCTGCCGGAGAAGACGCCGCCGCGCACCGCGCCCTGCTCGCGCAGGTGCCGGGTCAGGCGGCGCGTGTCGATGCCGCTGATCCCCACGACGCCGGAGTCGGCGAGGAGGTCGTCGAGGCTCTGCTCGCTGCGCCAGTTCGAGGCGCGTCGGGAGGCGTCGCGGACGGCGTAGCCGCGCACCCATACGCGGCCGGACTCCATGTCGGTCGCGTTCGCGCCGGTGTTGCCGATGTGCGGGGCGGTCTGCACGACGATCTGCCCCGCGTAGGACGGGTCGGTAAGCGTCTCCTGGTAGCCGGTCATGCCGGTGGCGAAGACGACCTCGCCCAGGCGCTCGCCGCGGGCGCCGTAGGCGTCGCCCTCGAAGAGGGTGCCGTCCTCGAGCAGCAGGACCGCGGGCTCGGGGGCGCCGCGGCGGGCGGGCGCACCCCCGACAGCGGGGCGTTCGGGTGCGGGGCTCATGCGTTCTCCTCGGTCTCGGAGCGGGTCGGGTCGGGGGCGGTGCCGTGTCCGTGCGGCGGCGCGGGCGGCAGGGGCACGGGGGCTGCGGGCGGATCGGGATCGTGAGGGACGCCGAGCTGGGCGGCGCGGGCCAGCAGGGCGTCCTGGCCGGAGGCGTCGTCGAAGCGGAGGCCGGTGTCCACGAGGGTCTCGCCGAGGCGCCAGCGCACCACGGCCAGCGCCTCACCGCCCATCCACTTGCCGATCATGCCGCCGGAGGTGTGCACGGAGGCGACGGCGTCCCAGGGGATGAGCAGGTCCTCGGCGCCCTCGCGGCCGATCTCGAGGAGCGGGGTCCCGGCGTCGTCCAGGTCCGAGACGGTCGCGCGGGAGCGCGGTCCGAGGCCGTGCGCCGTGACGCGCTCGAGGGACTGGGCGGCGAGGGTCGTGGTGACGTAGACGCCGCGCCCCAGCAGGGTGCCGGTGAGCGCTCTGCCCCCGGCGATCGGGACGTACGGCTCCCCCAGGGCCTCCTGGCGCCGGGCGCGGCGGCGCCAGCCGACGAGCATCGCCAGCAGGATCAGGACGAACAGGGCGAGCAGGGCGAGGACGGGCGGCAGGTACCTCACGCCCGCGCCACCGGCTCCCCGTCGCGGACGGTGGGTCGGCCGCGCAGCAGCGTGAGGACGTTGCGGCCCGGCAGCTCCTGCCCGCGGTAGGGCGAGTTCGTCGAGCGCGTCGCCTGCTCCTCGGGGACGACGACGGAGGTCGGGCGCGGGTCCCACACCAGGAGGTTCGCGGGCTCCCCCACGGCCAGGGGCCTGCCCTGCTGCTCGTCCCGGGCGATCGCCGAGGGGGTCTCGGACAGCACGCGCGCGACGTCGCGCCAGCTCAGGCGCCCGGTGTCGACCATGGTCGCCTGCAGCACCGGCAGCGCCGTCTCCAGGCCCGTCATGCCGAACGCGGCGACGTCCCACTCGCGGTCCTTCGCGTCGCGCGGATGCGGGGCATGGTCGGTGGCGACGATGTCGATCGTCCCGTCGGCCAGGCCCGCGCGCACGGCCTCGACGTCGGCCTCGGTGCGCAGCGGCGGGTTGACCTTGAAGGTCGCGTCGTAGCCGCGGGCGCGCTCGTCCGTCAGCAGCAGGTGGTGGGGCGTGACCTCGGCCGTCACGTCCACCCCGCGCTGCTTGGCCCAGCGGACGATCTCGACGCTGCCGGCGGTGGACAGGTGGCACACGTGCAGGCGGGAGCCGACGTGCTCGGCCAGCAGCACGTCGCGCGCGATGATCGACTCCTCGGCGACCGCGGGCCAGCCGGCGAGGCCGAGCTGGGCGGAGACGACGCCCTCGTGCATCTGGGAGCCCTCGGTCAGGCGCGGGTCCTGGGCGTGCTGGGCGATCACGCCGTCGAAGGTCTTGACGTACTCGAGCGCCCGGCGCATCAGCACCGGGTCGTGCACGCACTTGCCGTCGTCGCTGAACACCCGCACGCGGGCGCGGGAGGCGGCCATGGCGTCGAGCGGGGCCAGGGACTGCCCGCCCAGGCCCACGGTCACGGCGCCGATCGGGCGGACGTCGCACCATCCGGCCTCCTCGCCGCGCGCGTGGACCTGCTCGACCACGCCCGCGGTGTCCGCGACGGGGTCGGTGTTGGCCATCGCGTGGACGGCGGTGAAGCCGCCGAGCGCGGCGGCCCGCGTGCCGGTCTCGACGGTCTCGGCCTCCTCGCCGCCGGGCTCGCGCAGGTGGGTGTGGAGATCGACCAGCCCGGGCAGCAGGATGCAGCCGTCGGCCTCGACGACCTCGGCGTCCTCGGGCGCCTCGAGGTCGGCGCCGATCGCGGCGATCACGCCGCCTGCGACCAGCACGTCCGCCGCGTCCTCCCCGTACGGCCTCGCTCCGCGGATGATCAGTGCGCTCATGCTCAGGTCTCCTCGGAGGTCGATGCCAGCAGGTGGTACAGGACGGCCATGCGGACGCTCACGCCGTTGGCGACCTGCTCGGTGATGACGCTGCGCCGTCCGTCGGCGACGTCGCCGGCGATCTCGAAGCCGCGGTTCATGGGCCCGGGGTGCAGCACGATCGTGTGCTCGGGCAGGCGGGCGGCGCGGTCCGTCGTGAGGGCGAAGCGGCGCGAGTACTCCCCGGGCGTGGGGAAGAAGCCCCCGCCGATCATCCGCTCGCGCTGGACGCGGAGCATCATGACGGCGTCGGGCTGGGCGGCCAGGGCATCGTCGAGGTCGTACAGCACCTCGCACGGCCAGATGTCCGCGCCGACGGGGACGAGCGCGGGCGGGGCCACGAGCGTGACCTCCGCGCCCAGCAGCGTCAGCAGCAGCACGTTCGAGCGGGCCACTCGGGAGTGGAGCACGTCGCCCACGATCACGATGCGCCGACCGGCGAGGTCGGCGCCGAGGCGGTCCTCCCCGACCAGGTGGCGGCGGAGGGTGAAAGCGTCGAGCATCGCCTGGGTGGGGTGCTCGTGCGCGCCGTCGCCCGCGTTGACGATCGGCTGGTCGATCCAGCCGGCGTGGGCGAGCAGGTGGGCGGCGCCGGAGGAGGACGAGCGGACGACGACCGCGTCCGCGCCCATCGCCTGCAGCGTGAGCGCCGTGTCCTTGAGGGACTCCCCCTTGGACAGGCTCGAGCCCTTGGCGGAGAAGTTGATGACGTCCGCGGAGAGCCGCTTGGCGGCGGCCTCGAAGCTGATGCGGGTGCGGGTCGAGTCCTCCATGAAGAGGTTCACGACCGTGGTGCCCACCAGGGTGGGGAGCTTGCGGATGGACCGCGACTGCGTCTCGGCCATGTGCTCGGCGGTGTCGAGGACGGAGATCGCCTCTGCCCGCGAGAGGTCGGCGATGGAGATGAAGTGCTTCATCGGGCGCCACCCCCGCTCGCGCCGGCCGGTCGGACGATGCGCACGGCGTCCTCGCCGTCGGTCTCCGTCAGGTGCACGGAGACGCGCTCGGAGCGGGACGTGGGGAGGTTCTTGCCGACGTGGTCGGCGCGGATCGGCAGCTCGCGGTGGCCGCGGTCGACGAGGACGGCCAGGCGCACGGCGGCGGGGCGGCCGATCGCGGCGAGGGCGTCGAGGGCCGCGCGGATCGTGCGCCCGGAGTAGAGGACGTCGTCCACCAGCACGACGGTGCGGCCGTCGACGCCGCCGCGCGGGATCACGGTCCGCTGGGGCTCGCGCGTGGGGTGGGCGCGCAGGTCGTCGCGGAACAGGGTGATGTCGAGCTGCCCCTGGATCTCGGCGGGGCCGCGGTCCTTGCCCTCGGCCTCGCAGATGCTGCGGGCGAGGCGCTCGGCCAGGGGGACGCCGCGGTGCGGGATCCCCAGCAGGAGGACGTCGTCGGCGCCGTGGCCGGACTCGATGATCTCGTAGGCGATGCGGGTCAGCGCGCGCCGGATCTCGTCGGGGCCCAGCACGGTGGTCGCGTCGGTCATGGAGCTGTCTCCCTTCCACGCCTCACGGGACGTGTCGTTAAAGGGCGGGGGGTCCGTCGGTGGTGCAGTCTAGGCCCTCGCGGGCTCAGGCCAGCAGGTCCTTCATGTCGGCGAGACGCTGCAGGAGGGCGTTGACGAAGCGCGGGGAGTCCTCGGTCGAGAGCTCCCGGGCGACGGAGGTCCATTCGCCGATCACCGGGCCGACCTGATCGGCCGGGGTGTCGAAGAGGATCTCCGCGGCGCCGACGCGCAGCAGGGCCCGGTCGACGGCGGGCATGCGCCGCAGCGGCCAGTCGCGGCTGTGGGTCTCGAGCTGCTCGTCGATCTCGGCGGCGTGCTCGGCCTGCAGTCGCACCAGGGCGGCGGAGCGCTCCGGGAGCGGGGTCTGCGCGGCCGTGCGCACGCGGCGCTCGTCGAGGACGTCGAGGACGGCGGCGCCGCGGGCGTCCGCCTCGTACACGACGTCGAGCGCGCGGACGCGCTCACGGGTGCGGGAGGACAGGCGCTTGGTGTTGGCGGGGTAGGTCCGCAGGAGCTCGACCTCCTCCCCCTCCCGACCGGGGATGGGGAGGTTCAGCGGATCCGGGGTGCGGGGCTCGGACACGGTCAGGCGCGACCGAGGTAGTCGCCGCTGCGGGTGTCGACCTTGACCTTGGTGCCCTGCTCGAGGAACAGCGGGACCTGGATCTCCTTGCCGGTCTCGAGCGTGGCGGGCTTGGTGCCGCCGGAGGAGCGGTCGCCCTGCAGGCCGGGCTCGGTGAAGGAGATCTCGAGGACCACGCTGGCGGGCAGCTCGACGTACAGGACGGTGCCCTCGTGGAAGGCGAGGATGACGTCCTGGCCCTCCAGGAGGTAGTCCTTGGCGTCGCCGACGACGGCCTCGGTGACGCTCGTCTGCTCCCAGGTGGAGGTGTCCATGAAGACGTACATGTCGCCGTCCATGTAGGAGTACTGCATGTCGCGGCGGTCGACCGTGGCGGTCTCGACCTTGAGGCCGGCGTTGAAGGTCTTGTCGATGGTCTTGCCCGACAGGACGTTCTTGAGCTTGGTGCGCACGAAGGCGGGGCCCTTGCCCGGCTTGACGTGCTGGAACTCCGTGACGCTCCAGAGCTGACCCTCGAGGTTCAGGATCATTCCGTTCTTGAGGTCGTTCGTCGTCGCCATGGCTCTCCTCGTGGGTGCGCGCTTCTCGCGCGGGGCTGTCGGTGCGCGCTCGGTGGTGCGGCGCCGTTCCGGGTGGGGCTGCAGGGCCCGACGGACCCGGTGCACGGCCCCTTACGATACAGCGCTCGCGCCCTCGCCACGGGCCGACGGGTCGCGCTCAGCTCGTGAGGTCGATCATCGCGAGCAGCCGCTGCACGAGGGAGTCGGCGGCGCTCTCCTCCCGCCAGCCGCTCGTCTTGAGCGAGCGCGAGACGGTCTGCTGGGTCACGCCGAGGTGCTCGGCGATCTGCGCCTGGGTCCGCGACGGGTCCTCGCGGAGGGCGCGGACGGTGCGCCACTGACCCGTGTTGCGGGTGCGGTTCATCCAGCCGATGAGGCGCAGCACGGCCTGGGCGTCGGCGGCGGTCCCCTCGTGGCGGGTGTCGGCGGCGCGCACGACGATCGGCACCTGACTGGTGCGACGGGCCTCCTCGAGGGCTTCGCTCGAGGCGCGCAGCGCGGGGCCGCGGGCCTCGCGCACGCTGGTGGGCAGGGGCGTCTCGACGGCGCCGATGCCCAGGCCGATGCTCCACTGGCCCAGCTCAGCGGCCGCGCGGACGGCGTCGAGGGCCGCGTCGGCGCGGTCGACGAGCACCTGGGCCTCATCGCCGCGGGTGCGCTCGGCGGCGCAGCGGGTCGGGACGCGCTCGAGCGCCGCGAGCAGCTCGGGGATGCGGTCGCCGTTCTTCGTGGAGCCGCGCTGGTCGTAGGTGATCGCGAACATGCGCTCACCCTAGAGGAGCCGGCGCGCTCTACAGCGCAGGCGCGCTGTACCGCGCTTCACAGCCTCACGCATGCGTGGCAGCAGGAGGCCCCCGGCTGCTCGGGATCAGGCGAGCTGGATGAGCTCCTCGTAGGACGCGTTCCAGAGATCCTCGACCGCATCGGGCATCACCAGCACGCGCTCGGGCGAGAGCGCCCGAACGGCGCCGGGGTCGTGCGAGACGAGCACGACCGCGCCCTCGAAGGAGGCGAGCGCCCCGAGGATCTCGGCGCGCGAGGCCGGATCGAGGTTGTTGGTGGGCTCGTCCAGCAGCAGCACGTTCGCGCCGGAGACGACGAGGGCCGCGAGCGCGAGCCGGGTCTTCTCGCCGCCGGAAAGGACCCCGGCGGGCTTGTGCACGTCGTCGCCGGTGAAGAGGAAGGAGCCGAGGATCTTGCGGGCCTCGACCTCGGGCATGTCGCGGGCCGCGGTCATCATGTTCTCGAGCACCGTGCGGGAGTCGTCGAGGGTCTCGTGCTCCTGGGCGTAGTAGCCGATGCGCAGCCCGTGGCCGGGGATGACGCCGCCGGTATCGGGGTCGTCGACCCCGGCGAGGATCCGCAGCAGCGTGGTCTTGCCCGCTCCGTTGAGCCCGAGGATCACGACGCGGCTGCCGCGGTCGATCGCGAGGTCCACGCCGGTGAAGATCTCGAGGCTGCCGTAGGACTTCGAGAGGTCCTCGGCCATGAGCGGGGTCTTCCCGCAGGGGGCGGGCTTGGGGAAGCGCAGGGAGGCCACGCGGTCGACCTGGCGCTCCTCCTCCACCGAGCTCATGAGCCGCTCGGCGCGCTTGAGCATGTTCTGGGCGGCGACGGCCTTGGTGGCCTTGGCGCGCATCTTCTCCGCCTGCGTCGTGAGCGCGGTGGCCTTCTTCTCCGCGTTCGCGCGCTCGCGCTTGCGGCGCTTCTCGTCGTCCTCGCGCGCCTGGAGGTACTGCTTCCAGCCCATGTTGTAGATGTCGATGACCTGCCGGTTGGCATCGAGGTAGAACACGGTGTTGACCACCTGCTCCACGAGCTGCACGTCGTGGGAGATGACGATGATCCCGCCCTTGAAGCCCTGCAGGTACTCGCGCAGCCAGACGACCGAGTCGGCGTCGAGATGGTTCGTCGGCTCATCGAGGATGAGGGTGGTGGCCTGGGAGAACAGGATGCGGGCGAGCTCCACGCGGCGGCGCTGGCCGCCGGAGAGCGTCTTCAGCTCCTGCGTGAGGATGCGGTCGGGCAGACCGAGGTTCGCGGCCATGCGCTTGGCCTCGGACTCGGCGGCGTACCCGCCCTTGGTGTCGAGCTCGGCGTCCAGGCGCGACCAGCGGTTCATCGCCTTCTCGCGCTGGGCGTCCGAGATGCTCATGTCCGCCATCTCGTGCTCGGCCCGGCGCAGGCGCTCCATCAGCTCGTCCAGGCCGCGGGCGGAGAGGATGCGGGCCAGCACGCTCTGCTCGGGGTCGCCCGAGTGCGTGTCCTGGGGCAGGTAGCCCAGCTCGCCGCGCAGATCGACGCTGCCGGCGGCCGGCTGCAGCGTCCCGGAGAGGACCTTCGTGAGCGTGGTCTTGCCGGCGCCGTTGCGGCCGACGAGCCCCACGCGGTCGCCGTCTCCCACCTGGAATCTCACGTCGGACATGAGCAGGCGCGCCCCGACGCGGATCTCGAGGTCATGGACGGTGATCACAGGCGCGCTCCCGGTGCGGGTGGAGGGTCAAAAGGCCGCTCGAGTCTACGGCCGGTCGCCGCGCGGGGCACGGGAGATCCCCCGCAGCGGGCGCGGATGTGAGCGGCCGCACGCGCGAGCGCCCTGGAGCGGCGGGCTCCAGGGCGCTCGGCGGCGCGCTCGGGGGTGCTCAGCAGGGGTTGTACGTGAAGGCGAGCGGGGAGATGTACACGCCCTGGTCCCCGTCGATGGACGAGGACGAGGCGGAGGTGGTGTTGTAGTACGTGATCGTGATCGACGTGACCGTGCCAGAGACGGTGAACTTGGCGTTGCCCGCATCGCTGCTGGCCTCGTCGATGCGGGTGTTCGTACTGATGGAGGTGGCGGTTCCTCCGCTGGACTGGACGTAGAGGCTGTTGGTCGGGGTCGACACCACGACGCCGGAGACTGTGACCTAGTCTCTGAAGTCCCTTGCCGCCGAATCGATGTCGGCGATCGTGAAGCTCAGCCCCGTGACGGGCTTGGAGAAGGTGAACGTCACCGTCTGGGAGTTGGCGGGCGTCGCAGTTTCGGTCTTCAGGTGGTCTTTGATCGGCGACTGGTGCAGCGCCAGGGTGTTCGAGAACCCCCCACGGGACGTCGAAATGCCCCGGAGATTGTCGTCCCTCGTCTTCAGCTGGTTACCGGCCTGGGTATTTGTGCCGAAGGCGGAGGACACCTTTACGGTCATCCCCGTTCCGCGGCCCGCTCCGTCAGGATCCGGGACGGTGTACGTGCCTGACGTCGACGACGCCTGCTTGTAGTTGGCTCCTGCCCACTCAGTGATCGTCGACACCGGGTTGCAGCTCGCCGCGTACGCCGGTGCCGCGTAGGACGCGGCGGCAGCGGGCATGGCCCACAGCGCGCCCTTGGTGATCGCGCGGCGAGTCGGAGCCGAAGAAGGTGCTCCCTCCGGCTTCTGAATATGGTCGACACTCATGGGTTCCGCCTTTTGCAAACTCTGCCCCCCCCCGGTCTCCCGCGGGCGCAACGGCGCAGAGAGCGCCCTCGGGAATATCATGCCTCACGCCCATCCCGCGCCCCAGGACCTACAGGCCAATCGCCCGAGGCCTTCGTCACCTCTGGTGCCGCACATGTCCACGACAGCCTGTTCGCCTGGCAGAAGAAGTTCGAAGCGAGGGCGGCACCGGTCCCCGGTGCCGCCCTCCCCTCGTCCTGCGTTCCGTCTCAGACGGTCACAGGTTGAAGCCGATCGCCCGCAGCTGGTCGCGGCCGTCCTCGGTGATCATCTCCATGCCCCACGGCGGCATCCACACCCAGTTGATGCGGTGGGACTCGGTGATCGGGTCGAGCGCCGCGAACGTCTGCTCCTCGAGCACGTCGGTGAGCGGGCAGGCCGCGGACGTCAGCGTCATGTCGATGACCGCCTCGCCCTGATCGACCTTCACGCCGTAGACCAGCCCGAGGTCCACGACGTTGATCCCGAGCTCGGGGTCGATCACGTCCTTCATGGCCTCGATGACCTGCTCCTCGGTCACGTGCGCGTCGGCCGCCTCGACAGCGCCGTCGGCCGGGATCGCGGCGCTCTCCGCGGCGCTCTCCTCGGCGGTCACTCGGCACCCGCCAGGAAGCGCTCGTACCCCTCGGCCTCGAGGCGCTCGGCGAGCTCGGGGCCGCCCTGCTCGGCGACGCGGCCGTCGACGAACACGTGCACGAAGTCGGGCTTGATGTAGTTGAGGATCCGCGTGTAGTGCGTGATGAGCATGACGCCCAGGTCCGTGTTCGCCTTGGCGCGGTTCACGCCCTCGGAGACGATGCGCAGCGCGTCGACGTCCAGGCCCGAGTCGGTCTCGTCGAGGATCGCGATGGAGGGCTTCAGCAGCTCCATCTGCAGGATCTCGTGGCGCTTCTTCTCCCCGCCGGAGAATCCCTCGTTCACGTTGCGGTCTGCGAACGCCTCGTCCATCTTGAGATCGGCCATCGCGGACTTCACGTCCTTGACCCAGGTGCGCAGGGCCGGCGCCTGCCCGGACACCGCGGTCTTGGCGGTGCGCAGGAAGTTCGAGACGGTCACGCCGGGGACCTCGACGGGGTACTGCATCGCGAGGAACAGGCCCGCGCGGGCGCGCTCGTCGACGCTCATCTCCAGGACGTCCTCGCCGTCGAGCATCACGCTGCCGCCGGTGATCTCGTACTTGGGGTGTCCGGCGATCGAGTACGCGAGGGTGGACTTGCCCGAGCCGTTGGGGCCCATGATCGCGTGGGTCTCGCCGCCCTTGATGGTCAGATCGACGCCCTTGAGGATCTCCTTGGTGCCCTCGGGCGTCTCCACGGTCGCGTGGAGGTCCTTGATCTCGAGGATCGACATGTCTTCGTGCTCCTTGCTGGGGGTGTGAGTCAGGGGGTGACGGGCGCGGAGAGGTCCACGCCGATGGTTCCGGTGACCGGGTCCACCTGGACCGGGTACACGGGGACGGGCGCCGTCGCAGGCAGCTGCCGCGGGCGTCCGGTGCGCAGGTCGAACTGGCTGCCGTGCTTCCAGCACTCCAGGGCCCCGTCCTCGACGTCTCCGTCGGACAGGGGCACCTCGGCGTGGGAGCAGACGTCGCCCAGGGCGTGCACGTCCCCGTCGCTGTCGCGCGCGAGCGCGATCTCGAGGCCGTCGACCTCGACCCCGAGGACCGCGCCGGGGGCGAGGTCCGCGAGGGAGGCGACGGGGACGAAGGAGCCCATGGTCAGTTCATGCTCCGCTCGAGCTCGGTCTCGATGGACGCCGTGAGGTGCTCGCGGATCTCCGGGACGTCGATCTGCTGGATCAGCTCGGCGAAGAAGCCGCGGACCACCAGGCGCCGCGCCTCCAGCTCGGGGATGCCGCGGGCGCGCAGGTAGAACAGCTGCTCGTCGTCGAAGCGACCGGTGGCGGCGGCGTGGCCGGCGCCCTCGATCTCCCCCGTCTCGATCTCCAGGTTGGGGACAGAGTCCGCACGGGCGCCGTCGGTGAGCACGAGGTTGCGGTTGAGCTCGTAGGTGTTCGTGCCCTCGGCCTCCTTGCGGATCAGCACGTCGCCGACCCACACGGAGCGCGCGCCCTTGCCCTGCAGCGCGCCCTTGTACGTCGAGTTCGAGGTGCAGCGCGGGGCCGCGTGATCCACGAACAGGCGGTGCTCGAGGTACTGGTCCGCGTCCGCGAAGTACAGGCCCAGGTTCTCGATCTCCGCGCCCGGCTCGACGAGCTCGCCGATCACGTCCACGCGCACCGCGCGCCCGCCGAGCGAGACCACGATGTGCTTGAGGCGCGCGTCGCGGCCCAGCTTCGCGTGGTGGGTGGTGATGTGCAGCGCGTCATCGTCCCAGTCCTGCAGGGCGATCACGGTCATCGAGGAGTTGGCGCCGACGATCAGCTCGACGTTCTCGGCCATCTGCGCGCTGCCGCGGTGGTCGAGCACGTAGGTCGCGACCGCGGACTCCTCGGTCTCGAGCACGATGTGCGCGTTGCCGCGGCGCTCGGCGCCCTGCCCGGTGATGGTCACGCGGGCGGGCTCGGCGATCTCCGCGTTCCGCCCGGCCCGCAGGTGCAGGGCGTCGGCGCAGCGCGCGGAGGCGACGGCGGAGACGATGTCCTCGGGCACGAGGGCGGTGCCGCGCGGGGCCTCCCCCGGGGCGAGCGTGCTCGCCTCGACGCCCTCGGGCGTGTCCACGTCGTAGGTGACGGGATGGTCGTCCTCGCCGCGCACGTCGGTCTCGGCGTCCTCGAACAGGGGCGCGAGCACGCGCAGCGGGGTGAAGCGCCATTCCTCCTGCTTGGAGGTGGGGCGCTCGAAGTCGGAGACCTCGAAGGACCGCGGGCGGTGGGCGCGCGTGGTCTTCTCGGCCTTCGCGCCGTCGCCCGGCAGGGCGATGCCCTCGGACTCCAGCTCGGCGCCGGAGTGGTCGGTCACGGGGCCGTCCGCGGCCGCCTCGCTCAGCTCCTGCTGTGCGGGGACGGGCGCGACGCCCGCCGCTCCCCCGGCGGCCTCGTTGGCGCGGGGATCGCCCGCGCTCTCGGCACCGGTTACGTCGGTCATGTCGGACGTCGTCATCAGCCGACGGCTCCTTCCATCTGCAGCTCGATCAGGCGGTTCAGCTCGAGGGCGTACTCCATGGGCAGCTCGCGCGCGATGGGCTCGATGAACCCGCGCACGATCATGGCCATGGCCTCGGTCTCCTCCATGCCGCGGCTCATCAGGTAGAAGAGCTGCTCCTCGGAGACCTTGGAGACGGTGGCCTCGTGGCCCATCTGGACGTCGTCGACGCGGACGTCGACGTAGGGGTAGGTGTCGGTGCGGGAGATCGTGTCCACCAGCAGCGCGTCGCACAGCACGGTCGAGGCCGAGTGCTCCGCGCCCGGCATGACCTGCACGAGGCCGCGGTAGGACGAGCGGCCGCCGCCGCGCGAGACCGACTTGGACACGATCGAGCTCGACGTGCGGGGCGCCATGTGCACCATCTTCGAGCCGGTGTCCTGGTGCTGGCCCTCGCCCGCGAAGGCGATCGAGAGGGTCTCGCCGCGGGCGTGCTCGCCCATCAGCCACACGGCCGGGTACTTCATGGTCACCTTGGAGCCGATGTTGCCGTCGACCCACTCCATCGTCCCGCCCTCTTCGACGGTGGTGCGCTTGGTGACGAGGTTGTACACGTTGTTCGACCAGTTCTGGATGGTCGTGTAGCGCACGCGGGCGTTCTTCTTGACGACGATCTCGACGACCGCGGAGTGCAGCGAGTCGCTCTTGTAGATCGGCGCGGTGCAGCCTTCGACGTAGTGCACGTAGGAGCCCTCGTCGGCGATGATCAGCGTCCGCTCGAACTGGCCCATGTTCTCGGTGTTGATCCGGAAGTACGCCTGCAGCGGGATCTCGACGTGGACGCCCTTGGGGACGTACACGAAGGAGCCGCCGGACCACACCGCGGTGTTCAGCGCGGAGAACTTGTTGTCGCCGGCGGGGATGACGGAGCCGAAGTACTCCTCGAAGATCTCCGGGTGCTCCTTGAGGCCGGTGTCGGTGTCCAGGAAGATCACGCCCTGGGCCTCGAGGTCCTCGCGGATCTGGTGGTAGACGACCTCGGACTCGTACTGCGCGGCGACGCCGGCCACGAGACGCTGCTTCTCGGCCTCGGGGATGCCCAGGCGGTCGTAGGTCTCGCGGATCTCCGCGGGCAGCTCCTCCCAGGTGGCGGCCTGCTTCTCCGTGGAGCGCACGAAGTACTTGATGTTGTCGAAGTCGATGCCCGACAGGTCCGCGCCCCACGTGGGCATGGGCTTCTTGTCGAACAGCGCGAGCGCCTTCAGGCGGCGCTGCAGCATCCACTCCGGCTCGTCCTTCTTCGCGGAGATGTCGCGGACGACGTCCTCCGACAGTCCGCGGCGCGCCGAGGCGCCCGCGGAGTCCTGATCGTGCCAGCCATAGGCGTAGTTGCCGATGGACGAGATGATCTCGTCCTGGCTGAGCTGCTCGGGTGCACTCGTCATGAGGTCCTTCCCTCCGTGAGCGGGATATGGGTCGTGCAGGCGTGGGCGCCGCCTGCGAGCGTGGCCAGACGCTGGACGGGGACGCCCAGCATCCGCGAGATCGCGCGGGTCTCGATGTCGCAGAGCTCGGGATGCTCCGCGGCGAGGTCCTGGACAGGGCAGTGGCCCTGGCACAGCTGTGCGGTGACGACGGTGCGCGGGCGCGCGCCGCGCCGGGACGGAGCCTCCGGGACGTTCACCGTGAGGGGTCGCACGGTGGTGGCGTAGCCGAGCTCGCTGAGGAGCTCGGCCAGCAGCTCGGTCCTCGCCGACGCGTCCAGGGGGCCGGACGTCGCCTCCGCCGCCGCCAGGCGCGCGGAGAACTCCTGTCCCCAGGGGGCGACGCGCAGCTCGGCGAGGGACTCGACGGCCTCCCGTCCGCCGAGGCGGGCGAGCTGGTCGATGGCCAGCAGGGCGAGGTCGTCGCCCTCCCGGTCCTCGCTGCGCGGTGCGACGGCGATGACGAACGACTTGCTGGGGCGTCCGCGCCCGCGCTGCGGGACGGGGACGTCGTGCTCGACGATCACGCCGTCGGATTCGAGAGCGGCGAGATGGCGACGGACCGCGGCGCTGGTGAGCCCGAAGCGCTCCGCGAGCGCGCGGGCCGTGATCGGGCCGTGGGTGGTGATCGCCTCGACGAGGCGGTCCCGTGTGTCGCGATGGGGCTCGGGCGCCTCGACGCCCGATGCTGCGGGGCGTCCCGTCGCCTCGGTGCGACCGGGTGCGTCGAGATGGTCCGTGCTGGTCGTCATGGCCTCCCCTTCCGCGTGGTCGTCGCCGTCGCCATCCATTTTAGGAACAAACGCTTGCGAAAATCGAATGCTCTCCGGCCTGCGGCGATGCGTGTCACTCGCCACTCCCTCCCCAGGCACCCCCTCCCCTATGCTCCAGTTTTCAACTCGCGTGTCGATCATGGATGCGCAGCAGAGCCAGGAACCCGCGAACGCCGCCGGGCAGGGCGGCGAGAGCGCGCAGGGGCGGTACGTCGAGCCCGGCAAGGCCTTCGACCGGGACATGCGCTACTTCGCGACCCGCATCACCGCGGACGGGCGCGACGGGTACCCCGTCGAGGCCGGGCGCTACCGCCTGATCGTCTTGCACGCCTGCCCCTGGGCGAACCGGGCGATCATCGTGCGCCGCCTGCTGGGCCTCGAGGACGCGATCTCGATGGGCATCGCCGGCCCCACGCACGACGCCCGCTCCTGGACCTTCGACCTGGACCCCGCCGGCCGCGACCCCGTCCTGGGCATCGAGCGCCTGCAGGAGGCCTACTTCCGCCGCGTGCCCGACTACCCGCGCGGCATCACCGTGCCCGCGATCGTCGACACGCGCGATGGCGCCGTCGTCACCAACGACTTCCAGCGCATGACGCTGGACCTGTCGACCGAGTGGACCGCCTTCCACCGCGAGGGCGCACCGGACCTCTATCCGCAGGCCCAGCGCGCCGAGATCGACGATCTCAACCGCTGGCTGCTCCACCACGTCAACAACGGGGTCTACAAGGCGGGCTTCGCCGGCAGCCAGGAGGCCTACGAGGAGGCCTACGCCGACCTCTGGAAGAGCCTCGACATCCTCGAGGACCGCCTGAGCCGCTCGCGCTATCTCATGGGGCCCTCGATCACCGAGGCGGATGTGCGCCTGTTCCCCACCCTGGTGCGCTTCGACCCCGTCTACGCGGGCCACTTCAAGTGCGCCCGGAAGCCGATCGCCGCGATGCCGAACCTCGGCGGCTACCTGCGCGATCTGTTCCAGACCCCGGGCTTCGGCGACACGGTGGACCTCCAGCACATCAAGGAGCACTACTACGCGGTGCATCGGGACATCAACCCGACCGGGATCGTCCCCGTCGGACCCGACATGACCTCCCTCCTCGAGGCCCACGACCGCGACCGCTTCGAGACCGCGACCTGGGGTGCGGGGACGGCGCCCGAGCCACCGCTGCGCGCGGAGGTCGTCGATCCCGCCCACACGCCCCTGCACGTGACGGGCCGCTGAGCGCGCGGGAGCGACAGGCCGCTGAGCGCGCCCCGCGGCGGGCCACTGAGCGCGCGGGAGCGACGGGCCGCTGAGCGCGCCCCGCGGTGGGCGAGGAGCCTACGATGACCGCACCATGACAGCTCCATCGCCCGTCCCCTCCTCGGCCTATCGCGCCGAGACTCCCGCGCTCGAGATCACCGGCCTCGTGAAGAACTACGGCACGGTCCGCGCGGCCGACGGCATCTCGCTCACCGCCCGCCGCGGCGAGGTCACCGCACTGCTGGGCCCCAACGGCGCCGGGAAGACCACGACGATCTCCTGCGCCACCGGGCTGCTGCGACCCGACGCGGGCACCGTGCGGGTGCTCGGCGAGGACCCGTGGCGGGCATCGGCCGCGCATCGGGCCCACGTGGGCGTCATGATCCAGGACGGCGGGCTCGCCTCGGGCGCCCGTGCGATGGACCTGCTGCGCTACGGCGCCTCGCTGCACGTCGATCCTCTCGACGTCGACGAACTGGCCGCGCACCTCGGGATCGACGCCTTCGCCCGCACCCTGGTGCGGCGCCTCTCCGGCGGCCAGCGCCAGCGCCTGGGCCTCGCCCTCGCGCTCGTGGGCCGTCCCGAGCTCGTGTTCCTCGACGAGCCCACCGCCGGGATGGACGCCGCGATCTCCCGCACCGTCCGCCACCTGATCCGCTCCCTCGCCCGCACCGGCACCGCCGTCGTGCTCACCACCCACCTCATGGACGATGTCGAGGGGGTGGCGGACCAGGTCGTCGTCATCGCCCGCGGGAGCGTGGTCGCCAGCGGCAGCCCCGAGGAGGTGATCGCCTCCCACCACGAGGCCGACGGGACCGTGCACCTGAGCGCGACCGCCGCGGGCGTCGACCCGGCCGTCGCGGTGACCCTGGGCACCGAGCTGCGGGCGGCCGCACGGCGTCGCGGCGTGGACCTGCATGTGACCACCGGGGCGGCGGATCTCGAGTCCGTGCTCCTCGATCTGACCCAGGAGCGCCGATGACCGCGCCCGGCACCGTCCGTCCCGCTGGCCGCCCCGCCGAGCACGTCACCGCGCCCGCGCCGACCCTCCGCCGCGTCCTGCGCCACGCGGCGTTCGAGGCCCGGATCATGCTGTCCAACGGCGAGCAGCTCATGGTCGCGATCATCCTGCCGGTACTCGTCCTCCTCGGCCTGCGCCTGCTGCCGGTCGGCGGCATCGCCGGGGTCGCCCCGATCGACAGCGCGGTCGCCGCGACCGCCGGGACCGCGCTCATCTCGACGTCGTTCACCTCCCAGGCGATCCAGACCGGCTTCGACCGCCGCGGCGGCGTGCTGCGCTGGATCGCGACCACGCCCCTGGGACGCGACGGCTATCTCGCGGGGAAGATCATCGCGACGCTGGGCTTGCACGTGCTCCAGGTGCTCGTCCTCGGGGGCATCGCCCTCGCCCTCGGCTGGCGGCCCGCCGTCCTCGGTCTGCTCGCCGCCGTGCCGGTCTGGCTGCTGGGCACCGTCGCCTTCGGGGCGCTCGGGCTGCTCGTCGCCGGGACGCTGCGCACCGAGGCGGTGCTGGCGCTGTCGAACATCCTGTTCATGCTGTTCGTCGCGGTGGGCGGCATCGCCCTCCCCCCGACCTCCTATCCGCGGATCCTGCGCGGTCTCGTCGACCTCCTCCCCTCGGGCGCTCTCGGGGAGCTGCTGCGCGCCAGCCTCGCGGGCACCGCGTTCTCGTGGGGGTCGGTCGTCGTGCTGCTCCTGTGGGCCGTGGGAGGGTCCTTCGCCGTCTCCCGCTGGTTCCGCTGGACCTCGGTCTGAGCCCTCGCCCGGCTCTCCCGGTGCCCTGATCACGCGATGAGCGGGACCCCTCGGTCTGCGATCGTCGGTCCCGCTTCCTAGACTGACCCCCATGACCCCTGCCCCTGTCGCGGCTGCGATCCCCGAGATCACCAGCCCCGTGCTCGCCTCCCTCCCCGCCTCCCGCCGCCGCCTCGTGTCGATCGCGTTCTGGGGCAACCTGATCTGCCAGATGGGCATCATCGTCACCGGCGGCATCGTGCGCCTGACGGGGTCGGGTCTCGGCTGCTCGACGTGGCCCAACTGCGAGCCCGGGCAGTTCGCCCCGAACACGGCCAACCCGACCGGCTTCCGCGCCTTCATCGAGTTCGGCAACCGCACGCTCACCGGGGTGCTGAGCGTCTTCGCGCTCGCGGTGCTGATCATCGCGCTGCGCTGGCTGCGCTCGAAGGGCCGCGGCTTCCTGGTGCTCGCCTGGATGCCCCTCGTGGGCACGCTGCTGCAGGCGATCGTCGGGATGGCGATCGTGAAGCTGCATCTGCACCCGGGCACCGTGGCCCCGCACTTCCTCATCTCGATCGCGCTGGTGGTGGTCTCGACCGTGCTCGTCGCGCGTCTGCACGAGGGGGACGGCGCCGTGCGGCGCGCCGTGCCGCGACCCGTGCTCGCCACAGCGATCGCCCTGGCGGTCGTCGGCGCCGCCGTGCTCGTGCTCGGGACCGTGGTCACCTCCACGGGCCCCCACTCCGGGGACCTCGAGGCGACCGTCCGTCTGGCGCTCGACCCGCGCATGGTCTCCTGGCTCCATGCCGATGCGGTGATGCTCTTCTGCGGTCTCGTCGTCGGGATGCTGCTCGTGCTGCACCTCATCGATGCCCGTTCGCATGCCCGCCGCGCCGCCTGGGGCGTGGTCATCGTCACCGTCGCGCAGGCGGCTCTCGGCTACACCCAGTACTTCCTGGCGCTGCCCGCCGTCCTGGTGGGCCTGCACTTGGCCGGTGCCGCGCTCTTCACCGCCGCCGTCTCCTGGCTCGTGACCACGATGTTCACGTGGCAGGGGCCTCCGGCCGCCGATGCCGAGGCCACCGAGCGCCGCGTGGAGGTCTCCGCCCGATGAGCCTGCTGCGCCGCCGCCGTCCCGCCGAGCCCGAGCGCCCGACGGTCGAGCAGATGCATCCGGCGGGCGAGTTCGTCGCCGCCGTGCTCTCGCACCTGCGCACGAGCGTGGAGGTCGGGCAGAACCTGCTCGAGATCGACGCCGAGGTCCACCGCATGATCCGCGAGGCCGGCGCGACGAGCTGCTACCTCGACTACCACCCGCGCTTCGGGGCGTACCCGTTCGGCAAGGTCATCTGCACCTCGGTGAACGACGCCGTGCTGCACGGGCGGCCGTACGACCGCGTGCTCGCCGACGGGGACCTCCTCTCCCTCGACCTCGCCGTGGAGCTCGAGGGCTGGGTCGCCGACGCCTGCGTCTCCGTGGTGGTCGGCACCGCCGCCGAGGAGGATCTGCAGCTGATCCGCGACACCGAGACGGTCATGTGGGCCGGGATCGACCAGGTGCGCGCCGGCAACCACGTCGGCGACATCGGCCATGCGGTCCAGGGGAGGGCCCACGACCTCGGCTACACCATCAACCACCAGTTCGGGGGCCACGGCGTCGGGCGGACGATGCACGAGGACCCGTTCATCCCCAACCACGGCACGCCCGGCCACGGCATCGAGCTCACGCCCGGCATGGTCATCACCGTCGAGCCGTTCCTCTCCCCCACGACGAACGAGCTCGCGATCACCGAGCGCGACGGCTGGACCGTCGAGACCGTCGACGGCTCCCGCGGCGCGCACGCCGAGCACACGCTGTACGTGACCGACGGGGATCCGATCGTGCTCACCGCGCGGGCGGACGACCCGTCCCCGCGCTCGTCTATCGGCTGAGGCGCGCGGCCCCGGCCCCTCGTCGCGCCCGGGCTCGCGGCGCCGCCGCGCCCGGGCTCGCGGCGCCGCCGCGCCCCGGCCCGTTCGCAGACAGCTTGCGCGCCGGGGAGAGCGCCCGGGCACGCTCAGTCCATCATCGCTCTCAGGCGAGCACTGACCGCAGCGAGCGGGCGATGCCCTCGGCGTCGAGCCCCTGCTCCGCGAGGATCTGCGCACGCGAGGCGTGCGGGATGAACTCCTGGGCCACCCCGAGGGTGCGGACGGGCGGGGCGGGATGGGAGACGCTCGCCGCGGACTGCAGAGCGACGGCGAGGGCCGCGCCGACGCCGCGGGCGGCGACGCCGTCCTCGAGGGTCACGACGCAGTGCGCACGGCGGGCGAGGTCGAGCAGGCCGGGTCGCAGCGCCAGCGCCTGCACCGGATCGACGACGACGATGCGCCGTCCGTCCGCGGCGACAGCGCGCGCGGCCTCGACCGCGGCCGGCGCGAGAGCCCCGAGGGAGACGACGAGAGCATCGATCTCGCCCTCGGTATCGCCGAGCAGCACGTCCCCCGCCTCGGTGCGGGCGACCGCGTCGAGGTCCGCCGGGCACTTCCCCTTGGGATAGCGCACGACCGCCGGGCCCTCGACGGCCAGTGCGGCGGCGACGGCCTCCTCGAGCCGCGCCCCGTCCCGGGGCGCGAACAGCGCGAGGCCGGGGATCTGCGCCGCGAGCGCGAGATCCCAGATACCGTGGTGGCTGGGCCCGTCGTCACCGGTGACCCCGGCGCGGTCGAGCGCGATCGTGACGTCCTCCCCGTGCAGGGCGGCATCCAGCAGCAGCTGGTCGAAGGCCCGGTTCAGGAACGTCGCATACAGGGCAACGAGGGGCTTCGCTCCCCCGCGCGAGAGTCCCGCGGCGGTGTCCAGCGCGAGCTGCTCGGCGATGCCGACATCGAGCACGCGCTCGGGCGCCTCCGCCTGCAGCGGAGTGAGACCGACCGGGTCCACCATGGCGGCGCTGATCGCCACCACCCGCTCATCGGCCCGCGCGGCGGCGAGGAACGCCTGCCCGGCACGGGCCGTCCAGGTCGCCGGCGGCCGGGGAGCATCCGGCGAGCGGACCGTCTCCTCCTCGGCCTCCGCCGCCGTGGGGAGCTCGAGCGGGAATGGGCCGGTCGCGTGCCAGTGGTCCAGCAGGTCCTGCTCCGCGCGCGCGAATCCCCGGCCCTTGCTCGTGAGGACATGGACCACGGGGGCGCCCTGCCCGGGATCGGCGGCTGTGCGGTGCGCCGCGGCGAGCACGCGGGCGAGCGCCTCGAGGTCGTGGCCGTCGACCGGTCCGAGGTAGGTGAGCCCGAGCGCGGTGAACACGTCCGCACCGGCGCCGACGGTCCCGGCGCGGAGGGCTGCCAGGTGCCCGGCGAGCCCGCCGACGGTCGGTGCGTAGGAGCGCGTGTTGTCGTTGAGGACCACGACGGTGCGGCTCGCCGGGTCCGCGGCCAGCTCGTTGAGCGCCTCGAGGCCGACGCCGCCGGTCAGGGCGCCGTCGCCGATCACCGCGACGGTGCATGCATCGGCCCCGCCGTGCAGGCGCAGCGCGCGGTCGATGCCGTGGGCCCAGGCGATCGAGCCCGAGGCGTGGGAGTTCTCGACCACGTCGTGCTCGGACTCGCCGCGGTCCGGGTAGCCGGCGATCCCGCCGCGCTGGCGCAGGCCCTCGAGGTCGGCGCGCCCGGTCAGCATCTTGTGCACATAGGCCTGGTGCCCGGTGTCGAAGACGATCTGCTCGCGCGGAGAGTCGAACTCGCGGTGCAGGGCGATGGTCAGCTCGACGACGCCGAGGTTGGGCCCGAGGTGGCCGCCGGTGGCCGCCGTGGTCTCCACGAGGCGGCGCCGCAGCTCTGCCGCGAGGGCCGGCAGCTGCGCCGCCTCGAGGGCGCGGAGCTGCGCGGGCGAGGCGGGGACCTCGACACGGACGGAAGCCCCCTCGGACGGGACCAGATCGCGGGGGCGTCCTGCGTCGGGCGCAGCGGCGGCGGACGGCGTGATCGAGGTGACGGACACGGGCGAGCCTCCAGATATGCGGGTACGGACTCAGGGTATGGCGCGGTGACCTGCGCCGACGGGCGCCGTGCTCACATCTGTGCACATCTTCACGGGGGTTTCACCGTCGCCGCCGATGTGTGCACGAGCGTGCGCACCACCGGAGCGTTCGTGCGCACCGCACCGCTGAGAGGCCCACGGGACATCATCATCTCGACACGCCACAGACGGGGCACCGCTCCGCGAGCACGAAGAAGGCCGACGCATGGCACCGCACAGCGACCAGGACGACCGGGACAGCCGGCGCAGCGTGGACTCCATCGACGCCGTCGTCACCGATCTCGCCGAGGCCAGGGTCGCCGCGGGGATGCCGTCCTTCGCCGAGATCGCCGTGCGCGTCGGGGACATCCGGAGGGCTCGCGGGATGGACGCCCGGGCTGCTCGCCCGGCGCGGAGCACCGTCTACGACGCGCTCCGCCGGGGCCGCCTCGTCCGCTGCCGTGCGCGCTGACGTCACGCTGCCCGTCCCGGTCGCTGCCGCCGGGGCCCCCGCGACCCTCCCCCGGACAGCCGTATCCGTCCGGCCCCCGGCGTTCAGCCCGATCTCGGCGAGCCGTCCGCGCACCGCGGCGGTGATCGGCGCGGCCGTCGGGATCAATCTGCTGAGACTCGCCGTCACCCACGTCACAGGCGTCCCCCTGTACCTCGACATGATCGGCGTGTGCCTGGTCGCGATGGTCCTCGGGCCCTGGCCGGCCGTGGTGACCGCGGTGGCGACGTAGGCGATCGAAACGATCCCCTACCCGGCTCTTCGCCGTTCCGGTAGGGATCAGGTGATCAGTCCGCCGGCGGCGAGGAGCATGCGGAGGCGGTAGTTGTCGCGGTTGCGGTAGCCGCGGGCGAGGCGCCGGTGCAGCTCGATGATGCCGTTGACGGCCTCGGTGCCGCCGTTGTTCGCGCGGTCGGTGTCGAAGTAGGCCAAGAACGCCTGCCGCCAGCGGCGCAGGGTGCGTCCCAGGCGGGCGACCTCGGGGATCGGGCAGGTGTGGAACGCGTCCAGGATCTTCTCGGCGCGGCGACGGCCCTTGGTCGTGTCCTTCGCGCGGTAGGCGGCTCGGAGGTCTTGGGCGCAGCGCCAGGCGACGTAGACCTCCTCGTGGGCGGGATCGGCCAAGATCGCGGTCTCGAGGCGGGCGAGCTGGCGGTCGGTGAGGTTCTCGGCGCCGGCGCGCAGGATGGT
>NZ_FWFG01000065.1 GCF_900163655.1 Brachybacterium nesterenkovii
GCATCCCCGTCGCCCCACCGCCGCACCGACCCAGGAGATCCGATGACCCCCGACACCGCAGCACCAGTCGTCCGCCCGTCCGTCCTGTTCCTCTGCGTCAAGAACGGCGGCAAGTCCCAGATGGCCGCGGCCCTCATGCGGCAGGTCGCCGGGGACGCCGTGACCGTCCTCTCGGCCGGGACGCGCCCGGGCGATGCGCTGAACGAGGCCTCCCGTGCCGCGGTGGAGGAGATCGGCGCCAGCTTCGACGGCGCGCGCCCCCGGCCCATCGACCCCGCCTGGCTCGACAGGGCCGACCGGGTGGTGGTGCTGGGCACCGAGGCCGTCATCGAGAACACGGGTGCCGCCCCGATCGAGGTCTGGGACACCGATGAGCCCTCCCTACGCGGCATCGAGGGCCCCGAGCGGATGCGTCTGATCCGCGACGACATCCTGGCCCGCGTGCGCGCCCTCGCGAACGAGCTCGGCGTCGAGGACCGCGGCCGCGCGGGGAACTGACGGCCGCTGCAGGGGAGAGGGTGACCCCATGATCCGCATGCGCGTCGACTTCTTCTCCGAGTCCCTGGCCATGGGCACCTCCGCCGTGGTGCTCCTGCCCCAGAGCGCGGCCGGCCAGATCGGCCTGGACGCCCCCGCGCCCCAGGGCGCCCCGCCCGTGCTGTACCTCCTGCATGGCCTCTCCGACGACTGCACCATCTGGGAGCGCCGCACCTCCATCGAGCGCTACGCCTCCGATGCGGGCATCGCCGTCGTGATGCCCGAGGTCAGGCGGTCCTTCTACGTCGATGAGGCCGTCGGCGAGAAGTACTGGACGTACATCTCCGAGGAGCTGCCCGAGATCATCGGCCGCTCCTTCCGCGTCTCGCAGGCGCGGGAGGACGCGTTCGTCGCGGGGCTGTCGATGGGCGGCTTCGGCGCGCTCAAGCTCGCCCTGATCCATCCCGAGCGCTTCGCCGCCGCGGCCAGCCTGTCGGGCGTCGTGGACCTCGCTGGGAGCCCCATCGTCTCGGACCCCCGCTTCGGGAACCTCGCCGAGCGCGTCTGGGCCGGCGCGGACATCGCGGGCACCGCCGACGACATCCCCGGCCTGCTCCGGGCCGCCGCGCCCGGAAGCCTCCCGCGCCTCTACCTCGCGTGCGGCACCGAGGACTCCCTGATCGACGCCAACCGCGCCGTGATCGAGCTGGCCCGCGAGCGCGGGCACGAGCCGACCGTGTCCCTCGTTCCCGGCGTCCACGAATGGGGACTGTGGGACCGTGAGATCCGCGCCGTCATCGATTGGCTGCCGATCCGGGAGCGCTGAGCCGGGGTGCCGGTGGCGGTGCTGGAGGGGCGGTGCTGAGCCGGGAGTGCTGAAGCGGCGGTGCTGAGCCGGGGTGCCGGTGGCGGTACTGAAGGGGCGGTGCCGGTGGCGGTGCTGAAGGGGCGGTGCCGGTGGTGATGCCGTTGGCCGGGAGCGGCGGCGTGGTGCGGGTACGGCTACGGCTGGTCGGCGGCCGGCGGCGGTGCGTGGCGGAGCCTGGAGTGCAGGGGCGGTACCGGGGTGGTGCGCAGCCGGGGCGGTTCGGTCCACACCCGGACGCGGAGTCGTGCGAACGGTCCGGAATCGGGGGGCGATGGCGGAGGGGTCGTGCGAACGGTCCGGAATCGGAGTGCGGTAGCGGAGTGATCGCACGACCATGCCGCACCTGGTCGTGCACAAGGTGCGCTACGACCTGCCGATAGCGGAGTGATCGCACGACCAGCGCTGACGAGGATGGCGCACGACCAGCGCTGACGACGACGGTGCGCGCCGCGACCGCGATCGCCGTCGGGCTCCGTGCCCGCTCTGCCGCGAGCGAGTCCCGGCCCGGCCACGGTTCAGCCGCCCGCGATTCCCGAGCCTGCGATGATGCCGGTCGATACCGCGGCCGCCACGAGCAGGACCGACACCCCCAGCTGGAGCATCGTCGGCCGCGTCGCCCGGCGCACCCGTCGGCGATCCCGGTGCGCCGAACGACGCTGCGGATCCCCCCGGGGAGGCAGCGGTGCGGCTGCGCGCTCCTGTTCCTCCGACGATGCCACCCGGCCGCGCAGCAGCGCGATGATGCCGACCACCGCCACTGCGCACAGCACCGCCCACCAGGCGACGGCGAGCGGACCGGCGACCGGCACGGCCAGCGTGATCACGGCCAGGAAGAATGCCGCGCTCAGCATGGTGTCGAGGGTCCTGAGCGGGTGCAGGCGTCCGACCGCGGTCGAGCCCAGCAGCCCCAGCAGCGCGATGGCCAGGAACGCCACGACCATCAGCGGTGCGAGGGCGGCCAGCAGGGTGCCGATGTCCATCAGATGACCTTCCCGTCGAGGATCTGCATCCACGTGCGCTCGTCCGTGGGGCGAGCCGTGTCCGACAGCAGCACCCAGCCGCGCCCCGTGTCCGGGCTCCATCCGCAGAAGCTGGCGAACCCGCCCGTCTGGCCGTTGTGCCAGACGGCTCGCGCCCCGCTGTCCAGGGGCTCGAGGAACCAGGAGACGGCCACGTGAGACCCCTCCTCGCGGGTGGCGATCGGCTCGAGGCCTGCAGCGCCAGGGTTCGAGCCGTCCATGAGGGAGCGCAGATACGCGATCATGTCCGCGAGGTTCGAGCGGATGCCGCCGGCCGGGGCGAAGCCCTCGAACGTCCACGGCCCGGTACGGCGTCCTGATGCAGTGCGGCCCCGCGGGGCGTCCTGCGCCAGGGCGTCGAGAGTGATCGGTGCGCGCGTCGAGGGCATCCCGAGCGGCCTGAGGATCCGCTGGGCCAGCAGGTCCTCCCACGGGGAGCCGGTCGCCTCGGCAAGGAGGTGCGCCGCAAGGGACGGTCCCAGGTTCGAGTAGGCGACAGTGCCGCGGCCCGAGATCTCCGCCGTCAGTGCCATGTCCACGACCTCGTCGGCGTTGAAGCCCGTGTACGGATCGCGCCGCAGCGCATTGCGCCAGATCGAGCTCGTCGTCATGGCCGAGGGCAGACGCGGCAGCCCCGAGGTGTGGGAGACCAGCTCGGCGACCGTCACGTCGGCGATCGCCGAGCCGTCGGCGCGCGAGCCCAGGACGTCGGCCACCGTCGTCTCGAGGGCGATTTCCCCGCGCGCGACGGCGGCCATGACCAGCGCGCCCGTGAACGTCTTGGACACCGAGCCGATCTCGAACTCGCGGTGCTGATCGGCGCCGAAGCCGGTCCAGCGCACGGCACCGCCCTCGATGAGCGCTGCCGTGACCGTGCGGCAGCCGTCCAGGTACGGGGCGATCTCGGCGGCGAGATCGGGATCGCCCTGCGGTGCGCCCAGGCGGGAGGGAAGGGGGCCGACGGCCGCTCCCGTGGCGGCGAGCGCCGCGGTGCCGAGCGCGCCGACGGTCAGGACCGTCCGTCGGGAGGGGCGCGCGAGGTCGGGCGCGGGAGAAGGGGCGGAGGAGGGGGCGTGCGTGTTGCTCGCGTCGTCGCTCTTGGCCTTCGTGCTGCCGTGCCTCGCGGAGCCGTGGATCGCGCTCCCGCGCCTCTCGGGGCGGGAGGCGGGGGAGCTGTGCGTGGACTCGTCCTGGGGCATGGTCAGCTCTCCTCGAGCGCGATGACGATGGACAGCAGCGGAATGATGCGCGAGGCCGGGATGGCCCAGGTCCCGCGGCGCGGGGAGGTGACCCAGCCGGCGCCCTGGAGCAGGTTCAGGTGGTGGTAGGCGACGCCCGTGGAGCCGAGGGTCAGCTCGTCGACCAGCTGGGCGACGGTGCGCTCGCCGTCCAGCAGCAGGCGCAGGATCGATAGGCGCAGCGGGTGGCCGAGGGCGGCGGCCCGGTCGGCGCGCTCGGACCAGTCCGCGGCCAGGAGGTGCTCGGCAGGGCGCGCCCATTGGTAGCGGATGGGGCCTGCGGGCAGGTCGACGGCGCCGGCGAAGACGACGCCGCCGGGTGCGGGCACGTTCTCCGCGAGGGCGTTCAGCGCCCAGAACTGCGCCGGCAGCCGCTCGTCGAGGGCAGGGCGGGCGTGCCGCGGGGCGGCGGTGTCGGCGGTCCCGTCGCCCTCGGCCCCGTTGCCCGCGGCGGCGGTATCGGGGCCGGGGGCCGATGGGGCCGACGCCGTGCGTTCGAGGTCGGTGGTGGGAAGGGTCGCGGCCGGGGCGTGCTCGATGAGTCGTCCGACCAGTGCCTCGAGTCGGTCCAGGCGGGCCCGGAGGTCGTCGGCATCGCTGCCGGGCTCTCGCCGTGTGCGCTTGTCCGTCACGGTCGCCCCTCTCGTCATCAGGCGGGCGGCATGATGCCCGACTCACGTTATTCCGTAGCTACGGAATAACGTAGAAGAGGGTGTGCGAGGCGTCAACCGTCCTGGCCGAGCAGTGCGGTGCCCGGCGCGCTCCGCTCCCAGGGGCTGCATGGCGACCGGGGCTCGCGCGATGACCAGGGGAGTGTCGTGCGAACAGTCCGCTATCGGGGCTCTTCAGAGTTGAGTGTGGGGTGAGGCGTCGAGACCGCCGGTGAAGAGGAGCATGCGGAGTCGGTAGTGGAGTGAACGCACGACGATGCCGCTCCGTGTCGTGCGAACGGTCCGGTATCGGAGGGCGATGGCGGAGTGATCGCACGACCATGCCGCCCCGTGTCGTGCTAACGGTCCGCTACGACCTGGCGATAGCGGAGCGATCGCACGACCGCTGCCGGGACGGCGCGCGTGGCGTGGCGTGGCGTGGGACGGTGCCCGCGGCGCAACGTGGCGTAGGAAGGTGCCCGCGGCGCGCCGCGGGGTGGCACCCATGGCGCGGCGCCGACCGCCCGCCCCCGTCAGCCGCCCGTGACCTGCATCCTCTTGGCCTCCGCCGCGAGCTCGGCCTGGGTGGCGACCTCCTCGCGGTCGGCCCCGCCGGCAGCGGTCACGGCCGCGCCGATCAGGCCCTCGACCAGGGGCGCCCAGCTCAGGCGCACCCGCGCGGCATCGTCCTCGTCGAGCATCTCCACGGCCATCTCGGCAGACATGATCGCCGAGCCCAGGTCCATGAGCACCACCACGCCCTGATCGTCCATCGCCGCCTCGATCGCGGTCTGGATGGCGGCGGCATCGGTGCCCAGCTCCGTGTCGGACAGCCCCGCGGCCACCTCGATCCGCGGCCCGCCGGAGCGGAGCATCTGGGAGGCGAGGTCCACGGCGGCGGTCGCGAGTGGCCGCGAGTGCGAGACGACGACGATGCCGGTCACGACGCCGCTCCGTCGTCCGAGCCCGTATCGGACCCACCGGCGAGCGTCTCCACGGCCGCCTGCCAGATCAGCGCGGTCGACGCGGCGCCCGGGTCGATGTGCCCGGCGGAGCGCTCGCCCAGGTAGGAGGCGCGGCCCTTGGTCGCGACCATCGGCTCCGTCGCATCCCGGCCCGCGGCAGCCGCCTCGGCCCCCGCGCGCAGCGCATCGGCCAGCGACCCGCCGGCGCGCCCGAAGGCCTCGAGCGCCGGCATCCACGCATCCAGCATCGTCTTCTCGCCGATGCCCGCCTTCCCGCGCGCCTCGATGCCCTCGACCCCGGTGGACATCGCGCCCAGCAGGGACGCGGCGTCCAGCTCGGTGGCGCCCTTCTGCGAGGTGCCCATCCGCAGGTAGAACGTGCCGTACAGCGGGCCCGACGCCCCGCCGACGGAGGACACGAGCGTCGACCCGACCCGCTTCAGCAGGGCGTCGACCGTCTCGAAGTCCTCGTCGAGGACACCTGCGACGGCGGCGAACCCGCGCTTCATGTTCGTGCCGTGGTCGCCGTCGCCGATCGCGGAGTCGAGGTCGGACAGCTCTGCGGCGTGCTCGGCCATCAGCTCGCCTGTGCGCCGCAGCCACGCGATGAGGTCGGGGACGGTCACGGTGGTCTTGCGCTCGGTCATGGGGTCACTCCTGGATGTCGTCGGCGGACCAGTGCAGCGCCGGGGAGTGCACGGGGGCGTCCCACAGCGCGGTGAGCTCATCGTCCAGACGCAGCAGCGTGATCGAGCAGCCGGCCATGTCGAGGCTCGTGATGAGCTCGCCCACCATATGGCGCGACACCTCCACGCCGCGCTCGGCGAGGACCTGCGAGGCCTCCTTGGCCATGATGTACAGCTCGATCAGCGGGGTCGCGCCCATGCCGTTGACCATCAGCAGCACGGGGCCCTCGCCCGGCAGCTCCGCGAGGATCGGGTCCAGGAGCTTCTCGGCGATCTCGCGGGCGGAGGCGACGGGCTCGCGGCGCCGCCCCGGCTCGCCGTGGATGCCGATGCCGATCTCGATCTCGTCGTCGCCCAGCTCGAACGACGGCTTGCCGTTGGCGGGCACGGTGACGGGGGTCAGCGCCATGCCCATCGAGCGTGCGCAGGCGTTGACGCGCTCGGCCACCTCGGCGACCTCCTCGAGGCTGCGGCCCTCCTCGGCGGCGGCGCCGGCGATCTTCTCCACGAGCACGGTGCCGCCCACGCCGCGACGCCCCGCGGTGAACGTGGAGTCCTCGACGGCGACATCGTCGTTCGTGATCACCTGGCGCACGGCGATGTCGTCCTCGGCGTCGGCGAGCTCGGCGGCCATGTCGAAGTTCATGACGTCGCCCGTGTAGTTCTTGACGATGTACAGCACGCCCGCGCCGCGGTCGACGGCCTTCGTCGCCGCCTGCATCTGGTCGGGGACGGGGGAGGTGAAGACCTCGCCCGCGCAGGCGGCATCGAGCATCCCGCGCCCGACGTATCCGCCGTGGAGGGGCTCGTGACCGCTGCCGCCGCCGGAGACGATCGCGACCTTGCCCTCGTCCTTCGGGGTGCCGCGTAGCACCACCCTGTTCTCGTGGTCGATGCGCAGGGACGTCGGGTGCGCGAGCGCCATGCCCTCGAGGAAGTCCGCGACGACGGTGTCCGGGGAGTTGATGAGCTTCTTCATGGGCACGACGCTACACGGCTTCGTGACCGGCGTCACGCGGTCCTCGGAGTCGGTGAGAGCGGGGACCGGGGCGGTGCTGCCGGGGCGGTGCTGGGCCTGCCGGGGCGGTGCGACGGCGGCCGGGCAGGCGCTGCGGCGGCTGGGCGGGTCGGCCCGGGCGTGCCGGCAGGGCTTCGGGCCGACGGGTCTTCGCGCCGCCAGGCCTTCCGGTGCGTCGCCAGGATCTTCGCCGCCTTCTCGCGGGACACCGGCCTGAGCAGGGCGATGATGCCCATGATGAGCGTGACGAGCGGGGCGATCATCATCGACCACGCCAGCGACGGCACGAGCGGGATGAACAGCCAGGTCGGAAGCTGCGCGCCCGTGTCGGAGTAGAACGTGGAGACGACGCTGCAGGCCAGTGCGACCACCAGCAGGGCGAGCGTGATGCCCGCGAAGATCATGACGTTCCGGGAGACGTGCGCGGCGACCGGGTTCTTGCGGCCGTTCGATGTCGCGGTGATCAGCATGACGAGGGGTGCGATGAGCATCCCGAAGAACGGGACCAGGACGATGAGTCCGATGGTCCAGGCGCTGCGCCCGTCGTTCGCGGCGGTGGTCGGGAAGTCCTCGGCGCGGTGGAAGGGGCGGCGGTGCCGCCGACGCCCTCGACCGTGGGCCAGCAGTTCGTGGGCATCCCGGGGCCGCCGGTCGGGGCCGCGGGGGAGCTTGGGGCGGCGGAGGCGTTGGTGGCGGCAGGGTTGCTCGGACCAGCGGGGGCGGTCGGCTGCTGCGCGGTGCGGGCGCCGGCTGCCGTCGGCTCCTCGGCGGGGGCGTCTCCGTGGGCATCCGCTGTCGCTGCCTCGGGAGCGGGGGCATTCCCCCGGGAATCCGCTGTCGCGCGCTGCGGAGCGGAGGCCTCCGGCGCCACCGGTTCATCGGTCGGAGCCTCGAGATGGGCCGGAACGCCGCGATGCGGCGGAGTCCCGCCGGAGATCTCGGAGGCCTCGCCGTCGGGTGGCTGCGGGATGCTCATGCGCCGAAGCTAGCGCACGCCCGCGTGCTTGGCGAGGATCCGCGCGGCCTTCTCGCGCGACACCGGCACTGTCAGGCCGACGATGCCCATGATGAACGCGACGAGCGGGCCGACGATGATCATCCAGATGCCCAGCGGAGCGAAGACGAACGGGCCGAAGGCGTTGAAGAACGGTTCGACGTCGGAGCCCGCGTTCTCGAGCGCGATGCCGATGCCCATGATCGCGAAGAACGCTGCGGTGCTCAGCACCAGCGAGGCGCCGAAGAGCGCGGCATTGCGCCCGGTGCGGCGGGCCACGGGGTTCTTCCGGCGCTGCATCAGACCGCCGATGATCATCGCGATCCCGCAGACGATGGCGCACGCGCCTGGGAACCCGACGACGGAGACGAGGCCGAGCGCCCACCCGAGGCGACCGTCGTTGCTCACGGTGGTCGGGAAGTCCTCGGGGCGGTCGAAGGTCGGCGCGGGCGGCGCGGCCGAGGCGGGAGGGACGGAGGCATAGGGCTGCTGATGCGGATACTTCGGGTGCCCGGGGGCGACGGGCTACTGGTACGGGTGCGCTGCGTCGGCATGCTGCTGGTAGGGGTGCCCGAGTTCGACGGGCTGCTGGTACGGGTGCCCGGGGTCGAGGGGCTGCGGCGATCCGGGGTATGGCGGCGGCGAGGTCGTCATGAGCTGACCCTACCGGCGGCAGGTGACGCCCTGGCGACGGCACGACGGCGCGGGGACGACCGCATGGCGGAGCGCGGCACTGGGACCGTGACAGCGGCTCATCGGGAGCGGGCATCGGCTTACTGGAGCGAAGTGGATCGGTCGATTCTCGTCGGAATTCGCCCCGCATTCCGACGAGAATCGACCGATTCGGGCAGTGATTCCGACGAAGATCGACCACCGCGCTAAGGGACACACCCCATCGCGGGGCGTGATGCGGGGGTGAGGGTGATGAAGGTGCGGGGTGTGATGCGGGGG
>NZ_FWFG01000016.1 GCF_900163655.1 Brachybacterium nesterenkovii
CGCCGGGCCGACGCGCTCGAAGAACCGCCGCACCGTCGCCTCCTACGTGCGCGGCCCGGGCGAGGGTCAGACCTCCGCGTCCTCCGCGTCGCCCGGATCGTCCAGCTCCACCCCGGCCTCGCGGTACAGGCGGATGAACTCGCGCGCGGTGTCCGGGTCGATCATGAGGCGCAGCACGGGCGAGACCTCGTAGGAGTCGCCCTGCTCGTCGAGCAGGCCCGCGCGCTGCAGCTTGGCGATCGAGGCGCGGATCTCCTTGGCGAATCCCGCCTCGTCGGTCGAGGCGGTGCGGCGATAGGCGGCGAGCGCCTGCTCGATCTCGCGCTCGGAGACGACGGCGCGCTGGCCGCGGGAGGACTGGGTGAGCAGCATCTGGCGCAGCACCAGCAGCAGCACGGAGTCCAGGCGGTTCATGCCGGTCAGGCGGCGCAGGAGCTTGGGGGCGTCGGCGTCGTCCTCGCTCTGGCGCACGAAGGCGACCTGGGCGTCATCGTCGACGACGAGCTCGAGGAAGAGGTCGGCCAGGCGCTGCTCGATCGCGCTGCGGTCGCGCAACAGCTGGGCGTAGCGCGCGTGGTCCTTGCGGCCGTCGAGGAAGGGCCCCTGCAGGAGCGCGACGAGCACGCGGCGGGAGTCGTCGACGAGGGAGCCGAGGATCACCGAGGTGTTCTCGAGGGAGTCGTCGTCGGCCGGCTCGGGGGTGACGGGGCTGCTCGCGGTGCTCACGATCGCCCAGCCTACCGGCGGCACTCCCCCGCGGCCGCTCCGACCGCCCGGTCGGCGCCGATCCCGTGCGCGGAGGGGCCGGGGCGGCGAGGCGACCGTGGCGTCCGAGACCCGGTTCTGCTTGCATCACGGTGATGCCTGCGGCGTGGACATCGCCGCGGGAGACACCCCGAATCGGCCCGCCTGCGCGGGTCGGGACAAGGAGCGCCGCCATGGACAACCTTCCCGGCTGGGTGATCCCCGCCGTCGTCGCCGCTCTCCTGCTGCTCCTCCTGCTGATCGTGCTGGGCGCCGTCATCGGCGGCCGCAAGCGCCGCGAGAAGCAGGAGCGGGATCGCCGCCGCGCCGCCGAGCTGCGTGAGAAGGCCGAGCACGAGCGCCTCGGCGCGCAGGAGCGCGAGCTCCAGGCCCGCGAGTCGTCCCTGGAGGCCGACCGCGCCAAGCTCGAGGCCGAGCGCAAGCAGCAGCTGGCTCAGGAGCAGGAGCGCGACGCCCGCCAGGCGCGCGAGGGCGTCGACGAGAGCCTGCGCAAGGCCGACGAGGTCGACCCGGACTCGGGCCGCTCGCGCGGCACCGGCGCCGCCGAGCGCCTGGACGCCTATGCCCCCGGCGAGCGCCGCCACGACGACGGACGCCTGGACGCCTACAGCCGGGACGATGCCCCTGCCGAGACGGACGGACGGACGCATGACGGCGGCCACCGCGACCAGGACGGCAGGGGGGACGGCGCGCACCGCGCCTGAGGTGCCGTTCACGCGACGAAGATCATCTGGTGGCGGAGGCGACACAGCCGTTCCCTGCCAGCCGTCGGTCTGCTTGCATTCTGTGCTGTCCCGCGAAGCCGCCGCCGGTCAGCGCGATATGGCCCGTCGCCTCGACGCCTACCGCGGGGATGACGCCCCCAGCGCCGCCGCCGAGCGCGAGCGCGAGCTCGTCGACGCCTGAGCCGGATCTAGGCTCGGAGGAATGACGCCTCCCGAAACCGCAGAAGACCGCGCGGCCGGTCCCCATCCCGGGGACCGGCCGCGCGTGCGCATGGACGACCTCACCGTCGAGCGGGTCCTGCGCACGGTCGAGGCGATCCCACCGGGCCGCGTGGCCGGGTACGGGCAGATCGGGGCGATCGCCGGAGCGGGGCCGCGCCTGGTGGGGCGCATCATGCGCGAGTGGGGGTCCTCCGTCCCGTGGTGGCGGGTCACGTCCCACGTCGGGACGGTGGCGCCGCCGCTGCGGGCACGGGCGTTCGAGCGCTGGGCGGACGAAGAGATCACGGTGCGGCCTGACGGCGGGGGCTGCCGGATGCGGGAGGCCGGCGCCGACCTCGACGCGCTGCGCGAGGCCGCGAACGCGGCCTGGGCGGACCTGCCGGCTCCCGCCGCCGACGCCTGACGTTTCGCCTCGAACCTCGGACATGACCGCATCATCGTGATGCGCGTCATGCCCGGGCCCTGTACTGTCTGCGCGAACGAGCGCCGGTCGATACCGCCGGCGCCGCGCCGACCCCTGCAGGAGGACCCCGTGCCCAGTCTGTTCATCGACGGCCAGTGGCGCGACGCCGCGTCCGGCGCCACGCGCGACATCACGTGCCCGGCCGACGGCTCGCACGTCGTCACCGTCTCCGAGGGCGGCGCGGAGGACGCCGCGCTCGCGGTCGCCGCGGCGCGCCGCGCCTTCGACGACGGCGCCTGGCCCGCCACGCCCGCCCCCGAGCGAGCGGCCCTCCTGCATCGCGTCGCCGACCTCCTCGAGCGCGACAAGGACGACGTCGCACGCATGGAGTCCCTGGACACGGGCAAGCGGCACGTCGAGTCGCTCATCGACATGGGCGACATCGTGAGCGTCTTCCGGCACTTCGCCGACCTCGCCGGCTCGCAGGCCGGGCGCGTGGTCGACACGGGGATCGCGACGGTCTCCAGCCGTGTCGTGACCGAGCCCGTGGGCGTCTGCTCCCTCATCACGCCGTGGAACTTCCCCCTGCTGCAGACGGCCTGGAAGGTCGCCCCCGCTCTCGCAGCCGGCAACACCTTCGTGCTCAAGCCCTCCGAGCTCACGCCCCAGACCTCCATGTGGCTCATGCGCGCCCTCGAGGAGGCGGGACTGCCCGCCGGGGTCGCGAACCTCGTCACCGGCACGGGCGCCGAGGTGGGCGCGGAGATGACGACGAACGCGGACGTGGACCTCGTGTCCTTCACCGGCGGCGTCGTCACCGGCCGCGCGATCATGGCGGCGGCCGCGCCGACGGTCAAACGGATCGCCCTCGAGCTCGGCGGCAAGAACCCCAACGTCCTGTTCGCCGATGCGGACCTCCCGGCCGCGATCGACAACGCGCTGACCGCGATCTTCCTGGACTCCGGGCAGGTGTGCTCCGCGGGCGCCCGCCTGGTCGTCGAGGAGTCCATCCACGATCACGTGGTCGACGAGCTCGTGCGCCGCGCCGAGCTGATCCGCCTGGGCGGCCCCTTCGACGAGCAGGCCGAGGCAGGTCCGCTCATCAGCGCGGACCACCTGGCCAAGGTCGACCGCTACGTCCAGGAGGCCGTCGAGGACGGGGCGGTCCTGCGCACCGGCGGGCGCCGAGCCGACGGCGCGCTCGCCTCGGGATCCTTCTACCTGCCGACGATCCTCGACGGCTGCGACGGCTCGATGCGCTGCGTCCATGACGAGTCCTTCGGGCCCGTCCTCACGGTCGAGACGTTCCGCGGGGACGACGATCGCGCCGCCGAGTACGCCGCCGTCGCGATCGCCAACGACACGATCTACGGTCTCGCGGGCGCGGTATGGACGCAGAACGCGGGCCGCGCCGAGCGCGTCGCCCGCCGCCTGCGGCACGGCACCGTGTGGATCAACGACTACCACCCCTACGTGCCGCAGGCCGAGTGGGGCGGGATGAAGCAGAGCGGCATCGGCCGCGAGCTCGGCGAGCACGGCCTCGGGGAGTACCTCGAGACCAAGCACATCTGGCACAACATCGACCCGGCCCCGGCCGACTGGTTCTCCGGACGCGAGCACTGACGTCCCGCCCGGCCACGATCACGACCGTCACGCCACCCCACTTCGAGGAGCACCCCATGCAGCAGCGCTACGACTACGTTATCGTCGGCGGCGGATCCGCCGGTTCCGTCCTGGCCAACCGCCTGTCCACCGATCCCTCCACGACCGTGCTCGTGCTGGAGGCGGGGCGCGCGGACTTCATCTTCGATCCGCTGATCCACATGCCCGCCGCGCTCATGTTCCCCAGCGGCAACCCGCTGTACGACTGGCGCTACCAGACCGATCCCGAGCCCCACATGGGCGGACGCCGCGTGTTCCACACCCGCGGCAAGGTGCTCGGCGGCTCGAGCTCGATCAACGGCATGATCTTCCAGCGCGGCAACCCGGGCGACTACGCCAAGTGGGCCTCCTTCGAGGGCATGGAGGACTGGGACTACGCCCACTGCCTCCCCTACTTCAAGCGCATGGAGACCACGCACGCCGGCGCCGACGCGTGGCGAGGCGGCTCCGGCCCCCTGCCGCTCGAGCGCGGCCCCGCCTCGAGCCCCCTGTTCCAGGCGTTCTTCGAGGCCACCGAGCAGGCCGGGTACGCCCGCACCGATGACGTCAACGGCTACCGCCAGGAGGGCTTCGCCCCCTTCGACCGCACGACGTACAAGGGCTCGCGCATGAGCGCCTCGCGCTCGTACCTGCGCCCGATCCGTTCTCGCAAGAACCTCGACGTCAAGACCCTCGCCTTCGTCACGCAGCTCACCTGGGAGGGCACCCGCGTCACCGGCGTCGAGTTCGACCAGCCCGGCAAGCGCGGACAGAAGGTCTCCGCCGGCGAGGTCATCCTGTGCGGCGGCGCCTTCAACTCGCCCCAGCTGCTCGAGCTCTCCGGCGTCGGCGACCCCGAGGTGCTCGCCAAGGCTGGCGTGAAGACCCGCGCCGAGCTGCCCGGTGTGGGCGACAACCTGCAGGACCACCTCGAGGTGTACCTCCAGCACGAGTCCCGCCAGCCGGTGTCCGTGCAGCCGTGGCTGAAGAAATGGAAGGCCCCGTACATCGGCGCCCAGTGGCTGTTCGCGAACTCCGGCGTGGGCGCGACCAACCACTTCGAGGCCGGAGGCTTCATCCGCACCAACGACGACGTCGCCTACCCCAACCTCATGTTCCACTTCCTGCCCCTCGCGGTCCGCTACGACGGCACCGGCGGCGGGCACGAGCACGGCTACCAGGTGCACATCGGGCCGATGAACTCCGACGTGCGCGGCCAGGTGCACATTACCTCGGACAACCCGCGCAAGCACCCGAGCATCCTGTTCAACTACCTGTCGACTGAGAACGACCGCCGCGAGTGGGTCGAGGTCGTGCGCGCCGCCCGGCACATCCTGTCCCAGCCCGCGTTCGCGCCCTTCGACGGCGGGGAGCTCTCCCCCGGCGCCGAGGTCCAGACGGACCAGGAGATCATCGACTGGATCGCCAAGGACGCGGAGACCGCGCTGCACCCGTCGTGCTCGGCGAAGATGGGCACCGACGACATGGCCGTCGTGGACCCGTCCTCGATGCGGGTGCACGGCACGCAGGGTCTGCGCGTGGTCGACGCCTCGGTGTTCCCGAGCGTCACCAACGGCAACATCTACGCGCCCACGATGATGGTGGCAGAGCGCGCCGCCGACCTCATCGCCGGCAACACGATGCTCGCACCCGAGAACCCGCCCACCTACCGCGCCAAAGCCGGGCTGCCGCTGTGGCCGCAGGGCGATCCGCGCAACGACGCCTGGAACGCGAAGAAGGACATCCCGTCCTCCGCGCGGGTGCTCGCGGCCGCCGATCAGGGCGGTGAGGTGCGATGAGCTCCGCGGCCGCGGAGCCGCAGAACGCCGCTCCGCCAGGGGCACCGGCAGGGGCCGAGGCTCCGGGCATCGCGGATGTCCGCACCCGCCCCATCGTCCTGTGGGGCACGGCCCTGGTGGTGCTCCTCGTGGCCGGGTGGGCGCTCATCGCCCCCGAGGCCGCGGCGACCCAGCTGGGCGCCGTCGTGGGATGGATGGGCGAGTGGTTCGGCTGGTTCTACATCCTGCTGGCCACCGCGACGCTCGTGTTCGTGATCTACATGGCCCTGCGCTACCGGCGCGTGCGCCTGGGTGCCGACGCGGACCGTCCCGAGTACTCGACGTTCACGTGGGCGTGCATGCTGTTCGCCGCCGGTATCGGCACCGACCTCATGTTCTTCGCCGTCGCCGAGCCCGCCGCTCAGTACCTGGCCCCGCCGTCGGGCGACGGCTCGACGATCGCCGCCGCTCGTGAGGCGACGGTCTGGACCCTGTTCCACTACGGGATCACCGGCTGGGGCATGTACACGCTGATGGGCATGGCGCTGGGCTACTTCGCCCACCGCCGGGGCCTGCCCCTGGCGGTCCGCTCGGCGCTGCACCCGATCTTCGGGCGCCGCGTCCAGGGCGCGATCGGCCACAGCGTCGACATCGCCACCGTGCTGGGCACGATCTTCGGCGTCGCGACGTCGCTGGGCATCGGCGTGGTGATGCTCAACGTGGGCCTGGACATCCTGTTCGGGATCCCGCAGGGGATCCCCGCGCAGGTGGGCCTCGTGGTCGTCGCGGTCGTCACCGCGACGGTCTCCGCCGTCTCCGGCGTCGACAAGGGCATCCGCATCCTCAGCCAGCTCAACGTGCTGCTGGCCCTGTTCCTGGCCGGCTGGGTGCTGGTCTTCGGGGACACCGCGTTCCTGCTGCGCGCAGCGGTGATGAACATCGGCGACTTCGTCGCGATGTTCCCGGGGATGACCCTGGACACCCTCGCGTACGACTACCCGGCGGACTGGATGAACGCCTGGACGCTGTTCTTCTGGGCGTGGTGGATCGCGTGGGCGAGCTTCGTGGGGATGTTCCTCGCGCGCATCTCCCGCGGCCGCACGATCGGGCAGTTCGTCTTCGGCACGCTGACCATCCCGTTCGTGTACATCGCCATGTGGGTCACGATGTTCGGCAACACGGCGGTCAAGCGCATCATGGACGGGGACGCGGCGTTCGGCGAGGCCGCCATGAACACCCCCGAGACCGGTTTCTACGCGCTCCTGCAGCAGTTTCCCGGCGCGGCGTTCATCATCGGGCTCTCGACGTTCGTCGGCCTGCTGTTCTATGTGACCTCCGCCGACTCGGGAGCGCTCGTCATGGCGAACCTCAGCTCCGAGCTGCCGGACGCCGAGACCGATGCGAAGCCGTGGGTCCGCATCTTCTGGGCTGCCGCGACGGGCATCCTCACGATCGCGATGCTCATCGTCGGCGGCATCCCCGCGCTGCAGTCGGCGACGATCATCATGGCCCTGCCGTTCGCGGTGGTCATGGTGCTCGTGATGGCGGGCCTGCACCGGGCGCTGTACGAGGAGCGGCGCCGGGACGAGGCCATGCGCTCGTCGATGCGCTCTCTCCTGCTGAGCCACGAGGCGCCGTCCGCGGCCCCCGGGGCCTGGCGCGCACGCCTGGCCCAGCAGTTCGGGACCGTCTCGCGGCGCACCACTGACGAGCGCATGGACCAGGTCGTGATCCCCGCGCTGGACGAGGTCGCCGCCGAGCTGTGCGAGCGCGGCGTCACGGCCGAGGTGGTCCACGGCGGCGAGGCCGCCGGCTCCGTCGCCCGCTCCGCCGGGCTCGTTGTGCGGGCCTCCGAGGAGGGGTACGACGACTTCCGGTACACGACGCGGGTGCGGCGCATCAAGGCCCCTTCCTACGGGGCGCGCATGCTCGAGGCCGACGACACGTCGTGCCAGCTCGAGGTCGTGCTCCCCGGCGGCGGGTCCTACGACGTGCTCACCTACTCGCAGGAGCGGATCGCGCACGACGTGCTCGACCACTACGCGCTGTGGCACGCGTCGAACACGGCGGGCGCGAGCGACGCGGTCGGCTGAGCACAGGTTCCGTCGAGGCCACATGGCCGCGAGCGACGCAGGACGGAGGCCCCTGGGGATCGATCCCCAGGGGCCTCCGCCGTCTGGGCTCCGCGATCCCGGCACACCCGTCACACCTCGGTCGGGACGTCCTCGAGGAAGAAGAACGCGGGGACCTTCGCGGCGTAGTCGCGGCCGTCGAACTCCCGCCAGCGCACCACCTCGGTCGCGCCCTCGCGCGCCTGGGCGTGCTGGGTGGCCAGGAACATCAGGCCGATCACGCTCGCGAGGCCCTGGCTGGCCGGGTGCGCGCGCAGCACATCGCCGATGCTCGCCTGGCCCTCGCGGCCGCGCACGTCGTTGACGCGGCCCGTGAGCTCGACGATGTCGATGTCGTTGGTGCGCACGAGGTCGGCGAGGACCTCGACGGACAGCGTGGTCGCGTCGTGCACCTCGGCCTCGGCGGGCGCCCCCGGGTCTGTGGGGTCCTTGAGGTTGTGCTGGGCCACGGAGGAGAGGCGCGCCCGCGACAGCTCGAGCTCGAGCGGGAACGGTGAGCGGGAGGGCACCTCGTCCTTCTGGGACAGCGCCAGGTGCTGGGCCTCCTGGAGGAGGTCGAGGAGCACGCGGTGCTGACGGAAGTCCTGGGAGCGGACGAAGCGGGCCAGCGAGCGGTACAGCTCGGTCTTGACGTCCAGGACCTCCTGCGCGGGCTCGTAGAGGTCGGAGAAGACGTTGGCGAGACGCTCGCGCTCGGTGCGGGTGAGCTGGCGGGCGAAGTCACGCTCGAGGAGGCGATCGACGAGCTCCTGCGCCCTGCGGTTCTGCGAGGGATCGTTGAGCATCCGGAAGAACGCGGTGAAGGTGCGGCCCACGGTCGACTGCCCCAGCAGGTCGTCGCCCGCGAGCAGCTGCTCGAGGACCTCGCCGCGCGAGCCCTCGGGAGCGAGGATCTGCTCGCGCAGGTGGAGGTCGACGGCGCGGAGGTCCTCGCGGTACTGCAGGAAGTCGCCGGAGAGCTCAGAGGCGATCTGCAGGATGTCCCGCAGGCGGTCGAGGGAGGCCTCGGGGCTGGGGAGCATGAGCTCGCCCTCGGACAGCTCGCGGATCTGCCGCTCGATGCGCTCGCGCTGGGCCTGCAGGCCCGCGAGGCGGATGTCGCGGTCCTTCTCCGTCTCCTGGGCGAGGCGGTCGAACTGCTGGACCACCAGCTGCAGGCGCGACTCGGTGGTGGTGGGGCGGTGCTCCTCGAGGGAGACGATGAACTGGATCGCGTCGATCGTCGCCGGCGAGGGCTCGAACGTCGTCTCGGCGCGGTGGGGGTCGTCGCGGCGGGTCAGGTAGCCCTCGCGCACCCAGGCGTCGCAGTACTCGGCGGCGGTGCGGCCGCGGCTCGGGGCGGGCTCGGACGATGACGCCGCGGCACCAGCAGGGTCCGCGACGGTGCCCTCCGCGGCGCGCTCCGCGCTCGCCGGGACGACCGCGCCCGGACCCGCGAGGTTGCCCTCCCCCGCCTCGTCGTGCAGCAGGTGCAGGTGCAGGCCCACGCGGGCGATCATCTCCGAGCGCGGCAGGCGCCGGTCCCCGGCCGGGAACACCGACTGCAGGATCGCGAGGACGGCCGGGGCCTTGGTCGCCGCGAGCAGACGCCACGTGCTCAGGCGCCGCAGCTGCTCGTACTCCGCCTTGCGCGCGGCCACCGCGTCCGTGCGCGGCGCGGCGTGGGAGGCGGTCTCGCTCGGGGTGGTCACGGGCGCTGAGTCTACCGGGGCACGCGTCACCGACCCCCGAGCAGGCGGACCTCGCCGTCGACCTGCGCGAGCGCCCGCCCGCCCGAGACCGGCCGCAGGTCCTCGACCGCACGCACCGTCCAGCCCTGGGCGACGACGTCCCCCGTCGCATCGTCGATCACGCGGACGCGCCGCGCCCCGGCCGGGTCCAGCGCGGCCTCGCGCGCGCGGTCGTCGATGAGCACCGTGGTCCCGGCGCCGAGGGCTCCGCGCACGTCGTCGCCCTCGGCCTCGAGGGTCCAGACGGTCTCGCCGGTCACCAGGTCGTCGTCGATCACGAGCCCGGCGTCGTCGATCCGCACGACGTCGCGCCCGTCGACCCCCACGAGAGCCCGGTAGGAGCCGGCGGTGGCCTCGGTCCCGGGGACCCGCCAGTCCGCATGCGCCTCGCTCGCCACGAGCAGGCCGCTCTGCGCGCCGTCCGCCGACGAGCCGGAGACGACCGCCCTGCCCCGCGTGATGCTCGCGGACCAGGTGCCGGGGGCGGTGGGCGCGCTCTCCCACAGCGGGGCGCCGTCCGCGGACGCCCGGGCCGTGACGGCGCCGTCCTCGCCCGTGCAGACCGCCAGAACCGGCGGCGGCACGTCCTGGGCGAGCGCCGTCTGCGGGGCGACGACACGGCAGGGCTCGTCGGCCCCGGCGATCCGGCGCCCGCTCAGGTGGCCCGTGGCGGGGTCGGCCCAGAACCAGCCCTGGCCCGCGACGGCGCGGACGATCTCCGAGGGCAGGATCCCGGAGGACCGCAGCGTCCCGACCAGCGAGGCGCCGTCGTCCCCGGGCGCGGGCAGCGGCTCGCCCTCCGGGTCCGGGCTCGAGGGGGCCGGGCCGACGTCGATGCTCCAGCCGGGCTCCCCCGCCGGTGCCGCCGGGTCCACGCCCCGTTCGATGCAGGTGGCCGCGTCGCAGGTGCGCAGCGCGAGGACGCCGTCGCTGAGCGCCACCGGCTCACCGTCGACCGTCGTGCCCTGTGCGGGGGCGTCGACGGGGGCGATGCGGGTGGAGCCGTCGCGGACCAGCAGCACCCAGCGGCCGTCCGGGGTCAGCCCGACGGCATCGCCCGCTGCCGCGCCGAGGTCGCTGACGGCGGTGCCGTCGGCGGCGATGAGCTGCGCGGCCCCGTCCGCCCGCAGCACCAGGATCGGCGAGGGCGCCTCGGTACCGGGGACGGAGACCACCCGGTCATCGGCCCGGAGGGGCTCGAGGTCCGTCAGCTGCCGGCCTCCCAGCTCCCCGGCGCGCTGGGCGAGCGCGAAGGGGACCGTCAGGGCCAGGGCCGTCGCGGCGGCGACGCCGAGGGCGGTCAGGCGCAGGGCGCGGCGGCGCGCGGACAGGACCCGCACCAGCGCGGCCACGACGAGCGCCCCGACGGCCAGCCCGATCGCCGCGGCGCCGACGATCCGCAGCAGCGCGCTCAGACGATCCTCACCGTACACCCAGGCGAGAGTCCCCAGGCTCCCGAGGATCACGGCCAGCGCGACCCACATGACCGGGTCCCGCCGCGTCCCCTCACGCACCCCCGTGCGCGCCCCCGTCGCCGCCATCGCGTCTCAGCGGGGCGACCCGTAGTAGGCGCCGGTGGTCTCCTCGCGCAGCGCGTCGAGCTCGCCGGCGCCGATCGCGGCGCGGATGCGGTCGACGAGCCGCACGACGAAGCGCTCGTTGTGGATGGTGCACAGCGTCGAGGACAGCATCTCCTTGGCGCGGAACAGGTGGTGGATGTAGGCCGCCGTGTAGTGCTCACAGGTGTAGCAGTCGCAGCTGTCGTCGATGGGCGCGAACTGACGGCGGTAGCGCGATCCCGTGAGGTTCACGCGGCCGGTGCGCGTGTAGACGGCGCTGTTGCGGGCCACGCGGGACGGGGAGACGCAGTCGAAGGTGTCGGCGCCGGCGGCCACCGCCGCGAAGAGGTCGTCGACCTCGCTGATGCCCAGCAGGTGGCGCGGGCGGTCCTCGGGCAGCTCGTCGGTGACCCAGCCGACGATCGTCCCCAGGTTCTCCTTCTCGAGCGCGCCGCCGATGCCGAAGCCGTCGAAGGCCTGCCCGTCGACCTCCATCGTCCCGAGGTCCCGGGCGGCCGTGCGGCGCAGGTCCTCGTACTGAGCGCCCTGGATCACGCCCCAGAGCTGCTGGTAGGGCCGATGGGTGCGCTCGGCGGTCAGGCGCCGGTGCTCGGCCAGGCACCGCTGCGCCCACAGCCGGGTGCGCTCAAGGGCCTGCTCCTGGTAGCCGCGGGAGTTCATGAGGGTGGTCAGCTCGTCGAAGGCGAACATGATGTCGGCGCCGAGCCCGTGCTGGATCCGCATCGAGATCTCGGGGGTGAAGCGGTGGACGTCGCCGTTGATGAAGGAGCGGAACGTGACGCCGTCGTCGTCGACGTGGGCCAGGCGCTCCTTACCCTCGGCGACGGCGTCATCCTCGCCCGAGGCGGTGCGCGCCCTCTCCCCGCCCGAGAACTCCGAGGACAGCACCTTCTTGAAGCCGGCGCCGAGGCTCATCACCTGGAAGCCGCCGGAGTCGGTGTAGGTGGGGCCGGGCCAGTTCATGAACGCGCCGAGGCCCCCGGCCTCGTCGACGAGGTCGTGGCCGGGCTGGAGGTACAGGTGGTAGGCGTTGGCCAGGAGCGCCTGGGCCCCGAGCTGCGTCATCGACTCCGGCAGGACGGCCTTGACCGTGGCCTTGGTGCCGACGGGCACGAAGGCTGGCGTGGCGATCTGCCCGTGCGGCGTGGTGATCACGCCGGCGCGGGCCTTGGCGCCGTCGCGCGCGGTGACGGCGAAGCCGGTGGCGGCGGAGCGCGGGGCCATAGGCGTCAGTCTGCTCACGCGCCGGAGGCGGCGGAACCCATGCGGCGTGCGAGCACGGCATAGGCGGCGCGTCGCTTCCACGCCCCTGTCTTCGCCATGAGGACACCGCGACGGACATCACCGGATGAGACGACGCCGGGGAGATCTCGCCGCATACGCCGCACGAATGCAGCCCCCTGAGCGGCCTGCTCGTTCGTCAGGCGCACGCTCCACTGGGACGCACTGATGCGGAACCGGGAATGGACCTGCGGGAGCGCCACGAGATCCCCTCGACGCAGCACTCGAACATAGCTGGCGACATCGATGAGGAAGGGCTCTGTCGCATCCCACCATCCCGCCGCCTCGAGGTCCGCACGGCGCATCATGACATTCCCCGGCTCCCCGAAGATGTTCCCGCCCCCTCGGACGGTGCGTCTGATTCCCTCCGCCCCGTCCGCACGGCCGGCGAGCCCCCCGAGTCCCATCGGGGAGAGGAACTCGCGATCGTTCGCATCGATCATCTGACGACGCGAGGCGACGAACGTCACGCCGTCCTCGAACGCCGCAGCCTGCTCACGGAGAGCCCCAGAGCACAGGACGTCGTCGCCGGGCAACAGCTTGATGAGGTCGCCTTCGGCCGCCTCGGCCACCCTCGTCCAGTTGCGCAGCGCGCCCCCGCCGGGCGGCGTCGCGTCGAGGACGCGCAGGCGAGGGTGACCGGCATACCGCTCGATCACGGCCGCGGTATCATCCGCAGACGAGTGGTCTGCGATGACCACCTCGAAATCGTCGTAGTCCTGCTCGAGCACCGAATCGAGCGTGGCACCGAGGTATGCCCCGTTGTTGTACGACGGGATGACGACGGAGACGCGCGGGCTCATGCCAGATGCTCCTCACGGTGCTGTGCAGCGAGCTCCTGCGGATCTAGCTTCCGCTGCACAGCTCGCCCTCGTTCGAACGCGCGCCGGGAGTCGGCGGGCCGGGGTACGGTCCGCACCGGCAGCGCATGCTGCGTCCGCGTCTCCACCTTTTCGTGCGGGTAGCGGCGCTCATGGGCCGTCCCAACGTGGACCGCCTGCAGGGAATAGAGCGGGCGGTCCTGCACCTCGGAGTAGATCCGCCCGACATAGGAGCCGATGATCCCGAGCGTGATGATCTGAACGCTGCCCACACCCAGGACGGAGATCACGATGAAGCTCCAGCCGGGCACGACCGAGCTGGGGTCGATGATCTTCGAGATGCCGATGTAGAGAGCCAGGAGTATCGCCAGAGCCGCGACGACGAAACCGATTCTCGTGATGACCTGGAGCGGGAAGGTCGAGAAGCCGAGAATGCCGTCACCGGCGAGCTTCATCATCTTCGACCACGGGTAGTGGGACTCGCCATGCTTGCGCTCATCGCGATCGAACGGGACGGCGACCTGCTTGAAACCGACGCCGGAGACGATGCCCCGCATGTAGCGGTCATGCTCGCGGTATCGCATCACCTCGAGCACGACCTTGCGGTCCATCAGGCGGAAGTCACCGGTGTTGCGCGGGATCTTGATGTCGCCGATCCGCTCGAGCAACCGGTAGTAGAGATCCGCCGTCACACGTTTGAAGAACGTGTCCTTGCGCGTCCGACGCTGGGCGTACGCGACGTCATACCCCTCCTCCCACTTCTCGATGAGCTCGAGGGCGACGCTCGGCGGGTCCTGCAGATCCGCGTCCATGATCACGACCGCATCGCCCGCGCTGTGGTCCATGCCTGCCGTGATCGCACGCTGGTGACCGAAGTTCCGGGAGAAGTCCAGGACGGTGACGCGCGGATCCGCGGCGTGCAGGCTCAGAAGTCTGGCGAGCGTGTCGTCCCGACTGCCGTCGTTGATGTAGATGAACTCGAGGTCATAGGGCAATTTCAGCGTCGTCCCGGTGACTGCCTCATGGAAGTGCTCCACATTGACGCCCTCGTTGTAGAACGGGACGACGAACGAGATGAGCGCACGCTGCGGGGCGGAGTCGTCGCTGAGGTCGGGGGCGGGAAGTGCGGCAGGCATCGACGATCTTTCGGTCGGGTGCGGCAGGCCCGCACAATCCCCACCAGGCTATCGGACGGCTCCCCCGGCCACGTCTCTCTTCTCCCTGTGTCGTGTGCGACACGTCCCGGTCCGCACAGTCCCGGCGGGCCGCATCCACGGTCCGATCTGAGCACTGGGCGCTCCCATCGATCGACTACCCTTGATCGGACATGGTCCCCGCCGAGCGCTCCCCACGCTCCGGACGCGGACGCCGACGCGGCAGCGCGAGATCCCCATTCGCCGGGCTGAGCGCGCACGGGCGCCCGTCCGGTCGTTGCGCGCTGACGCCCTCGTCCGACCCCTCCCTGTCTGCGCGCCGCTTCCGCCCCGAGCTCCAGGGCCTGCGCGCCGTCGCCATCCTCATGGTGGTCTGCTACCACATCTGGTTCGACCGGGTCTCCGGCGGCGTCGACATCTTCCTGCTGATCTCGGCGTTCCTGCTGACCGACTCGTTCACGCGGCGGCTCGAGGCCGACGCTCCTCTCGAGGTCGTGGCCTACTGGGGCAAGGCGTTCAAGCGCCTGCTGGCGCCCGCCGCGATCGTGATCGCCGGGACGATGATCGCCGTGGCGCTGTGGTATCCGCCCAGCCGCTTCGCCGACCTCGTGGTGCAGTCCCTGGCGTCGGCCACGTTCTGGGAGAACTGGCACCTCGCCTTCCGGGGCGTGGACTACTACGCGGCCGACGGGGACGGCGTCAGCCCGTTCCAGCAGTTCTGGTCGCTGTCGATCCAGAGCCAGGTGTTCTTCCTGTGGCCGCTGCTGTTCGCCCTGGCCGCGCTCGCCCACCGCCGTCTGCGGGCACCGCTGCGGCCCACCCTGCTGCTCGTGTTCGGCGGCATCTTCACCGCCTCGCTCGCCTGGTCTGTCGTCTCGACGGCCTCGCAGCAGTCCTTCGCGTACTTCGACACCCGCACCCGGCTGTGGGAGTTCGCCCTCGGCTCCCTGCTCGCGCTCGGCCTCCCGCTGCTGGAGTCCCGCATGAGCAGCACGGACCGACCGGCCCGCGTCCGGGCCGCGGCCGGGTGGGGAGGACTGGTGGCGATCCTCGCGTGCGGCTGGATCGTGGACGTCCAGGGCGCCTTCCCCGGGTGGATCGCCCTGTGGCCGCTCGGCGCGGCGGTCGTGGTGATCGGTGCCGGAGACACCCGCACCCGGTGGGGCGCGGACCGCTTGCTGTCCTCCCGGCCCCTGCGCTGGGTCGGGGACATCTCCTACGCCCTGTATCTCGTGCACTGGCCGATCCTGGTGACCGTCGCCCTGCTGGTCGATGACGAGCATCCCGACCTCGTCCAGGGCACGGCGATCGTGGCGGCGTCCCTGCTGCTGGGGTGGCTGCTGACGCGCTTCGTCGACACCCCGGTGCGGCGCTGGCGCTGGGCGTCGGCGCGCATCTGGCGCGCCGGGGCGGTCATCACCGCATCGCTCGTCCTGGCCCTGGCCCCCGCCGCGGTGGTCCAGCAGCATCTGCAGCGCGATCTGCCGGAGGCGGGGCAGGGCCCCTACATCGGCGCCGCCGCCGTGGGGGCCGAGACCACCCCGACTCCGTCTCGCTTCCAGGAGGACTTCGTCCCCTCCCTCGACCAGCTCGACGAGGAGTGGGTGTGGTTCGACCACCCGTGCGACCTCGGCCGGGAGATCCTCTGCGACCAGCTGCTTCCCGAAGGGGCCGCGCACGAGAAGACGATCGTCGGCTACGGCAATTCCCACGTCCAGCAGTTCATGGGATCGCTCGAGCCGCTCGCGCGCGACAGGTCCTGGCAGCTGACCCGGCCGACCATCGGAGGCTGCGACTACCTGCTGGAGCAGGCCTCGCAGGAGTGCGTCGTGTGGAACGAGCAGATGCGCGAGCTCCTCGTGGAGCGACCGCCGGACGCTGTCGTGCTGCAGGCGACGCTGATCCGCCGCGAGGACGGCGATCGCGAGGTCCCGATGCCCGGCTACGCGGAAGCAGGCCAGTTCCTGCTGGATCACGGCATCGACGTGATCGCCATCCGCGACGCGCCCCGCTGGCCGTACCAGGTGCCCGAGTGCGTGCACGCGAACGGGGAGGACTCGCCGGCGTGCACGATGCCGCGGAGCGAGATGTACGAAGCCACCGCCCCCTTCGCACCGTTGCAGCAGACCACCGAGGCGCGAATCTTCACCATCGACCCCGTGGATGCGTTCTGCCCCGACGGGGTCTGCCGACCGGTGATCGGGAACGTGCTCGTCTTCTTCGACGACAACCACCCGACGCGCGCGTTCGAGACGACACTCGCCCCCGAGGTCGAGCGCCAGCTGCGGGATCAGGGCTTCTCGTTCTGATCCTCAGCAGCGGCGTCCTGATCCGGGTCTGCATCGGCCCGTGTCTCTGCGCGGTCCGCGCGCGTCGAGCCGACGGCGGGGAAGGACCGTGAGGCCCGCTCCCCATCCACCTCGAACGATCTCGCGGGACGCCGACGGCGGCGTACCGCCCCGACCAGGGTCAGCACCGTGAGCACGGATGTGAGCAGCACCGATGCGATGAAGGCGGCGACCTCGAGCTCCCAGCCGGGCGGGCGGAAATCGACGTCGACGGTGGTCCCGTCGGACCCGGGCGGCACGTCGACGGTCAGCAAGTAGCCGCGGGTCGGATCGGCGAGCTCACCGCCCGATACGCGGTATCCGGGCCAGTCGAGGCGGCTCAGCACGATGCGACCGCCCTCGGCGGGCACGCCGTCGACCTTCATGCGCACACCGTTCTGATCCTGCTCGAGCACCTCCACGGACATGCCCGGAGTAGACCACGTCGGTCCCCCTACCTCGGCGGTCTCGCCATCGCGGACCCAGGTGACCTGGTGCTCGTCTGCAGACGCGGTGTGCCAGCCCTCCGGCACCTTTCGCGACTCGGGGTCCGGTGTCTCCGGGTCCGTATCGGCGAGGATCTGGACGGTGTCGATGCTCATGAGGTCGACGAGGACCGCACCGGTGGCCTCGTCCGGGGTGAACAGCCGGGCGACCAGGTCATCGCACGTGGTCCCGTAGTAGGGATCCATGCACAGGTCGTCGTTGAACGCCTTGTAGCCCGTGGGGGAGTACGCGTTGGCCACGGGCGTGTCCGACAGGTACCACGTGGAGCCCCACAGGGTGTCGCTCCAGTCCAGGCCCCCAGGCATATCCTGCGGTCGTCCCACCACGATCGCCTCGCCCCGAGCGTCGTCGAGCACGCCCGAGTAGTCCGAGAGCCGTCCCGGGAAGCCGTGGGTTCCGAAGGCCGCGGCGACGGGGGCGTACTGCAGCGTCTGCACTGCGGAGAACCCGACCGTCACCGCGATCAGCGCACCGGCCCCGGCGCGGCGGAGGTTCCGACGCGGGCCGCCCCACAGGAGGGTGACGGCGACGAGCGCGATGGCGCACGAGATCCCCCACCAGACCTGGTCCTTCCACGTGTCCACGATCGCGGCGTACGAGAGCCAGAACCCGGCTAAGGTCGCCAGGATGAGCAGACCAATCCGGGCGCGCAGACGAGTCCGATCCACCGCCCGAGAGAGGATGACTACCACGAGGACGATCGCCATGAGGGCGACCCAGGGGGTCGACCGGATCGGGAAGCGGAGGGGCCCGAGCTCCGAGGGCCCGGCAGCCCACAGCAGGACGATGCCACCGAAGACCAGCGGGCCGGTGATCCGCGGAAGCAGCGCCCGCAGGCGCCGCGCGGAGACGAGCAAGGCCAGCGGCAGGAACCAGGCGATGTAGGTGTACGGCACCCCCGGGTACCGGCCCCAGAACCCCGAGAGGTCCGGCCGCCCCGACGGAGCCGCCGCCACTGCCAGTCCGTTCAGAGTGAGCGTCATGAAGCCCGTGTTGCCGGCCTTCTGCACGCGCACGGTAACGCCCGAGGTCAGCAGACCGGGAAGGTAGACGGCCACGGCCATGAGACCCATCGGCAACCCCACGAGGAACAGACGCCCCACACCAGCCCAACGCCGCTGCACGAGCGCCTCGACACCCAGTGCGATGAACATCAGCACCAGCATGATCGTGCCCTGGACGTAACCGACCGTCACGAGCAGGAGCCCGGCGACGAGCGCGGGGACGAGCCCGCGACGATGGTGCACGTAGCGGCGCACACCCCACATCACCCAGGGGAAATACGCCCAGACCTCGAGGTTCGTCACCCACGCGGTCGCATCGAGGTAGAAGGTCCACCCGGCGACCGGGACGCTGATGCCCGCGAGGACGGCGAGCGCGGGACGCGCGCCGTAGGTGCGCGCGAGGAAGTAGGTGCCCAGTGCGCCGAGCATGAGGAAGAAGAGCTTGACGGCCGTCGCGACGTACGCCGCGTGCGGGACCACCGTGGTGAGGAGAGCGATGACCCACACGACGGGGTTGTAGAGCCCCCACTGCCCCTCGGCGATGTGGTTGCCCGCCATCCATGCCTCGGTCGACAGCATGGGCCATTCACCGGCGCGCAGGCGCTGGCCGAGCTCGTACCACTGCCCGTAGGCGCCGCCGGCGGTGTCGTCGATGAAGTAGTAGTGGTGGACGAGGGCTACGGGGAGGATCGTCAGCACCGCCGTGAGCAGCGCCGTCACGAGAAGCGGAACGAGATCCGCCCGGCTCGGCGCGCCGAGTTCGGGGATCGGGCGCCGCCCTGTTGTCCGCGGGATGCGCGGCATCGTTCCAGCTTCCCGCGAGGTGGTGCGCCTGTTCGCCACGTTCTCGTCGTGCCCTTCTTCCGATGCCGAGGTCCGTTGGATCCTATCGTCGCGGCGGTGAGCAGGCCGGTGGGCGTGCCGTGCGCTCCGCCACCTCGGCGCGCCCCGATCCCGATGCGGTGCATACCATGTCACGTGCTCCCCACGGGGGCTCCCCACGCGCATCGAACCACGGACGAGGAGCACCGCTTGCCATCGCATATCGAGCAGGACGAGAGCGCAAGCTCCTCCGGTCTGCCGCGATGGCACCGCATCCTCCTGGGCATCGTCATGGTCGCGTATGCCCTGCTGACCCTCACCGGCACGACGACCTCCTCGATCGGCACCAGATTCCTCACGGTCGACCGGGCGCACGATCTGAACCTCCTCGGGTCGCCGCAGCTGATCCGCTCCGACGAGTACAACGTCGGGACGCCGATCCAGCTCTCGATGCTCGCGACGGGCGGCGCGCCGAGCCTCTCCCCCCTGGGCGCTGAGGCATCCCTCGTCCACCGCTACCCGGTGGGACCGTTCCAGACGCTCGCCTTTTGGGACGTGCTCCCGTACCACCTGTCCGGCATCGTCCCGGACGCGATGCTGTTCGCGGCGCACTGGTGGCTCCCGAGCCTGCTGGTGCTGGTGTGCATGCCCTCCTGGATGCATGCCATGGGCGGCTCCCGCTCGATGGGGTGGCTCGCAGGCGTGCTCGTCGTGCTCGCTCCCTCGAACTTCTGGTGGTCCCTGCAGCCGACGCAGCAGACGGCCTACATCCTGGCGGGATGCACAGCCCTCCTCTCGGCCGGGCGGCGCCTCGAGTCCGGGCAGCGGCTGATGCCGGTGCTCCTGGTCGCCGTCGGCGGCATCTGCATCGCCGGCATGCCGAGCAACTACCTCCTGTGGTCCCTCCTCCTCGGCGGCGGGATCCTCCTGGCCACCACGGTCCGCGTCCTGGCCGCAGGATCGAAGGCCCAGATCATCGCCCTGGTCGCCACGGGGGTCCTCGCCGCCGGCCTCGGCGCGGGCGTCCTGTGGGAAGGTCGCGCGGGCCTCGAGGCGCTCGGATCGACGCTGTACCCGGGGCACCGGCGCTCGAGCGCCGCGGCCCTCGACGCGGGCCAGGTCTTCGGTGCCCCGCTGCTCTCCGCCCTGGCCGCAGGAGACCCCGCCGAATCGAACGCGAGCGAGCTGTCGAGCGCCTACTCCGTGGCCCTCCTCCTGATCCCCTTCGCCTGGGTCATGAGCACGACCAGGGTCCGCAGCCGCGCCCGAGCCGGGGAGATCGCCCTCGCCGCATGGGGCGGCCTGTGGCTCCTGTGGGCTTTCGTGTCCCTCGGCGACCTCGGGGAGATGATCCCGATCGCGAGCTCGGTGCCCCCTGTCCGAGCCGCGCAGTCGATCGGGATCATCGGGACAACCGCTCTGTGCCTGGCCCTGTCCAGCGCACGCCGGAGCGACACCGGCATCGCACTGCTCGGCGCGTCGACGGCGGCCTTGGCGACCGTGCGCGCGGGCTCGGTCCTCGAGGCCGGTCCCCTGCCGGACCTGAACGTCCTCATGGTCTGGATCGCGGGTGCCCTCGTCGGCCTCATCGCGTTCCTGCTGCTCCACGAGGGCCGCCTGCGCCCCTGGATCCGGATGACCGGCCCGATCCTCGCCACGGTGTGCGCCGTCCTCGTCGTCGCGAGCGCCTCCCCGCTGCAGGCGGGCCTCGGCGATCTCCGAGGGAGCGCGACCGCCGAGCACCTCCGCGCGGAGGGCGCTGCCGCTCGCGCGGAGGGATCGCTGTGGGTCACCGACGATTCCGACGTCGACGTCATCATGCTCGCCAACGGGGTGCCCTCGCTCTCGGGCCTGCAGAGATCCGGCCCGGACGTGGAGTTCTGGGAGCGGCTCGATCCCGACCACGACTTCGAGGTGGCGTGGAACCGCGGCGGCGGCTACAGCGCGTTCGGCTTCGAGCCGGGGGCCCAGCCCCGCGTCGAGACGGACGGCTTCGACTACATCCGAACGGTCGTCGATCCGTGCGACCTGATCGAGCTCGTCCCCGAGGTCACTCACGTCGTCTCGGAGAACGATCTCTCCGCCAGCACGTGCCTCTCGCCGACGGAGACGATCCGCTGGTCCGGGAAGACCTACACCATCTACACCGCGGAGAGCACGTCATGACGGATTCGGCTGAGCAGCATGACGGCGTGTCCCGTCGCGCGCAGATCATGCTCCTCCTGGCCTCGGTCGGGGGCGCCGTCAGCAACTTCGGCATCCTCTTCGTCTCGGCCAAGGTGCTCGACGTCCAGGAGAACACCGAGTTCCTCGTGTTCTGGTCGCTCATGTTCGGACTGTTCGGAGTGCAGTCGGGCCTTCAGAACGAGGCGACCCGCGCGACCACGAACCCCTCGCCGCGCGGTGCCCGCGCCCTCGTCACGGGGACGATCATCGGGACCGTCTCCCTCGCGGTCCTGGCCGCGACCGCGGTGCTGTGGGCTCCCAGGATGCTGCCGCTGTCACCCCTTCCCGGTGCAGCGACCGTCTGCCTCCTCGGGATGCTCTACCCCCTATACGTCACGATGGTCGGAGCGCTCGGCGGATCCCGTCGCTGGGAGACGTACGGACTGACGCTGCTGACGGAGGTCGGCGTCCGCGTCGCTCTCGTCCTCGCGATCGCCGCCCTCGGCCTCGGCCTGGCGGGCTTCGAGATCGCGAGCGCGGGCGGGATCCTCGCCCTGGTGCTCCTGCCGGCGCTCTCCCCCGCGGCGCGTCGTGCCCTCGCCCGCCGCGCCGACGTCCCCGTGGGGCGAGCCCTCCGCAATGCAGGGTGGGCGATGACCTCGACGACCTGCACGGCGCTCCTCGTCACCGGTTACTCCGCGCTCGTCGCTGCCGTCGCCCCTAACGCCTCCCTCGGCGACCGGGGTCCCGCGGCCGCCGCGGCCCTCATGGGTGCCTGCATGCTCGCCGTCTCCCTCACCCGCGCGCCGCTGATGATGCCTCTGACGGCGTTCGTCGGCGTCGCGATCAGCGCGTTCACGAAGCACACCGGGACCGTGCGGGAGGCCGTGGGACGCCCGTTCCTGATGCTCGGCGCCCTGGGCCTCGTGGGAGCCTGCGCTGCGTGGCCCATCGGGCCATGGGCTCTGCGGCTGTTCAAGCCCGAGTACGACCTCCCCGGCTGGTACCTCGCCTCCCTCACCGCGTCCAGCACCCTCATGGCATGGCTGACGATCCTCGGCGCCCTGGCCCTCGCCACCAACCGCCACCGTCTCTACCTGGGGGGCTGGTGCCTCGCCTCTGCCGTCGCGATCGGCTGCCTCGTGCTGCCGCTCCCCCTGCTCGTGACCACGACGCTCTCGCTCTCACTGGGGCCGGCACTGGGGTGCCTCCTCTTCTGGACGGCGCTCACACGGCCCCGCGCGCATGCGCTCGATACCGACCCTGCCCCGGAGGTGCTCCCATGATCGATCGTCTCGACATCCTCATCCCCTACTGGGGCGACCCCGCGTTGCTGCGCGAGACGGTCGACTCGGTGCTCGCGCAGGAGGACCCGCGCTGGCGCCTGACCGTCATCGACGACAACTACCCCGGCACCGCCGCGCGCGAAATGCTCGCCGCGATCGACGACGAGCGCGTGCGGTACATCCGCAAGGACGCCAACGAGGGGATCATCGCGAACTTCCGCTCGTGCGTGGAGGTCGCGGAGGCGCCGATCATGGCGATGCCCGGCTGCGACGACCGCCTGCTGCCCGGTTACGTGGGCGAGATCCTCGCGACCGCGGAGCTCTTCCCGCTCGCCGCGGTGATCCAGCCCGGCGTGCGCGTGATCGACGAGGACGGCGAGCCCGCGCGCACCCTCCCGGATCTCGTGAAGGACAGGGTGGTTAAGCCCTCCGGCCGCGGCCGGCAGGTCCTCGCGGGCGAGCGCCTCGCGGTGTCCCTCCTCCACGGGGACTGGCTGTACTGGCCCTCGCTGGCCTTCCGCACGGACCGCATCAAGGCCGTGCCGTTCCGCGACGAGTACCCGATCATCCTCGACCTCGCCCTCGTGCTGGACATGGTCTTCGACGGCGACATGCTCGTGAGCACGCCCGCGGAGGTCTTCGAGTACCGGCGCCACGGGTCGAGCCTGTCGAGCGAGAAGCTGACCGACGGCAGCCGCTTCGACGACGAGCGCGACTACTTCCGGGGCGCGGCGGCGCAGGCGCAGGCCCTCGGCTGGCATCGGGCCGCCCGCGCGGCCCGATGGCACCTCACCTCACGCGCGTACGCCGCGCTCACCCTCCCCCGGGCCCTCCGGGGCCGCGACCGGGACGGCGTGCGCGCCCTTGCCCGGCACGTGCTGACGGTCTGAGAGCTGACGGGCTGAGGGTGCCGCCGTCGCCGCCTCTAGTCGCTCGAGGCGGCGTTCCAGGCGCTCATGGGCCAGGCGTGCCATCGCGGCCTCCTCAGCGAGCACGCGGGTCTCGTCCTCGAGGGTCGACAGCTCGAGGCTCAGATGCAGCGTGACCCCGAGCAGCAGCAGCATCCCGAGCAGGAACAGCAGGTTCGAGGGGACGGCGAACCCGAGCGCCGTCGCGACGCCGTGCAGCAGGGGCGGGAAGACCGCGAGCACCAGCACGGTGACGCCGACGACGATCCACAGCAGCGCGTACTTCTCGCGCAGCACACGACTGCGCAGCAGGCGCAGCACGAGCGCGACGATGATGAGCGCGAGGACGAGGAAGAAGACGGTGGTGCGCATCAGTCCTCCTTCCAACGATGGCGATCGGCGCCCACGCGACGACGGGTCATGGCGAGAGCCAGGGCGAAGAACGAGCGCAGGAGGTAGATCGCGGCCTTCACCGGGTTGTTCGAGGGTGTGCCGGCTTGGCGGGGTCGCATCTCGACGGGCACCTGGGTGACCGTGAGCCCGGAGCGGACGGCCACCACGAGGGAGTCGATGGTGTCGCCCAGGTACTCGGCCGGGTAGTGCTCGCAGTACTGGGCGATCGCGCGGCGGTTGCCGGCGCGGAAGCCCGAGGTCACGTCGGTGAGCCGGGTCCGGGCGATGCGGGAGATGACGGCGGCGAGCACGACCATCGCCCAGCGCCGCGGCCCCTTGGCCTCGTAGGTGCCCTTCTCGGCGAAGCGGGCTCCGATCGAGATGTCCGCGCGCTCGAGGCCGTCGAGGACGGCGAGGATGTCCCGGGGGTCGTGCTGGCCGTCCGCGTCCACCTGGATCGTGCGGTCGTAGTCGTGGCGCCGGGCGTACTTGTACCCGGCGCGCATGGCCCCGCCCACCCCCAGGTTGTGGGGCAGCTGGAGGACGCGAGCTCCTGCCTCGGTGGCGACGGCCACGGTGCGGTCCTCGGAGCCGTCGTCGACCACGAGGACGTCGACCTCGGGGAGGGCGGTCCGCAGCTCTCGCAGGGTGTCCGCGATCGCCTCCTCCTCATTCCACGCGGGCATGATGACGAGGGTGCGCGGGCGCGCTGCGGCTTCCTGCTGGGAGGTCACTGACTCACGGTAACGAGGGCGCTCCACGAGGTCACCCGGGCGAATCCGGATATTCCTCGTCTTCCAAACATGATCCTCCGCACTTCCTCTTCCGCATTCCCGCGACCGCACTGCTCCTGGATCGGAATCACGTCCCATCCCCCGCGCTTCGGGCGCAACCGGACGACCCTTTCGAACTACCATCACGCCATGCCACCCGCTCGCTGCCTCTCCGCGCCCCAGCGCAGGGCCTCCGTCCTCCTCGCATTCGTGGCCGCGACTGCCGTGACCCTCCTCCTCCACCGACAGGTGTTCGCCGGTCTCGTCCCATCGAGACTGCCCACGATGTACGACAACGACCAGCTGGGCTATCTCGCGATCGTGACGAATGTGGCGCACGGGCATGCGGCCGCGCTCGAGCCGGACACCCTCAGCGGCATCAATCCGTACTCCAGCGGCTACTACACCGCTGTCGGCCTCGTAGCACGGGTGCTCGGCATCGCTCCCGTGACTGCATGGAACAGCGTCTCGCTGCTGCTGCAGATCATCGCGTTCGGGACCCTCGGCGTGAGCATCGCGGTGGTGTCCCGCCGCCCCTGGGCGGCTGTCTTCGGGCCGCTCGTCATGATCACGGGGTGCGGGGCGTGGATCCAGACCGGAGCCTGGCTCCTCCCGATCAATCACCAGGGCGCCCTGTGGGGCCCCTTCGGCGTCCTGTTCCCGCAGAACGGCGAGACTGCCGGGCTGTGCGCGATCGTCACCGGCATGGCCCTGCTGGGACTCGCTCTCGGCCGACCCCAAATCCCGGTGAATCTCCGCCGTCTCCTGATCCTGGCCGCATGCGCATGCGCGGGTGCCGCCGCCAACTTCCAGACCTACGGCTTCCTCACCGGCGCATACGTCGTGAGCGCGGCTGTCGCCGCATCCGCACTGTGGCACTGGCGCGCCGCGCGAGCCGCCGTCGCATCTCTCGTGCTCCTGCTCGTCGTGGTGCTCGTCGGCCCCGTTGTCGCCGGCGTCGGCGGAACGCTCGCCGCCCTCGTCTTCGGGCTCATCCCGATGGTCCCCGGTGCAGTCGTCCTCGTGCGCCGTATCGGTCCGGCGGTCATCGCGTACCCCCTCGCGTATGCGGCGTGCGCCGCCCCGATGATCCTGTCGACCCTGGCCGTCCGCGACACCCCGTTCATGAAGTACCGGGTCTCGAGCAACATCGCGCTGGGCGTCACGAGCTGGCCCACGGTCGGCGCGAGCGCTCCCCTGCTCCTGCTGATGATCGCGGTCGCCGTGGCAGGGATCCGGCGCGGGGATGCGATCGCGGCCGGGGTCGGCACATCGTTCCCGATCGCCTGGCCGCTCGTGGCGCTGAACGACCTGTGGGGCGCCAACGCTGAGCCCTACCGCTTCTGGATCGACGCTCACCTTCTGGGTCTCGTCCTCCTCGTCCTCGCGCTGGCTCGACTGTCGCGTCCCGCGACGGCGATCGCGTCGGCACGGCGTGCCGCCAGGGCGTGGGATCCCGGTACCCGCGGGGCGCACCTCCGCCGTGAGGCGCCCGAGTCTCTCCCGGCCCCTGCGCGTGGTCGACGGCGTCCGCCCGTGGCGCTCATCGCCGTCGCCGCCCTGCTCTGGGCCATGTCGCTCGGCGACGTCTACTCCTATCTCCGGGACACCAACATCGCCGACACCTGGGACCCGGGGTCCGAGAGCTCGAAGCAGATCATCGCCGCCGCCGGCGAGATCAGTCCCGCGGACGGGCGACTGTGGAGCACCGCGTGCCTGGACTCGCGGCGCGTCAAGATCCTCACCGGCGCGCCGGTGGCCCGGTACCACCTGGGCATGGCCTGGCCCGATGATCGCGAGGCCGTCGACCGCGCGATGCAGGCGAGCGAAGCGCGGAGCATCGACCCCGAGGTGCTGCGCGGGGCCCAGGTGCGCTGGGTCCTCACGAACGACACGTGCGATCCGGCACTGCAGGCACCCTTCGAGAAGATCCGCACGGTCGGTGATGTGACGCTGTGGGAGCTGTCGGGCTGACGCCGCCGGTGCACGATCCCGCCGGGCCGCTCCCCTCCGCCGTCACCCCGCCCACGGTGACGTACCGTGTCCTCACCCGCTCTCCTCCGCTCCCCACCTCCCCGGAGACCCCATGCCCTGGCTGCTCGACGCTCTCGCGCTCCTCGCCGCGACAGCGGTCCTCATGCTGTCCGGACTCGCCGTCACGCGGCCCCTGCGGCTCGGCGCCCTCGCGACGGCGGCGCTGACGGCCCCGTGCTCCATCGGGATCATCGTCGTCGCGGCCGAGGCGAGCGCCTTCATGCGCATCCCCTGGACCCCGCTGTCGCCGCTGCTGCTGGCCGCCGCCATCGCCCTCGCCCTGTCGGTCCCCGCCCTGCGCCGCGAGGGCCTCTCGCTGGCCGCCCTGGCCGACCCGCGCCTGCCGTCACCGCGGGAGCTCGGCGCCCTCGGCGTCGCCAGCGCTCGGAGCCTCGCGCGGCGGGCGCGCCGCGACCCTTGGTCCTTCTTCGCGGCGAGCGCCGGCGAGCGCACCGCCATGGTCACGGGCCTGGTCGCGGGCGGCGGGATCCTCGGGCTGCGGATGCTGTCGATGATGGGCTCGCTGCACGCCGTCACCTAGACCTACGACGGGATCTTCCACCTCAACGCAGTGCGGCGGATCCTCGATCTGGGCTCCGCCTCCGCCTGGACAGTCGGCTCCCTGTCCACCGAGCCGGGCACCGCGACCTTCTACCCCGCGGCCTGGCACCAGACGACGAGCCTGATCGCGCAGCTGTGCGGCGGGGACATCGTCCGTGCGACCGACGCCCTGCTGCTGCTCGTGACCGCGGTCGTGTGGCCGCTCGGGCTGGTGCTCCTGGTCCGCACCTGCACCTCGGCCGGGCCGCTGGGCCTCGCCGCCACCGGGCTGCTGTCCTCGGTCTCCCTGGCCTTCCCCATGGCCCCGTCGTCCTTCGGGATCCTCCTCCCGTACACGCTGGCGATCACGATGGTGCCCGCGGCGCTGACGATGCTGGTGCAGCTCCTCGACTGGAACGACTCGCCCTCCCCCTCCCGCTCGGTCCTCTCGCCCCGGCAGATCCTCCTGCTGGTCCCGCCGGTGGGCATCGCGGTCGCGCTCGCGCATCCGCAGGCGGTGCCGACCCTCATCGTCCTGGGGCTGCCGATCGTGCTGTGGTCGACGTGCCTGCGCGTCGCGCGGTGGGGCGAGGGTATCGCCGCGCGACGGGCCGCCGTGATCGCTCTCGCCGGCGCGCTCGCGGTCTTCATCGTCTGCGGCCGCGTGTGGGAGTTCGTCCGCCCCGCCCGGTCGTCGGCCGGCTGGGAGCCCACCTCGAGCGTCCCCGAGGCGATCGGCCAGACCCTGTCGCTGCAGACCCTCGGCGGCTCGCCGTGGCGGCCGCTGGGCCTGCTGGTGATCGCGGCGGCCCTGAGCACGCTGCTGCTGAGCCGGGACGGATGGATCGTCGCCTCCTGGGTCTGGGCGGTGCTGCTGGCCGTCGTGGGTCTCTCGATGCGGGACCTGGACTACCGGTACGTGAACACGGGCGCCTGGTACAGCGACATCAACCGCGTCATGGCGGTGCCCGTCATCGCGGCGATCCCGATGCTCGCCCTGGGCCTGGACGCCGCGGCCCGCGCCCTGGCCCGGGCGCGCGTGCTGCCGCGCACCGCCATGGCACCGGTCGCCGGGGTCTGCGTGATCCTGCTCGTCCTGGGCCCGGGCGCGTGGACGCCGAGCGCCGCCGAGCGCTACCGCCACGAGTACGCGCCGTGGTGGCAGAACCAGGGGTTGCTGTCCGATGACGAGTGCGAGCTCATCGAGGAGGACGTCCCGCGCCTGGTCCCCGAGGGAGAGACCCTGGCCGTCGACCCGTGGGACGGCGGCGCGCTCGCCTACGCGCTCGCGGACTATCCCGTGATGGCGCCCTTCGCTATCGGGCACCGTTCTCCCGAGGTCGAGGTGCTGACGCACCGCCTGTAGGACATCGACACCGATCCGGCCGTGTGCGACGCGGCCGCGACCCTGGGGATCCACCACGTGCTCGATTTCGGGCCGACCGAGCTGTGGGGCACGGAGTTCAAGTTCCCCGGCATCGACGCCGTGGGCGATGACCCCGCCGCGGCGACCGAGGTCGCCCGGCGCGGGGACGCCGCGCTGCTGCAGCTGCAGCCGTGCACCCGCTCCGACGGCTCCACCTGGGGCTGAGCGCCCCGCCCCGCGGTGGGACAATGGCCCCATGACCTCCGCCGCGCCCTCCGTCCCCTCCGCGTCCTCCCCCGCCGTCCCCTCCGCCGAGGACCTCGCCTTCGCCCGCGATCTCGGGGCCTTCGTCACGGCATCGCCGTCGTCGTTCCATGCGGCCGCGGAGGCCGCGCGGCGCCTCGAGGCCGCGGGCTTCACCGCGCTCGACGATCGCGAGGAGTGGAGCGCGGCCGATGTCCGCGGACGCCGCTTCGTGGTCCGCGACGGCGCGTTCATCGCCTGGATCGCGGCCGACGGCGCCGATGCGGGCACGCCGTGGCGGATCGTCGGCGCGCACACGGACTCCCCCGCCCTCAAGCTCAAGCCGAACCCGCGCCTGGGGGCTGAGGGCTTCGCCCAAGCGGGCGTCGAGATCTACGGCGGGCCGCTGCTGAACTCGTGGCTGGACCGGGATCTGCGCCTGGCCGGGCGCCTCGTCCTGCGCGACGGCTCCGTGCACCTGGCCGCGACGGGCCCGGTCGCGCGCGTGGCCCAGCTGGCCGTGCACCTGGACCGCCAGGTCAACTCCGAGGGGCTGAAGCTCGACCCGCAGCGTCATCTGCAGCCGATCCTGGGCCTGGGCGAGATCGACCCCGTGGCCCTGCTGGCCGAGGACGCGGGCGTGGACGCGGCCGAGGTCGTCTCCTGGGACGTGGTGACCGTCGACTCCCAGGAGCCCGCCGTGATCGGCGCCCGCGGGGAGCTGTTCGCCTCCGCCCGCCTGGACAACCTGTCCTCGACGCACGCGTGCCTGCGCGCCCTGCTCGACCTCGCCGACGCGGATGCGACGGGTCCCGCAGGCGCCGACGCGGATGCCGAGGCGGACGCCGATGCCCCCATCTCCCTGCTCGTCGCCAACGACCACGAGGAAGTCGGCTCGGACACCCGCTCCGGCGCGGGCGGCCCCTTCCTCGAGGACGTGCTGGTGCGGATGCACGCGGTCCTCGGCGGGGACGACGCCTCGCGTCGCCGCGCCTTCACCCGCTCCATGGTGCTGTCCTGCGACGCCGGGCACGCCGTGCACCCCAACTACCCCGAGCGCCACGATCCCGTCAGCCGCCCCTGTCTGGGCAGCGGCCCGCTGCTGAAGATCAACGCGCAGCAGCGCTACGCGACCGACGCCGTGGGCGCCGCCGAGTTCGCGCGCGCGTGTGAGGCCGCCGACGTGCCCTTCCAGGAGTTCGTCTCCAACAACGCGATGCCGTGCGGCTCGACGATCGGGCCGATCACCGCGACCCGCCTGGGCATGACGACGATCGATGCGGGGATCGCGCTGCTCTCGATGCACTCGGCGCGCGAGCTGTGCGCCGTGGCCGATCCGCGCCGCCTCTCCCTCGCGGCGTCCGCCTTCTGGCGGCCGTGAGTGCGGCGCCTGCTGCTCACGGGGCTCCCGCTCCTGCTCGCGGCCCTCGGCCTGGCGATCCTGCACCCGATGGCGGGCTCCCCCGACGAGAACGCGCATCAGCGCTACGCCTACGCGGTGGTCACCGGGCAGCTGCCCGTCGGCCCTGAGCAGCAGGTCCTCGTCCCCGCATACCTCGTCGCGGAGGGCCCGGAGTGCTGGCGCTTCGAGCCCGGCATCCCCGCGTGGTGCGCGATCGAGGACGACCCGATGTCCGCGGCCGGCTCCGAGCCGGTCCGGACGGTCACCCAGGCGGCGAACTACCCGCCGCTGTACTACGCGATCATCGGCTGGCCGCTGCGCCTGCTCGAGGGGCACGCCGCGGTGCTCGCCGCCCGCGCCCTCTCGGCCCTCGTGCTGTGCGGCCTCGCCGCGGCGGGCGCCGTCGCCCTCGCGGGCCGCGGGGCGCCCGACGCGCGCGCCCTCGCCCTCCCCTGGCTGCTGACCCCGGGGACGCTCGCGCTCGCGGGGGCGATCAACCCCCAGGCCCTCGAGATCGGGGCGGCGCTGCTCATGGCCGGCTGCGCCTGGCCGCTCGCGCGCGGGGCCTCGGCCTCCCGCGGCCGGTTCGTCGGGGCGGGCGCCGGCAGCGCGCTGCTGATCCTGTCCCACCCCTCCGGGCCGATCTGGGCGGTGCTCATCGCCCTCATCGCCTGCGTCCTCGCGTGGCCCCGCCGCCGCGATCTCCTGCGCCGACGGGCCCTGTGGGGCGTCGTCGCGGCGTGCGTGATCGCGTGCGGGGCCTGGCTCGCCTGGCGTCTGGCGACCGCGCAGACCGCGGCCTACGCCGACACGGCCGGTCGGCCGGACTGCAGCTGGCTGTGCGTGGCCGGGCACATCGGCTCCCAGGCCTGGCCGTTCGCGCGCACCACCATCGGGGTCACCGGCTGGCACGACGCCTGGATCCCCCTCCCCGCGGCCATCGCCTGCCTGCTCCTGCTCGCGGCCCTCGCCGCGGCGGCGCTGCGACGCGGCACCCGGGCGGAGCGGATCGCCCTGGTCCTCGGAGCGGTCCTGCTGCCGGTCTCGGCGATCGTCATCGAGCACCAGACCGTCGCTGACGCGGGCTTCATGTGGCAGGCCCGCTACGCCCTCCCGCTCGTGCTGCCGCTCATCTGGCTCGCGGCGGACATCGCGCTGGCTCCCGCCGCGACCGAGGAGGGCGCCCTCCGGCTGCGCCGCGGGCTCGCCGCAATCGTCGTCGTGCAGGGCATCGGGCTGCTCGCGCTCGCGGGCTTCGCGGCCGCGCGGTTCTGGATCGGGATCGATGCCGAGGATCCGGGACGCCTGCCCGCCGCGGCGGTCGTGGGCCTCGTGATCCTCGCGGCGACGGTGCTCGGCGCGGGAGCCGCGACCATCGCGCGGGGTCGCGCCCTGCCCGCGGCCTGAGGGGCGGGCCGCTCAGCCGGGCGCTGTCAGCCCTCGGCCGGGAAGCCGGCGAGCTCGCGCACCTGCGCCTGCGCCTCGCGCGCGATGACGGCGGTCGCGTCCTCGGGGCCGCTGGCCCGCTCGGCGTCCTTGACCAGCTCGTCGACCTGGTAGAGCGCCTCGTCGAGACGGCCGGCGCGGGCCACCGCGACGGCCTGGCGGGCGCGGACGTCGACGACCGCCGGATCGGTCGGCTCATGGTCGGCGAGGAGGCCCAGCAGGCGGGAGTAGCCCTCGCCGACCTGCGCCTCGGCGTCCGGCGTCCGGGCTCCAGGCATCTGCGCTCCAGGCGTCTCGTTCAGGGCAGGTCGATCGGGCATGTCCCCTCCTGGGCGGTCTCGGCGGGTCCGGTGACGGCGGGCGCGCTCACGGCGGCCAGGCGGGCCAGCTCGGCCTCCACCACGGCCACGGAGTGCTCGGTCACGGCCAGCATCGACGGGTGCCCGGGCGGGACCGTGCGGTCCAGGCGCATCCACCCGGCCGGCACGGACTCGGGGCCCTGCGTGGGCTCCTCGTCGCCGGAGATGTCGATGCCGAAGATGGTGTGGAACGCCTCGACGAACTCGTCGGCGCTGCCCTCCTGCGCGAGGCGCCGGGCCCGCGCGGTCGGCGAGTGCATCACCTTGGCGAGGATGCGCCGCACGGATCGCTCGACGTCATCGGCGGTATCGGGGTTCTCGCGGCGCAGGCGCGCGACCTCGGCGTCCGCGGCGGCGTCGACGGTGCGGCGCAGGGCCGCCATCGCGGGGTCGACGCGGCGGAACTCCAGGCGGGAGCGGAAGTGGTCGACGCCCTCGGCGACGATCGCTCTCGCCTGGGCGAGCGCGGGCAGGGCGTGCTCATCGGCCTGCACGGTCAGGTCGGTGAGGTCCAGGACGCGCACGTCGCTGAGGTGGCGCACGAGCGGGTGGAGGTCGGAGTGCAGCGCGAGGTCGAGGATGAGCGTGGGTCCGACGCTCAGGAACGCCTCGGGGAACAGGCTCGTGCCGCGACCGGAGCAGGCGAGCACGAGGTCGGCCTCGCGCAGCACCTGCCCCAGCTCCTCGGCGGCGATGGCCTCGACGCCCTGGCGCTCGGCGAAGGCGATCGCCCGGCCCGAGGCGGAGTGGACGCGCACGCGACCGGCGCCGCGGCGCACGAGGTCGGCCACGCCCAGGCGCGCGTAGGCACCGGTGCCGATCACCAGCACGTCGGCGTCGCGCAGGGGGCCGATGATCTCGGCGGCGCGGTCGAGCGCGATGGCGACGCCGCTGCGTCCGGCGACGCCGACGGGGGTCTGCGAGGCGACCTGCTTGGCGAAGCGGAAGCCGATCTGGAAGAGGTCGTTGAGCATCGCGGTCGTGTGCCCGGCCTGCTGAGCGCGCTGGAAGGCGAGGCGCACCTGGCCGGCGATCTCGCCCTCCCCCAGCACGATGGAGCGCAGGCCCGCGGTGACCTCGTAGAGGTGCTCGGCGACGGCCGCGCCCATCGCGGCCTCCATGCACAGGGCGATCTGCTCGAGCCGCAGTCCGCTGGTGGCGGCGATCGCGCGGGCGACGACGTCCACGCCGTCGTGGAAGCGGTGGGCGTCGAGGTAGACCTCGAGGCGGTTGCAGGTGGAGACGACCACCCAGCCGGCCAGCGGCGGCTCCGCCGGCGGATCCGGCTCCGCGACCGCCGCGGGCTGAGCGGCATTGAGCTGCTCGATCACGTGGGGCAGGTGCTCGGATCCGCGCGTGAGGGCGTCGAGCACCCCGAGATCGAGGTGCTCGTGGGTGGCGCGGAGGGCGACGAGCATGGCTCCCATCGTAGGCCGCAGGGACCTTGGTCCGTCCCAGGCGACGGAGGCCCGGTGAGGCGTCCCACACCCGCTTCGGCGAGGATCCGGCGGCGCGCCGCCGGGCCATGCACAATGGACGGACGATGGAGAAGAACAGCACGTCAGAGACCATTTTTCACGACGCGACGTCAGATCCCGAGGCGTCCGCGTCGGCGGGGCCGTCCGCGCTCCCGACCGCCGCCCCGGGCGAGCCCGCGGGCGCCCTCCCGGCCGAGCATCCGGCCTACCGCGACGCCGCCGCGGGCGGGACGTCCGACGCGCCGCTGCTGCGGCAGTACCGCGGCGAGCGGTCCAGCGGGCCGGACGAGCGCGCGAGCGTGTGGTTCATGCGCCAGGCCGGGCGCTCCCTCCCGGAGTACCGGAAGGTCCGCGAGGGCATCACGATGCTCGACTCGTGCGTGCAGCCCGAGCTCGTCGCCGAGATCACCGTGCAGCCCGTGCGCCGCCACCGCGTGGACGCCGGCATCTTCTTCTCCGACATCGTCGTGCCCGCGATGCTGGCCGGGCTCGACGTCGAGATCCAGCCGGGCCGCGGCCCCGTCTTCGCCCACCCGATCCGCACCGAGGCCGATATCGACGCCCTGCCCCCGCTCGGCGACGCCTTCGAGGAGGCGCTCGCGCCGATCCGCGAGAGCGTCCGCCTGACCGTCGCAGAGCTGGGCACCACCCCGCTCATCGGCTTCTGCGGCGCACCCTTCACCGTCGCCTCGTACATGGTCGAGGGCGGGCCCAGCCGCGACCACCTGCGCACCCGCGCCCTCATGCGCGACCGCCCCGAGCTGTGGGACCGCCTCGCGGCCTGGGTCGCCGAGGCCTCCGGGCGCTTCCTGCGCGCCCAGGTGCTCGCCGGCGCCTCCGCCGTGCAGCTCTTCGACTCCTGGGTCGGCTCCCTGTCCGAGGAGGTCTACCGCGCCCACGTGCTGCAGCACTCGGCCGCGGTGCTCGGGGCCGTCTCCGACCTGCCCGTCCCGCGCATCCACTTCGGCGTGGGCGCCAGCCACCTGCTGGGCGCCATGCACGATGCGGGCGCGACCGTGATGGGCGCAGACCACCGCATCCGCCTCGATCACGCGATCGACGCGCTCGGCGGCGGCGTGCCCGTGCAGGGCAATATCGATCCCGCCGTGCTGTTCACCGGCGAGGAGGCCCGCTTCGCCGAGGCCCGCGCCGTGCTCGAGCGCGGCGCCGCGGCCCCGGGGCACGTGGTGAACCTGGGCCACGGCGTGCCGCCCGAGACCGATCCGCAGGTGCTCACCGACCTCGTCGCCTTCCTCCACGAGACGGCGGGCGCTGCGAGCGGCGGCGCACGGGCATGACGCGCTCCGTCCTGGTCGTCGGCGCCGGCATCTCCGGGCTGCTCGCCGCGCGCCGCCATGCCCTCGCGGGCGACGCGGTCACGCTGGTCGAGCCCGAGCCCGTCGTGGGCGGGGCCGTCGCGGCCACGACCTTCATGGCCACGCACGTCGCGAGCAGCGACCGCGCCGCCGCCGAGACCGAGGCCGAGACCAAGACCGAGACCGAGACCGACGGTTCCACGGCCCTCACCGACCTCGAGATCAACGCCGGTGCGGAGGCCTTCTCGGTCACCTCGGGCGCGGTCGAGGAGCTGCTGGACCAGCTGGGCCTGGCCGATGCCGTGGTCTCCCCCGCCGCCGGCCGCGGCAGCCGTCTCGTCTCCGACGCCGGCTCCCTGCCCTCCCCGCGCGGCGGCCTCCTGGGCATCCCCGGGCGTCCGCTCTCGCGCGAGGTCCGCACCGTGCTCGGCCCCGTCGGGGCCCTCCGCGCCGCCGCGGACCGCCTGCTGCCCGCCTCGGTCGGGCTGCGTCCGGGCGTGACGATCGGGCAGTACGTCCGCACGCGCATGGGCCGCCGCGTCGTCGAGCGCCTCGTCGCGCCGGTCGTCGGCGGCGTGCACTCCGCCGATCCGGAGACCCTCGAGCTCACCGCGATCCAGCCGCGCCTGCCCGCCGCCGTCCGCGAGCACGGCTCCCTGGCCGCCGCGGTCCGGGCCCTGCGCCCGGGCACGGGCACCCCGACGGGGAACGGCGCCGCGACGGGGCGCGCCGCGACCACGACAGGGCGCGGCGCAAGCGCGACGGGCGGCGCGAAGACCCCGGGCACGGCCGTCCGGTCGATCCGGCCGACGATGGCCGAGCTGCCCCGCGCCCTCGAGCGCACGCTGCGCGAGCACGGCGCCCGGATCCGCATCGGCGTCGGCGTCGTGTCCGTGACGCGCAACGCGCCGGGCGGTGGAGACGGCGACGGCTTCCCCGGCGCCGCGGGCATCCCCGCCGCGGCCGACGGCCCCGCCGCCTGGAGCGTCCGCCTCGACGACGACAGCTCCCTGCACGCCGACGTCCTCGTCCTCGCCTGCCCGCCGGACGTCTCGGCCCGTCTCCTCCGCGGATCCGAGCCCGAGCTCGCCGCCGCGATCCCCGAGGCCCCGTCCTCCCCCGTCCGCCTCGTCGCCCTGGCCCTCGACGCGCCCGCTCTCGACGACGCCCCCTCCGGGACCGGCGCCCTCGTGGCCCCCGGCACCGAGGCGGTCCGCGCTAAGGCCCTCACCCACGCGAGCGCCAAGTGGGACCACGTGCGCGAGGCCGCCCGCGGCTGCGGCGAGCACCTGCACGTCGTGCGCCTGTCCTACGGGCGCCCCGGCGAGGAGCTGCCCGCGGACGACACCGCCCGCGAGCAGACCGGCGGACGCTCGGCCCTCGTGGATCGCGCCCTGGCCGATGCGTCGTTCATCCTGAGCACGCCGCTGACCCGCGAGCACCTGCGCGGCGCCCGCGCGATCACCTGGGACCGCGCCATGCGCCAGGCCAAGCCCGGACACCGCGAGGCCCTCGAGCGCCTGGGCGCCCTGCTGGAGCCCCGCACGGACCTCGAGCTCGTCGGCTCCTGGCGGGACGGCACGGGCCTGGACGCGATCGCCGCCGCCGAGCGGCGCCGCCTGGCCTCTGACCTGCCCAGCGACACGACCGCGCCCGAGCCCCCATCACCCCCGAGCGCTCCGCCCGAGCCCACATCACCCGCGGCAGCACCGCCCGACCCCGCATCACCCCAGTCCGCCTCACCCGAGACATCGCAGTCCACCCCCACGGAAGGATCCGCAGCATGACCGAGCAGACCGCCCCCCAGGCCCACCAAGGCGCCCCCGCCGAGACCGCGGCCGATGCCGCGCAGGGCACCGAGCTGATCCGCTACACCTCGTACACCGTCTTCACCCGCATCGGCGCCCCCGGCGTGACCGAGCGCGACGCGCTGGCCGCGGAGATCACCCGCGCCGTCGAGGCCATCGAGGCGCTCGGCGTGACCGTGCGCGGCCTCTACGACGCCTCCGGCTTCCGCCCCGAGGACGACGTCATGCTGTGGCTGATCGCCGAGAAGCCCGAGGACCTCCAGCACGCGCTGCGGATCTTCGAGCGCTCGCAGGCGGCCGACGGGCTGGTCCGCGCGTGGAGCGCCGTCGGCGTGCACCGCGACGCCGAGTTCACCCGCTCCCATGCCCCCGCGTTCATGTCCCCCTCGCGCACCCCGCACGAGTGGGTCACCGTCTACCCCTTCACCCGCTCCTACGACTGGTACCTGCTGCCCGAGGACGAGCGCCGCGAGATGCTCATCGAGCACGGCAAGCTGGGCCGCGACTACCCGCAGGTGCACGCGAACACCGTCGCCGCGTTCGCCCTGGGCGACTGGGAGTGGCTGCTGTCCTTCGAGGCCGCGGACCTCCACGACCTCGTCGACATGATGCGCCACCTGCGCTACTCCAAGGCGCGCCTGCACGTGCGCGACGAGCTCCCCTTCCACGTGGGCCGCCGCCTGGCCGAGGCCGGCGACGTCGCCGACATCCTGCTCTGATATCGAGGACCGCATCATGGCCACCGCCCTTCCCGAGCGCCCCGCCCCGGAGGCGCTCATCGCCCCCCTCGTGCCCGGCACCGAGGACGACACCCACCGCCGCCGCGCCCTGCCCCGCGAGATCGACGCGATCGTCTTCGCCTCCTTCGGCGGCCCCGAGGGCCAGGACGACGTCCTGCCGTTCCTGCGCAACGTGACCCGCGGCCGCGGGATCCCCGACGAGCGCCTCGAGGAGGTCGCCGGGCACTACCGCGCCCTCGGCGGGAAGTCCCCGATCAACGATCAGAACCGGGCGATGATCGCCGCGCTCGAGACCGCCCTGACCGCGCGCGGCATCGACCTGCCCGTGTACTGGGGCAACCGCAACTGGGAGCCGTACATCGAGGACACCATCCGGGCCGTTCACCGCGACGGGCACCGCCATGCGCTGGGGATCGTCACCAGCGCGTACTCGTCGTACTCCTCGTGCCGCCAGTACCGCGAGGACTTCGGCAAGGCGCTCGTCTCCGCCGGCCTGCTGGGCAAACTGACCGTCGACAAGATCCGCGTCTATTTCGACCACCCGGGCTTCCTCGATCCCGTCGTCGACTCGGTCCGCTCCTGCCTCGCGGAGCTCGCCGCCGAGGGGCACGACTCTGCGCGCACGCGCGTGCTGTTCTCGACCCACTCGATCCCGACCGCGATGTCGCTGGCCTCGGGGCCGGAGGAGACGCGCGGCAGCGAGGGCGAGGGCGGCTGGTACGTGGCCCAGCACCTCGCGGCCTGCCGCTACGTCATGGAGCAGCTGGGCGCACCCGCCGACGGGAATGCTCCGGGTGCGCTGCCCGCGTGGGAGCTCGTCTACCAGTCCCGCTCGGGCGCCCCGCACATCCCGTGGCTCGAGCCCGACGTCAACGACGTGATCGAGCGCGTGAAGACCGACGATCAGGCCGATGCCGTGGTCGTGGTGCCGATCGGCTTCGTCACCGACCACGTCGAGGTGGTGTGGGACCTGGACACCGAGGCCAAGGAGACCGCCGCGGAGCAGGGCCTCGCCTTCCGCCGCGCCGCGACCTCAGGGGCGGACCCCCGCTTCATCGAGGCCCTGGTGGACCTCATCGAGGAGCGCCTGCGCGAGGGGGTCGAGGTCCGCGAGGTCACCGACTTCGGCGGCACCCCGGACGTCTGCGGCGCCTCGTGCTGCCTGAACGGCTCGCCCCGCGCGAGGATCGCGCCGACCACCTCGGCGATCGACTCGGGCGAGGACCTCGTCGCGGCCGAGGCATCCGCGCAGCGGTCCTCGGATCAGAAGGAGCCTGCGTGACGGCCCTGCGGGTGGGCACCCGCGCCTCTGCGCTCGCGCTCGCGCAGTCCGGGCAGATCGCCCGGGCCGTCGCGGCGCACCTGCCGGGGGCGGACATGGAGCTCGTGCACGTGGCCACCCACGGGGACGTCGACCGTGAGAGCCCGCTGGCGCAGATCGGCGGCACGGGCGTCTTCGTCACGGCCGTGCGGCGGGCGCTGCTGAACGGGGAGGTCGACGCGATCGTCCACTCCGCCAAGGACCTGCCGACGGCCCCGGCCGATGGCCTCGCGATCGCGTGCATCCCCGCGCGTGAGGACGTCCGCGACGCCCTGTGCGCCCGCGACGGTCTGACGCTGGCCGCGCTGCCGGAGGGCGCGAGCGTGGGCACGGGCTCACCGCGCCGTGCGGCCCAGCTGCTGCGCCGCCGCCCCGACCTGCGCATCGTGGCGATCCGCGGGAACGTGGACACCCGCCTGGCCCGCGCGCAGGGGCCCGATGCGGATCTCGACGCCGTGGTGCTCGCGGCCTCGGGGCTGCGGCGCCTGGGCAAGGAGGGCGTGATCACCGAGCTGCTGGATCCTGATGTCATGCTGCCTGCGCCCGCGCAGGGGGCCCTCGCGGTCGAGATCCGCACCGGGGACCTCGACGGCGAGCTGGGCGCGGCCATGCGCGCGGAGGACGACCCGTCCACCCGCGCCGCGGTCATCGCCGAGCGCACGCTGCTGCGCACCCTGGAGGCGGGCTGCTCCGCCCCGGTCGGTGCGCTCGGCACCCTGGAGGCGGGCACGCTGCGCCTGCGGGCCCTCGCGGTCTCCCCCGACGGGACGCGCGTGATCGACGGGGACATGACCTCGGCGCTGGATGCCGAGGCGCTGGGGATGACGGTGCATGACGAGTCGACCGCGGGGATGTCGGAGGGACGTGAGACCCTCGAGGAGATCGCCGCCGCCCTGGGCGAGCGCCTGGCCGCGGACCTCCTGTCCCGTGGCGCGGGCGATCTGCTGAGCGCGGCGGCCGTCGAGGTCCGCACCGGTTCCGCGTCCCCGTCCGCGGCATCCCCGGCCGCGGCGGCGTCGGCCGTTCCCGTCGCTCCCCGTTCCGAGCCCGCCCAGGAGTCCTGATGACCGCATCGCCCGCGCCCCGCAGCACCGGCCCATCCGCCGATGGCGCGGCCGACGGCGGCCCCGCAGACGCAACAGCTCCGCGCGTCCTGCTGCCGCGCCCCGCGGGCGCCGGGGCGGACCTGATGGAGCGCCTGCGCGAACTCGGGTGCGCGCCCGAGCACCACCCCTTCATCGAGCTCGTCCCGGAGACCGACACGGATATGCGCGAGGCCGTCGAGGATCTCGCCTCCGGTGCATTCTCCTGGCTGGTCATCACCTCCTGCGCGGTGTTCGATGCGCTCGACGCTTTCGACGGCTCGGACTCCGCCGTCGCGCGCGGCGTCTCCTGGTCGGTGCCGGAGGGCACGCGCGTGGCGGTGGTCGGCGAGGGCTCGGCGGCGTGCGCGCGCGAGCGGGGTATCGAGCCCGACCTGGTCGCCCACGGCTCGGGGAAGGCCCTCGTCGCCCGGATGCCCGCCCCCGCCGCGGGCGATGCGCGCCCGGTGCTGTTCCCGGCGTCGTCGGCCGCCGCCGCGACCGTGCCCGAGGGCCTGCGCTCGCTCGGGTACGCGGTGCGCCAGGAGATCGCCTACCGGCCGAGATCCACGAGCATCGACCCGGCCGTCGTGCAGGACCTCGCGACCGCTCACTACGCCGCGATCGTGCTGACCAGCTCGATGATCGCGCGCCTGGCCGCGGCCCTGCCCATCCACCTGTCCACGCAGGTCGTCACGATCGGCGCGCCCACCACGGCCGCCGCCCGCGAGGCGGGCCTGCGCGTGGACGTCGAGGCCGAGGCCCCGACGCCCGACGCCCTGGCGCGCGCCGTCGCGACCGCCCTGCACCCCACGGAGGACCACCCCGCATGAGCCCCGATCCCACTCCCCCGACGTCGGCCCCGACCGGTGCGACCTCGACCGCACTGGGCGCGAATCCCCTGCTGAGCCCGATCGACCGGCCGCGCCGCCTGCGCGCCACGGGCGCGGTCCGGGCGCTCGTCCGCGAGCACACCCTGCGCTCGCGGGACCTGATCCTGCCGATGTTCGTGCGCGAGGGCATCGAGACGGCGCAGCCCATCGCGTCGATGCCCGGCGTGCTCCAGCACACCGAGGACTCCCTGGTCGCGGCGGCCCGCGAGGCCGTCGAACGCGGGGTGGGCGGCCTCATGCTGTTCGGCGTGCCCGAGGCCAAGGACGCGGTCGGCTCCGGCGCGACCGACCCTGCCGGGGTGCTGAACCGGGGCCTGGCGCGCCTGCGTGAGGAGCTGGGCGATGCCACCGTGATCATGGCCGACACCTGCCTGGACGAGTTCACCGACCACGGCCACTGCGGCGTACTCGATGCGCGCGGGGCCGTCGACAACGACGCCACGCTCGAGCGCTACCGCGAGATGGCGCTCGCGCAGGCCCGCGCGGGCGCGCACATGCTGGGTCCGTCGGGGATGATGGACGGCCAGATCGCCGCGATTCGCGACGCCCTGGATGCCGAGGGCTTCACCGACGTGTCCCTGTTCGCGTACACCGCCAAGTACGCCTCGGCATTCTTCGGCCCGTTCCGCGACGCCGTCGGCTCCTCCCTGCAGGGGGATCGCCGCACGTACCAGCAGGATCCGGCCAACGGCCGCGAGGCGCTGCGGGAGCTCGAGCTGGACGTGGCCGAGGGTGCGGACCTGGTGATGGTCAAGCCCGGCCTGCCCTATCTCGACGTGCTGCGGGACGTGGCCCAGGCCTCGCCCGTGCCGGTGGGCGCCTACCAGGTGTCCGGCGAGTACGCGATGATCGAGGCGGCCGCCGCGAACGGCTGGGTGGATCGCGAGCGCACCGTGCTGGAGTCCCTGCTGGCCTTCCGCCGCGCGGGCGCGACCTGCGTGCTTACCTACCATGCGAGCGAGGCCGCCGGGTGGCTGCAGGGCGGCCTGCCCGAGCACCTGGCCGAGTTCGCCTGACCGCTCTCCGTCCTGAGGAGGACCCCATGACCGAGACCCCCGCCGCCCGCGGCGCCCTGTCCGAGGAGCTGTTCACGCGCGCCCGTCGCGTGATCCCCTCGGGCGTGAACTCCCCCGTCCGCGCCTTCGGCTCCGTGGGCGGCACCCCGCCGTTCATCGCCGAGGCCGCCGGCGCGTACCTGCGCGACGTCGACGGCCGTGAGTACGTGGACCTCGTGGGCTCGTGGGGCCCGATGATCCTGGGCCACGCGAACCCGCGCATCGTCGAGGCGGTCCGCGAGGCCGCCGGGCGCGGCCTGTCCTTCGGCGCGCCGCAGGCGGGCGAGGTGTCGCTCGCGGAGGAGATCATCTCCCGCATCCGGCCCGTGGAGTCCGTGCGCCTGGTCAACTCCGGCACGGAGGCGACGATGACGGCGCTGCGCCTGGCGCGCGCCGCCACCGGCCGCGACGTGATCGTGAAGTTCGCCGGCTGCTACCACGGCCATGCGGATGCCCTGCTGGCCGAGGCCGGCAGCGGGGTCGCGACCTTCGGCATGCCCGGCTCCGCGGGCGTGACCGCGGCCAGCGCGAAGGACACCCTGGTGCTCCCCTACGGCGATGCCGAGGCTGTGCGGGCCCTGTTCGCCGAGCGCGGCAGCGAGATCGCGGCGATCATCACCGAGGCGGCGCCCGCGAACATGGGCGTCATCGCCCCGCCGACGGTCGATGCCGGGGACGGCTCGGGCGCACGCATCGGTTTCAACCGCTTCCTGGCCGAGACCGCGCACGCCCACGGCGCGCTGCTGATCTCCGATGAGGTCCTCACCGGTTTCCGGGCCGCCCGCGAGGGCTACTACGGCGTCGACGGTCCGGCGCCGGGCACGGCGGACGGCGACGCCTGGGCGCCGGATCTCATGACCTTCGGCAAGGTGATCGGCGGCGGCCTGCCCGTGGGCGCCTTCGGCGGGCGCGAGGACGTGATGGCGCTGCTGGCACCGGCCGGCCCCGTCTACCAGGCCGGGACGCTGTCGGGGAACCCGCTGGCCACGGCCGCGGGCCTGGCCACCCTCGAGGGGCTGGACGATGCGGCGTACGCGGCGATCGCCAAGACCTCGGAGCTGCTGCAGGGCCTGGTGGGCGATGCCCTCGCCGAGGCGGGCGTGCCGCATGTGGTCCAGCGGGCCGGGACGCTGTTCTCGGTGTTCTTCCGCGAGGCCCCGGTGCGCGGCTACGCCGACGCGAAGGCCCAGGACACCGCGGCCTTCGGGCGCTTCTTCCACTCGCTGCTGGACTCGGGCATCTACCTGCCGCCGTCGGCCTTCGAGGCATGGTTCCTCTCCACCGCGCACGACTCCGAGGCCATCGACCGCATCGCCGAGGCGCTGCCCGCCGCGGCCCGCGCGGCGGCGGAAGGCTGAGGCGGCTTCCCGTCCAGAGATTGCAGTGAGAGAGCAGACGCCTCGGATATGACGGGGCGCGTGCCGTCTCGCTGCAGACTCTGGACGCCGCCCCGGCCAGAACCGCCGCGCACGCGACGTACCCTGTCCCCACGATGGAGATCAACCCGTACGTCGAGCGCCTGCGCATCCTGGAGCAGGTGGACTCCGTCCAGATGCAGCGCGAGGCCTCGCCCGACGGCGAGCGCGAGGGCTGCCCGGGATGCCCCTACTTCTGGACCTGCCCCGTCCCCCATCGCACGGAGGACGTCCCGGCACCGCAGGAGATCGAGTACGCGGACGTCGCCGATCAGCTGCCCGCCCGCAGCGAGTACCGCCCGCGGGACGAGAGCGACATCGGCTTCATCGATGAGTGGATCGAGGACGACGAGCCCGCGGATGAGGGCTTCGCTGATGCCGCTGACGATGACCTCGACGCCGTTGACCCCGACGGCGCGGACGACCCGGACGTCGGAATGAAGGAGCCCGCCGTCGAGGAGCCCCAGCTCCCCGTCGACGGGTCCCGAGCCAGCGATCCTCGCCCGCGCGACTCCGAGGTGAGCGGGCCAGGCCTAAGCGAGCCAGGTCTCAGCGGGCCCCGGCCGCGGCGGGGGCTGCGGGCGCTGCTGCGTCGAGGGCGCTGAGGATCGCCTGCACCGACGCCTTCGCGTCCCCGAACAACATCTGCGTGTTGTCCTCGAAGAACAGCGGGTTCTGCACCCCGGCATAGCCGGCGCTCATGCCGCGCTTGAACACGACCACCTGCTTGGCCTCCCACACGCGCAGCACGGGCATGCCCGCGATCGGCGAGCCCGGATCGGAGGCGGCGGGGTTGACGGTGTCGTTGGCGCCGATCACGAGGACCACGTCGGTCTTCGCGAAGTCGTCGTTGATCTCGTCCATCTCGAGCACGATGTCGTAGGGCACCTTGGCCTCGGCCAGCAGCACGTTCATGTGCCCGGGCAGGCGCCCGGCGACGGGGTGGATGCCGAAACGCACCTCGACGCCGCGATCCCGCAGGCGCTGCGTGAGGTCCGCGACCGGGTACTGCGCCTGGGCCACGGCCATGCCGTACCCGGGAGCGATGACCACGCTGCGGGCCTGCAGCAGATCCGCGGCGAGGTCCGCGGCGCTGGTCTCGTGGATCTCCCCGTCTACCTCCGCGGCGGCGCTCGAGCCGTCGTTGCCGAAGCCGCCCAGGATCACCGAGACGAAGGAGCGGTTCATCGCGCGGCACATGATGTAGCTGAGGATCGCGCCGGAGGCGCCGACGAGGGCGCCCGTCACGATCAGCACGTCGATGCCGAGCATGAAGCCCGCGGCGGCCGCGGCCCAGCCGGAGTAGGAGTTGAGCATCGAGACGACGACGGGCATGTCCGCGCCGCCGATCGCCGCCACCAGGTGGATGCCGAGGGCGAGCGCGATGACGGTGATCGCCAGCAGGCACGGGATCTGCACCCACAGGCTCGGGACCGCGGCGAAGACGACGCCGAGGACCAGCGCGATCACGAGGGCCGCGGCGTTCATGAGGTTGCGCGCCGGGAGCGTGAGCGGCTTCGAGGGCAGGCGCCCGTTGAGCTTGCCGTAGGCGACGAGCGAGCCCGTGAGCGTCACCGCGCCGATCAGCACGCCCAGGAACACCTCGACCAGGTGGAGGGCGTCGACGTGGCCGAGCGCCTGCGCGGGCAGGGACTCGATCCAGGAGCCGTAGCCCACCAGCACGGCGGCGGCGCCCACGAAGGAGTGCAGCAGCGCGACGAGCTCGGGCATGCCGGTCATCTCGACCTTGAGCGCGCGCCACAGGCCGATGGCCCCGCCGATCAGCATCGCCACCACCAGCAGGGCGGCCGAGACGATGAGGTTGGTCATCGCGCCCTCGGCCTGCGCCGCGCCGGTGAAGGCGTGGGTGATCGCGGCGCCGAGGGCGAGCGCCATGCCGGTGATCCCGAAGGCGTTGCCCATCTTGGAGGTCTCGTGCGTGGACAGCCCCGCGAGGGCGAGCACGAAGAGGATGGCGGCCGCGAGGTAGGCGGCGTTGGTCGCGTTGGCGAGCATGGTGTCGAGCACGTCAGCCCCTCCTGAACATGGTGAGCATGCGCTGGGTGACGGCGAAGCCGCCGACGATGTTGATCGTGCCGATGAGCACCGCGCAGAACGCGAGCGCCTTCACCAGCGGATTCTCGCTGGTGATCTGCAGGATCGCGCCGACGACGATGATCCCGCTGACCGCGTTGGTCACGGACATCAGCGGCGTGTGCAGGGCGTGGTTGACGCGCCAGACCACGTAGTAGCCGACGATCACTGCGAGCGCGAACACCCATGCGTGGACGAGGAAGCTGCCGGGCGTGGTCAGCGACATGACGATGAACGCGAGCAACGGGATCACGACCGCGAGGTACGTGATCCACCAGGGCTTGGGCTGCTTGGGCGCAGCGGGCTCGGCGGCGGCCGCTGCGGGGGCCTCCTGCGCGGCCGGGGCCGGGGCGGCGGCGACCTGCACGGGCGGCGGCGGGTACATCGTGGTGCCGTCGTGGGCCACGCACATGGTGCGGATGATGACGTCATCGAGGTCGATCACGAGCTCGCCGTCCTTGGCGGGCGTCATCAGCGTCAGCAGGTTCACCAGGTTGGTGCCGTACAGCTGGCTGGACTGGCCGGGCAGGCGCGAGGGCATGTCGGTCCAGCCGACGATCGTGACCGCGTTGTCGGTCGTGAACGTCTCCCCGGGCCGGGTGAGCTCGCAGTTGCCGCCGCCGAGGGCCGCGAGGTCGACGATCACGCTGCCGGGCTTCATCGCGGCAACCATCTCGGCGGTGATGAGCCGCGGCGAGGGGCGACCGGGGATCGCGGCGGTGGTGATGACGATGTCGGCCTGCGCGGTCTGGGCCGCGTACAGCTCGGCGAAGGCCGCCGCGGCGTCCGCGCTGGTCTCCTTGGCGTAGCCGTCGGAGGAGACCTCCTGCTGCACGTCGCGCGGGGCGATGAACTCCGCGCCCATCGAGCGCACCTGCTCGGCGGTCTCGGGCCGCACGTCGGTCGCGCGCACCTGGGCGCCCAGGCCGTTCGCAGCGCCGATCGCGGCCAGGCCCGCCACGCCGGTGCCGATCACGAACACGTTGGCGGGCGGGACCTTCCCGGCGGCGGTGACCTGCCCGGTGAAGAAGCGGCCGAAGCGGCTGGCGGCCTCGATCACGGCGCGGTAGCCGGAGATGTTGGCCATCGAGGACAGCGCGTCGAGGGACTGGGCGCGCGAGATGCGCGGGACCATGTCCATCGCGAGCGCCGTGACGCCCTGGGCGCGGAGCGCCTCGACCAGCTGCGGGTACTGGGCGGGCTGGAGGAAGGTCACGAGCACGGCGCCGGCGCGCATCATCGCGACCTGCTCGGGAGTGGGCTTGTCCACGGCCAGGACGATGTCGCTGCCCCAGATCTCCGCGGGGTCGGGGCTGATGCGGGCCCCGGCCTCGGCGTACGCGGCGTCGGGCTGGCTGGCCCGCTCCCCCGCGCCGGCCTCGACCAGCACCTCATGCCCCAGTGCGCGGAGCTTCGTGACCGTGGCGGGCGTCGCGGCGACGCGGCGCTCCTCGGGCGCGGCCTCCCGGCCGATGGCGATCTGCATACCCCGATCACATCATGGAGACGCTCTCGCCGTCCGGGACTTCCGGGACCGCGCGCCTGGTCAGGGGCGCGCTGCTCTGGGTCAGCACGGCGCTCCGCGTCAGCGCGGCGCCGACCGCCGCTGCCGCCGGGACGCGATCGCCATCTCGTAGAACCGCAGCAGGTCGTCGCTCGCCGCCTCCCACGAGTGCTTCTCGGCCTCGGCGCGGGCGGCCTCGCGGATCGGCCCGACGATCTCCGGGTCCCCCAGCCGGTCGATCTGGCGGTCCAGCGACGCCTCATCGCCGGCGTCGTACAGCAGTCCCGTCGCGCCGTCGCGGATCTGCTCGCCGGTCGGGCCGGAGCGCGCGGCGACGACGGGCAGGCCCGAGGCCATCCCCTCCAGGATCACCAGACCGAGGGTCTCGGTGACGGAGGGGAACACGAAGGCGTCGGCGCTCGCGAAGGCCGCCGCCAGCTCCTCCCCGCGCAGGAACCCGGGGAAGACGGTCCGCGTGCCCGCGAACATCTCCTCGAGCTCGCCGCGGTAGGGGCCATCTCCCACGATCGCCAGCGCGACGTCGGCGCGCCGCTGCACCATCGGCAGCAGCGTGGAGATCTCCTTCTCCGCGGCCAGGCGCCCCACGAACACCAGGAGCTTCTTGTCCGGGCGCCCGCCCGTCAGGCGCTCCCGCATCTCGGCCGAGGCGAAGCGCGGGTGGTAGCGCTCGGTGTCCACTCCGCGACGCAGGGTGTGGAGGTTCTGCAGGCCCTGGTGGCCCAGCTCGGCGCGCATCGTCTCGCTCGTGACGAGGTTGACGTCCGCGAGGGCGTGGTTGCGGCGGATCTGCCACCACACCGCGCTCTTGCCCCACCGCCAGGCCGGATAGAGGTCCAGATAGCGCGGGATGTGCGTGTGGTAGCTGGCCACCAGCGGGAGGCGCTGGCGGTGCGCCGCGTACGCCCCCGAGGAGGCGAGCAGGATCGGCTGGGCCGCGTGCACCACGTCGGGGGCGAAGCCGCGGATGATCCCGTCCACGCGCGGGGACGGCAGCGTGAAGCGCCGATGCTTGTAGAACGGCAGGGTCCACGGGCGCACGCCGACGATCCGCTCGCCCGCGCAGGGCTCCGCACCGAGGTCCGGCGCGATGACCATGACCTCGTGCCCCAGCGCGCAGAAGCGCTCGACCGCGTGCGTGAGGCGGGTGACGACCCCGTCGACGCTGGGCAGGTACGTCTCGGTGACGAGGGCGATGCGCATCAGCGCGCCGCGCCCTCCGCATCGGCGCTGGCCGTATCAGCATCTCCCGCATCGGCGTTGCCCGCGTGAGCACCGCTCGCATCGGCGCTGGCCGCCTCAGCGCCGCTCGCACGCGCGCCGTCCTTCCAGGTCACGCCCGGCATCACGAGCTCGCGGCGCACGCGCCCGGAGTTCGCGCGAGCCACATCGAGGATCTCCGCGAGGACCTCGTCGGTCAGCAGGTGGGGCTCCAGCCCCAGCTCCAGCAGGTTGGTGTTGACCGCGTTGTAGTAGTGGTCGTACTTCTCCACCCGCGGGTTGGCGATGTGGTCGATGCGGGCGTCCAGCCCCTGCGCCTGCGCCACCCGCCGCGCCTTCTCGGCGAGCTCCTCGACGGAGAAGGACTCGGTGAACTGGTTGAACACGCGGAACTCGCCGCGCTCGGCCGGGTTGTCGCAGGCGATCTCGATGCAGCGCACCGTGTCCTCGATGTTGAGGTAGCCGCGGGTCTGGGAGCCGCCGCCGTAGACGGTCATCGGGTGGCCGATCGCCGCCTGGATGAGGAAGCGGTTCAGCGCGGTGCCGAACACGGCGTCGTAGTCGAAGCGGTTGACCAGGCGCGGGTCGCGGCGGGTCTGCTCTGTCTCGAGCCCGTACACGACGCCCTGGTTGAGATCGGTGGCGCGGATGCCCCAGATGCGGCACGCGAACATGATGTTGTCGCTGTCGTGCACCTTGGTCAGGTGGTAGAAGGAGCCGGGCTGCTTGGGGAACGGGAGGCGGTCCGTGCGGCCCTTGTGCTCGATCTCGATCCAGCCCTCCTCGATGTCGATGTTGGGCTGGCCGTACTCCCCCATCGTCCCGAGCTTGACCAGGTGGCAGTCGGGGGCGACGTCCTTGATGGCCCACAGCACGTTGAGGGTGCCCTCGACGTTGTTGCGGTGGTTCGCGATCGCGTGCTCGCGGTCGATCATCGAGTAGGGGGCGCTGCGGTGCTCCGCGAAGTGCACGAAGGCCTCGGGGCGCTCCTCCTCGAAGACCGCCCGGACGGCGTCGTAGTCCGTGAGGTCGGCGATGCGGACGGCGATGTCCTGGCCCGACACCTCCTTCCACGCGGCCACGCGCTCGGTGAGGGAGAGGATCGGCGTCATCGAGTTGGAGCCGAGCTCCTCATCGATCTCGCGGCGGACCAGCGAGTCCACGATGGTGACCTCATGGCCCCTGTCGGACAGGTGCAGGGCCGTGGGCCAGCCGCAGAATCCGTCTCCACCGGCGACGACGATCTTCATGGTCGAGGAACCTCCAGGTCGTGACTCGATCCGCGGCGCAGAGCGCGCGGTTGCTTCCAACATAGCCCGGTGATCTCCCCGGATGCGACCGGGTCCCGACCACCTGGTGAACGGTGCGCGACGATCAGGCGTGCTGGGCGAGCACCGCGTCCGACAGGCGCGGCAGCACCTCGCGGTGGGCGTCGCAGAACTCGTGGGCGGTGCCGACGACGAGGGCCAGGCGCGCGCTCGGATCCACCCACAGGGCGGTGCCCTGCATCCCGAAGTGCCCGAAGGTCGCCGGGTCGTTGCGCCCGCCCGTCCAGTGCGGGGACTTGGCGCCGCGCACCTCGAAGCCCAGGCCGAAGGGGTTGGGCTCCTGCTTGCCGAAGCCGGGCATGATCCCGACGAGCTCTCCCAGCTGCACGGTCGTGACCGCCGCGAACGTCTCGGGCGACAGCAGGGTGGGGCGCAGCAGCTCGCCCGCGAACAGGGCCAGGTCCGCGATCGGGCCGAAGGCGCCGACGGACGGCGATCCGGTCCAGCGCACCCGGTCCATGCCCAGCGGCTCGAGCACCTGCTCCGCCACCCAGTCGCCGAAGTCCCGCCCCAGGGCGCGCTCGACGTGGCGCCCGGCCTCGTCGATCCCATAGTTGGAGTAGTGGCGGCGTCGGCCCGGGGCCATGAGCACGCCGTCGGAGTCGTAGAAGAACCCGGAGGCGTGGGCCAGCAGGTGGCGCAGGGTCGAGCCCTCGGGGCCGGCGGCATCGTCCAGGGAGACGATCCCGCGGTCCAGGGCCGCGCCGCACGCGTAGCCGGTGAGCATCTTGGTGACCGAGCGCCAGGTGCGCTCGAGGTCGAGGTCCCCGCGGGCGGCGCGCACGCCCTCGGGGCCCACCACGATCGCCGCGGCCTCGAAGCCGAAGTCGTCGAGGAGGTCGAGCGCATCGCGCTCAGACGCGCGCCCCGAGCCCCCTGGCTGCCCCGAGC
>NZ_FWFG01000087.1 GCF_900163655.1 Brachybacterium nesterenkovii
CGATCCATTCTCGTGCGCGTCGCAGCCCTGCAGGGCTGGTCGGGAAGACATTCTGGGTCAAGTCCCGGGAAGTGGTGTAGCGATCCTTCGCTGATTGGTCAGGCGGTCAGAGCGGGCAGGGAGCTGGTGGTGACCTCCTCGGTGCTGGTGTCGGGGACGAGGCTGAGGCGGCATCGGGCGAGGACGTCGAGTCCGAGATAGCGGCGTCCTTCGGCCCATTCATCGGTCTGTTCGGCCAAGACCGCGCCGACGAGACGGACGATCGCCTCGCGGGTGGGGAAGATGCCGACGGAGTCGGTGCGGCGGCGGATCTCCTTGTTCAGCCGCTCGGTGGGATTGTTCGACCAGATCTGGACCCACACGTCCTTGGGGAACGCGGTGAACGCGAGGAGGTCCGCTCGGGCGGCATCGAGGTGCTCGGCCACGGCCGGGAGCTTCTCGCTCACGTAGTCCAGCAGCCGGTCGAACTGCGCGTCGACCGCTTGTGCGTCGGGCTGGTCATAGACGCTGTGCAGCATCGCCTTCACCGCCGGCCACATGGTCTTGGGCGTCACGGCCATGAGGTTCGCGGCGTAGTGGGTGCGGCACCGCTGCCAGGCCGCCCCGGGAAGATGCGCGGCGATCGCTTCGACCAGCCCCGCATGCGCATCGGAGGTCACCAGGCGAACGCCGGCGAGGCCGCGGGCGACGAGGTCGGCGAAGAAGCTGTTCCAGGCCGCTCCGGTCTCGCTGGTCGCGACCCTCATTCCCAGGACCTCGCGGTGCCCGTCTCCGTTGACGCCGGTGGCGAGCAGGACGACGGCGTTGGTCACGCGCCCGCCCTCACGCACTTTCATGGTCAGGGCGTCGGCGGAGACGAATGTGAAGGGGCCGGCCTCGTCCAGGGGGCGGTGGCGGAACTGCTCGACGTGCTCGTCCAACGACTCCGCCATCCTGCTGACCTGCGACTTCGACAGACTGTTGATGCCCAGGGTCTTCACGAGCTTGTCCATGCGACGCGTGGAGACACCGGCGAGATAGCAGTCCGCGACGACCGTGATCAGTGCGGACTCGGAGCGCTTGCGGCGCTCGAGCAGCCACTCGGGGAAGTAGGTGCCGGTGCGGAGCTTGGGGACTGCGACGTCGATCGTGCCGACGCGGGTGTCGAGGTCGCGGTGGCGGTAGCCGTTGCGCTGCGCAACCCGGTCGCTGCTGGGGCGGCCGTACTCCGCGCCGGCAACGGCGTCCGCGTCCGCGGAGAGCAGGGCGTTTGGGCTGACCCCGTGATGTAGGTCCAGTCGTTGTGTGAGTCGTCTTGATGCTCGC
>NZ_FWFG01000028.1 GCF_900163655.1 Brachybacterium nesterenkovii
AGCGGCGGCGTGGTGCGGGTACGGCTACGGCTGGTCGGCGGCCGGCGGGGCGGTGCGACGATTCGGCAGGGCGCTGAGGCAGGGCAGCGGGTTCGGTCCGGAGGGGCGCTCAGGCGCGCGCGTCCGCCGCGTGCGGGAAACGCCGACGCAGCCACAGGCTGACATAGACGAGGCCCACGAGCACAGGGACCTCGATGAGGGGGCCGACGACGCCGGCGAGGGCCTGGCCGCTCGCGGCGCCGAAGGTGGCGATCGCGACCGCGATGGCGAGCTCGAAGTTGTTCCCGGCGGCGGTGAAGGCGAGCGTGGTGGTGCGCTCGTACCCCATGCCGAGAACCCGGCCCAGCGCGTAGCTGAGCCCCCACATGATCGCGAAGTAGGCCAGCAGCGGCAGGGCGATGCGGGCGACGTCGAGGGGGCGGCCCGTGACCTGCTCCCCCTGCAGCGCGAAGAGGACGACGATCGTGAACAGCAGGCCGTACAGGGCGAAGGGACCGATCCGGGGCAGGAAAGCGCTCTCGTAGCGTTCGCGGCCCCAGCGGCGCTCCCCCAGCAGGCGCGTGAGGAAACCGGCGATCAGGGGAATGCCCAGGAAGATCAGCACGGACTTCGCGATCTGCCAGGGCGAGACCTCCAGGCCCGCCTGCGGCAGGCCGAGCCAGCCGGGGAGGACGCTGAGGTAGAACCAGCCGAGAGCGGCGAAGGCGATGACCTGGAAGATCGAGTTCAAGGCCACGAGCACGGCGGCGGCCTCGCGGTCGCCACAGGCCAGGTCGTTCCAGATGATGACCATGGCGATGCAGCGCGCCAGTCCCACGATGATCAGACCGGTGCGGTACTCGGGCAGGTCGGGCAGGAGCGTCCAGGCCAGCGCGAACATGAGCGCTGGTCCCAGGATCCAGTTCAGGGCGAGGCTCGCACCGAGCATCCGGCGGTCGGAGGTGACGGTGTCGAGGCGGTCATAGCGCACCTTGGCGAGCACCGGGTACATCATCACCAGCAGACCCAGGGCGATCGGCAGGGAGACGCCGTCGATCTCGACGGCCGCGAGCGCCTCTCCGAGCCCGGGGACCAGGCGGCCCAGGAGCAGTCCGGCGATCATCGCGGCACCGATCCAGAGCGGGAGCAGGCGGTCGAGGACGGACAGCCGCGCGGCGACCGGCGCGGCGGCGGTATCGGTGAACATCGAAGGGCGGCCTCTCTGCTCGGGCGCCGTCCGGGCGGCGGCATCGGACGCGGGGCGCACCAGGCCGTCCGCGTCCTCGTCGAGCCGACCCTGACACGCCATATCGACGTTCGTCAATACGCAGTATAGGGTGGCCGCATGACAGCCCGCGACGCCTCAGCCGACGAGTGCTGCGCCCCGCCTACCGCGCCCCTCCTGCCCGCCGACCGCGCGGACTGCCTGGCCGCCGTGTTCAAGGCCCTCGCGGACCCGACCCGGGTGCGCCTGCTCGGCTACGTCGCCGCGGAGCCCGGCGGGACCGTCTGCGCCTGCCACCTGCCGCAGGAGCTCGGCATCAGCCAGCCCACTCTGAGCCACCACCTCAAGCGCCTGGTCGAGGCGGGACTGCTCGAACGCGAGCAGCGCGGACGGTGGGCGCACTACACCCTCGCCGTCGGCGCCCTCGGGACCGCGCGCGTCTTCCTCGGCGCACCGTCCGGGGGCGATGGCTGCTGCTGAGGCCCGGCCCCGGCGACGGGCGCGGTCGCACGGGTACGGTCCGGTCGGGCGCGAACTGGTCTCCCGGCCGCAGCGGCGTGCTTCAGTGCGCCTGTCCGAGATGCCCTGACAGCTGAGCATGGCGCGCGGCGGATGCCTCGTTGAGCCCGAGGATCTCCACCCGCTTCCCCTTGGCGGCGTACTTCGCCTCGATCGCATCGAGGGCGGCCACGGTCGAGGCGTCCCAGATGTGGCTGCCGGACATGTCGATCACCACGTGCTCGGGGTCGCCCGCGTAGTCGAATTGATAGACGAGATCGTTGGAGCTGGCGAAGAACAGCTCGCCGCGCACCCGATAGGTCCGCGCATCCGGCTCGCCGTCGCCGTCCTCGTCGGCCTCGGACACCTTCTCGACGATGCTGAAGTGCGCCACACGGCGGGCGAAGACGATGAACGCCGCGTTGACGCCCGCGATGACGCCGAAGGCCAGGTTGTGCGTCCACACGGTCACGACGACCGTCACCGCCATGACGACGAGCTCGCTCCAGGGCATCCGGCGCACCGTGGCAGGGGCGATCGAGTGCCAGTCCATGGTCGCGACGGAGACCATGATCATCACCGCGACCAGCGCGGCCATCGGGATGCGCGCCACCAGCGGGCCTGCGCCCACGACCAGCACGAGCAGCATCAGACCCGCGGTGAAGGTGGAGATCCGGGTACGGGCCCCGGAGGCCTTCACGTTGATCATCGTCTGGCCGATCATCGCGCAGCCGCCCATGCCGCCGAAGAATCCCGTGACTATGTTGGCGACCCCCTGCCCCCAGGCCTCACGGGTCTTGCTCGAGTGGGTGTCCGTGATGTCGTCGACGAGCTTCGCGGTCATGAGCGACTCGAGCAGGCCGACGAGGGCCATCGTCAGGGCGAACGGGCCGATGATGCCGAGGGTCTCGAGGTCCAGCGGGACGTCCGGGATCAGCAGGCTCGGCAGGGAGTCGGGCAGCTCGCCCTGGTCGCCCACGGTCGGCATCGTCCAGTCGGCGAGCTGCGCCAGGGCGGTGACCAGGCCGATCGCGACCAGCGGCGCCGGCACGGCCGTGGTCCAGCGCGGCAGCAGCACCATGACGAGGATGCCGAGAGCGACCATCGGGTAGACGATCCACGGAACGGCAGGGCCGACCAGGTGGGGCAGCTGGGCGAGGAAGATGAGGATCGCCAGCGAGTTCACGAAGCCGACCATCACCATGCGGGGGATGAACCGCATCAGGCGGGCGACGCCGAGGAGGCTGAGGAGGATCTGCAGGGCGCCCGCGAGGATCACGGTGGCGATGAAGTAGTCGATGCCGTG
>NZ_FWFG01000022.1 GCF_900163655.1 Brachybacterium nesterenkovii
CCTACTGGACACCGGAGGATTCAGAACCGAACTACACCGTCATCTGTGAAGAGCCACCATGCCGCCGATGAAGGCGCCGATCGCGGCGGTCGCCAGGGCCTGCGGGGCGCGTCCCGCCCGGGCCATCGCGTGTCCCTCGAACGTCGAGGCGATCGCGGAGGCCTGGCCCGGCGTGTTCAGCAGGATCGCCATCGTCGAGTCGCCGAAGAGGCCGCCGAAGTAGATGCCGGAGAACATGATGAGCGCGGCCGTCGGGTCCAGCGCGAAGGCGACCGGCAGCAGCAGGGCCACCGCCATCGAGGAGCCGAGGCCGGGCAGGACGCCGACGGCGGTGCCCAGCAGGCAGCCGACGACGACCCACAGGAGGTTCTGGAGGGAGAGGGCGTGGGAGAAGCCCTCCATCAGCGAGGCGAGCGCGTCCATGTCAGAACCCCCATCCCAGGATGCCGGAGGGCAGGGACAGCCCCAGCAGCATGTCGAAGGCGATGTAGGCGACCGAGGAGACGGTCAGCCCCACCACCAGGTCCAGCAGGTGGCGCCGGGACCCGAACGCGTGGGCGATGCACCAGAACAGCAGGCCCGCGGCGATGACCCAGCCGAGGATCTCGAGCAGCAGGGCGAACGCGGCGAAGGAGCCGACGAGCCATGCCAGGGCCATCACGTCCAGGCGCGCACGGGTGCCGGCCTCGACCACGAGGTCGCTCTGACGGCGCTGGTCGTCGTCCTCGCCGAGCTCGACGAGGGTGCCGGCGCGCCACTGCCGGACCGCCGTCACGGTCTGGATGACGATCAGCAGGGCCATGACGCCGGCGATGATCGCGGGGAAGAACCGCGGCCCGGGGAAGTCCGCGTTGGAGGGGACGTCCATCGTGACCATCCCGATCACGAGGTAGACGACGACGGCGGCGAGCACGAGCGGCATCGTCAGCTCGCGCAGCAGGTGGATGGGGGCCCGGCGGTCCTCGACCGCGCGCAGGCGGGATGCGGTGCTCATGCGCCCATCTCCTCGAACAGGGTGCGGATCTGCTGGTCCTGGTCGGCGAGGAAGCGGTCGAGCTCCTCGCCGGTCTGCACGTTCTCGGTCCAGGAGAAGCGCTCGACGGCCTCGGCCCATTCGGGGGTCTCGATGGTCTCGAGCACGATCGCCCGCAGCTCCTCGTACTCGGCGTCGGTCAGTCCGGGCGGGGCCGAGATGGAGCGCCAGTTCGACAGCGTCACGTCGTAGCCGAGCTCGACCGTGGTGGGCACGTCGAAGCCGTCGATGCGCTCCTTCGCCACGAGCGCGAGGGCCCGCAGGCGCCCGGACTCGATCTGGTCGCGCGTGTCGGGCAGACCGGAGGCGGCGGCCTGGACGGTCCCGTTCATGAGGGCGGCGACGACCTCGCCGCCGCCGTCGGAGGAGATGTAGTTGAGCTCGGCACCGGGGATCCCGGCCTTCACGGCGAGGTCGGTGACGACGAGCTGGTCGAAGGAGCCGCCGCCGCTGACCGGCAGCGCGTGCGGGTCCGCGCGCCAGGCGTTCAGGAGGGACTCGAGGTTCTGGTGCGGGGAGTCCTGCGGGACGATGATCGCGTCGTACTCCTCGACGAGCGTGGCCAGCGGGGGCACGTCGGTGAAGGCGACGGCGGAGGCGAACTGGATGGTCGCGGCCAGCAGGCCGGTGCCGCCGATCAGGAGGGTGTCGGCGTGCCCGGCGAGCGCGTGGACGTTGCTGAGCGCGATGGTGCCGCCGGCGCCGAGCTGGTTGAGCACCTGCGGGTTGCGCACGATCGAGTTCTCGCGCTGGGCGCGACCGGGCGGTCGGCGGCGGGTGCTCCCGCACGACGGCACGGTGGCCGCGCGGTGACGGTCCGGCGAAGACCTGACGCCGCCCGTGCACACCCTTCGATCGGCGTCCAGGAGCCGTCCCTACGATGGCGGCGACCCCCCGGTCCCTCCCGCCCCCGATCCCCAGGAGCGAGAATGCCCGCACGTCCTGAGTACCCCGACGATCACCGTCGCTTCTCCCTCTCGGAGGACTGGATCGCCACCGTGATCGGCCTGCTGCTGCTGGTCGGCTGCCTGGCCGGCGTGATCGCTCCGGAGCTCATCCCGTGACCGCGCGCAACGGCGCTTCGACCGCCGCCGAGGAGCGCCTGGACGAGACCACGGCGGACCGGACCCCTCCCGCCCCGCGCACCGGGGCATGGACCCTGGCAGGAGCCGTCGTCGTCCTGGCCCTGGCGGGGTGCGCCCAGTGGCTCGTCCGCAGCGTCCCGGAGTGGACCAGCGGGACTGCCGTCGGGTCGATCGCCGAGGCGATCGAGTACCCCGTCTACGCGATCGCCCTGGGCTTCCTCGGCAACGCGGCGTTGTCGCTGACCGGCGTCCGCGCCCGGATGACGGCGGCGTTCCGCACCGAGCTGTTCATCAAGATCGGCCTCGTGCTGCTGGGCGCGTCCATCGACCTGGGCATCATCGCCCGCGCCTTCGGCCCCGCCGTCCTGCAGGCCGTCCTGCTGATCGCCGCCGTCTTCGCCTTCACCTGGTGGTTCGCGGGCGTGCTCGGGCTCGATGACCGGCTGCGGGCCCTGCTCGCCTCGGCCCTGTCGATCTGCGGGGTTTCCGCGGCGGTCGCGGCGGCCGGGGCTGTGCAGGCCCGCAAGGAGCAGCTCGCGTACACGGCGACCCTGGTGATCGTCTTCGCGGTGCCGTCGATCTTCCTGCTGCCCTGGCTGGCATCGCTCATGGGGCTCCCGCCGGCGGTCACGGGCGCGTGGATCGGCGGGAACATCGACACGACCGCCGCGGTCACGGCGGCGGGGACCGTCGCCGGCGAGCATCCGCTGCAGATCGCCTCGATCGTCAAGGTCACGCAGAACGCCCTGCTGGGCGTGGTGGCCGTGCTGCTGACCCTGTACTTCGCCTTCCGCGCCGGCACCGCGGGGGCCGACGGCGACGCGGCGGGCGCTCAGCGCTCGGTCCTGGACCGTCGGTCGCTCGCGATGCTGTGGGACCGCTTCCCCAAGTTCGTACTGGGCTTCCTGCTCGCGTCGATCGCCGCGGCGGTGCTGCACGCGACGCTCCCGGAGGCGGTGCTAGAGCCTCGCCTCGATGCCGCCAAGGAGCTGCAGACCTGGGCGCTCACCCTCGCCTTCGTCGCGATCGGGATCGAGTTCCACGCCGGGTCCGCGCGGGAGGCGGGCTGGCGGCCCGTGCTCGTTTTCGCGGCCGCGACCGTCGTGAACCTCGTCGTGGGCCTGTGCCTGGCCCTGCTGCTGTTCTCGGGCTTCAGCTTCTGAGATCGGGCAGGGCCAGGCGGGACCGCGCCCGTCAGCCCGTGAGGTCGCTCGCCGCGCCCGGGGCGTCCTCGTCGCCCGCCGCATCCGCGATGCCCGCCGCATCCGCGTCGTCCGCCGTTCCCTCGCCCCGCAGCGCCTCGAGGTCGAAGGCTCCCTGCTCGGGGTGCGCGTCCACCTGGTCATCGGGAGCGGGGTCACCCGCAATGCGCCGGGCGAGCGTCTCGAGCCCGCGGGCCCAGGACTCGATGGAGTTCACCGCCCGCACCACCGCGTGGACCGAGAAGGGCGGGGCGTCGGCGTCGTCGGCGAGGAGCGCGCTCAGGTGCTCGCCCGCGGGAACCGCGAGTCCCAGGCGCTCGCACAGCAGCCAGGCGGTGCACTCGGCCTCGAGCGCGCGCTGGGCCTCCCCGACGCCGGTCAGGTCGCGGCGGCGGGAGCGTCCGCCCGCGGCGTCCGCGGGATGCGGGAGGTGCTCGCAGAGCACATGGCCGAGCTCGCGGAACAGCGTCGCCAGGCGCGTTGCGGGCGCGAGCGCGGCATCGAGCACGATCACGTGGCGCTGCTCGACGATGCGCCCCGGCGCGATCTCGGCTGTCTCCGGCGGATCCAGCAGGCGCGCCTGCCCGTCCATCGCCTCGCTCGCGTCCGGGTCCAGCGCCCCGCTCGCGTCCGGGTCCGGCGCCCCGCCCGCACCGGGGTCCGTCGCCGTCTCCGATCCGCTGACCGGCGCTGCCGCCACGGCGATCCCGCGGCGCGGCAGGAGGCTCTCGAACCAGGCGACGCCGTCGGCGGTGACCGGCCCGCGCACACGGAACGGGGCGAGGATCCCCTCCGGAAGCGGGCGTCCGTCGGTCTGGCTCACGTCGAACACGAAGTCGACGGGCGCATACGGCCGCAGCACCACGAGCGGACGCGCCCCGGGGCGGACCTCGCGGGCGAAGTCCCGCCGCCACTGGGCGCGGGTGGCGACGTAGTGCGCTCCCGGCAGCTGGGCGTGGACGAGGGAGGCGTTGAACGCGCCGAGCATGGGGAGGCGCACGAGCACGTCGCGCAGGGCACGCAGCTGCTCGGCGGGCCCCTCGCGCCGGTCGGCGTCGAAGAGGTCATCGAGTCCGGGCAGCTCGGGCCCGGCGGTGCTCATGCGGGATCCCTCGGCCATGGCATGAGGGTACGTGTCCGCACGGCTCCTGGTGCATCATGGGGGCGGGACGCGCGGGCCCGCAGGCGACCATGCATCGCGACATCGCGCACGCGCATCGCGATCGCGTCGTCATCGGTCCGCCCGCCCGGCGGGTCGCTCGCCGCTCCGCCGTCCCGAGAACCGATCCGTCCCCAGAACCGACCGCCCCCGCGCAGGAAGACGAGGCACCGCCATGATCCTCATCAACGTCAAGTTCCCCGTGAAGCCCGAGCACGCCGATGCCTGGCCCGAGATCGCCCGGGCGTTCACGCAGGCCACCCTCGCCGAGCCGGGGAACAAGTGGTTCGAGTGGTCCCGCAGCGTCGAGGACCCGTGCACGTACGTGCTCATCGAGGCGTTCGAGGACGACGGCGCCGCCGCCCATGTCGACTCCGATCACTTCCGCACCATGCAGGAGGAGTTCCCGCAGTACCTGTCCGCGACCCCGCAGATCGTCTCCGATCAGGTCGCCGCGGACGGCTGGGGGCCGATGGCGGAGCTGCAGGTGGACTGACGTGGCCGAGCACGCCCCGCGCGCCTCGCGGGGCGGGGGCGGGCACGGCTCTAGCCTGACGTCGTGCCCGCCGCCCCGCCCCGTCGCCGCCTGGTCCTGACCCGTCGCGGCCGCCTCGTGCGGACCATCGTGGTCCTGCTCGCGCTCGTGCTCGTGGCCGCCCTGCTGGTCGGGCTGGGTCGTCGGGCGCTGGGCGCCGCAGCGGGCCCGTCGGCGGCGAGCACCGCCCCGTCGACGGCGACGACCGCCCCGGCATCGGCGCAGCCGTCCGCGTCGACATCCGCGCAGCCGTCGCCGTCCCCGACCGCTGCTCCCGCCGCAGCGTCGGACGGCGGCGCCGCCCCCGCGGAGGAGCCCGCCACCGACCCCGCGGCCGAGCAGGGCGCCGACGCCGCGGCCGATCTCCCCGCGGCGGACACCGCCGAGATGGTCCACTCCGGCCCGGTCGGCGACGGCACCTGGACGGTCGCCGCTCCCGACGGCACCCCCGCTCCCCCGGCCGCCTCGACCCGCACGGTCGCCATCCGCGTTGAGAACGGCATCGGGATCGACGCGACGGAGGCGTCGGGCGAGATCATGAGGACCCTGGCCGACCAGCGCGGCTGGCTGGCCGTCGACGGCGTCGCCTTCCAGCAGATCGCCGACCCCGAGCAGGCCGATCTGGTGATCTCCCTGGCCTCGCCTCCCACGGTCGACGCCCTGTGCCGACCGGCGAAGACCCGCGGGACCTGGAACTGCCGGCAGGGCGGGGACGTGATGCTGAACTCGGACCGCTGGCTGCACCGCACCCCCACGTACTCCGACACCGCCGAGTACCGGGCGTACATGGTCAATCACGAAGTGGGCCACTACCTGGGACATCACCACGTCGACTGCCCCGGTGCCGGGCGCGCGGCGCCGGTGATGCTGCAGCAGAGCATGGACCTGGGCGGATGCCGCATCAACGCCTGGCCCGCCTCCGACGGCGCCGCCTGACCGAGCGGTGCGGTCGGCGGACCCCGCGTGCTCTACGGTGAGCGCATGATCCGTCGCCTCATCGCCCGCGCCTTCTGGGTGATCGCCCCCTTCCGGCTCGTCACCGAGCCCAAGCCGGAGCGCCCGACCGTGCTGATCGGCGCGCCGCACACGTCCAACTGGGACTTCGCTTTCATGCTCGGGATCGCCTGGCGCCTGGGGATCGATGTGCGCTGGCTGGGCAAGCACACGCTGTTCCGCTCCTGGCACGGGCCGATCATGCGGGCGCTCGGCGGCATCCCGGTCGACCGCACGGCCCCGCAGAACGTCGTGGGCGATGTGCTCGCGCGCATCCGCGCCGGCGAGACCTTCGGTCTGGTCGTCACGCCCGACGGGACGCGCACCAACACGGGGCACTGGAAGTCCGGCTTCTACCGGATCGCGCGGGCGACCGGCATGCCCGTCACCCTCGGCTACGTGGACCGGACCACGCGCACGGTGGGGCTGGGCCCGACCATCGAGCTGACGGGCGATGTGGCCGCCGACATGGACCGCATCCGCGCGTTCTACGCCGACAAGTCCGGCTACCGGCCCGAGTACCGGGCCGAGCCGCGCCTGCGCGACGAGAGCGGGAAGCCGTCCGACGAGGAGGACGCGGCACCCGCCGCCTGAGCTCCCCGCGACTGTGAGCGGCACACCACCCCCGCCTACCGCATCCGGCACCCCGCGAGGCGTATTGTCTTGACGTCGAGATAAAAGGGGTCCGCATGCCGAGCGGATCGATCTACCGTCGTCTGCTCTGGCCCGTCTACGCGCCCTCCACGCTGCTGGGCGTCGCCGCCGGAGCGACCGTCCCCGTGCAGGTCGTCGCCGCGATGCATCTCGGGGCCTCCGGCTCGGTCGCGGCCCTCGCGGTCGCGGGCGCGGGCGCCATCGGGCTCGTCTCGACGGTCTCGGCGGGCCGCCTCATCGACCGCATCGGCGACCGCCGCGCAATGCTGCTGGCCACCGTCTTCGCCTCCGCGACCGAGATCGTCGCGATCATCGCGCTCATTCTCGGCGGCCCCGTCGCCCTCGCCGCGTTCATCGCCTCCGCCCTGCTGCGCGCCCCCGCGCTGAACGTCTGGGGGCTCGCCCGCCAGGCCTTCACCGCCGAGCACGTCGCGCCCGACGAGGTGGGGCGGGCCATGACGGGGCTGGGCGGGACCATGCGCATCGGCGCCCTCATCGGTCCCCTGCTGGGCGGCCTGCTGCTGCTCGCGCTGCCCCTGTGGTCGGTGTACGTGCTGAGCGTGGGCTGCGCCGTGCTCGCGATGCTCGTGCTGTACTCCCCCGCCCTCGGCGGCCGCCTCGAGAAGCCGGCACCGAGCGCTGCGCCCCACCCGGACGCGGACGCTCCCGCGACGGCGGGATCAGACATCGCGGATCCTGTGCCGGCTCCCGTCCCCGCCGCGGACGCCCCCGCCCCGCGCGCGGCCCGCGGGCGGCTCGACGTGGACTGGACGCGCGTGCTCCTGGCCGGGATCGCGATCTGCACCCTGTCGGTCGCCCGCGCCTCCCAGCCGGTGCTGGTGCAGCTATGGGGCGTGCACGTGGGCCTCGACGCCTCCCACATCGCGCTGCTGGTCGCGGCCGGCGCAGCGATCGAGATCGTGTGCATGGTCCCTGGCGGCAGCCTCAAGGACCGCCTGGGCCGCTCGATCATCCTCACCGTGTGCCTGGCGATCTACGGCACCGGGTTCCTGCTGCTGGTGCCGCTGACCGCGGTCGCGGGGGTGGCGGGCATGGCCGGTGCCGTGGTCGTCATGTCCGTCGGCAACGGGCTGGGGGCCGGCGTGAACATGACGATCGGGGCGGATCTCTCCCCCGCCGTCGGCCGGGGTCGCTTCCTGGGCGTCTGGGCGCTGTTCAACAACATCGGGGCGCTCGGCGGGCCGCTGCTCATCTCCGGCCTGGTCTCGGTCGCCACCGAGGGCACGGCCATCGCGGCGATCGGCGGTGTCGCCCTGGCCGGCGCGGTCTGGGTCGTGGCCTGCGCCCGCCGCATGGCACTGCCCCGCGGGATCGTGCGGGCGCACTGAGGGGAGGCGCCGACGCCGGTGCTCTATGGGCGTCCCGCGCTGCAGAAGCGTGGTCGGGCACCCAGCCACCGCAAGCTGTGGTCAGGCCTCCGGCAGCAGCATCGTCACCGTCAACGTGGTCGGTTCGATAGCGCGCACCGCGTGACGGAGCATGGGCTCCAGGTGCAGCAGCTCGCCCGGGCCCAGCTCGATCGGGCCGTCGGGCAACGTGAAGTCGACGCGCCCGCGGATCACCTGGATCAGCACGGGGTGGCGGGCGGCGTGGTCGGCCAGCACGTCCCCTGCGGCGAACTCGAAGGACACGACCTTCACGCGCGGTCCGTCGAGCACCGCCGCTGCTCCGGGCTTGCCGCCGCGGGAGGCGGCACGGTCGGTGAGGGGCACCCGCGTCGCAGTGGCGCCGGTGGTCCCGGCGTCCCGGCCCTGGTCGACGGCCCCGGCCGTCACGACCTCGGGTGACTGCCCGGGCTCGGAGTGCACCTCCGAGCCCTCCGAGAGAGCCTGCTGCTCCGAGCGCTCCTGCGCCATGCCGACCTCCTGGTGTGCGTGGGTCCGGCGGCATCCCGCGGCCCTCCGCCACAGTGTGCCCGATGCGCCAGGGCGGGTCGTTGCCGCTGCTCCATGGCCGCCGAGGTCCTCACGGTGCGAGAGTGGAGACGCCCAGGCCGCGGACGCCTCGGGAGGACGATGAGGAGAGGACGGTCATGACGACGAACGGACGCCGGCGCCCTGCCCCCGGAGCGGAGCAGACCGACGCACCATCCCCCGCCTCCGCGCGCGGGCTGCGCCCCCGTGTGGTCGGGCACCGCGGCGCGGCGCTCCTCGAGCCGGAGAACACGCTGCGCTCCTTCCGACGCGCCCTGGCCGACGGCGCGGATACGCTCGAATGCGATGTGCATCTGACCCGCGACGGTCATGTGGCGGTGATGCACGATGCGACGATCGACCGCACCGCCGATGCGTCCTCCCCGCGGCGGACGGGTGCGCTGGCGGAGCTGACGCGGGCCGAGCTCGACGAGGTGCGCCTGCCGCGGGGCGAGGTCGTCCCCTCCCTCGAGGAGCTTCTGGCCCTGCTGGATGAGACCGGGCCGCAGAGCCCGACGGAGCCCGCGCAGAGCCCGACGGAGCCCCCGCAGTGCGCGCCGCGCCTGCTCGTCGAGGTCAAGGCGCCCGATGCCGCCGCGGCGGTCTGCCGTCTCGTCACCGAGCGCGAGGACGTCGCCGTCATCTCCTTCCACCCCGAGGCGCTGGCCACGGTCCGCGAGCTGGCACCGGGAACGCCCGTGGTGCTCGTCGCCGATCACGGCGACGCGGCCGTGGCCCTGGCGCACGACCTCGGGGCGCACGGCGTGGCCCTGGACGTCGACCATGTCTCAGCCGCGGACGTCGCCCGCGCCCACGGCCTCGGGCTCGAGGTCAACGTGTGGACCGCGAACACGGAAGATCAGCTGCGGCGCGGTCTCGAGGCCGGGGCCGATTCGATCAGCTCGGACGATCCGGCCTGGGCGATCCGGCAGCGCGAGCGGCTCGCGTCGGGCAACTCCTGATCACGAGCGCCCGACCGGTCCTCCCCGCTGGGTAATGCGCAATCCACCCGCGCGATCCCGCCGCGCTGTCGGGCCGCGCTCGGGCGACGGGACGGCGGCGGTCAGAACTCGACGAGCACCTTGCCCTTGGCGCGACGCGACTCGAGGCGGGCGAAGGCCTCACGGTGGTCGGCGAGCGCGAAGCGGCTGTCGATCGGGACGGTGAGGCGTCCGGCGTCGACCAGGCGTGCGAGCTCGGCGAGACCCGCGCCGTCGGGGTGCATGAGGAAGAACTCGTAGGAGACGCCGGCGGCACGGGCCCGACCGCGGATGCCCCGGCTCTGCAGGCGCGCGGCGAGTGCGGCGATGGGACGGCGCGCGGGGACGGCGACGTCCGCGAGGCTGCCGGGGCTGGGCGGCCCCGAGAGCGTCACGACGCGCCCGCCGCGCTCGACGCTGCCCAGCAGGTCCTCCAGGCCGTCGCCGCCCACGAGGTCGAGGACCTTCGTGAAGCGTTCGGGCCCGTCGGAGACGCGCCGCGCGCGGTAGTCGATGACGTGGTCGGCCCCGAGGCCCCGCAGGAGGTCAGCACCGGCCGGGGAGGCGGTGACCGTGATATCGGCGCCGATGATTCTCGCGAGCTGCACGGCGATCTGCCCCACACCGCCCGCGGCACCGGTGATGAGCAGGCGGTCGCGGGCGGTGGCGGCGAGGTGCTCGGACCCGAGGGCCTGCTGGGCGGTGAGCCCGGCCAGCGGGAGCCCGGCCGCGTCCACGAGCGGGATCGAGGTCGGGGCGAGCGCGACGTGCTCGGCGGCGACGGAGACGAGCTCGGCGAAGGCGCCCAGCTCCGCGGTGTCGACCCGGACGATCACGCCGTCACCGGGCGCGACGGCGTCGACGCCCGGGCCGACCGCCTCGACGGTCCCGCTGAGCTCGTTCCCGGCGATCTTCGGGAAGCGGTAGGGCGCCAGTGCCTTGAAGGTGCCGCTCCGCTGCAGGACGTCGACCGGGTTCAGCCCGGCCGCAGCGGTGCGGATCAGCACCCGTCCGGGGTCTGCCGCGGGTGCGGGGAGGTCGAGCAGGGAGAGGGCCTCGGGGCCGCCGTACCGGGTGAAGGCGAGTGCACGCATCGGGCCACCGTATGCCTCGGCACCCCGGAGTCCGCTGGGAGGGCTCGGGCTCGGCGCGGTACTGCGGTCGCGGACACCGTGGCAGTGCGATCGCGGTGGGCGCGATCGCGGTGGGTGCGGCCGCTGCGGTAAGGCGGTGGGGTCAGCTCGCCGCGGTCAGAGTCCGCGCAGCGCCGCGACGAGGTCCTCCGTCGGCTCGCCTGCGCAGATCCTCTCGGTCCACAGCGTGCCCGCCGGATATCCCTCCTTGGCCACGCGGATCTGCCCCGTCTGGTCGCTGCAGCCGAGCTGCTCGTGGCCGATCATCATGGTGGCCGTGGCCTGCAGCACGGTGGCGGTCCCGTCCCAGCCCAGGCTCACGCCGTCCTCGGAGCTTCCATCGGCCCAGTGCACGCCCGTCACCGGTGTACGTCCCTGGCCCCACCCGGCGGGTGCGTTCTCCGCCCGGGCGGGCATGCCCTCCCCGTACTCGGCCCGGGCGAGATGGTAGCGCTCGACGGGCGCGGCGGGGTCGGGGCCGCGGCCATCCGCGCTCCACGGGATGATCTCGTAGGTCACCTCGTCGTAGGGGCGGACGAGCTCCTCGACCAGCGGGCTCTCGGCATCGTCCACGGCGTCCCGCAGGCGGTCCAGCGGCTCGGTGCCACCGCACAGCTCCATCGTCGACTCATGGGCCATCGAGCCGGTGACCGCCACCGTCATCGAGGGGGCGTCCATGCAGACGTAGTCGTCTCCCTGCGGGTTGGTCCTCTCCCAGTCCAGGTACTCCCCGGCCATCCGCTCGATCCAGTCGCGGTCCTCGGCCTCGAGCTCGGCGGGGATCTCGGCCACGACGGCCCCGTCGGGAAGGGTGAAGGAGTAGGTGACGGAGTCGGCGTCGACGACCGTCCGCCAGGACCCGTACTGGCCGAAGATCGAGAACGATGCTCCGCTCAGCGTGATGACATCATCGGGGCCGACCTCAGCCCCCGAACGCGATCCCCCGCCCGGCGCGAACGGGATGAGCGCGCAGCCCGACAGCGCGAGCGCCGCAGCGCTGGCGAGGACCGCGATCCGGCCCGGTCCCCTGGTGGACGTGCGCATTCCCATGGCTCCCCCTCATGCCCGTGCGCCGCTGCGATGCGGCACGCTCCCGCTGGCGTTGATCCGACCCTAGGCACGGAGGGCGCCGCGGTCGATGGGCAGCGGTCCCCGGGGAGCTCTCCCCATCGACCGTGCGGCGCGAGGACGGGGCCCGACGAGGCGGGGACACCCGGGTGCAGGAGTCATCGGGGTGCGGGAGAATCCGGTCGTGGAAGATCTGCGCGTGGCCCCGGGGCCGGGCGCTCCGCGCGGACTCGTGATCCCCGGCGCGGAGCTGCTCGAGCAGTTCTCGCACGCCTCCGGGCCGGGCGGGCAGGGCGTCAACACGGCCGACTCGCGCGTGCAGCTGAGCTGGGACCTGGCGACGACGGCCGCGCTGTCCGACAGCCAGCGCGAGCGGGCTCTCGCGGCGCTCGCTCCGCGTCTGTCCGGGACGGTGCTGACCGTCACCGCCTCCGAGCAGCGCTCCCAGCTGCGCAACCGCGCCGCCGCGCGCGAGCGCCTCGCGGGCCTGCTGCGCGAGGCCCTCGTGCCGCCGATCCCCCGGCGCCGCACGAAGCCGACCCGGGGCTCGCAGCGCCGCCGTCTCGAGGCCAAGCGGCAGCGGGGCGCGACGAAGGCGCAGCGGCGACGGCCCGGGGTCGAGTGACGCCCTGCAGCGCTCATCGACGGCCAGGCAGGGCTGTGCGCCGGATCGTGAGCGCGGGCCCGGGCCTCACTCCGGCCAGTCGGAACCCTGGATGACCTCCACGAAGTCGCCGCGCCGGAACCCGGGGACGAAGTGCTCGAGGACGTCCGCCTTCACGTTGCCGAAGGTGGTCTCCGGCCGGTGCCGGATGCCGTCGGTGAAGGCGGCGAGGATGCCGTTCTTGAAGTCCGGGCGCGGGTGGGCGGCGACCACGGCGGCGCGCTGCTCGTCGCTGATGGCGTCGTAGCCGATGCCCAGGACGTCGAGCTCGACGCCGCGCGTCACGAGCTCGATCTCCGGTGCCATGTGGAGGGGGATCTCCGGGGTCGTGTGCAGGGCGATCGCGGTCCAGACGCGATCGGCGGCCTCACCGCTCACCGAGTGGCGTGCGAGGAAGTCCCGGGGGATGTCCGCGCCGTCGATCTCGAAGCGCTGGTCGGCGGTGCGGTCGGCATCATCGGCTATGACGGCGTCACGCTCCTGGACGTGTCCGGACCGGCGGAGGTGCTCGCCCGTGCCGGCGGGTACCGCATCACCATGCTCTCGGCTCGGGGCGGGACGGTCACGGCCTCGAACGGCCTGGCCCTCGCGGGCACCGTCCCGGTGGCGGACGCCCCGGACCTCCACACGGTCCTGGTGCCCGGCGGTGATCTGCTGGCCGGCTCCCCTCTGCCCGCGGATCTGCTCTCGGCGGCTGGCGACCTCGTCGCCCGTTCCTCTCGCGTCGCCGCGGTGTGCACAGGGGCGTTCGTCCTCGCCGAGCTGGGACTCCTCGACGGTCGTCGTGCGACGACGCATTGGCGCCACGCCGAGGCGCTGCGTCGGCGGTATCCGCGCGTGCACGTCGAGACCGATCTGATCCAGGTCTCGGACGGCCCCTGCTGGACCTCCGCGGGGATCTCCGCGGGCATCGACCTGGCGCTGGCCCTCGTGGAGCACGACCGCGGCGCCTACCGCGCCCGTGCCGTCGCCCGCGAGCTCGTCATGCACATGAGCCGACCGGCGGGTCAGCTCCAGTTCGCCCGGCGGGCGGATGTCCCGGACGGGATCGATCCGCGGCTGAGACGGGTCCTCGACCGCATGGCCGAGGCCCCGGCACACGCCGGGCCGCTGGACGCACTGGCGGCCGACGTCTCGTTGAGCGCACGCCAGCTCGCCCGTCTGTTCACCGCGCAGATGGGGACCACGCCCGGCCACTGGCTCGAGACGCTGCGGATGGAGCGGGCGCAGTCCCTGCTGCTGGAGGGCGCGGCGGTGACGACGGCCGCGCTCGAGGCGGGCTTCGGCTCCGATGAGAGCCTGCGCCGCACCTTCCGCAAGCGTCTTGGCATCACGCCGAGCGAGTACCGCGAGCGCTTCACGAGCACGACGGCCCCCTGATGCGGCATGCGCAGCCCCCGCACGGGTGGCGTGCTGCCTGCCGTCAGAGCGCGTCGATCGCGGAGATGAACGCGTCGAGGTCCGCGGGGGTGCGGGAGGTGATGAGGGTCCAGCCGCCCGCGGTGCAGACCTTCACCTCCTCGTCGACCACGCTCGCTCCGGCGTTGGCCAGGTCGATGCGCACCGAGTCGTAGCCGGTGAGCGTCTTGCCCTCGGCCACGCCCGCATCGACGAGGATCCACGGTGCATGGCAGATGGCCGCGACGGCGCGGCCGGCCTCGGCCTGGTCGGCGACGATCGACCGGATTCCCTCGTCGAGGCGGGCGGCGTCGGCGTTGAGGGTGCCGCCGGGCAGGACGATCACGTCGAAGGGCCCCTGCGCGTCGGCGAGGGCGGCGTCGACGGCGAAGACCTCGCCGCGGTCGCGGTCGTCGACGAAGGTCTGGACGTCCTCGCCGGAGGGCGTGGCGACGACGACGTCGTGGCCCAGCTCCCGGAGCTTCGTCGCGGGCTGGACGATCTCGGCGCTCTCGACGCCGAAGTCGGTGGACAGGATCAGGATCTTCTTCGTGTCAGCCATACCCTCGACGCTAGCAATCCGGGCCCGGGCGCGCCCGGGCCCGGCCGTCCGAGCGGTCGGGCCGCGGTCCGGTCACCGATCCCCTCTCCCGGCTTCGCACCCGGGTCGACGGTCGGACCGCATCGTTAGATTGGCGCCCATGCAGACGATCGAGTTCGCAGGACGGCAGGTGCCCGCCATCGGTCTGGGCACCTGGTACATGGGCGAGGGGCGCGCGCCGCGCTCGCAGGAGGTCGCGGCGCTGCGCGCGGGCCTCGATGCGGGGCTGACGGTGATCGACACGGCGGAGATGTACGCCGACGGCGGCGCGGAGGAGGTCGTCGGCGAGGCCCTCGTCGGGCGACGCGATGACGCCGTGCTGGTGAGCAAGGTGTACCCGCACCATGCCTCGTCCGACGGGGTGCGGCGGGCGTGCGAGCGCAGCCTCGAGCGCCTGCGGACCGATCGGATCGACGTGTACCTGCTGCACTGGCGCGGCACGCATCCGCTCGCGGAGACCGTCGCCGGGTTCGAGGCGCTGGTCGCCGAGGGGCTGATCGGGTCGTGGGGCGTCTCCAACCTCGATGCCGAAGATCTGCGGGAGCTGGCCGCGGTGCCCGGCGGCGACGCCTGCGTCACCGACCAGGTGCTCTACAACCTCGCCCGGCGCGGCCCCGAGGTGGAGGTGCTCCCGGCCGCGGCTGCGGCGGGGATGTCGGTGATGGCGTACTCGCCGCTCGAGCAGGCGCGGCTGTTCGAGACCCGGGGCGCAGACGTGCTCGAGGAGGTCGCGGCACGCCACGAGGCGACTCCGGCGCAGGTCGCGCTCGCCTGGTGCATCCGCTCCGGGAACGTCCTGGCGATCCCGAAGTCCGCGTCTGTCGAGCTCGTGCGCGAGAACGCGGGCGCCCTGCGCCTGGTGCTCACGCCGGAGGACCTGGCCGACCTCGACCGCGCCTTCCCCGCCCCGCCCGGCCCGGTGCCCCTCGAGATGCTCTGAGGTGCGGATTGCACTGCGCGCAGGGCAACCCGCCGCTCAACGGTTCAGGCGTCCTCGACCGGCTCGTCACCCTTGACGGCATCCTCATCAGCACGACGCCGCCGAGCTCGGTCCATGAGCCCTCCGCCGATGCCCTTGACGCGCGCCGCCGCTCCGCCGGCCACGCCTCTTGCGGCTCCAGCGACCGCCACGGTTCCGGACCGTGCAGCGTTGGTTGCAGCACCAATCGCCTCGCGAGCGCCCCCGGTCGGCTCCTCAGCGGTCTCCGCGTCGAGTACTGCAACTGCCGCCGCGTACTCCGCCGCATCAACGCCGGGAGGCGGCAGCTCGCGCAGCGACTTCTTCAGCCGGCCTGCCTGCGTCATCAACGATGCAAGAGTCATGCCGCCCGAGAGGATGCCGCCGGCTACCGGCACCGTCTTCTTGACGGTCTTCGCGAACGAGTCCTTGGTGACCTTGATGCCGATGAGCCTCAGGGTCTGCTTGACCGGGCCGTACCAGGCCGTCTTCGTCAGCGCCTGCTTCGCGATCTGCTTCTGCAGTGCGGGTCGAGCGACATGATTGGCGAAGCCGACCAGCGACCCCGCCGCACCCCCAACCCCCATCATGACGCCGAGGAACACAGCGAACTTGCCGATGGTCTCGTCATCCGCGTCGTCGAGGTCCCCGAAGAAGTCCTTCCACCCGTACAGGTAGGCGAGCTTCTGCATCACACGGAAGGCGTGGACGTAGTACTGGGTGATGTCGGCAGGAATCGACGCGAGCATCGCGAATCCACCGGGCAGCCCGGCCGCGAACGACATCGACGCAGACTTGCGCGACTCGAACGAAATGGTCGCGTCGGCCAGTGCATCGAGCTGCGCCAACGCCACCCCAGCCTGGATCGGGGTCGCCGTGAGGGCCTGTTCCACATCGGCATCTGCTAGCCCGAGCTTGCGAAGCTCCTGTTTCAAGAAAGCGGAGCGCTCGACTTCCACGGCTCATCGCATTCCAGGGTGTAGGCGGGGTCTGAAGCCACCCGCCCCGAGCAGGGATCGGGCGATGCAGTGCGTGAGATCTCGGAAGCCGAGGGCGGATCCGTGGGGGTGTTTGAGCCTGCCGTTGAATCTCCTATGTCTGTCAAGCGCCGGTGAGCTCATTCTGAGCGGCGGTGTTGAGGCGGCGGTAGATGTCGCGGGCGAGGTAGCGCTTGAGGCAGCGACGGATCTCCCGGAGGGTGCGCCCTTCGGCGGTACGG
>NZ_FWFG01000115.1 GCF_900163655.1 Brachybacterium nesterenkovii
GCTCCTGATCACCGGCGGTCTCGACGCCTCACCCCACACTCAACTCTGAAGAGCCAGCAATCTCATGCGGCGCGGACTCCACGAGGAACTGGCAGATGTCGTGGCGGCACGGCTGCTGACCCGCGACCAGGCGAGCGCCGTACGACGAGCTATCGACAGCATCCCGCCTTTCACCGGTTCGCCGCGCTGTCTTCACGGCGACCTGAAGGACGTGCATTTCCATACACGCGATGGCGAGCTGGTGGCGCTCCTCGACTGGGGCGACGCCACATCCGGTGATCCGCTCTACGACCTCGCCAGATACTCGCTGGAGGGCAGCGACGCCTTCCGCGAGTTCATGGCCGGCTACGGCCCCATCGACAGCACCCGAGAAGCACTCAGGGGCTACCGCCTCCGTTTCACCGTGCAGTGCCTGGCCACGGAGCTTCGTGCCGGCGGAGACTGGTTCTCCACGTACCAGCAGCGAATCGCCGCCGACCTCTGACCGAGACACAGCCGATGCGCCGCCAGCCCCGCTCAGCCCCGCCCGGGCCTCTCCGGGAACGGAGCAACGGCCCCGCGCGAGGGCGCGCCCAGCGCCCGCCGCGCCACGAGCGCGAGCACGCCGGTGACGAGCGTCCCCGAGGTGAGATCCCCGGCCAGCACAGCGCGGGCCACGTCCTCGACCTTCTCCCAGCGCACCTCGAGCTCGGCCTCCTCGTCGCGCCGCTCGAAGCCCTCCTCGACGGCCTCCCGCAGCCCGGTCGCCAGATGCACCCGGATCACCTCGTCGGAACCGCCGGGGCTGGGGCGCGTGTCCACGAGCGTCTCGATCGCATCGGCGTCATACCCGGCCTCCTCGCGCAGCTCGCGGCGGGCCGCCAGCGCCGGGTCCTCCCCCGCGATGTCGAGCAGGCCCGCGGGGATCTCCCACTGGGTGTGGCCGACGGGGTGGCGGTACTGGCGGATCAGCAGCATCCGGTCCGCGTCGTCGACGGCGAGCACGGCGACGGCACCGGTGTGACGGATGTACTCGCGGTCGAAGCGGACGCCCGGCGCGAAGTCGATCGTGTCGCGCACGAGGTCCCACACCATGCCGTGGTGCACGGTCTCCGACTGCGCGACCGGGCGGCGCCCCGGCTCGTCCCGCAGCGGCTCCGTCATGATCACGCCTCCTCGTCAGCGGCGGGCTCGGGATGCACCTCGAGCAGGCGCGTGGCCTGCTGCGCGGCGACGGCGGCGCCGATGAGCCCTGCGAACAGGGGGTGGCTGCGGGTCGGGCGGGACTTCAGCTCCGGATGGGCCTGGGTGCCGATGTAGTACGGGTGCACGTCCGCGGGGAGCTCCACGAACTCCACGAGGCTGCGGTCGGCCGAGACGCCGGAGATCACCAGGCCGGCCTCCTCGAGCTGGGCCCGGTAGGCGTTGTTGACCTCGTAGCGGTGGCGGTGGCGCTCGGACACCTCGGTCGCGCCGTAGGTCTCGGCGGCCACCGAGCCCGGGACGAGCACGTGGTCGTAGGCGCCCAGGCGCATCGTGCCGCCCAGATCGCCCTCGCCCGAGACGATGTCCTCCTGCTCGGCGAGCGTCGCGATCACCGGGTGCGCGGTCTCGGGCTCGAACTCGGTCGAGCTCGCGCCCTCGAGACCCAGCAGGTTCCGCGCGGCCTCGATGACCATGCACTGCATGCCCAAGCAGATGCCCAGCGTGGGAATGCCGTGCTCACGGGTGTGGCGCAGCGCGCCGATCTTCCCGTCGAGGCCGCGGATGCCGAAGCCGCCGGGCACGACGATCGCGTCGACGTCGCGCAGCTGCTCGGCGGCGCCCTCGGGCGTCTCGCACGTGTCCGAGGCGACCCAGCGCAGCGTCACGCGGGCGCGGTGGTGGAAGCCGCCGGCGCGCAGCGCCTCGGAGATCGACAGGTAGGCGTCGGGCAGGTCGATGTACTTGCCGACGATCGCGACCGTCACCTCGTACTCGGGGCGGTGCACGCGCTCGAGCAGGTCGTCCCACAGCGTCCAGTCGACGTCGTGGCACAGCAGGTCCAGGCGCCGGATCACGTAGGCGTCGAGGCCCTCGTCGTGCAGCACGTGCGGGATGTCGTAGATCGAGCGCGCGTCGGGGCAGGTCACGACCGCGTCGAGGTCCACGTCGCACATCGAGGAGATCTTCTGCTTGATGCCCTCGGGCAGGGCGCGGTCGGCGCGCAGCACGATCGCGTCGGGCTGGATGCCGATCGAGCGCAGCGCCGCCACCGAATGCTGGGTGGGCTTGGTCTTGAGCTCCTGGGAGGGGCCGATGAAGGGGATCAGCGAGACGTGCACGAAGAACACGTTGTCGCGGCCCACGTCCTGGCGCACCTGGCGGGCGGCCTCGAGGAACGGCTGGGACTCGATGTCGCCGACGGTGCCGCCGATCTCGGTGATGATCACGTCGACGTCATCGCCGGCCTGCGCGCGCATCGACTCCTTGATCGCGTTGGTGATGTGCGGGATCACCTGCACCGTGTCGCCCAGGTAGTCGCCGCGGCGCTCCTTGGCGATGACGCCGGAGTAGATCTGGCCGGTGGTCACGTTCGCGTCGGCCGTGAGGTCCTCGTCGAGGAAGCGCTCGTAGTGGCCGATGTCCAGGTCCGTCTCCGCGCCGTCCTCGGTCACGAAGACCTCGCCGTGCTGGAACGGGTTCATGGTGCCCGGATCGACGTTGAGGTACGGGTCGAGCTTCTGCATCGTGACGCGCAGGCCGCGCTGCCGCAGCAGCATGCCCAGCGACGAGGCGGTCAGGCCCTTCCCGAGGGAGGACACGACACCCCCGGTCACGAAGATGTGCTTGGTGATGCCCGCGTTGCGGAAGGGCCTGGTCGTGTTCTCGGTGCGTTTCGCCACGGACCCTCACACTACTGGCGATCCGGCCCCTTCACCAGCACGTCCAGGAGCTGCGCGGCCAGATCCGCGTCCGTCGGCAGCTGCGCGGCCCGCTGGCGTGCGGCGGCGCGGGCGCGAGCGAGCTCGGCGGGGTCGCGAAGGCGAGCGATCTCACGTGCGAGGCCGGGCGCGTCGCCGACGCCGACGAGGGCCGCGGCATCGCCGGTGACGGCGCGCGTCCCGCCGGCGGCGGTCGCGACGATCGCGCAGCCCGCGTGCAGGGCCTCCTGCAGCCCGACGGGCTGGCCCTCCCAGATCGAGGAGGAGACGACGACATCCGTCCCGCCCAGCAGCGCGGGCACGTCCTCCCTCCGCCCAAGCAGCTCGACGGGCAGCGCGCGCCGGGCGATCTCCGCGGAGAGCTCGCCGTGCAGGGGCCCATCGCCCGCCACACGGATCCGCACCGTCCCCGGCGCGGCGGCCTCGAGGATCGCGGCGGCGTCCAGGAGCGTGGGGAGATCCTTCTGCGGCGCGAGGCGGGCGAGGACGAGCACCTGCAGGGTCCCGTCCGCGCCGTCATCCGCACCGCCCTCCTGACCAGCGGGGGCGGCCGCGCGGGGCTGCACCGCGGGGGCGGAAGCGCCGGGCGGGTGCGCCGGGATCACCGCGAGGTGCGCCTCGCGGGCTCCGGCGCGGCGCGCGGAGTCGACGAGGTCGGGCGAGACGCCCAGGACGACGTCCGCCGTCCGGGCAGCGACGGCGAGCAGGACGCCGCCGAGGACGCGGGCGGGGAGGGAGCCGGTGGTGCGGTTGTGGAGGGTCGTCACCAGGCGCAGGCCCCGGTGGCGAGGATCCCGCCGCGTGGTCCTGATCCCGAGACGGTCAGTCCCACGACGGACGGCCCATCGGCAGTGGGTCCCGAGGCGGGCGATCCCCGCGAGCGCCCCGGCGCGCAGGCCGTGGGCATGGATCGCGTCCCACTCCCCCGAGGCCGCCGCGCGGCGCAGCGCCCGCACCGTCGCCGCATCGGTGCGCGGATCGGGACGCGGGAGAATGCGCACATCGGCCCGCTCGGCGTGCACGCCGAGGGCGGCGAGAGCGCTCAGCTCATCGTCGACGTGCGCGTGGAGCCCACCGGTCGCGGCCGGCTCGACGACCAGGATCCGGGCGCCCTCTCTCACGCCCGTGTCCCCGTTGCGGACCGGTGCGCATCGCGTCGGCGTGCGAGGGCGAGGAAGCGGTCGCGGAGCTCGGGGTCGGCGAGCGCGATGATCCCGCCGGTGACGAGGAGCGCGACGGCACCGGCGAGCATGCCGATGAGGACCGTCGCGATGGTGGCCGACTGCACGGAGAGCACCGCGCGGCAGACGACGTAGCCGGCGACGGCTCCGAGCGCGACAGCGGCGACGGAGACGAGCGCGCCGCGGGTGAGCGCGCGCCGCATATCGACGGCGGGCACGAGGTCGAGGACGCGGACGAGACCGACGACGGCGGACACCGTCATCCCGGCGGCGATGCACAGGCCGAAGGCGGTGGAGGCCTCGGCGGCGCGGCGGGTACCCGCGGGCAGGACGACGGCGAGGATCGCGAGGGCCGACACGCCCCAGCCGACGGACCCGACGAGCAGGGCGTCGCGGGCCCGCAGCGCGGCGGAGAGGACGCGCGTGCACTGCGTGGAGACGGCGTAGGGCGCCAGCCCCAGGGCCAGGGCCGCGACGGTCGAGCCGACGCCGACGACGCCGGCGCGATCCAGCAGGCGGAAGAAGTGGTCGATCGCGGGCGCGGCCGCGAACAGGACCGCGGCGCCGATCGCCCCGACGGCCGTGACGGTGCGCAGCGAGAAGGCCGTCGTGCGGGCGAAGGCGTCGCGGTCCCCGGTCAGGCGCAGCTCGGACAGGTGCGGGAAGACGCTCGTGGTGATGGGGACGACCAGCACGGCGAAGGGCAGCAGGTACACGGCCTGCGCGTACTGGAAGACCGGCAGGGTGCCGGTGCCGCCGGCGCGCGCGGCCAGCAGCAGCACCAGGGCCGTCGTCAGCTGCTGGGCGGCGACGGCGCCGATGCCCGCTCCCCCGAGGGCCAGCGCCCGTCGGCCCAGCCCCTCGGGCATCCGCAGGGTCGGCACCAGGCGCAGGCCCGCGCGGTGGGCCGGCACGAGCAGGGGGACGGCCATGAGGAGCACCCCGGCGGTCGTGCCCCAGGCGAGGACGGCCTCGGCCGTCGCGGAGACGGTGGACGTCGTCGCGACGGTGGGGGCCAGCAGGGCGTAGAAGCCATAGGCGGCCATCACGACGAGCGAGGAGATGAGCGGCACGAGGGCGGGCCACAGGAAGCGGCGTCGGGCCTGGAGGAAGGCTCCGAGCAGCACCGTCACGCCGTACAGGGGGATCTGGACGGCGAAGACCCGCAGCATCCGTGTCCCCATCTCGACGGTGCCCGCGCCCGTGCTGCCCGCGTCGAGGATCAGGTGCGCGAGCGGCGCGGCGAGCAGGGTGATCGCGAGCGCGAGCGGGACGGTCACCAGCAGGACCCACCCCAGGAGCGCGGAGACCACGCGGGAGGCGCGCTGCGCGCCGGTCCCGTCCTCGTCGTTCTCCATCAGTCCGGCGACGAGCGGGATGACGCAGCCGGCCAGTGCCCCGCCGGCCACCACCTCGAAGAGGACGTTGGGCAGCAGGTTCGCGCTCGCGTACGCGGTGCCGACGTCGCCGCCGCCGACGGTCGCCCCGAACACGAGGTAGCGCACGAAACCCGCGATGCGGGCGAGGATCGTGACCGCCAGGATCAGACCGGCGGCACGGGCGATCCCGCGGGCCGCCGTCGAGCCGCCGATGCGGCCGGGGTCCGGGTCAGACGGAGTGCTCTCGGGCATGGGAACGGCACGGCTCACGGGCGCGTCCCGTCGACGGGCCGCCGCCCGAGGCCGTCGATCCGCCGCAGCCACGGAGAAGCGTCGATGACGGCGCTGAACGAGACGCGCTCGCTGGCGAGGGTGAGGCCGGCGATCACCGCGAGCGCGCCCGCGCGCACGAGCGGGGACGTCCGCCGCGCGAGGGCGGTGCCGACGGCGGCACCGAGGACGTTGGCGCCGCCGTCGCCGAGCATGCCGTGCTCGCGCAGGTCGGCGGGCAGGGCGGCGACGGCAGTCACGAGGGCGGCGAGGGCGAGGGCGCGGCCGCTCCGGTCGCGCTGCTCCCCCGCGTCCGCGGCGACGTCTCCGGGCAGCAGGGCCAGGACGAGGGCGGGCGCCGCGACGGCCTTGAGCGCGCGTCCGGGGCGCAGGTCCAGGAGATTGGCGAGGTTCGCGCAGCCCGCGGCGAGAGCCCCGTCCAGCAGGAGCCGGCGCGGCCGGGGCGCCAGGGCCGCCGCCCCGAGGCACAGCACCGGGATGCCGATCAGCTTGGCCCCGCCGGTGGTGAGACGGCCCGCGCGGAGCGCGCCGAGGTGTCCGCGCAGCCCCTTGGCGGTCGCCTCCCCCGCGCGACGGCGGCGCGGCTCGATGATGTCGTCGGCCAGGCCGAGAGCGGCGACACCGGCGAGCGCGAGGGCGTCGACGGCGCTCGCGCGACGGGCGGTGAGCACGACGACGGCCGCGCCGACGGCGGCGCCCTCGGCGAGGGTGACGGTCCGGCCGGCGTAGTTGCTGCGCTCGAGCTCTGCGCGCAGGCGCGTCAGGGCGCCCGCGGCGCGGGAGGCGACAGCGGCTCGGGAGGGAGCAGCGGCACAGGAGGGAACAGCGGCACGGGAGGGATCGGTGGCGTCGCTCATCCGGCCGCACCGCCCGCATCGGAGGGCTGGGCCGGGGCGCTCGGTGCCGTCGATGTCGCATCGGCCTCGGGGACGCGGGCGCGCGCCCCCGCCCCGGTGCCGTAGTCGCCGGCGCCGCCGCGGGTCTGCTCTCCCAGAGCCAGGACGGCCACCGGGGGCCCGTCGGCGCGCTGCAGGCCGTCGACGGTGCTCAGGGCGTCGTAGCGCGCATCGCCGCGGGCGAGGCGGATGATCCCGGTGGTGTCGTCGCTGCCGGGGGTCGAGCCCGCGATGACGGCGGGGACGTCGGCCTCGACGACCGCGTCGAGGATGCGGGTCTGCACGGCGCTGAGGGCCTGGGCCCGGGCGGCCGCGGTCGCGGTGTCGTCGCCCGACTCGGTGAGCGCGTCCGGTGCGGCCCCGGCGTGCACGAGGGCGTCGACGGATCCGTCGAGCTCGCCGTCGACGCGGATCACCTGGGAGGAGGACAGCGCATCGAGGGCCGCGTCGCGCTGCTCCGAGGGCAGGGCGTCATCGGGCTCCAGCAGCACGGCGGCGATCGCGCCCGCGAGGCGCTCGGAGTCCTCGGCGCCGGTGAGGGGCAGATCGGGGGCCGCCTTGCGCAGGGCCGTGACGGCCTCGGCCCGGGCCGAGGCCTGGGCGGGGTCCCACAGCATGCCCCCGAGGGTCACGCGGACGGGCACGGTGCCGCCGGCGGCGGAGACGAGGGAGGAGATCTCGTCGGTGCTCTCGCGGGTCGAGTCGTCCTCGGCGAGGATCGCGACCGAGCTCCCGTCGAGCGTGCCGGCCACGAGCTGCGGGGCCGTCTGGGCGATGTAGGTGCCCAGCTGATCGTTCTGCGCCGTGAGGCGGTCGTTCTCGGTGCGCAGCGTCTCCTTGTCGGTGCGCAGCTGCTCGACCTGTCCGGCGAGCTGCGTACCCAGGCTCTCCCGCAGCGGGCCCGCACCCAGCACGATGCCCACGGCGAGCGCGAGGAACACCGAGATGAGGGAGACGAGGTGGTAGCGGAAGTCGATCACGGCTCAGACACCCTCCGACGGGGATTCCGGGTAGGCGGCGAACAGGGACGTGAACCAGGACAGCAGATCGTCCATCCGCGCCCCCAGGATCTGGAACAGGGCCTGGCCGCCGGGCGTGGCCCACAGGGCGACGGCGAGGGCGAGCAGACCGGCGACGGCGAGCAGCACGAGCTGCAGCGTGGAGATGCGCTGGCGGTACAGGCGGGAGACGCCCTTGGCGTCGACGAGCTTGGAGCCCACGCGCAGGCGCGTGAGGAACGTGGAGCTCATGCCCGCGCGTCCCTTGTCGAGGAACTCCTCGAGGGTGCCGTGCGTGCCGACGGCCACGATCACGCTCGCGCCCTTCTCATCGGCCAGGAGCATCGCGATGTCCTCGCTGGTCCCGAAGGCGGGGAACAGGACGGCCTCGTCGGCGACGCCGAGCTCTCTCAGGCGCTCCATCCCGGGGGCGCGGCCGTCGCGGTAGGCGTGGACGACGAGCTCCGCCGTGCCCCGCAGCGCCCGGTCGGAGACGGAGTCCATGTCGCCGATGATCATGTCGAGCCCGTAGCCGGCGTCGAGGACGGCGTCGGCACCGCCGTCGACGCCGATGATCACAGGCCGGTTCTCCCGGATGAAGGGCCGCAGCGTGACGAGGTCCTCCTTGTAGTGGTAGCCGCGCACCACGATCAGGACGGCCCGGTCGCGCATGCTCGTGCGGACGTCGGGCGTGCCGACGCCGTCGAGGAGGAGGTCCTTCTCCTTGATCATGTACTGCATCGTGTTCACGGCGAAGGCCTCGAGCTGATCGGACAGCCCGGCGCGCGCGACCTCGAGGGCAGCCTCGACCGCGGGCGGATCCATGACCTCTCCGTGGGCGATGCGGTCGCCGTGGGCCATGACGATGCCGTCGGCATCGACGAGGACGGGCTCTCCGTCGGCGAGGCCGTCCATCAGCTCGGGCCCCAGGTCGTCGACGAGCACGATCCCGGCCTCGACGAGGATCCGCGGCCCCGCGTTGGGGTAGCGCCCGGACGTGGAGCGGGCGGCGTTGAGCACGGCCGCGGGCTTCTTCTCGACGAGGGTCTCGGCCGCGACGCGGTCGATGTCCTCGTGGTCGATCACGGCGATGTCCCCGGGCACGAGGCGCTTGGTGAGGTCCTTCGTGCGGCGGCCGATCCGGGCGCGGCCGGACACGAGGGCGCTCATCGGTCGCTCCCGGGCGCAGCGGCGCGGCCGGCGGCGGACGCCTGCGCGGCGCCGAGGAGCTCGGCCGCGTGGCGCAGCGCGAGCTCGGAGTCGTCGGATCCGGCGAGCATGCGCGCGAGCTCGTGGACGCGCGCGCCCTCCTCGAGGCTCTCGACCGTCGAGCTGGTGGTGCCCTCGCTCGCGGTCTTGACGATCCGCAGATGGGTCGTGGCGTGCGCGGCGACCTGCGAGAGGTGGGTGACGACGATGACCTGGGCGTGCTGGGCCAGGCGGGCCAGGCGCTGGCCCACGGCGAGGGCGGCCTTCCCGCCGATCCCGGCGTCGATCTCGTCGAACACGAAGACGGGCGCCCCGGTGGCGTCGTCGCGCGAGGACGCGAGGGCGACCTCGAGGGCGAGCATCACGCGGGACAGCTCGCCGCCGGAGGCGGCGGTCGCGACGGGGAGGTGGTCCGCTCCGGGGTGCGGGGCCAGCAGGATCCGCACCTCGTCGCGGCCGTGGGCGCGATGCGTCGTCCCGACGACCTCGACGGCGAGGGAGGCGGCGGGCATCTCGAGCTGGGCGAGCTCCTCCTCGACGGCGGCGGCGAGGCGCTGAGCGGCCTCGCTGCGGGCCTGCGTCAGCGCCGCGGCGGCGGCCTCGAGCTCGGGGTCCAGGCCGGCGATCTCCTCGTCGACCTCGGCGAGGCGGGTCTCGGCGCCGTCGTAGCGGTCGAGGTCGGCGGCCGCGGTGCGGGAGGACTCCAGCAGACTGGTGAGGTCCTCGCCGCCGAGGACCGGCGCCAGGTCGCGGACGGCGAGCGTGAGCTCGTGGAGGCGCTCGTTGGCGGCGTCGAGGCGCGATGGGGAGGCGTCGATGCCGTCGGCGTAGCGGCCGAGCTCGGCGGCGATGTCGGAGGCCTCGAGGCGCAGCGCGTCGAGGCGCTCGGCCAGGGGCGCGAGCAGGGGGTCGGTGCCGGCGGCGGAGCGCACGGCGGTCAGGGCGATGTCGATGAGCGCCCCGGCGGACGCCTCCTCGTCGCCCGCGAGAGCGAGGGAGGCGCGCTCGGCGCCGGCCCGCAGATCGACCGCGTGGGCCAGGCGGTCGAGCTCGGCGCGCAGCTCGTCGTCCTCGCCGCCGCGGGTGTCGAGGGCCTCGAGGCGCTCGAGCGCGGCGGTGAGGGCGGTGCGGCGGCGCTGGCCCTCGGCGATGAGCTCGGCGAGGCGGCGGCGCTCGGTCCGCAGCTCCTCGCGGCGCGTCCACAGCTCCCGGTGGGCGGCCACGAGGGAGAGGACTCTCTCTCCCGCGAAGGCGTCGAGGGCCTCGCGCTGGGGGTCGGGGTCCCGCAGGCGCTGCTGATCGGACTGCCCGTGGACGGTGACGGCGGAGCCGACGATACGGGCCAGGGTGCCGATCGGGACGGGCACCCCCCCGATCTGGGCGCGGGAGCGGCCGTCGCGGGTGGTGCGCCGGACGACGAGGACCTCGCCGTCCTCCTCCTCGGCCCCGAGCTCGTCGAGCGCCGCGGCGAGCGCGTCATGGCCCTCGAGCCGCAGCGTCCCGTCGATCGTGCTGGCGGCGCCCGCGCGGCGGGAGTCGAGCCGTCCGCCGAGCAGCATCGTCAGGCCCGTCACCACCATGGTCTTGCCGGCGCCCGTCTCGCCCGTGAGCGCGGTGAAGCCCGGCCCGAACTCGAGGAGGGCGTCCTCGATCACGCCGATGTGACGGATCCGCAGGGTCGAGAGCATCAGCGTCCCTGCGCGTCCCGTCCGCGCCAGCCGACGACGGGCAGGCGGAACTTCTCGACGAGACGATCGGCGAAGGGGGTCGAGGACAGGCGGGCCAGGCGCACGGTCTCGGGCGAGAGCCCGGTCTCGACGCGCATGCCCGGGAGGATCTCGAGGCTGCGGCGCCCGTCGAGGGTGAGCAGGGCCGGGCCGCTGTTGTCGGCGACGACCTCGACGGCGGCGCGCGAGGAGCGGCCCAGGACGAGGGGGCGGGCGAACAGGGCGTGGGCGGCGAGGGGGACGACGAGGAAGGCGTCGACCTCGGGCCACACGACGGGACCGCCGGCGGAGAACGCGTAGGCGGTCGAGCCCGTCGAGGAGGACAGCAGGACGCCATCGCAGCCGAAGGAGGAGACGGGGCGCCCGTCGATCTCGAGCACGACGTTGACCATCTTCAGGCGGTCGGCCTTCTCGAGCGAGGCCTCGTTGAGCGCCCAGTGGGAGGCGATCTGGCGGCGGTCGGCGTCGAAGACGGCGATGTCGAGAGTCGAGCGCTCCTCGATGCCGTAGTCGCCGTCGAGGAGGCGGCGGACCGTGTCGGAGAGGTCGGCGACCTCGCTCTCGGCGAGGAACCCGACGTGGCCGAGGTTGACGCCGTGCAGCGGGACGCCCGCGCCGCGGACGATCTCGAGGGCCCGCAGGATGGTGCCGTCGCCGCCCAGGACGATCCCGAGCTCGACCGCATCGGCGGCGGTGACCACGTCGTCGATGTCGACGTCGCCGCCGTCGAGGAGGTCGAGGAGCCCATCGGGCACGATCCGCTGTCCGTCGGCGTCGCGGATCCCGGCCGTGCTCTGCTGGCGCAGCTCGGTGACCTGGTCGTCGATGACGACGCCGCGGACGCCGCGCCGGCGCATCTCGTGCAGCACGGTCGCCATGGCCTCGAGGGCGGAGCGACGGCCGGTGTGGACGTAGAGGAGGAAGCGTCTCATCGGCGGTGGGCCTCCCCGGGGTCGGCTGCGGTGCGGGCGGTGCGGCGCGGGGCGGCCGCGAGCGCGCTCTCGATCATGTCATAGGCCGCCGAGGCGTCCTCGGACGCGCGCCCGTCGTGCACCAGGTGGAGGAACAGCTCGATGTTGCCGTCCTGCCCGGGCAGGGGGCTGCAGCCGGCACCGACCGTCCGCAGGCCCGCCCGGGCGGCGTGATCGGCGACGCCGCGGACGGCGTCGCGGCGGTGACGGGGGTCCTTGACGACGCCGCCGCGCGGGAGGCGGGAGCGCCCGACCTCGAACTGCGGCTTGACCATCACCAGCAGCTCGCCGCCGGGCAGGGTGCAGCGGGCGAGGTCGTCGAAGACGGTGGTCAGGGAGATGAAGGAGAGGTCGCCGACGGTCAGCTCGACGGCGCCGCCGATGCCCTCGGGCCGCAGGCCGCGCACGCTCGTGCCGTCGTGGACGGTCACCCGGGGGTCGGCGGCGATGCGCTCGTCGAGCTGGCCGCGCCCGATGTCGACCGCGGCGACGGAGGCCGCGCCGCGGCGCAGCAGCACGTCGGTGAAGCCGCCGGTGGAGGCGCCCGCGTCCAGGCAGCGCTTGCCCGCCGGGTCGATGCCGAGGGCGTCCAGGGCGCCCGTGAGCTTGTGGGCGGCGCGCGAGGCGTACTCGACGCCGTCGGGCACGTCGACGCTCTCGAGCCGGGCCCCGGGGGGAACGGGCGTCGACGGCTTCACCGCGGCGCTGCCGTCGATCCGGGCTCGCCCTTCGTCGATGATGCGTCGCGCGTGCGTGCGGGAGCGCGCGAGCCCGGCCTCGACGAGCGCGACGTCCAGGCGCTGGACGGTCACCGCTCGAGCAGCCGGACGTCCTGGCCGGACTCGTCGGTCAGGTGCCCGGTCCAGGGCGCGTCGGGGCTGTGCGCGGCGACGAGCGCGAGGACGGCGCGCGCGGTGCGGGGGTCGTCGACGGGGCCCGCGGCCGTGATGTCCCCGTCGTGCCAGGTCGCGCTGACGGCGCCGCAGCGGGCGCGCTCGCCCTGGACGACGGCGGCCGGGCACGGGGCGGTCAGGGAGGTCATGTCGGGCAGGATCCAGGTGGGGCGCTGCAGCGGCACGGCCCGCAGCGCGTCCTCGCAGGTCGAGACCCCGGTGAGCACCAGCAGGGAATCGATGTCGGCGCGGTTGGCGCCCTCGATGTCGGTGTCGAGGCGGTCGCCGACCGCGAGCGGGGCCCGCGAGCCGCACCGGCGCGCGGCGAGCTGGAACATGCCGGGCTCGGGCTTGCCGGCCACCTCGGGCTCGACCTGCGTGGCATGGCGGATGACGGCGACCATGGAGCCGTTGCCGGGGGCCATGCCGCGCTCGGTGGGCAGGGTCGCGTCGATGTTCGTGGCCATCCAGCGCGCACCGCGGCGCACCGCGTAGGTGCCCTCGGCCAGCAACGGCCAGTCGAGCCCGCGGTCCCAGCCCTGGACGACGGCCACGACGTCCTCGCCGTCCACGTCGACGGGGGTCAGGCCCGCGGCGCGGATCTCGTCGGCCAGGCTCGGGCCCCCGACGACGAGCACGTGGGCGCCGGGCTCGAGTCCGTCGGCGAGCAGCTGGGAGGCGATCTGCGGGGACGTGACGACCTCGTCCTCGGCGGCCTCGACGCCGACGGTCGCGAGGTGGGCGACGACCTGGGCGGGGGTGCGGGAGGCGTTGTTGGTCGCGAAGACGATGCTGCGCCCGGCCTCGCGGGCGGCGGCGACGCCGGGTGCGGCGCCGGGGATCGGCACTCCCCCGTTCATCAGGGTGCCGTCCATGTCGAACAGCAGCGTGTCGTAGCGGTCCAGGACGGACATGTCGGGTCGGCGGATCATGCGCGGGGCTCCTCGTCGTCATCGGCGGCGAGGCCGTCGGTGCCGACGGCCTCGCTCTCGTCCTGGTCAGCGGTGTCGCCCGCGGCGGGGTCGTCCGCGTCTGTGTCATCGATGTCGGTGTCATCGATGCCGGTGTCGCGTTCGTCGACGGCATCGACCACGTCCGCACCGCCGTCTTCCGCATCCGCGTCGTCGGCATCCGCGTCGTCGTCGATATCGACATAGGCGTCGAGGACGGTCACCTGCTCGTCATCGGCCCACGGGGAGTCCTCGACCACGGGTGCCGGCCGACCGAGGCGGTCCGCGGCGTCGGTGATGCGCTCGGTGTCGGCGTCGGCGGCCAGGGTGATCCAGCTGCGGGCCTCGTCGCTGCGACCGGCGGCCTCCAGGAGGTCCGCGTAGGCGACCCAGAGCCGGACCTGCCAGGCTCCGTCGACCTTCTGGCGCAGGGCGGGGATCTCGAGCGTGGCGATGGCCGTGCTCAGATCGCCGGTGTCCGCGTAGGCGCCGGCGACGACGATCATCATCTCGACCATCGCGGTGGGCCCCAGCTTCTCGGCTTCGGGGCTCGAGGCGACGTCGAGCGCCTTCTCGGGACGACCCAGGCCGCGCTCGCAATCGGCGATCATCGGCAGCAGATCGTGGCGGCCCGTGATGCGGACGGCGGTGCGCAGCTCACGGACCGCGGTGGCGAAGTCGCCGTTCTGATAGGCGACGACGCCGTAGGTCTCGCGGACGGCGCCGACGCGCCCGCCGCGTCGTGCGGCGAAGCGTGCGTGGGCCAGTGCCGTCTCCGGATCGTCCTCGACGAGCATCCCGGCGGCGACCAGGTGGCGGGCGACGCGCTCGGCCGTCTCCTTGGACAGGCTGCGCAGCTCCTCGCGGGCGTCGCGCTCGAGCTCGCGCCCGGTGATGCCCTCGGGAACCTGCGGCTCCTCGACCCACTCGGAGCGGCGCTCCTGACCGGGACGGCTGGGCCTCTCGGACATGGCGTCCCCGGGGCGCCACGGCTTCTGCTCGCGGTCGGCCTGCGGGCGCGACGGTCCGGAACGACGATCATCGCGCTGGGGGCGGGCACCGTAGGACCGACGCTCACCACCACGCACCGGGCGATCACCATGAGAACCACGCTGACCACCACGCACCGGGCGATCACCATGAGAACCACGCTGACCGTCACGCTGGGGACGGTCGCCATAGGAGCGGCGCTCGCCATCGCGCTGGGGACGGTCACCGTAGGGACGCTGCGGGCGGTCGCCATAGGAGCGCTGCTCGCCATCGCGCTGAGGGCGGTCTCCATAGGGCCGGCGCTCTCCGTCACGCCGAGGTCGATCACCGTAGGACCGACGCTCCCCACCACGCTGGGGGCGGTCACCGTAGGACCGACGCTCCCCATCGCGCTGCGGCCGATCGCCATAGGAGCGACGCTCGCCGTCACGCCGAGGCCGATCACCGTAAGAACGACCCTCGCCCTCGCGCTGGGGACGGTCACTGTAGGAACGCTGCGGGCGGTCGCCATAGGAGCGCTGCTCGCCATCGCGCTGAGGCCGATCCCCATAAGAACGACGCTCGCCCTCGCGCTGGGGGCGATCACCGTAGGACCGACGCTGCCCGTCACGCTGAGGCCGATCACCATAAGAACGACGCTCCCCATCCCGCTCAGGGCGACCGCCGTAGGACCGACGCTGCCCGTCACGCTGAGGACGATCACCGTAAGAACGACGCTCCCCATCCCGCTGGGGACGGTCACTGTAGGGACGCTGCGGGCGGTCGCCATAGGAGCGACGCTCGCCGTCACGCCGAGGCCGATCACCGTAAGAACGGCGCTCGCCCTCGCGCTGAGGACGATCACCGTAGGACCGACGCTGCCCGTCACGCTGCGGCCGATCACCGTAGGACCGACGCTCACCATCACGCTGGGGGCGATCACCGTAAGAACGACGCTCCCCATCCCGCTGGGGGCGATCACCGTAAGAACGACGCTCCCCATCACGCTGAGGACGATCCCCGTACGACCGACGCCCACCATCGTGTCGAGAAGAGCCGCCGCCGGGGCGCACGCCGCTAGAGCGCTCGTCGCGCGTTCCGTTGTTGTCAGCGTGTTCCATGACCAGCCCCTATTCGCATCAGCCGACGTGCGCGCGGGCGCAGTCGTCCCACCACGGTAAGACACGGAAGGCACGACGCCCATACTCCGCCGAGGCACCGTGAGCGCATTCACCTCAGCGCGGTCAGGCCTCAAGCCTCCGCGCCCGAGAAGGGCGGTGCAGCACAGTGCGTCCCCAGGACCAGCAATACCGCGCGAGGACTGAGCTCCAAGCACCCGGCACCAGTCGTACAAGTCCGGAACCGCAAGGCCCGCGGGCAGCTCGCTCGACAACGAGTTCTGCCGACAGCTGGAAAACGGGCCACATACCCGCACATTGCGCACGACCTGCCCCTCGAGGATCGCGGCACCGTGCTTCCATAGATCGCGCATCGCCTGCCACGGGAAACGGCGTTGCCGCAGCACCGGACAAGTGGTGTGCCAGGCCGGAGGCGGGCCGGCCGACTCGGCCAGCGACGACCCTCCAACCCACGGCGCACCGCGCCGCGCCGCAGGCCCGGACTCCAGACCCGGACCCAGGCCAAGGCATAGGCCCCGAGCGCTATCGCTCCCCGTACACGGCCAGCCCCACCACCCTCCGCACGCACGTGCGCTATCACTATCTAGACGCGCGTGCACCATCGCTATTCGCGCACGCGTGCACCATCACTGTCCGCACGTACCGACCCCGTCACGATCCGGGCATGCGGAAAGGGCCGCCGGCTCAACCCT
>NZ_FWFG01000007.1 GCF_900163655.1 Brachybacterium nesterenkovii
CCTCCCAGCCGCCCACCGCCACCGCATCGCCCGCCGCCGAGCCCACCGCCGAGTCCGCCGCCGCGTCGACCACCGCCGAGCCGCAGGACCGCCTGAGCGTCACCAAACACGTGCTCGAGCTTCCCGACGGTCCTCTGCGCTACACCGCGACCACCGGGACGTACGTGATCCGCGAGGAGCCCGAGGGAGATGCCTACGCCCGGGCCAGCGCCTACGCCGAGGTCTTCGCCGTCTCGTACGTCGCCGAGCGGGGCGGCATCGTCCACGAGGCCACTACCCCTAGCGCCACGGACTCGGGCACCACGAACCCCGGTACCACCCGACGGAGGTCGACCGAGGACGACCGCCCATCGCGCGCCTCCGCCGCCCCGAATCCCCGCCCCGTCGTCTTCGCGTTCAACGGCGGTCCCGGCTCGTCGACCGTGTGGCTGCACCTGGGGCTGCTCGGCCCCCGCCGCGTCGTCTCGGGCGACGCCGACTGCCCCGCGGCGCCGCCGTACGGGATGACCGACAACCTCGAGACGCTGCTGATCGACGCCGACGTCGTGTGCATCGACGCGATGACCACGGGCTACTCGCGCCCCGCGCCCGGGGCCAAGCCCGATCGCCTCCACGGCTTCGCCGCCGACCGGGACCTGCTGGTCGCGTTCATCATGCAGTGGCTGACCCGCAACGACCGCTGGCTGTCCCCCAAGCATCTGCTGGGCGAGTCGTACGGGACCACGCGCGCGGCCGCGATCGCCGCGCAGCTCATGGACCGGCACTTCGTCGCCCTGAACGGCCTCATGCTGCTGTCCCCCGTGCTGGACTTCGCCACGCTCGATTTCACCCCCGGCAACGACGCGCCGTACATCCACTTCCTGCCCACGTACGCGGCGATCGCCCACGCGCACGGGAAGCATCCGGGGCTCAGCCTCGAGCAGGTGGTCGACGAGGCCGAGGCCTTCGCGGAGGAGGAGTACCCGGCGCTCCTGGCCCGCGGCCTGCGGCTGTCGGAGGAGGAGCGGCGGGAGGCGGCCGAGCGCATCGGCGGCCTGATCGGCACAGACCCGACCTGGGTGGAGCGCTGCGACCTGCGGCCCGAGCACATGGCCTTCCTGGCCGAGCTGCTGCGCGAGGAGCGCCGGATCGTCGGCCGCATCGACGGGCGCTTCTCGGCCCCGGCGGGAGACGGCCTGGCGGCGCAGATGGAGACCGACCCGTCGATCGACCTGCTCGCCCCGGCGTACACGGCCGCGATCAACCACTACCTGCGCGTGGACCTGCGCTTCTCCTCGGACGTGGTGTACGAGGCGATGACCGCGCGGGTGCACCCGTGGTCGTACAAGGAGTTCGAGAACCGCGCCGTCGAGGTCGCCACGGACCTGTCCCGCACGATGCGGAAGATCCCCGCGCTGCGCGTGTTCGTCGCCCACGGGTACCACGACGCGGCCACGCCGTTCCACGCCTCCGAGCACGTGCTCGCGCACCTGGGGATCAGCCGCGAGGAGTACGAGGAGCGCATCCGCATCGCCTATTACGAGGCGGGCCACATGATGTACTGCCACGAGCCCTCGCGCCTGGCCCTGTCCGAGCACCTGCGCGAGTTCGTGCGCGCCGGCGCGTGAGCGCACGCGGCCCGTCGTCCCCCTCGCGCCGCACCGCCCTGCGCCTCGGCGCCGGGGCGACGGCGCTGGTCGGCACGGCCGCCCTCGCCGGGGACGACGGCACCTGGCACGCGCACCTGCCGCTCATCTCGCAGACGGTCGCGCTGGCCGCGCCCGGGGAGCAGGCGCTGGTACGGCCGGACGTCGACGCCGTGATCCCGGGGACGCGGATCATCGACGGCGCCGACGACCTCGAGCAGCTCCTGGCCGATGAGGCCGCCGTCCGCTCCGCGGCAGGTGCCGCCCTGTCGGTGCGCAGCGCCGCAGCCGGCCCGACCTCGGTGGATGCGGCCTCGACGGATTCGGCCTCGGCCTCGACCCCGGCGGATGCGGTCCCGGCAGGGGCGCTCACCGCATCCGAGGGCACCGCCGATCTCCTGACGTCGGCGGCCCTGGACCTGCACGTCCTGTCGGTCGGGCTCGCCGCGCCGGTCGCCTCCTGGGCTCCGAACTGGCGATACGTGTGGCCCCGCGACAGCGCGCACGTGGCCGTCGCCCTCGCGCGCTTCGGGCTCGTCGGTCGCGCGAGCGGGATCGTGCGCGAGCTCGCCCGGCTCTGCGGCGCGGGCGAGGACGCCGGCTGGTTCGAGGCCCGGTACAGGCCCGGGTCGCACCGCGCGCCCGATGCCCGGGAGCGTCAGCTCGACGGCTCCGGCTGGTTCCTGTGGGCGCTCGACGAGGTGGCCGCTCTCGATCCGACGCTCCTGGACGACGCCGACGTGCTCGACGCCGCCTCCCGCACGGCCCGTCTGCTGGTGGAGATCACGCGCGGGGGCGCGGCCCTGCCCCCGGCCTCCCCCGACTACTGGGAGCGGCCCGAGACATCGCCGACGATCGCGACCTGCGCGCTGGTCGCGGCAGGGCTCGAGCGGGCCGTCGGCGTCGTGCCCGAGGCGGCCCTCGCGGACGCCGCGGCCTCAGCGGCCGATGCACTGCGCGACCGCATCGCCGAGGCCTTCGCGGCCACCGGCTACGGGCGCTACCCGGGCCGTGTCGGGGCGGATGCGGGGATGCTGTTCCTGCTGCCGCCGTACGCGCGGAGCGTCGATGACGACGTCGCGCGGCACGTCGAGGCGGCCCGCACCGCAGCGGCCCGACCCGCGGGAGGCGTCGCCCCTGGTGCGCTGTGGCGGCGCGACGGCGTCTCGTGGACCCCGCAGACGGCCATGTTCGCGCAGACCAGGGCCGCGCTCGGCGATGCCGAGGGAGCGGCCGCGCTGCTGCGGTGGCTCAGGGCGCATCGCACCGCGGCCGGATCGCTGCCCGAGAAAGTGCTGGCCGATGGGGCCCCTGCCTCGGTCGCGCCGCTCGCGTGGACGGCGGCGCTGGTGGTGGGGGCGGTGCTCGGGGCTGGCTGAGGCCGCGCGGCCCCGTCGGCTCAGGCCGTCAGTACGCCTGCCGCCAGCAGCCCCATGACGCCCAGGCCCACGGGGATGCGCCACGCGGCGAACCACGCGAAGGAGTGGTGGGAGACGAACCTCAGCAGCCACGCGATCGAGGCGTAGCCCAGCACGAACGCGATGCCGGCGCCCACCAGCAGCTGCGCGCCCGAGGCGGCCTGACCGGCCTGCGGGGCGAAGGCGTCGGGCAGGGAGAACAGGCCCGAGGCGAGCACGGCGGGGATCGCCAGGAAGAACGAGAAGCGGGTGGCCGCGGCGCGGTCCTGGTTCAGGAACAGGCCGGCGGAGACGGTCGCACCGGAGCGGGAGACGCCCGGGATGAGCGCGAGGCACTGGGCGAAGCCCATGATCACGGCATCGCGCATGGTCAGCTCCTCGGTCTGGCGCTCGCGGCGGCCCCAGCGCTCGGCGGCGATGAACACGAAGGAGAACAGGATCAGCATGCCCGCGGTGAACCACAGGTTGCGCAGGGCCTCGCGGATGTAGTCCTTGGCGAGGAAGCCGATGATGCTCACCGGGAGCGTGCCGACGATGACCATCCAGCCCATGCGGTACTCGAGGGTGGCGCGCTGGGCCTTGTCGACCAGGCCGCGCAGCCAGCCGCGGGCGATGTTCCAGATGTCCTTGGCGAAGAACACGAGCACGGCGGCCTCGGTGCCCAGCTGGATCACCGCGGTGTACGACGCGCCGGCGTCCTGCCCCCAGAACAGGGACGAGATGATCCGCAGGTGCCCCGAGGAGGACACGGGGAGGAACTCGGTGAGGCCCTGGACGATGGCCAGCACGATGGTCTGCAACCAGCTCATATCGGTGGTCGCGGCGATGATCGGATCGGGCATGGGGCCTACTGTCTCAGGCCGTGCGGCACGGGGGCGTCATCCTGTGGCGTGATCCTCGTCGGGGGCGCTCATCCCGAGCACGCGGCCTGGGCCGCCGGGGAGGGCAGGACGCTTCGCGCGATGCTCGAAGCTACTCGCAATTCTGCGTTTCGAGTAGCGTTTCGAGTAGCTTCGAGCCCACGCCTTCGGTAAACCCACAACACCCTTCCCACCAGGGATGATGCAACTCGGATCCGTGTTCTCTCAAGCGTTTAGAGTAGATGCACGACCCATGCTCCGCTCTCCGAGCTCGAGACTCGACCGCCGCATGAACGGCTCGACGCCCTGCTGCGGCGCCCGGAGGATCAGTGGTTCGAGAGGAAGTCGGCGCGGATCGCACCCAAAGACCTCGCTCGCTCACTCGTAGCTTTCGCGAATGCCGAAGGCGGTTCCATCATCATCGGCCTGCACGATGGCGCCTTCGACGGTTCCTCCCTGACGACAGAACGGGAGAACGCTCTCCGGCAGGCGGGAATGGACTTCGCGCGCCCACCCGTGCGCAATACCGCTGCCCGCCTCGACATCGGTGACGGGCGCTCGGTTCTGCGCATCGACGTCCCCGTCAGCGAGCACGTGCACGAGACCAACACCGGCGACGCCTATCTCCGGGTCGGCGATGAATCGAAGCGACTCACCTATACCCAGCGGCGTGAGCTCGACTACGACAGGGGCGCAGTCCACTTCGAAGGAGAGCCGGCCGCGGATGCCACGCTGAACGACCTGTCGAGCGGGGCCCTCCGCACCTACCGAGCCGCTGTCGGCAGTACCGCTGATGACCTCACCGCGCTTCGGGCGCGCTCACTGACGACACGGGACGGAGGGATCAACCACGCCGGGCTCCTCCTGCTCGGACAGCACCCCCAGCAGTGGCTTCCCCATGCCTTCATCCGCGTCCTGCGCTTCACGGACGACGACCCCGGCACCGGTTCACGTCAGCGGCTCGAGGCCGGAAAGGACGCGCGCTTCGAAGGAACCGTTCCCGAGGCGCTGTCGCGGGCCAGCAAGTGCATCGGGGACTGGCTGCCTGCCCATCGGGCACTGGACGCGAGCGGGAGATTCACCGACGTCCCCATCGTCCCGGGACCGGCATGGCTCGAGGGACTGGTGAATGCGGTGGTCCATCGCAGCTACTCTCTCGCCGGAGACCACGTCCGCGTCAGCCTGTTCCCCGGACGAGTGGAGATCGAGAGCCCTGGACGCTTCCCCGGCCTCGCTGATCCGAACCGCCCCCTGGAGATCGCACGGTACGCACGCAATCCCCGTATCGCTCGCGTCTGCGCCGACCTCGGCATCACGCTCGAGCGAGGCGAGGGAATCCGACGGATCTTCGAAGAGATGCGGACCGCTGGCCTGACCGACCCGACGTACGAGCAGACCAGCGGCAGCGTCAGACTCATCCTGCGAGCTTCCAGTCGCCTCGATCCCCGTCTCAGCGCGGCGCTTCCTCGAGGAGCTGCGGACGTCCTGACCGTGCTCCGCGAGCAGAACCGTCCTCTGGGCACCGGCGAGATCCTGGAGATGACGGGGCGGTCGCGGCCTTGGGTTCGGCACGTGCTGACCGCGCTGGAGAGCGCCGGACTCATCACCTGGAACGGCAAGTCCGCACGCGACCCCCGCGCGACGTGGGAGATCATTCGCTGAGGGCCCCGCCTCAGGCCATCACCAGCGCCTCAGCACCGGCACGAACGGAAGACGCCGACAACGCACGAGGGGCGGGGACGCTCTCGCATCCCCGCCCCTCACGGCACGCATGTCGCACGCACCGCCGTCAGCAGCACCGCCCCTCGGGGCTGGCGTCCTGCTGGGCGTACTTCCAGCGCCAGAACTCGCGCTCGGTCATCGGCGCATGCACGCACCCGGTCACCCGGTGGTGGGCCAGGTACTTGTCGTACGCGTCGGAGCCGAGGATCCCGCGGGCGAAGCGCCGGACCTCCCGCAGGAGATCCGGCAGCTTCGCCGCGGCGCGAGCAGGGACGCTCATTAGTGGTGCCCCGCCGCCTCGAGGTCCTTCTCGGGGTGGCGATCCAGCCACTCGCGCCACTGGGCGCCGAGCTCCTTCTCCGCGGGCGTCGGCAGCATGGCCGTCGGCGCGAAGAACTCGGACTCCACGTACGGCGCCTCGGTGTCGATGATGTTGCGGCCCATCAGCGCCTGGATCGTGCGCCAGGAGGCGACGACCAGGACGATGATCGTGCAGACTACGAACAGGATCGACAGCGATCCCTGGACGAAGGTGTTGAACACGACCGCGTTCATGGCGTCGACGTCCTTGGCCAGGCCCAGCGACGTCTTGCCGGCGGCGAGGGCCTCCTTGAAGGCCGCATGGTTGGCCCAGTAGCCGATCTTCGGGTTGGACGAGAAGATCTTCTGGTAGGAGCCCGTCAGCGTCACGGCCGCCGTGAACACGAGCGGCACGACGATGATCAGCAGGCTCCAGGTGCGGCCCTTGCGGGCGAACACGACCATGCAGATCGACAGGGCGATCGCCGCGAGCAGCTGGTTGGCGATGCCGAACAGCGGGAACAGGGTGTTGATGCCGCCCAGCGGGTCGTTGACGCCCATGTAGAGGATCGAGCCCCAGCCCAGGACCATGAGGCCCGTGGTCAGCCAGGCGCCCACGCGCCACGACGGGTCGTGGAAGCGCTCGTGCACACCGCCCAGGAGGTCGGCGAGCATGAAGCGGGCCACGCGGGTGCCGGCGTCGACCGAGGTGAGGATGAACAGCGCCTCGAACATGATCGCGAAGTGGTACCAGAACGCCATCATCCCGGCACCGCCGACGAGCTTGTGCATGATCCCGGCGAGGCCCACGGCCAGGGTGGGAGCGCCGCCGGTGCGGGAGACGATCGACTCCTCGCCCACGGCCTGCGCGGTCTGCTCGATGGTCGCGGCGTCCACGTGCACGCCGGTGAGCCCGAGGGAGTTGACGAACGCCGCGGCGCCCTCGGGGGTGCCGCCGGTGGCGGTAGCCGCGGAGTTCATCGCGAAGTAGATGCCGCGGTCGATGGAGACGGCCGCGACGAGCGCCATGATCGCCACGAAGGACTCCATGAGCATGCCGCCGTAGCCGATCATGCGCATCTGCGATTCCTTCTCGACCAGCTTGGGCGTGGTGCCCGAGCCGATCATCGCGTGGAAGCCGGAGAGGGCGCCGCAGGCGATGGTGACGAAGAGGAACGGGAACAGCGAGCCGGTGAACACGGGGCCGTCATCGCGCGAGGCGAACTCGGAGACGGCGGGCGAGGTGATGACGGGCTGGACGACGACGATGGCGATCGCGAGCATCGCGATGGTGCCGATCTTCATGAACGTCGACAGGTAGTCGCGGGGCGCGAGCAGCACCCACACGGGCAGCACCGCGGCGAGGAAGCCGTAGACGATGACGATGATCGCCAGGGTCGGGCGGTCGAGGTGGAACAGGGCCTGGCCCCAGTCGGACTCGGAGACCCAGCGGCCCGAGGCGATCGCGAACAGCAGCAGCGCGACGCCGATCATCGACACCTCGAACACCTTGCCCGGGCGCAGGTAGCGCAGGTAGATGCCCATGAAGATGGCGATCGGGATGGTCAGGCCCACCGAGTAGACGCCCCAGGCGCTCTCGCCGAGGGAGTTGACGACGACCATCGCGAGGATCGCGATGATGATCAGCATGATCGACAGGGTCGCGATGAACGCGGCGATGCCGCCGATCAGGCCCAGCTCGTCGCGGGCCATCTTGCCCAGCGAGCGGCCGTTGCGGCGGGTGGAGATGACCAGCACCAGGTAGTCCTGGACCGCGCCGGCGAAGATCGCGCCGACGACGATCCAGATGGTGCCGGGCAGGTAGCCCATCTGCGCGGCGAGCACAGGACCCACGAGGGGGCCCGCGCCGGCGATGGCCGCGAAGTGGTGGCCGAAGAGGATGCGACGGTCGGTGGGGACGAAGTCCTTGCCGTCGTAGGAGTACTCGGCCGGGGTGGCACGGCGGTCGTCGGGCCGCACCAGGCGGGCCTCGACGAAACGGGCGTAGAAGCGGTAGGCGATGAGGTAGCTGCAGACCGCGGCGAACACGAACCAGAGGCCGTTGACGGTCTCGCCGCGGGCGATGGCGACCATGAACCAGCCGATGCCGCCGAGCAGGGCGATGAGCGCCCAGATCGCGATGCGGGCGGGGGTCCAGCGGTTGTGCCGCGCGACCTCCTCCGGGTCGACGGCCGCGGGCGGCGGCGGATCGGCGAGGTCGGTGGCCGCGGTGGAGGAGGCGGCGGCCTGATCGGGCGAGCCGGTCGGCTCGTCCTCGGGATGGGAAGGTGACACGAGGCCCTCCTGGGCGACAGTGACCGGGGGAAATGGGACGTCAGAACGGTACACCGCCGATGTGACGAAGCAGGCACCGAAGGTCCTCCGTGGGATGCGCTCGCCTTCCCGAGAGCGGACCCGCGCCCGCTCGGGTGTAGCGTCGATGGCCGCTTCGCCACCGGTCGCGCAGCGCCGGACTCCTCCCCGGTCGTCCGGATCGTCGCCCCGGAGGCGAGGCCGCGGGGCCCTCCGAGCCCTTCCCCGTCCCCTCACCTCCCCGGGAGCCGCCATGGACATCCGCTTGGATGCCACCTGGATCGACTACGTGATCGTCGCCCTCTACTTCGCCTTCGTCCTCGGCGTCGGCTGGTTCGCGAAGCGGGGGGTGTCCAGCTCGATCGAGTTCTTCCTCTCCGGGCGATCGCTGCCCGCGTGGGTCACAGGCCTCGCATTCATCTCCGCGAACCTCGGCGCCGTCGAGATCATGGGCATGTCCGCCACCGGCGCGCAGTACGGCTTCCCGACCATGCACTACTTCTGGATCGGCGCCGTGCCCGCGATGCTGTTCCTGGGCGTGGTGATGATGCCCTTCTACTACGGCTCGAAGGTGCGCTCCGTCCCGGAGTTCATGCGGATGCGCTTCGGCCCGGCCGCGCACCTGGTCAACTCGATCAGCTTCGCCGTGGCCCAGCTGCTCATCGCGGGCGTGAACCTGTACCTGCTGGCCTCGATCGTCAACCGCCTGCTGGGCTGGCCGCAGTGGGTGGGCCTCGTGGTCGCCGCCGCGTTCGTGCTGTTCTACATCACCGTCGGCGGGCTCTCCGCCGCGATCTACAACGAGGTGCTGCAGTTCTTCGTGATCGTCGCGGCCCTGCTGCCGCTGACGCTGATCGGCCTGCACCGCGTGGGAGGCTGGAAGGGGCTGATCGAGAAGGTCAGCGGCGACGGCATGCTCGGCGCCGAGCAGCTGCACACCTGGCCCGGGCAGGCGCTGTCGGGCTTCGACTCCCCCGTGCTGTCGGTCATCGGGATCGTCTTCGGCCTGGGCTTCGTGCTGTCCTTCGGCTACTGGACCACCAACTTCGTGGAGGTCCAGCGCGCGCTGGCGTCGAAGTCGATCACGGCGGCGCGGATGACGCCGATCATCGGCGCCTTCCCCAAGATGCTCATCCCGTTCATCGTGATCCTGCCGGGCATGATCGCCGCCGTGCTGGTCTCGGACCTCACCGAGTTCAAGCGCCTCACGGTCGCCGGCGACGCCGCGGGGGCCTCCGCCACCGGCGTCACCTACAACGACGCGATGCTCCTGCTGATGCGGGACGTGCTCCCCAACGGACTGCTGGGCGTCGCGATCGCGGGCCTGCTGGCCGCGTTCATGGCGGGCATGGCCGCGAACATCTCCGCCTTCAACACGGTGGTCAGCTACGACCTGTACCAGCAGTACGTGAAGCCGGGCCAGGCCGATGAGCACTACCTGAAGGCGGGTCGCATCGCGACCGTCGCCGCCTGCGTGATCGCGATCTTCACCGCGCTGATCGCCGGCAACTTCTCCAACCTGATGGACTACCTGCAGACCCTGTTCGGCTTCTTCAACGCGCCTCTGTTCGCGACGTTCATCCTGGGCATGTTCTGGCGCCGCATGACCCCGGCGGCCGGCTGGACGGGCCTCGTGGCGGGAACGCTGTCGGCGGTCGTGCTGTGGAGCTCCTCGGAGTTCGGCGGGCTGTTCACCCTGCCCGGTCAGGGCCTCGCCTTCGTCTCGGCGGCCACCGCGTTCGTCGTCGACATCCTCGTGTCCGTGGTGGTCACCCGCTTCACGGCGCCCAAGCCCGCCCATGAGCTGCGCGGCCTCGTCTACTCCGAGACCCCCAGGGCCTCCCTCGTGGATCCCGATGAGGCCGAGCTGCCGTTCTACCGCCGCCCCGTGCCGATGGCCGCGATCGGCATGGTCCTCGTCATCGCCCTGAACGTGGTCTTCGCATGACCGCCCGAGAAGGAGAAGGCATGTCCCCCGCACCCGAGCACCGCCGCGGAACCCACCGGGCCGACACCGCCCCCGGCGACCGCGCCTCCGAGACGCACAGCCCCGATGCGCCTGTTCCCGGTGGCCGCGCCCCCGAGGACCGCACCGCCGAGGCGCCCGTGGTGGAGCCCCGGGCGACCGCGCCGTCCGAGCCCGCGTCGCTCGAGGGCGCGGGCGGCGACGGCGCGGGTGACGGCGCGCACGTCGAGACCGTTGGCGCCTTCGACATCCGCACGATGATCGGCGCCCTGATCGGCCTGTTCGGCGCGATCCTGACGGTCCTGGGCCTGGTCGCGTTCACCGCGGCGGAGGCCGCCAAGACCGGCGGCGTCAACGCCAACCTGTGGAGCGGGCTGGTGATGCTCGCCGTCGCCGCCGCGTTCCTCCTCTGGGCGCGGCTCGAGCCGATCCGCATCGTGGTCCGCGACAACGAGCCCGGCGCCGAGGAGCCGCACGACATCCAGGCGCTCTGATCCCCGGGGCCGGCTCCGACTGCTCCAGGCGCGACGTGCGCCTCGGGCACAGCGGTGCCGGTCCGGACAGCGCGACGGCCCGCAGCCTCTCCGGCCGCGGGCCGTCATGCTCTCGGGGCCCGCCGGGGGCCGACGGGTCGGAGGACCGACGGGCCGGCGATGAGGGCGTCAGGCGCCGAGGGTGCCGATCCAGGTGGGCCGCACGGACGGGTCGCCCATGAGCCACTGCGCGAGCTCGCGCGGGCGCACGTCGTGGCGGTCGAGCTCGGCGATCGGGAGCCAGGCGACGCCGATCTGCCGGCCGTCGGGCGCGGGACCGAGGCTCGGCTCCTCGCCGGGCTCGAGGCCGCACCAGCGCACGATGTTGAGCTGGTGGAACAGGCGGATCGGCGAGCCCGTGCGGGCGGCCTCGCGGAGCATCACCTCGTATGAGCAGGCCAGACCGAAGGGCCGCACGCGCGCGCCGGTCTCCTCGAGCACCTCTCGCACGAGGGCGTCGTCCTGGGTCTCGCCGTGCTCCTGGCCGCCGCCGGGGAGGTCGAACAGGTCGCCGTCCGGGCCCCGGTAGCGGTTCAGGAGGATCTCGCCGTCACGGACCACCGCGGCGCGCACGCCGATGCGGGGCCGCACCAGCAAGGGCGAGGAGTCGGAGCCGTCGACGACGGGCGGCGGGTCGGAGCCGTCGACGACGGGCAGCGCGCTCGCGGCCTCGGACGCCGATGCGCCCTGGCCGGGCGTCGATGCGTCCTGGTCAGGCGCGCCGGACCCCTGCGCCTCGGCCGCCTGCTCCTCTGCTGCCTGCGCCTCGGTCTCGGTGCTCACACGGGCCCCGGCTCGTCGTCGCCGACGACCTGCTCGATGGCGCCGGGATCGAGGTGCTCGGCCGTGAGGCCGTCGACCTCGGCCAGCTCATCCGCGTCCGCGGCGACCATGCGGTCCTCGTCGCGGTTGCCCTGCTCGGCGGCGGTCGCGTCGTCCTGCCCTGCCTGGCCGGGGAGAGTCCCGACAGCGCCGACGGGGGCGTCCTGGGCGGAGGGCTCGCGATCGGCCTCGAGGAGGTCATCGGCGCCCTCGACGCCCGATCCGACGGGCGCCGCCGCCCCGGGCGCGGGCTCCAGCCCAGATTCGGGTTCAGCACCCTCCGGGTCTCCGGTCTCGGGGTCGTCCCCGGCGGACTCGGGGCTGGACTCCTCAGCGTGCGGGCGGTCCGTCGCGGTGTCCTCCGCCGTCGTCATCCCGCCGGTCTCGGGCAGGGTGTCACCGGCCTGGTCGAACCCGCCGCTGCCGTTGTCGTCGATGTCGTCGATGCTCATGAGCTCCTCCTCGATCCTCTGTCGGTCCAGGGCGGCCCCGGCTCGGGCGCCGCCCCCGTCGCGGCGCAGTCTACGGACCGGGCCTCCGCGGCGTCCGAGCGCACCCGCTCCTACAGTGGTCCCTCGTGACCGATGAACCGCTGAGCCCCGCCGCGCCTCCGACGCCCCATGCCCCCGCCTGGGCACTGCCGGCCGCGCTGCTCGGCGGCATGATGGGCGCCGTGCAGTCGCGCATCAACGCGCGCCTGGCCGCGGAGGTCAACGACGGCTTCACCGCCGCCACCATCTCCTTCGGCACGGGCCTGCTGATCCTGCTCGTGGTCTTCGCGCTGTCGGCCCCGCTGCGGGCCCGGGCCGCCGCCTTCGGCCGCGACCTGCGCTCGGGCGCGTTCGCCTGGCCGCTCGCCCTCGGCGGGCTGGGCGGAGCCACCTTCGTGCTGGGCCAGACCCTGTCGGTCGGTCTGCTCGGGGTGGCGCTGTTCATCGTGTGCGTCGTCGCCGGGCAGACGGTCACCGGGCTGGTCGTGGACCGCATCGGCCTGGGACCCGGCGGCGTGCGCACCCTCACCCTCCCCCGCGCCGCGGGCGCCGCGCTCATGGTCGCCGCGGTCGCGTTCGCGATGTCCGGCGGCGTGACGACCGATGCGCCGTGGCCGCTGCTCGCGCTGCCGATAATCGCGGGCATCGCCATGGGGCTGCAGCAGGCCGTGAACGGGCGGGTGTCCCAGTACAGCGGGCACTTCCTCATCGCGACGCTCGCGAACTTCGTGGTCGGCACGATCGGGCTGGGGATCATCACCCTGATCCACGCGCTCGCCACGGGCGACGGCCCCCGCGCGCTGCCGACGAACCCCGTGCTCTACCTCGGCGGGGCGATCGGCGTCGCGTTCATCGCGATGGCCGCGCACCTCGCCCAGCCCCTCGGGGTGCTCGTGCTGGCGATGGCGACGATCGCCGGGCAGATCATCGGGTCCGTGACCCTGGACGCGCTCGCGCCCGCCGCCGGGGCGCACCTGTCGACGACGACGCTGCTGGGCGCGGCGCTCACCCTCGTCGCGGCGGTCGTGACGGCGGGAGTCCCCCGGCGCCGCTGAGCACCGCCCCGCGCTGTCCCCTGACCTGCCCCGTCGTCGAGCGCCACGCTGGGACTCGTTTGCGGCCGATCCTGAGTCGCAGCGTGACACTCGGCGCGAGCTCCCGCCCGAGCACCCACCTGAGTACCCACCTGAGCACTCGCCCGAGCACCCGCCCGGGCAACCGGGCACCCGGTTCCTGCGGGCTACAGTGGCCGCGACCGAAGGAGGCCGCATGCCCGCACCCCGCGAGACCGCGATCATCGTCCGGGCCGCACGCCTCCACTACGAGCAGGGGCTGTCGCAGTCGGAGATCGCCGCGGACCTCGGCCTGTCCCGCTCCAACGTCTCGCGCATCCTCGCCCAGGCCCGCGAGCGCGGGGTCGTCGAGATCACCATCCACGATCCCGACGCGCCCCCGACCCGGGACGCCGCGCTCGAGGCCGCGATCATCGCCCGCTTCTCCCTGACGGCGGCCGTGGTGGTCGACGGCGGCCGCGGGGACGCGCTGACGACCGTCGCCCGCGCGGGGGCCGCTCTGGTGGCCGACCGCGCACCGGCCGTCCGCTCGATCGGCGTCTCCTGGGGGCAGACGGTCCAGCAGGTCGTGTCCGAGCTGCCCGCCCAGCGTCTGCGGCCCGCCCCGCGCGTGCTGCCGCTGGTCGGGGGCCTGTCGATGCTCGACCAGACCGACTCCGGGGACTCGGTGCAGCGGGTGCTCGCCGAGCGCCTGGGCGCCCGCGCCGAGCCGCTCTACGCGCCGGCCCTGCTCGAGTCCGCGGAGGCCGTGCGCACGCTCCTGCGCGAGACCAGCATCTCGCGCGCGCTCGCGAGCGCGGCGGGCGTGGAGCTGGCCCTCGTCGGCATCGGCTCGACGGGGCTGCACTCCTCCCCGCACCTGCTCGAGGGGATGCGCCTGTCCGTGGAGGAGCGACGCCGCCTCGAGGCCCGGCATCCGGTGGGCGATGTGTGCGGGCGCTTCGTGGCCGCCGACGGCACCCCGCTGGGGCCGCCCACCTCCGATCGGGTGCTCGCGGTGACGTTCCCGCAGCTCGCGCGCATCCCCGAGGTGCTGGCCGTCGCCGCCGGGGCGGAGAAGGCCCCGGGCGTGAGCGGCGTGCTCCGCTCGGGCGTCATCGACACGATGGTGCTCGACGCGGACCTCGCGCGGGCGGTGCTGACCGGGGACTGAGCGCGGCGCGCCTCAGGCCTGCGCGCGCCCCGCGATGAGATCGCAGAAGCGCCGGCTGAGCTCCATGTCGACCGGGAGCGCGATCCCGTCCAGATGCGTGATCGGTGCGGCCAGGCGCCCGCTGGAGAGCAGCCACGCGCCGTCGGACGCCGCGACCTCGGCAGGCGTCAGCAGCTCCTCGGTGCAGTCGAGCCCCCCGGCCCGCAGCCCGGCGACGACCGAGCCCAGGCTCGTCCCGGGCAGCACGCCCGCGCTCGCCGGGGTGGTGGTGAACGTGTCCCCGCGGCGCACCAGCAGCGTCGACGTCGGCCCCTCGAGGGCGTAGCCGTCGGAGGAGACGAACAGGGCGTCCTGCGCGTCGCGGCGCTCTGCCTCGCGGATCATCGCCATGTTGATCGCGTAGCTCATGGTCTTGGCGCCGGCCAGCAACCAGGGGCTCGTCTGCGGGGCGGTCGAGGGGATGCCGCGGTCGAGGGCGACGACGCGGATCCCGGCCCGCTCGCCCGAGTAGTCGGGCGCGGCCTTGGCGTGGATCCAGGCGGTGAGGCGCGCGGTGCCGGGGGCGCCGCCCTCGGGGCCGGAGGACACGAAGATCCGCACGAGCAGCTCGGGGACATCCGCGTGCTCGTCGACGGCACGCCGCACCGCCTGCGCGAGGACGTCGAGGTCGAGCTCGGGCAGCTCCATCATCGTCGCGGAGCGCTGCAGGCGCTCGAGGTGGGGAGCCAGCGCCATGATGCGCCCGTCGAACACGCCGATGGTCTCGAAAGCGCCCTCGCCGCGCGTCACGCCCAGGTCCGTCACCCGCAGCTGCGGGGCGGTCCCGTCCGCCAGGACGATCGGCTCCTCGCCCGCTCCGAGCGCGGACGGGCCGATGATCCCGGGGACGAGCAGGAGGACGGGGGCCGCAGAGGCGACAGGGGCGTCCGACGAGGTGGTCGTGCCCGGCGCGGGAGCTGCGGACGGGACGGCGGCTTCGGGAGCAGCGGGAGCCGCAGCAGCGTGATCGGAGGGCGAGGAAGCGGTGGTCATCGCGCCATTGTCCACCCCGTCGGCCCCGGTCACTCCTCCCCCGCCTCCTCGTCGACGATCGACACCACGAGGCCGCCGTGGCTGAAGGCGATGCGGCACTCGAGCGGATCGCCCGGCAGATCGGCGTCCATCACGTGCACGCTCGCGTCGCCGTCGACGTCGCGCAGATCCGCGACCGCGACCGTCCCCTCGGGCAGGTCGTCGGCCTCGAAGCCAGAGTCCGCGACGCTCTCGAACGGCACCGCGGCGCGCTCCTCCTCGGGCAGCAGCCCCAGGATCGAGGAGAGCATATGGGCCTTCATGAGCTCGACGGCCGACTCGGCGCGCGTGGGCGCACCATCCGGCGCGGCGCTCCGATCCGACGCGGCGGTATTCCCGGCTCCGGCACCGTTCCCGGCCTCTCCGCTGTCGCCCGCTCCGGCGCTCGCCCGCTCCGCCTCGGCGTCCAGACCCTCCAGGGTCTCGGTGAGGGCGTGCAGGTAGCGCTCGAGGAAATGGCCCAGCGAGCGCGCCGCGAGGGTGAGCGAGAGGTCCTCGCCGATCCCGTACACGGCGCCGGGGGCGCCGTCCTCGTCGATCGTGAGGATCACCGCGACGTCGTCGCCCTCGATGAGCGGGTAGAAGGTGGTCGGATCGCCCAGCAGCGTGTACGGCCCGAGGTCCGTGCGGTCGTCGGTCAGCAGGTTCAGGCGCACGCGGCCGCGGACCTCGATGCCGCCGAACTCCTCGACGATCTGCTCGAGCGCGGGCGGCGGGTCCGCGAACTCGTCGGCGTTCCCGTCCTCGTCGACGAGGGGCGGCAGGAGCGTGACATCCTCAGGATGGCGCAGGGCCAGCGAGGAGAACGCCTCGAGCACGCCGCGCAGCGGCTCGACCGGGAGGACGGGGGCCGCATCGGGCCAGGGGAGGCGGGAGCGCGTGGACATGCGCTCATCGTGGCACACGCCGGAGCGGCGGACGCGGGTTCCCGAGAGACCGCGACGCAGGACCGGATGATGGCGGCGCCCACTCTCCCGAGATCCGCGCCGCTCCGAGGACCCGCGCTGCCCCGGGGCTCGCGCCGCTCCGAGAACCGCGCCGCTCCGAGGCTCGCGCTGCCCCGGGGCGCGCACCGTCCTGAGACCCGCATAGTCCCGAGGCCCGTACCGTCCCCCAGGCTCGCACCGCCCCAGGCCCGCACCGTCCGAGGTCCGCACCGTCCCAGGTCCGCACCGTCCCTAGGCTCACGCTGCCCCGGGCCACGCCGAGTCCCGAGCAGACCGGGGCTGAGGCCTGTCTCCGGCCGCCGCGCGCGAGACGGGCTGCCCTGCAGGCCGCATCGCTACACTGCGGGCCCGCCGACCCGTCCTCGAGGCCGGCATGCATCTGAGCAGGCAACGAGCACAAGCACGCGAGCACACGCACCCGAGCATCGGAGGACCGCCGTGGGACGAGAGGTCGGCCGCACGGAGTACACCCGCAGCCAGCGCACCCGCTATCGACGGGAGCTGCGGCGCCACCTGGACGTGTTCGAGACGTACCTCGACCACGCGGAGTTCCGGGACGAGGGCACGATCGGCGTCGAGCTCGAGATGAGCCTGGTCGATGCCGACGAGCGCCCCGCGCTCACGGCCGAGCAGGTGCTCGCCACCCTCGACGACGAGGAGTGGGTGCACGAGATCGGCGCCTTCAACCTCGAGACCAACCTGCCGGTCATGTCCCTCGAGGGCGACGGCCTGCGCCGCCTCGAGGACGACCTGGCCGCCCGTCTGGCGCGCGCGGAGGCGGCCGCGAGCGCGCACGGCACCCACGTCGTGGCCGTCGGCCACCTCCCCACCCTCGACGAGGAGCTGCTGAACGACCCGTCATGGCGCGCCCCCGGCAGCCGCTACGAGGTGCTCGATGCGGCCGTCCTCGACGCACGCGGAGAGCCCGTGCATCTGCGGATCGACGGCGAGAGCGGCGGGATCGACGCCGAGTTCGACTCCGTCGCCCCGGAGGCCGCGTGCACGTCGATGCAGCTGCACCTGCAGATGGCGCCGGAATCGTTCGCGGCCGCGTGGAACGCGGCGCAGGCGATCGCCGGGCCGCAGGCGGCGCTCGCCGCCAACTCGCCGTTCCTCCTGGGCAAGCGCCTGTGGCACGAGACCCGGATCCCCGCGTTCCAGCAGGCCATCGACTCACGACCCCCGGAGTACGCGGCCCAGGGCGTGCGCCCGCGGGTGTGGTTCGGCGAGCGCTGGATCACCTCAATGTTCGACCTCTTCGAGGAGAACGTCCGCTACTTCCCGGCGATCATCCCGGAATCCCGCGAGATGGCCGAGGAGCCGCTGCTCACCGAGGGCGCCGCGCCGCGTCTGCACGAGCTGATGCTCCACAACGGGACCGTGTGGCGGTGGAACCGGCCGATCTACGACCCCGGCACGGACCTGCCGCACCTGCGCCTGGAGAACCGCCTGCTGCCGGGCGGCCCGTCGCCCATCGACATGGCCGCCGACGCGGCGTTCTTCTACGGCTCCGTGCACTTCCTCATGTCCGAGCGGCGCCCGCTGTGGTCGCGCATGTCCTTCGAGGGCGCCCGCGAGGCGTTCGAGGCGTGCGCGCGGCGCGGCATCGACACCCGCGTGCGGTGGCCGCGCCTGGGCTCGGTTCCCGTCTCGGACCTGCTGGTCCAGCAGCTGATCCCCCGTGCGATGGAGGGGCTGCGGGACATCGGCGCGGATGCCGACGTGGTCGAGCGCTGCGAGGAGGTGCTCCAGGGGCGCGCGGCGACGCGGCGCACCGGTGCCCGCTGGCAGATCGACACGGTCGCGGCGCTGGAGCGGTCGGGCATGGACCGCCGGGCGGCGCTCGCGGCGATGACAAGGCGGTACCGGGAGGGCCAGGCATCGGGCCGCCCCGTACACGAATGGCCCCTCCCCGATCGGCCCGCAGGGGCCTGAGCCCGGCGACAGCGAAGCGGGCAGTCCGACCGTGCGAGGCCTCGCGCCACGGCATACCCCATCGTCACGTCTCGCATTGCGGTCACGGCGTCTCGGTCGTCGATACGGTCTCGATACCCTCATGCGATGACGCCCTCCTCCCCCTCCCCGTCCTCCGCATCATCCTCGAGCCCGTCGGATCCCGAGTCCCCGGGAACTTCCGGCGATGACGCCCACGTCGTCGCCTCCGCGAAGGAGGACAGCTCGGCGCGCGTGGCCGTCACCGTCTTCCCGCTGCTCGTGCTGGGTGCGGCCGCCTTCGGTTTCGCCGTGCCCGGCGTCGCGTCCCAGATGGCCCCGTGGGTCAACGTCCTGCTCGGCATCATCATGTTCGGGATGGGGCTGACGCTCACCCTCCCCGATTTCGCGCTCGTGGCACGGCGCCCCCTGCCCGTGCTGATCGGCGTGGTCGCCCAGTACGTGATCATGCCGCTCGTGGGTCTCGGGATCTCGATGGCCCTGCAGCTGCCGCCCGAGCTCGCCGCCGGCGTGATCCTCGTGGGCTGCGCCCCCGGCGGCACGTCCTCGAACGTCATCTCCTACCTGGCCCGCGCGGACACCGCGCTGTCCGTGACGATGACGTCGATCTCGACGCTGATCGCACCACTGCTCACCCCCGCCCTGACCCTGCTGCTCGCAGGCCAGTACATGCCGGTCGACGGCGGGGACATGGCCATGTCCATCGTCAAGATCGTGCTGCTGCCGGTGATCGCCGGTCTCATCGTGCGTCTCGCCTTCTCGCGCGTGATCGACCGGATCCTCCCGGCGCTGCCGTGGATCTCCGTGCTCGCGATCTCGTGCGTCGTCGCCGCCGTCGTGGGCAAGAGCGCCGACAAAGTCATGGAGGCCGGCCTGCTGGTGCTGCTCGCCGTCGTGCTGCACAACGGCCTGGGCTACGCCCTGGGCTACGGCGCCGCGCGCGTGCTGCGCCAGCCGGTCCGCGCCGCCCGCACCGTGTCGATCGAGGTGGGTATGCAGAATTCGGGTCTGGCCGCGGGCCTGGCGGCGCAGTACTTCTCCCCGGCCGCCGCGCTCCCCGCCGCCGTGTTCTCGATCTGGCACAACCTCTCCGGTGCCCTGCTCGCGTCGATCTACCGGCGCAGCGACGCACGCCGCACCGCCTCGCCCCAGGGCGCTGACGCCGCCTGATCGGGAACCCCGCACCGCCCCGGGACGATCGTGCCCGGGCGAGATCCGTTCTCCTGCGGCCACGGCCGTCCCGGGCGCATCATCGTCCGGTCCAGGGGCACGGCCCGATGCGCGGGGCGCACGGGGTGCGCGCGGTACGCCGGGCGCACGGTGCAGCGGGGCGTGCGATGGCGGGGTGCGGAGTGCCGCGGGGCGATAGGGCTCACTCATCGCGGAGCCCCGGGATGTACCTCCTCGGAACGTCGGCCATCTGGCGCGGGAGAGCCAGTGCCTCCTCCGCGCCGGGCACGCAATAGATCTGGTCTCGGACCCAGGCCACGGTCTCGTCCTGCGCCTGCTCGACCTCGCGCTCGGCCCTGGCCGCACCGTCGCCGATATCGCCGACCGCATCGCCCACCGCCCCGGGATGCGCGTCGGCCCACGGCTGGATCATCTCCTCGTTGTACCGGACGGGCGCTTGCAGCACGTAGCGCACGGGCGAGCCCTGGCTCGGCCCTCCCGCCGCCTCGTCGGCGATCGCCTCGCGCCGCAGCGCGTTCCACCTCCCCAGCAGCGGACCGGAGACGTGCGATCCGATCACCCCGACCGGTGCGATCGGCGTCAGCTCCAGGGCGTTGAACATGGCGTCGTTCCCCGTGAGGTGGGCGGTCACGAGCCCGTCGACGATCGCCGTCGCGTCCCCGTCGCGCACCCCGTTGAGCATCTCGTACTGCGCCATCTGCCCGTTGACCGCGTCCACCATGATCGCCGCGACAGCGGGGACAGGGCCGGCCTTGGCACTGGCCGCCGCACCGAGGTCCGTCGCGTCGAGCCATGACTGCTCCGCACGCGGCCCGGAGGTCTCCCCGAGGGCGTCCCGAAGCATGCCGCGGGAGGGACCCGCCGGGATCGGACCGAACACATCGGAGTCGGGCCCCGGGTCGGCGGCGCCCCATCCGATGCCGGGGATTCCCGCCACCAGGTCGTGGGGCGGCGCCGCATCGTCGGCGGCCGCGCGCGCACCGGACCCGGTCGATGCCGCGACGGCCTGCGCCGTCGAGCGCCCAGGCGCCGTCGCCCTGATCGACGCGCCGACGGACCCGCCGACTGCTCCCGCCTGCTCGGAGGCGCTCGCGGCGTCCTGCTGCGCGGCCTCCTCGCTCGCCGACGAGGCGGCATGCCGCATCGCCTCCGCCATGCCCGAGAAGCCGGGCAGCAGACCGGATGCGACGTCAGCGCGGAAGCGCTCAGCGTCCTCCCCGTCCCACTCGACCGCGGCGATGCCGTGTGCGAGCGCGTCACGGGCCCCGTCCAACCCGGCGCTCATGCTCGCGAGCTGTGCGGCGAACCGTCTCAGCTGCTCGGGGTCGCATCCCAGGAACATCTTTCACACCTCCTCCACGGGCCCGATCCGGGGCCTCGGACCCAGCCTCCGCCGAGGGCATCCGTCCAGGCCAGCGGCCTGTCGGCGGTGTGGAGAAGCGGTGCATGGGGAGGAAACGAGCACCCTTCCCAGGGAACTGCTAGGTGCGGCACAGCGATATCACCGGGAGGGGCGGTTGAGTACTACCAACGCATCGACGGGAGGCCCGCCCACTGAGGAGGGGGCAGGGCCCATTGAAGCCCTCGATGCGGGGGAAAGGGATGGCCCCGGCTCGTGGGGACGAGCCGGGGCGCTTTCCTGTTCAGGGCACTTCTGCATGGCCCTTCTGCGGGGCTTTGTCCAGCCCGTAGCTCGCCCGCTCGCGGCTCTCCTGCCCATAGCTCGTCTGCCTGCGGCTCGCCTATCCGCGCGCCGCCTGCTCGCAGCACTCCTGCCCTTCGCACCGCCCGTGCACCGCCACTGCCCTCGCCCCGGAACGACCGCGCGCACCGCGACGACCGCGCGGGCATCGTCCGCCGTTCGGTGACCGCGGCTCAGTCGCGCAGGTCGACGCCGAACACGCGACGGATCTGCGAGACCGCATAGCGCGTGAAGCGCACGTCCGAGGGCGTCGAGGCCATCGGCACGAACAGCCCCGGATGCTCCGGATGCGTCACGCGGCCGTGCCCGGATCCCGGCGTCACCACGAAGCCCTCGCGCTCGAGGCGGTCCAGCAGCTCGCGGCGCGTCGTCGGCACCCGCGTCCCAGGCCCCCGACGCACCGAGCGCCCCGCGGCACCGGCCGCGCGCTCGGCGAGATCGTCCAGCGTGCGGGCGCCCTCGGGCCGCACCGCGAGCGCGTACCCGCGCGCGAAAGCGCCGATCACCAGGTTGTCGGCCCGGCGCACCTGCACCACCAGGCGACCGCGCAGGAAGTGGTCGGAGATGCCGTTGTCCGAGGTCCAGGCGTCCTCGGGGTCGGCGACGGCTTCGACCAGGTCGTCGCGCGCCAGGTCGTCGATGCCGATGCCCACGAGGCGGATCGCCGCCTCGTCGATGCGCAGCGGACGGGGAGCATCGCGCTCGTCATCGGGCCCCAGGGTGTGCAGCGCCGCGGCCGGCGGTGCGGGCAGTGGGCGCGGGAGCTCGAGGGTCCGGCGGCGCAGACGGGGCAGGCGGTCCCCGGGTCCTTCCGCGGACCGCTGATCCTGCCGCGCATCTGCCGCATCCGCGCCACCGCTCGCCGCCTCGTCCGAGGCCGCAGGAGCGGCGCCCGTCGCCGTCCAGTCGACCGGTCGCACACGACGCGCCGGGTCCGTCGTGCCGGCGAGGCGTCCGGGCGTCGGGCGGGGTGCCGTCGGGGGCGCGGCAGGGCGGCGATCGGCAGAGTGGGGAGCGGCAGAGTGGGAATCGGCGCCGTTCGGGCGGGTGGTGGACGGATCAGGCGCGGCGGGGCGGGGATCGGCTCCGTTGGCACGGGCAGCGCGCGGGCCGGGACCGGAGCCTGTCCGTCGCTTCGCCATCTGCCCCCTCCCCTCTGCACGGTCGCCGTCGCGCCGGGCCGGGCGCGTCCGGCCAGCGTAGGCGACATGGCGCAGGCATGGAGCAGGGCCGCGGAGCAGGACCGCTGCTCGTCGGTCGGAGCGCCCTGCGAGGATGGCGGCATGACCTCGCGCCACGCCTTCGACCTCGCGGCGCTCGGCCGCGCGCTCGTGGTCGCGCGCGCCGAGGGCGATCTGCGCCGGGCCGCCGCCGCGGGAGCGATGGTGGTGACCGCTCCCCCGGGCACGGGCAAGACGACGTTCGTGCCGCCGCTGCTGGCGAATCTCGCGGGGCAGGCGCTGGGCGGGACGACGCTGCTGGTCCAGCCGCGCCGGGTCGCTGTCCGCGCGGCGGCCCGGCGCATCGCACAGCTCGACGGGTCCGCGATCGGCGAGGCCGTCGGATACACGGTGCGCGGGGAGCGGCACGTGAGCCCCGCGACGGTGCTGGAGGTGATGACGCCCGGCGTGCTGCTGCGGCGCCTGCTGGCGGATCCGGGCCTCGACGACGTCGCGTGCGTGGTCCTCGACGAGGTCCACGAGCGCTCCCTCGACACCGATCTGCTGCTGGGCATGCTCGCCGATGCCCGCCAGCTGCGGGAGGACCTGCAGGTCACGGCCATGTCCGCGACGCTCGACGCGCAGGCGGTCGCCGCCGTGCTCGGCGGGGACGGCGGCGCGCCGGCGCCGATCGTGGACGTGCCCTCCGATCTGCATCCCCTCGAGATCCGGTATGCCCCGCCCGCCGGGCCCCGTCTGGATGCCCGCGGCGTCTCCCGCGACTACCTCGATCACCTGGCTCGCACCGCCGCCCGCGAGCACCGCGACGCCGGGGACGTCGACGCGCTCGTGTTCGTCCCCGGTGCCCGCGAGGTCGACGAGACGGTGCGGCGCCTGCGCTCCCTCACCGATGCCGAGGTGCTCCCCCTGCACGGGCGGCTGCCCGCCCGCGAGCAGGACCGGGCGACGTCGGGCCGGCGCGAGGGCGAGGGGCCGCGGATCGTGGTGTCGACGGCGCTCGCGGAGAGCTCGCTGACCGTCCCCGGCGTGCGCCTGGTGATCGACGCCTGCCTGTCCCGGGAGGTGCGTCGCGACCGCGCGCGGGGCATGACGGGCCTGGTCACGGTGAGCGCCTCACGGGCGAGCATCGAGCAGCGGGCCGGGCGCGCCGCCCGCCAGGGACCGGGCACGGCGGTGCGCGCGTGCTCGGAGACCGACGTGGCGCGCATGGCCCCGAGCGCCCCGCCGGAGATCACGGCCGCCGACCTCACCGATGCCGCCCTGCTGCTGGCCTGCTGGGGCACGCCGCGCGGCGAGGGCCTGCCCCTGCTGACGCCGCCGCCCGCCGCCTCGATCGCCGACGCCGAGGCGACGCTGCGCAGCCTCGGGCTGGTCGATGCGGAGGGCCGCGCGACCGCGGAGGGGCGGGCGGTCTCGACGCTCCCGATCGGGGTACGCGAGGCCCGCGCCCTGCTCGCGGGGACGCGGGAGCTGGGCGACGCGCAGCGGGCGGCCGAGGTGGTCGCGGCGCTGTCCGACGATCATCGCGCCGACGGGGCGGACGTGCCGTCGCTGCTGGTCGCCCTGCGGTCCGGGCGCGCCCCGGGGGCGGAGCGCTGGCGGCGGGAGGTCCAGCGCCTGGCGCGGATCGCGCGCGGGCAGGAGACCGGGCTCCCGACAGGGGGCATGAGCGCGGAGGGCGGGCGCCCACCCGGCACGCCCGGTCGGCGGGAGGGCTCCGGCGCGGCGAACCGTGCGTCCATGCCGTCCCGACGGGAGCACGACGTGCTCGAGCACGCCGCCGGGACGCTCATCGCCCTGGCGCGTCCCGAGCGGATCGCCCGTCGCACCGGCGACGCCTCCCGCTCCTACCTGCTGGCATCGGGCACGCGCGCGGCCCTACCCGAGGGCTCGCCGCTGCGCGAGAGCACATGGCTGGCGGTCTGGGAGGTGCAACGGGCCGAGGGGCGCGCCGCCGACGGGACCGGCGCCGTGATCCGCGCCGCCGCACCGCTCGACGAGGAGACGGCCCTGCGCCTGGGAGCGCCGCTCGCCTCCGAGCGGCGCCGAGCGCGCGTCGATGCCGGCCGGATCAGCGTGCGCGCCGAGCGCTCCCTCGGCGCCATCACCCTGGCCTCCACACCGGTCGCCGCCGAGCCCGCCGACGTCGGCCCTGCTCTCGCGGCGCATCTGCGGGAGAACGGCCTGGCCGCCCTGACCTGGTCCGATGCCGCCCTAGCACTCCGGGGCCGGCTCGCCCTGATCCACCGGGAGCTGGGCGCGCCGTGGCCCGCGATGGACGATGCCGCCCTGCTGGAGCGCCTCGAGGAGTGGCTGGGAGGGGACCTGGCCCGTATGCGTCCGAGCGACCGCCTGGACCGGATCGACGTCGTGAGCGCGCTGCGGCGCCTGTTGCCGTGGCCGGAGGCGGCGCGCCTCGACGAGCTGGCCCCTGAGCGCCTGGCCGTCCCGTCCGGGTCCGCGATCCGGATCGAGTACCCGGCCCTCGACGATCCCGCGGGCAGGCCCGTCGTCGCGGTCAAGCTGCAGGAGTGCTTCGGCCTGGCCGAGACGCCGCGCCTGGTCGACGGGCGCGTGAGCGTCCTGTTCCACCTGCTCTCCCCCGCGCGGCGGCCGCTGGCCGTGACGGACGACCTCCGTTCCTTCTGGTCGGGCCCGTACCAGCAGGTCCGCTCCGAGATGCGGGGCCGCTACCCCAAGCACCCGTGGCCCGAGGACCCGTGGACGGCCCCGGCGACGGCGCGGGTGACGCGGCCCCGGCGGTGAGGAGAGCCGGGCTGCACAGCGTGTTCTGGTCAGCCGTGGCCGCCATGCGCCGTGCGTGACGGCCACGGCTGACCAGAACACGCGTCCTTCCGACCGGAGACCGGCGAGGAGGCGGGCGCCGGGAGTCCCTGCCGCCGGCCCCTGCACGGCAGTAGCCTCGGGTGATCCGCCCGTCGTCCCGGCCGACGCCCGTCGTCCCGACCGACGCCGGGCGCCCCGCTCCGCTCGATGACGAGGAGGACGCGCCCATGCGCTCCGACGACACCGCTCCCGCCGCTTCTGCCACCCCCACCGCCCAGGCGCCCGGCGAGGCCCCCGCTCCATCTCCGGACGCGGCCCCGGTCTCGGTCTCGGACGCGGCTCCGGCTCCGGCTCCGGCTCCATCCTCAGATGCGGCCCCGGTCCCGGACTCGGTCTCGGCTTCGGACACGCAGATCACCCCGCCCGCCGAGGGAGCCCCGAGAGTCTGGGTGCTGGGCTCCCTCAACGCCGACATGACCCTCGCGGTGCCGTGGATCGTGCGCCCGGGCGAGACGCTGTCGGCGACGTCGAGCACCCTGTCGCCCGGCGGCAAGGGCATGAACCAGGCCGTCGCCGCCGCGCACTCCGGGGCCCGGACGGTCATGATCGGTGCCGTCGGCGACGACGACCGCGGGGCGATGCTCGCCGCGACCCTCGAGCGGCGGGGCGTGGGATCGGCGGTCGTCCGGCGCGAGGGCGTCGACACCGGCACCGCGATCATCCAGCTCGACGCGGCCGGGGAGAACTCCATCGTGATCCTCGAGGGCGCCAACGGCACCGTCGGCCCCGAGGACGCGACGGCGGCCCTGGCCCCGTGCCGCGAAGGCGATGTGGTGGTCGCGCAGCTCGAGATCCCGCAGGACGCGATCGCGGCCGGCTTCGCCGTGGCTCGTGAGCAGGGCGCTCGCACGATCCTCAACGCGGCCCCGGCCGCCGACGCCTCGGCCCTGCTGCCGCTCGTGGACGTGCTGGTGGTCAACGAGACCGAGGCCGAGATGCTGCTCGGCGATCGCGCGGAGGACCCGGCCCGCCGTCTCCACGAAATGCACGGCTGCGATGTGGTGGTCACGCTCGGCGGGCAGGGCAGCGTGGTGCTCGATGTCGACGGCTCCGAGACCGTCCCCGCGATCCCCACCGACGTCGTGGACACGACCGGTGCGGGCGACGCGTTCGTCGGTGCGACCGCCGCGGCCCTGGCCGCCGGGGCATCGCTGCGGGACGCCGCCCGGGCGGGAACGCGTCTGGCCCATGAGGTGTGCGGCGTCGCGGGCGCGCAGGGATACGGGGGCTGAGGGCCCCGGTGCGTTTTGGTCACGAGTGGCCGCTCGAGGGCGCGCCCTCTTCCGCGTTCTGGTCACTCGTTGTCGTCATCCACGCCCGATAGCGACCACGACTGACCAGAACAGCGGGAGGGCGCGGGGAAGGACTGGGGGCGGGCGCGGCGGCAACGGGACCAGGCCGAGCCCGTCAGCGCGTCGCGAGGTCCCGCCGCCGGAAGCCCCCCAGGCCGATGACCGCGAGCAGCAGGGCCACCGCGGCGACGCCGAGCAGCCCCCATCCGTCCTCGTCGCCCGCGATCGACGGCACGTGCCAGAACGGGCTGATGCCGAGCGCCCAGTCGGGCAGCTTGAACGAGGGCCCCAGCAGCGTGAGGCCGAAAGAGGCGATCACGCCGACCCAGGCGGCCGGCAGCACGCGCGGCCGTGCGCCGACCACCAGCATCGACACCGCGACCACGGCCCACACGGCGGGCACGGTCACGACCGCCTGCAGCAGGGTGTCGCCCAGCTCGGCGCCGATGTCCGCGGAGGAAGCCAGCAGGGCGATCTCCGTGCCCGCCATGAGCGTGCACGCGGCGGTCACGGTCAGAGCCAGCAGCGCGCTCGCGCCCCAGTAGCGGGGCCGGGCGACGGCGGCGGCGAGCACCGGCTCGGCCCGGTCGGCCAGCTCCTCGGAGCGCACGGCGAGCATGATCTGCACGCCGGGAATCGCGAGGATGATGCCCACGAGGCTCAGGATCGTCACGAGGAAGCGGCCGATGAGCTGATCGGGGGTGGCGGCGCCCGCCGCGAGCACCTGCTGGACGGCGGAGTCGCCCGCGAGGATGTCGCTCACCGATGTGGCGAGGTAGCCGAAGACGATGCCGAGGCCCGCGGCCACGCACAGCCAGGTGATGATCGCGCCGCGGTGCGCTCGCAGCACGAGACCTGCGACGCCGCGGATGCGGCCGGTCGCCGGGCCGGGGCGCGGGCCGATCGCGCCGCCGCCGAAATCGCGCCGCGCCTGCAGGACGAACGCGACCGCCAGCAGCACGACGGTCAGTCCGAGCCCGAGCGGGAGGGGCCACCAGCGGTCCTCCACCGTCGGCCAGGTCTCCGTCATCCAGGCGAGCGGGTCCAGCCAGACGAGCCAGTCGGGCGCGTCGATCGCGTAGAGGAAACCGCGGGCGATGAAGGCGACGCCCAGGGCGCCGACGGCGATCGACGTGGCGGTGCGGGTCTCGGCGCCGAGCTGCGCGGCCACGGCGGCGAGCGCCGCGAACATCCAGCCGGTCACCACGAACGTCGCGCACAGCAGGGCGGTGGGCCCGGGCTCGCCGCCGCAGGCCCAGGTGACCAGGCCCGCGACGACCCCGACGGCGAGGGAGCCGATCATCGCGACGAGCACGCCGACGATCAACCGCCCGGAGCGCGAGATGACCGAGGAGGCCAGCAGCTCGGCCTGCCCGGAGTCCTCCTGGGCGCGGCTGGCCCGCACCACCGCGAGGATCGCGCCGAGCGCGGTGACGAAGCCGCCGAGCGACAGGCTGCGCCAGGCGTTGAAGCCGTCGGTGCTCAGCAGGTCCTCTGCGGGCCCGAAGATCAGGCTGATCGCGGGATTGGAGCCGACCGCCGCCGCGAAGCCCATGCGGTCGACCGTGTCGGGGAACAGCCATGGGTACAGCAGCACCGAGGACGCCGACAGCAGCGTCACGATCGCGACCCAGGGGGCGAAGCGACGGCCGTCGTGCGTGAGGGAGGCGCGGAGCAGGGGGCCGACGCCCGTGAGCGGGGCGCTCATCGGACGGACCCGTCGGGCTCGGCCGCCTGCGAGAGTGCGTCGGGCTCGACCGCCCGCGAACGTGCGTCAGGCCCGGTCACCCGCGAGCGCACGTCGGGCTCGGCAGTCCGCGAACGCGCGTCGGGCTCGGCAGTCCGCTGTCGCGTGCCGGGCTCGGCCACCCGCGAGGGCGCGTCGGGCTCAACGGCCCGCTGTCGCACGTCGGGCTCGGCCGCCCGCGAGGGCGCGTCGCCCGCGTCCGCACCCTCCTCCGCGCTCGCGCTCCCATCGGCGTCCTCGTACAGGCGCAGGAACATGCTCTCCAGCGTGGGCGGGGAGACGACGAGGTCGCTCAGGCGGGACGGCGCGAGGGCGGCCATGGCCTCCCCGATCCGGTCGGAGGGGATGCTCGCCGCGAGCGCACGACCGTCGAGACGCACGTCGTCGAGCAGCGCGAGCGCCTCCGCCGAGGCTTCGCGGTCCAGCGTCGCGGTGATGTGCGTGCGGGCGGTGCCGCGCATCTGGGCGATGGTGCCGGTGCGGACGATGCGGCCGTCGCGGATGACGCTCAGGCGGTCGGCGAGGGTCTCGACCTCGGCGAGGATGTGGCTGGACAGCAGCACGGTCGCGCCGCGGTCCTTCGCCTCGCCGACGACCTCCTGGAACACGTTCTCCATGAGCGGGTCGAGGCCGCTGGTGGGCTCGTCGAGGATCAGCAGCTCGGCGTCGGAGGCGAGGGCGGCCACGAGCGCGACCATCTGCCGGTTGCCCTTGGAGTACTGGCGCCCGCGCTTGGTGGGGTCCAGCTCGAAGCGCTCGATCAGCTCGGCGCGACGGGCGGGGTCGAGGCCGCCGCGCAGGCCGCCTAGCAGGTCGATGGCCTCGCCGCCGCTCATCGTCGGCCACAGCGAGACGTCGCCGGGCACGTAGGCGAGACGGCGGTGGAGGGCGACGACGTCCTTCCAGGGGTCGCCGCCGAGCAGACGGGCGGTGCCGCCGTCGGCCTTGAGCAGTCCGAGCAGCACGCGGATGGCGGTGGACTTCCCCGCGCCGTTGGGGCCGAGGAAGCCGTGGACCTCGCCGCGGGCGACCTCGAGGTCGAGGCCGCGCAGCGCCGGGGAGCGGCCGAAGCTCTTGGTCAGGGCGCGCGTCTCGATGACGGGCTCGGCGGCGGGGGCCGCGTCGGCCTCGATGTCGCGCCGGTGGGTGGGGCGATGGGTCATGACGGGGCCTCGGTCCGGGCGGTGGGGTGGTCGGCGAGGGTGGCGTCCAGGTAGTGCTGGATCGCGGGGGCGATCTCCTGCACGAGCTCGTCGAGCGGGGCGTCCACGAGGGCGGGCATGCGGATGATGTGCCGGCCGATCGCGACGCCGATCAGGTGGCTGACCGCGAGCATCATGCCGCGCTGCGCGGTCATCGGCGGGCTGCCCGCGGGGCCGATGCGCGCGGCCATGGTCTGCATGAACATCTCTGCGGCGTGCTCCGAGGTGGTGGCCGAGCGGACGAGCGCGAGCAGCACGGGGCGCACGTCGGGGTCCTCCCAGAGTCCGAGGTAGAGGGCGGCGACGCGCTCGCCGCGCCCGGCGGGATCACCCGCGAGGGCGCCGCGCACGCGGGGGGCGAGCTCGAGACGGTCGGCCACGGCCTGGGCGAACAGTGATTCCTTGTCGCGGTGGTAGTGGCGGACGAGGGCGGGGTCGACGCCGGCGCGGGCCGCGATGGCGCGCATCGAGGTGGCGTCGATGCCGTTGGCGGCGAACAGGTCGAGGGCGGCGTCGAGGATCGCCTCGCGGGTGCCGCTCTCGCCGGGTCGTCGTCCGGTGGGGCGGGGTGCCGGGGCGCCTCCCGCTGCGTCGCGCGGTGCGCCCTGGGGGCGTGCGGGGCGGGAACGGGGGCCACGGGAATGCGCGTCGTCGGAGGGCGCGTCGTCGGAGGACGCGTCGCTGGAGGACGCGTCGCTGGAGGGCGCGTCGTCGGAAGGCGCACCGCGGGGATCAGCAGGGCGCGCTTCCTGGTCGTCGTGGGTCATGGCGCGACGATATCCCCGACTGGGGAATTCCTCAAGTGGGGGACGCGGCGTCCGGCACCCCTCCCCCTAGACTCGGCGCGTGCGCTGCCACCACTTCGATGCCGGGACCTGCCGGTCCTGCACGCTCCTCGACCTGCCCCACGGGGAGCAGGTGCGCGACGCCGATGCCGCGCTGCGAGAGCTCCTGGCGCCGTTCCTCATCGTGCGTGACGGGGACAGCAGCGGGCGCACCAGGGACAGCAGCGGGCGCCCCGAGGACCGCACCCGTGTCGCGACCGACGCCGATGTCCTGCCGCGCCAGGCCGACCGCGCCCGCGACGACGTTTGGTGCGCACCGCTGACCAGCGCCGACGCCGGTTTCCGCAACCGCGCGAAGATGGTGGTCACGGGCACCGCGAACGCCCCGATCCTCGGCATCCAGGGGCAGGGGCAGGTCGGCGCCGACCCGGCCCTCCTGGGCACCGAGGACCTCGCCGACTGCCCCCTGTACCCGCCGGGTGTCGAGGAGCTCCTCGAGCATGTGCGCACCCTCATCCGCCGCGCCCAGGTCCCGCCGTACGACGCGGCCCGGCACCGCGGGGAGATCCGCTTCGTGCACGTGACCGTCGGGGCCGACGACCGCATGATGCTGCGTCTCGTCCTGCGCAGCGAGCGCGCGCTCGACCGCATCCGCGAGCACCTCCCCCGCCTGCTGGAGGCGCAGCCGCAGGTCGCCGTCGTCTCCGCCAACATCCACCCCGAGCACGTCGCCACCCTCGAGGGCGAGCAGGAGATCCACCTGGCGGGCGATGAGTTCCTGCCGGTGACGATGGGCCCGGTGACGCTACACGCTCGCCCGCGGTCGTTCCTGCAGACGAACACCGCGGTCGCGGGCGGCCTGTACGCGCAGGTCGCGGACTGGGTCGACGAGGTCGCCGAGAACGATGCCCCGCGCGACGACCCTCTGCGCATCTGGGACCTGTACTGCGGGGTCGGCGGCTTCGCCCTCGCCTGCGCCGGGCGCCCCGCGAGCACACGCACGGGCACAGGCTTGGACGTAGGCACGGGCCCGGACACGGACACGGACACGGACACGGACGCCGCGTCTCCCGCATCGGCACCACCTGTCCGCGAGGTCGTCGGCGTCGAGATCTCCGAGCAGGCCATCATCGCCGCCCGCGAGGCCGCCGAGGCCGCGGGCGTCATCGCGACGTTCCACGCCCAGGATGCGACCGCCTGGGCGATCGCCGAGGCCGAGCGCACCGGCGCGCCGGACGTGGTGATCGTGAACCCGCCGCGCCGCGGGATCTCCGCCGAGCTCGCCGCGTGGATCGAGGCGTCGGGCGTCCCGGACGTCGTCTACTCCAGCTGCAACCCGCGCACGCTCGCCCGCGACCTCGCGGCGATGCCGTCGTACCGGATCGACCGGGCGCGCCTGGTCGACATGTTCCCCCACACCCGCCACGACGAGGTCGTCGTGCGCCTGACCCGCATCGGGAGCCCCGCATGAGCCCTGCCGAGACCTCACCCGCCCCCGGCGCCCCGCGCGTCCTGGTCCTCTCCCTCGGCGGCACCATCGCCATGTCCCAGGACGAGGCCGGCCTGCGCGCCACCCCCACCTCGCAGGCGGGCGCGGACGTCGTCACCACGTCGCTCGCGGGAGCGGCGGCCACGCACCGCGCGGTCGCGAACGTGGGCTCGCCGTCGATCCGCACCGCTCACCTCGCCACCGTGCTCCGCCTCGCGCGCGAGGCCGTGGCCGACGGATTCGCGGGCGTGGTCGTCACCCACGGCACGGACACGCTCGAGGAATCGGCGTTCCTGCTCAACCGCTGCTGGGACCTGGAGGCACCCATCGTCCTGACCGGGGCGATGCGCCCGTCCAACGCGCCCGGCGCCGACGGGCCCGCGAACCTCCACGACGCGGTGCGCACCGCGATCGCGCCGTCGGCCCGCGGGCTCGGGGCGCTCGTCGTGTTCGACGGGCTCGTGCACCTGGCCGATCGCGTGTCGAAGGTGAGCTCGCGCAGCGTCGACGCCTTCGCCTCGGAGCCGTCGGGCCCGGTCGCGATCGTCGGCGAGGACGACATCCGCCTGGTCTACCGGCCCACCGAGCGCTCCGCGCTGATCGGCGGCGACCTCCCGGAGACGCTGCCGCGCGTGCCGGTGCTCGCGCTCGGACAGGGCGATGATGCCGAGCTCCTCGACCTGCTCCCGGCGGGCGCGTTCGACGGCCTCGTGATCGAGGGCGTGGGCATGGGGCACGTGCCCGAGCTCGCGGTCGCGCGCCTGCGCCGCCTCACCGATGCCGGGGTGCCGGTGGTCATCGCCACCCGGGTGGTCAGCGGCGGGACGTCGATGAACCACTACGACTACCCCGGCAGCGAGGTGGATCTGATCCGCAACGGCTGCGTGATGGCCGGGGCCCTCTCGCCGCACGCCGCCCGCCTGCTGCTGCAGGTGCTCCTGGCCGACGGCGCGGAGGGCGAGCGCATCGAGGCGGAGTTCGGGGCGTACGGGTACTGACGGAGGCGGGGCGCAGGTGGGAGACTGGCCCCGAGAGCGCCGACGCCGCCGTCGGCCGGAAGGAGACTCCGATGTCCGACACCGCCGACCGCCCCGTCGCCCCTGAGGCGTCGACCGCCGTAGCTCCCGACACGGGTGCCGCTGTCCAGGAAGCGGCGCGTGCCGTCCCGGGGGCACCCGCGAAGGACGATGCAGGCGGCGACGCCGGGGATTCGTCCGGGCAGGACGATGCAACCGCCGACGCCGCCGACGCGACCGTGCACAACGATGCTTCTGCCGCCGGGAATGCGTCCGCGCCAGCGCCGAGCTCCGCGGATCCGACCGGCGGCGGCCCCGCACCCGCCGGCGACATCGCCGGGGCCGTACGGGCGCTGCGGAAGAGCCTGGCGAAGAACGCACCCCGCATGGGGGCGGCCCGAGGGGCTGCGGAGTCGACGGGGGAAGGGACGGAGGGGACAGCGTCGAAGACGGCCCGGCTCAAGGACGCCGCGGCGAAGGGGGTCGGACTGAAGCGCCCGGGGACGGACGATGCCGGGCGCACGGGTGCCGACGGCGCAGGTGGGGACCGCCCGTCGGGCTTCTCCGGTCGCTTCTGAGCCGTGACGGGCGACTCCTGGGACGTCCTCACCCGTGAGTGGTGACCGCCCCTTGCCGCCCGTGAGTGGTGACCGCCCCTTGCCGCCCGCGTCCGGTTCCCGCCCTCCTCCCCCGCGAGACACCTGAAACGAGCCATGGAAGTGGCTCGTTTCGGGCGTCTCGCGACGCGTTCTGGTTCGTTTCGACGATCTCGCCGCCGGCCACGCCCATCTGACTGCCTCCGGCTGCCGACCCCACCGCCGCGCTCCCCGAGCACCGCCCCCGAGAAGCTAATTCCCCGAGCGCCGCGGACGAGACCGTCGAACGCACCGCCGCCCCCTCCCCGGATCGGGCTGCCGACACCCGCGCCACAGGTTCCGGCGACCGATCCATGGGGCATCGGGCCTGGTCGCGCACCGATCGCACACCTCGCGAGACCTTGGTCCCGGGCACGCCCGGCCCCGGGCCCCTAGATTCATCCGCAGAGGTTCGCACCCGGGGGCGGGTGCACCGCGCCGACGGTGTCTCCGCGACAATGGGGTCCGGACACACCGTCGGCTCTAACTCTCCTCCGGCTCTCGCCCGGAATCGTCGACGCGCTTGCCCACCTGACCATCGAGACCCGTGGAGACCCCGTGTCGACTGACCCGACCAGCCCTGCTCCGATGCCCGAGAACTCCGACGCGGAGGCGCCCCAGGCGTCGGCCCCCCACCCGGACACCGCGCAGAGCCCCGCGCCCGCCGCACCCGCCCCGGGCTCGGCACCCGCCGCACCGGCCACGGCGCCCAAGAAGCGCTCCCCGTGGCCGTGGGTCCTGGGCTGCGGCTGCCTGCTGATCGTCCTCGGCGCGATCCTCGCGCTGGTCCTGGCGGTGACCGGGATCGCGAACCTCGCCAAGCACGAGGAGCAGTCCGCGGGCGGCATCACCACCCCGTCGGGCGTCACCGCAGGCCAGCCGTACATCCAGTTCGGCGACGGCGCGGAGTCCGACACGATCGTGGACGTCTACAGCGACTACCTCTGCCCCTACTGCAAGCAGTTCTCCGACGCCAACGGCGAGGACCTCAAGGCGATGGCGCACGACGACGCGTACACGGTGCGCATGCACGTGCGCCCGATGCTCGACACGATGAGCTCGCCGCAGGGCTACTCGGGCCGCGCCGCGAACGCCGCGCTGGCCGTGTACGACGAGGACCCGGAGCTGTTCTGGGCGATGGACGAGGAGCTGTTCGCCAACCAGCCCGGAGAGGGCGAGGAGGGGCTGAGCGACGAGAAGCTCATCGAGCTCGCGCACACCGCGGGCGCCTCCGACGCCGTGGATCAGAAGATCACCGACGGCACCTACATCCCCTACCTCGAAGATGTCGTCGAGCCCGAGGCGAAGGCCAAGGACTACGGCACGCCGACGATCGAGGTCAACGGGAAGCTCCATGAGGCCGACGACCTGTACACCCCGGGGTCGCTCAAGGCGGCGGTCGAGGCGGCGGCCTGATTCTGTAGCCACAGTTGTGGCCACACCGATAGGGTGGGCATCATGACGATCGATGAATCCATGGCGTTGCGCGACGTCCGCAACCGCCTCTCCGAGGTGGTCGACCAGGTCGAGCGCGAGCATGATCGTGTCGTGATCACACGTCATGGCAGGCCATCTGCCGTCCTCATCAGCCCCGAGGATCTCGCCTCACTGGAGGAGACTCTCGCCGTTCTCAGCCGGCCGGGGCTGTGCGAGGACATTCGTTCGGGGGCGGCCGAGGCCGCTGACGGAGATGCGAGCGTGCTCGACCGGGACGCCGCCCTCGCCCTGCTCCGGGACTGACGCCAATGGCCTGGGCGATCGCCTGGACACCGACCGCGAAACGCTCACTGCAGCGCCTGCCCGAGAAGGTCGCGACCGCGGTGACCGAAGTGATCTACGGTCCCCTGGCGGAGAACCCTCCGCGGGTGGGCAAACCCTTGCGGTTCGAGCTCCAGGGCCTGCACAGTGCGCGCCGCGGGGATTTCCGGATCATCTACCGGATCGACGAGACGGTCACGATCATCGCGATCGACCACCGCGCCGATGTGTACCGCTGACGCTCAGGCACACAGCACCCCGCCGAGGAGCACCGCGACGATCGTCCCGAGCACGACGACGGCGAGCGCCCCGTCGCGCCAGGTGACCGGCACAGGGCGCCACAGGGTGCGCGGCCCTGAGGCCAGGGCGCGCGATTCGAGGGCGAAGGCGATGCGCTCGGAGGCCCGGATCGCGCCGACGAGCAGGGCGAACGCGCACGACGCCTGCTCGCGCAGCGTGAGGCGGTACCGGCCGCGCCGCAGCGGCGCGGGCTCAGGGCGGCGCATGATGCGGGCTCGGGTGAGCTGGCGCCACTGCGCGGGGAGGTCCTGCAGCATGCGGTGCCCGGCCAGCAGGGCGTAGGCGTAGCGGGGGCTCAGGCGGGCGTGGCGGATGAGGGAGACCATGAGGCGCCGCGGCTCGGTGACGTGCGCGAACGCGACGGCACCGGCCCCGATCACGAGGGTGCGCAGGGCGAGCGCGCTGCCGATCACGAGCCCTTCGGCGGTGACGCGGACGGGCAGCTGCGGCCACGGCTCCACGCCCGGGCGGGTGAACGCGTTGACGAGGACGACGCCGATGCCGAACAGGAGGAACGGGATCTGGGCGCGCGCGAGGCGCAGCGGCCCGATGCGGGCGGTCGCGAGGATCCCGGCCAGAAGCGCCGCATACAGGACGGCGAGGGGCACGGGGTCGAGGACGAGCAGAGTCGCTGCCGAGAGCACGACGAGCAGGGCGAGGACCACGGTCGGGCAGCGTCGGCCCAGCCACGAGTCATGTCCCCTCTCCCCTCGCGCACCGGCGGCAGCGGGTGGCAGCGGCGCCTCAGATGCCCGCCCGTGCCTCCGATGTGCGGGCGCGGCGCTCATGCCCTCGCCCCGCGGCGTCCGAGGTCCTCGAGGGTGCCGCGCAGCGGAAGGTCCGCGGCCATCACGCGCGCGACGAGCGGCGGAATCCGCATCCCGGCCAGGGCCAGCAGGCAGGGGTCGCGCACGAGCTCCTCGAGGGGGACGACGGCCTGCAGGCGTCCCTCGGCGAGGACGGCCGCGCGGTCGGCGCACGCGGTGACGGCCCGCAGGTCGTGGCTCGTCATGGCGACCGCCCCTCCGTCGGCGGCGACGCCGCGGAGCATCGCGATGACCTGGGCCGTGGCGGCACGGTCGAGGCCGATGGTGGGCTCATCGGCCAGGAGAACGCGGCGGGAGTGGGCGAGCATCGCGGCGATCGCGAGGCGACGCTGCTGACCGCCGGACAGGGTGAAGGGGCTGCGGTCGGCGAGGTCGGCGAGGCGCACGCGCGCGAGGGCGGCATCGGTCGCGGCCGGGTCGCCGATCGCGACCTCATCGCGGACGGTGCGTCCGATGAACAGATGCTCGGGGTTCTGCGGCACGAACCCGGCCCGCTCCCCCGTCACCGTGCCGGTGCGCGGGGCCTCGAGTCCGGCCAGCGCCGTGAGCAGCGTGGACTTGCCCGCGCCGTTGCAGCCGATGATCGCGAGCACCTCCCCGGCGCGGAGGTCGAGGTCGACGCCGGTCAGGACGTCACGGGCGCCACGGGCGCCACGGCCGCCACGGCCGCCACGGCCGCCACGGCCGCCACGGTCATCGTGACCGCCACGGCCGCCACGGGCGCCGCATCCGCCACGAGCAAGCGTCAGGTCGCGGGCGCACAACAGCAAGGGCGCTGACGGAGCACGATCCGCCGGCGCTGCGGCCGCGCCCGCGACCGGAGCATCAGCGCGGGCGGGAACCGGCACGCCATCGCCACCCGCACCGCCACCTGCACCGTCGACCGCGCCGCGGGCACCGGCCCCGGTCGCCCCGTCGGCGCTGGCCTCCAGCAGCTCGGGCGCGACGGCCGCGAGCTCGTCGGCAACAGGCACCCAGCAGCCCTCGGCGACGAGGCCAGCGCCGTGCTCGGCGAGGATGTCGGCGGTCGGCCCATCGGCCAGCACCCGCCCGGAGCGGTCCAGGACGAGCGTGCGGCCGGGGAGGTCATCGGCGCCCCACTCATCGAGCCGATGCTCGACGAGAACGGTGGCGACCTGCGGCGGGACCGCCGCGAGCGCCGAGCGGACGGCGGCGATCCCGTGCCCGTCGAGCATCGCCGTGGGCTCGTCGAGCAGCAGCACGGACGGCTCGCCGATGAGCGCGCCCGCGAGGGCCACACGCTGCAACTCCCCACCGGACAGGGTCGCCGCCTCACGGTCGCGGAGGTGCTCGGCTCCGACCGCCCGCAGGGCGCTGGCGATCGCGGAGCCGATGAGCGCTGGGTCCATGGCGCGGGACTCGAGCGGGAGGGCGAGGTCGTCGGCGACGGTCGGCAGGCACACGCCGGTGGCGGGATCCTGGCCGAGCATCGCGACAGCACGGGCGGTCGCGGCGACGCCCTCGGCGACGGGGTCGATGCCGGTCCCGTCCGCCGCCGCGACGTGCAGGCTCCCGGTGACGCGGCCGCGGACATGCTGCGGGATCGCCCCGGCGAGCGCGCGCAGCAGCGTGGACTTTCCCGCCCCGGACGGGGCGACCACCAGCAGCGACTCCCCCGCCTCGACGGTCGCTGTCCAGGGCCCCACGCCATCCCCGCCGGGCAGGACGATCTCGAGCGCCTGGGCGCGGATCGTCGTCGTACCCGTGCCCGGGGCCGCCGCCTCGCAACGGACCGTCGCGCCGGCTCCGCTCTCAGCGCTCACGGCGCGCGACGCGCGTCCCGTCGTCCCCGATCGCGAAGTTCGCGAGCACCCCGGTGCGGGCCAGAGCGTCGACGATCACCTTGGCCAGGACGCCACCGAGCACGAGGCCCGAGATCGCCTGCACCACCAGGCGCAGCATGAGGATGTCCTGGCCGAACCAGCCGAAGCGGAATGCGGACCAGAAGAACACGAGGGTGGCGCCGAGCAGGCCGGAGAGCGCGTAGCGCGCCCACCCGAAGCGGCGGTAGCGACCCAGTGCGAAGGGGATCTCGGAGCCGAGGCCCTGCAGGAACGCGGAGATCAGCAAGAGGGGGCCGACGGGGCTGCCGAGGAACACGACCTCGATCACGGCGGCGAGGATCTCCGCGATGATCCCGACGAACGGGCGCCGCAGGATCGCGATCGCGATGGGCGCGACCAGCAGCCACGAGCCGGCCAGGAGGTGCTGGGCGAAGTCTCCGGCGGGGCCCATCGCGACCGACAGGGCCGTCCAGGCTTGCACGAACACCCAGTACAGGAAGCCGAAGACGACGCCGAGGACCACCATGAGGACGATGTCCTTCATCCCGAGGGGACGGCGGGCGGGGCGCTCGTCGGTCGCGACGGCATCGGTGGTGGCGGGGCCGCCCGCGGTGGCGGTGGGGTCGGTGCTCATCGGGTCTGCTCCTGGGGATCGGTCGAGGTGGCGGCGGCATCGGCCCACGACGGGCTGTTCAGGGAGATCGTCACGTGGCTGGTGACGTGCTGGACGCTGCGGCCTGCGAGCACCCAGCCGGCGACGACGGTGGCCAGGACATCGCCGAGGTCGCCCTCCAGACGGGTCACGAAGTGCTCCGATTTCCGGAACGTGCCGCGGTCCTTCGCCTGGTCGATCGCGGCGTAGATGTCGCGCATGTGGTCCGGGTCGGGACCGTTCGCGCCCGGGACCGGATCGGCCAGCGGGTACAGCGCCCACTCGGCGCTCGCGCGGATCCCGGTGGGGCGGGCCGCGGGCGGCTCGACCACGCGGAGGCCGGCGCCGCCGGGCAGCGCGCACACGACCTCGCCGGGGCAGCCGCGGGACAGGGCGACCGCGAGGGACACGTGGCGGCCGCTCGCGCCGAGGCCCGCGCCGAGATCGGTGAGGTACCGCAGCAGGTCGGCCTCGGAGCCGCCGACGTACGTGGACACGTCGCCGGTCTCGATCACGAGGTCGGCGGTGTCGATGTCGGCGAGGGCTCCGAGGATCACGGAGACGTAGTCGTCGGCCATGACCGAGGCGGTCACGCGGGCACCCACGCCGAACGTCAGGGGCTGGGAGGTCGGGTCAGCAGGCGCGGGAGCGCCCTGCTCGGAGCGAGTGTCAGTCTGCTCGGGGCGGGGAGCGCCCTGTTCCTGGCGGGGTTCGGGGGCCACGCGGTGCCTTCCATGCGGCGGCACGGGCGCGGGCGGCGATCGCCCGGCGAAGCTCCCTCCGCCGGCATGATCCGGGTCAGGTTCTACGGTCGGAGTTGGAGAACTCCCTCTCAGCCCGGCTCACCGGGCTCCCGTGCTCACCGCAGAGCCTACGCCCTCGCAGCAGGCCGTTCGGTCGCCGTCTGCTGGTCGGCTCTGCCCCGGCGCATGATCTGCCGGGGAGTCATGCCGGTGACCGTCCTGATGTCCCGGGAGAAGTGGGCCTGATCGGCGTAGCCGAGCTCTGCGGCGATCTCCGCGAGCGACTCGCTGCCCCAACGGAGGCGGGCAGAGGCCTCATGCAGTCGGCGGCGGCGCACGAGCCAGGCCGGGCTCAGGCCGAGCCGACGCACCGTCAGGCGCTGCAGCGACCTCTCGGAGATGTCGAGGCGACGACTCAGCGCCGCGACCGAGCGGATGGTCCGGTCGGTCTCGATGATGCCGACGATCTCGTTGACGAACAGGGACTCCTCGTCGGGATCGCCGAGGCGTTCGAGACGCTCCTCCCACAGGCTCCTGACCCGCGCGTGGCGCTGCTCATCCAGCGGATCGTCCGTCATCAGATCCCGGACCTGCGATGTCAGGCCGGTCGCGATCGGCACATCATCGAGATCTCGCCATCCATCGGTGAGGGCGCCGACCGGTCCTCCCGCGAGGTGGACGCCAGCGGCAGGCGCGAACAGCAGGCCGAGGGCCCACGAGCGACCGCGCAGCTCGGTGCGGGAGATCCCCCGGTCGGGTCCAGCCAGACGCGAGTAGGCGGGCGTGGTGACGGCGATGCACACGGGATGCTGCAGCACGGACTGCACGGAGGAGCGCTGCTCGGGCACATCCCAGACCGGGATCCAGAAGCGGCGCAACCAGGCAGACAGGTGCGGCGGCGCCTCGTACCGTGCGATCGAGAACGTGCGATCCGCGGCGTCGCGGAGATGTGCGGGCTCGATGTCGTCGGTCGGTCGGGTCCCCATGCGTCGCAGGGTAGCTGTCGGGAAAGTACAAGACCGCCCGTGGGTCACGGTTCTAGCGTCGTCGGCGCATCGTCCCTTCGACCCGGGAGCACCCCATGAGCACCGTCCAGCAGACCTGGCTCCGACAGATCCGACCGTTCACCGAGACCGTCGCCATCGTGACCGACTGGGAGGCAGCCAGCCCGTGCGAGGGCTGGTCCGCTCGGGATGTCCTCGAGCACGTGATCGGCACCCAGCGCGACGTCCTGAGCGATCATGGGCATCCCCTCGCCCCGATCTCGGCCGAGGATCCGACGCCGCGCTGGGCCGAGCACGCTGCGGCGATGGACCGGGTGATCGAGGACGATGCGCTCATCGGAACCGTGTTCGACGGGTTCTTCGGGCCGACGACGATCGGCGAGACTCTGCTGCGCTTCTACGGCTTCGACCTGCTCGTCCATCGCTGGGACCTCGCACGCTCGCAGGGTGAGGACGTTGAGTTCACGGCCGAGGAGCTCGTCGAGATGGAGGACGCGATCGACGGCTACGGGGACGCCGCGTATCTTCCCGGCATCTTCGCCCCGGCCCTCGAGGTGGGGGCAGATGCGAGCACGCAGCAGCGCGTTCTCGCCCGGACCGGTCGGCGCGCCTGACGCGAGCCTCGTCGGTAGGCCGCGCCGTCGCACCTCATCAGCGGGCCGCCCCCATCTCCGTGAACTCACGCGCTCGCGGCGGGCCGTTCGGTCGCCAGGGCGTCCCATGCCCACAGCACCGTCCCGACGACGGCGAAGCCGAGGGCGGTCAGCGCGAACGTCGTCAGGCTCGCGGTCGCGAGCGGGGCCACGACGCCGGCGAGCAGCGTGTTCATCGCCAGCTGCACGAACGTGGCCAGCGACGACGCGGAGCCGCGCTCGTGCGGGAAGGCGTCGAGCACCTCGAGCTGGATGGGCGAGAACAGCAGGGCGACGGTGAAGGCGATGAGCGCGGGGCCGATGACGGCCGCGGCCACGGGCCAGCCCAGCTCCCCCGTCGGCGTCGGCGCCAGCGCCACGAGCGCGAGGTTCACCAGGCACATCACGACGGTGCCGAGGAAGCCGATGGTGATGAGGCGGCGACGGTCGACGGCCACATGGCCGGTGATCCAGGAGCCGGACATCATCCCGACGATGAGCGGCACGAACATCACCCAGAAGTCCTGCTCCCCGAGGTGCAGCAGATCGGTCACGAAGATCGCCGCCGAGGCGATGAACACGAACTGCGCCGCGAAGCCGAACGCGTTGGCCAGGGCCAGGCGCCACAGCGTCCACGACCGGCCCGCGCGGGCCAGCGCCCCGAGGATCGCCCGGACCCGCAGGGGGATGCGGCCATCCGGCGGAAGGGTCTCGGGCAGGCGGGCCGTCAGGACGATGAGGAGCGCGGCGTAGACGGCCAGTGCCGCGAACACGAACCGCCACGTGCCCAGCAGCAGGATCCAGCCGCCGAGGACCGGCGCGAGGGCAGGGGCGACGGAGAAGATCATCATGATCTCGGCCATCAGCCGCTGGGCCTCGCGCCCGGCGAACATGTCGCGGACCATCACACGGGAGACGATCGTCGCCGCCCCCGCGCTCGCCCCCTGGAGCACGCGCAGGGCGATGA
>NZ_FWFG01000008.1 GCF_900163655.1 Brachybacterium nesterenkovii
GAGGGCAGCGAAAAAAGGAGCCAGCCCCGCCGGGACGCCTTCAGTCTGGTACTGATGCGAAAAAAGCTGAGGCTTTGCGCAGGATCTCGTTCGCGCGGCGCAGCTCGAGGTTCTCCCGGCGCAGCTTCTTGATCTCCTCGGCTTCAGCGGTGCTGAGCCCTGGGGCTTCACCGTGATCGACGCGATCTTGCTTCCACCAGTTCCGCAGGGTGTGTGGGGAGATCCCGCCGAGGGCTTCGCCGACGGCGGTGCAGGCGACCCAGGCGGAGCACTGCTCGGCGCGGACGCGTTCTTCGATGAGCTTCAGGGCTCTTGCCTTGAACTCGGGGGTGTACTTCTGGGGCATGATCCGATCCTCCTTGAGGAAGTAGGTCGGAACGAAACCCAGGGCGCTTCACTCCTCGGAGTAGTTCTTTCTGGCCATGGTTCATGATCTCGCTTCCCCAGCCAATGCTGGAATCAGCGTGTCCACGAACAAGGGTCAGGCCCCGTTCTCGCTCGTGTAGCAGCGCGCATACGCCCAGCCGTCGGCCATGGTGCGGTGGAATCGCTCGACCTTGCCGTTGGTCTGTGGGCGGTATGGCCGCGTTCGCTTCGGAGTGATCGATAGAGCCTCGCACGTGTCTCGCCACAGGTGAGAACGGTAAGCACCACCGTTATCGGACAAGATGCGCTCAATAGCGACCCCTCGGTCGGCGAACCACTCGACCGCTCGATGCAGGACTCCGACGGCGGTGACAGCGGATTCGTCGTTGTGAACCTCGGTGTAGGCGACGCGCGAGTGGTCATCGATGATGGTGTGCACGAACGCATACCCGAGCTTGGGGTTGCGCCACTTGTTCTTCGGCTTGCCGGGAGTGACGGCACGATTCCTCGATCCTTGACGTCGCCCGACGTATCGCCAGCCCCCACCGTCGGGGATGTTCCCGAGCTTCTTGACGTCCACGTGCACGAGCGAGCCAGGGTGGTCGTGTTCGTATCGGCGGATCGGCTCGCCGGTAACACGGTCGACGTAGGAAAGTCGATTCATGCGCGCGGTCGTAAGGATGCGGTGGACCGTGGCCGGGGCGATGCCGAGTCGGGCTGCGAGTTGAACAGGCCCTTCCCTCAGGCGCATTCGTAGGCTCACGCACCGTTTTGTCGTCTTCTTGCTCGTCTTGTTCGGCGAAGACTTCGGCCGTGACGACCGGTCCTGCATCGGCTCGCCAGCAAGGTAGCGGTCGACCCACCGCTTAACGGTCGGCCAGAACACCTGGAAGCGGGCAGCGACTTCGCTGATCGGCCATCCTTCCTCGATGACGAGGCGTGCGACTCGTAGACGATGACGTGGGGTCAGCGCGGCATTGCGATGACTCAAAGTGCCTCCTGAGATAGATCGGTGGCCGGCCGCGTTTGCGACCGGCCACCGGATGATGGAGTTGGAGTAGAGATCTCTACTCGGCGCCTTGCGCTGCATGGAAGGTGAGTGCTGGCTCGAGCCAGGACTCGAGCCCAGGTCCCTGGAGTGCGGCCTGCTCGACGCAGATCCAGCCGTCGCCCATGGGGCGGTCTGCGCCCATGAGCGCAGGGTGAGCACCAGGGCGGGCGAGTAGGTCTTCCGCGTCAGTGGGGTCGATGCGTAGCAGGAGTGTCCCTTCCCGACGAGCGGCGACGACCATCCGGTCCTCGACCATGAACGACACTCCCCCGAACATCGACACCTCACGAGGGTTGCGAGCTCTTAGCGCGTTACGAACTCGCTCGACCAGGTCCTTCTGTGCTGTCATCGTCCACCCTTCTCGATGTACTCGGGGCCGCTGTAGTGAAGGTTCAAGGACGCGATGCGTCCGCCGTCGAAGGTGAAGAACTCCGCGAAGGTCATGGGACCGCCGGGCATGGTCGCCGTGTAGAGCACGGCGGAGCCGTTAGCCTCGATCTTTCATGGTGCTGCTGAGCGGCGGTGTCCGGCGTCGTTGCCGGTGTGCGCGAGCTGATTGTGGCATGAGGGTGTGACGGGTCGCCGCGTGTCGATCGCGGTGGCCGGGCGTTCCGGTGCCAGGGTCCTTGGGGAGTGCAGTCAGCGACGGGGCCGGGAGCTATCCGGCCGGGGCGGGAAGCTGGGTGAGGCGGTCGTAGCCTGCCTGGATGATCCCGGCCCAGCGTGACCGGTCCGAGAGATGCAGGACCCGCTGCCGGGCATGGCGAGCGAAGGTTGCGGCGGTCTGGAACAGACGCAGTCGCTGGCGTTTGGGTTCCCACCGCCGTGCCGAGGAGTCGGGAAGCGCGAGCAGGCCCATCCAGGCAGTGATTTCGCTGGCCAGAGCGATGATCTGGCACCAGATCCGGTTCTGGGCGAAGGATTTCAGCGGCAGGTTCCGTAAGCCAGCGTCTTTCGCGGCCCGGATCCGGTCCTCGCATCGCGCCCGGCGGCGGTGACGGACCTCGAGGTCAGCCAGCTGCCCTCGGGTGGTGTTGGTCGCGAAGGCGGTCAGCCGGTAACCGTCGACGTCCTCGAACCGCAGCTGCGCCCCGGGGTGCGGTCGCTCGCGGCGGACGATGACCCGCATCTCCTCAGGCCAGTCCTTGAGGTCCAGCAGTCCGGTCAGCTCGGCCACGTCCGCCCCTTCTCGTGGGGTGCCGTCGGGGTTATAGGCCGGCTCCCAGACATGTTCGGGGATGATCCGATAGACCTCCGGGGTGTTGGCGGGCAACGTGAATCCCACCGAGTACGAGACCCGGCGTTTGACCAGCTCCTCGATGGTTTTCTTGGTGGAGCCGGCACCGTCGATCCGGATCAGCACCTTCTTCCCCGGCCTGGGCCCCAGCCCTACTTGGACCAGCGCCTGTCTGATCACGGTCTTGTGGTCAGCAGCCGTGTTGGAGCCCGCGTTCCCGGGCCGGAGCAGGCAGGTCAGCATCTCCCCACCACTGCCTTTGCCGTGGTCGGCGAAGGCCAGCAGGGGATGGAACCCGAATCCCTTCTTGAACGTCGCTCGTGCGTTCTCCTTCTCGCTATGAGCTGTCACGAGGGTGGCGTCGAGATCGATGACCAGCGGGTTCTTCGCGGTGACGTGATGGCTCGGGGCATGGCTGCCGGCCCGAGCCCACGCCGCCTCGCGGGCGCGGCGCCGGGCGGTGTTGATCGCGCGTTCGGCAGCATCGACATCGCTGGCCAGGAGCGCGAGCAGGCGAGAGATCGTGGGATCCGAGGCCACCTGACCGTAGACGTCCGGCTCGGCCCGCACCGCGGCGACGTCGGCCAGGCAGTCCCCGCCCACAGCCAGTGTCAGCGCGAGGTCGAGCAGGATCTTGCCTGGATCATGCTGCGCCAACGGGCGCCGCCACGGTCCCAGCGCTTGCGACAGGGCCCGGTCCAGGCCGGTGGCGCGGACCGTCTCGGTCAGCAGCACCCCACCCGCCTGCCCCACCGCCGCACTCGGTGCGACATCAACCTGCACCCGCGGATACAACCCGGTAGTGTTCACCCTGAAGGTGCTCCTTCGACTTGGAGAATTGGACCCTAAGCAAGCCCTATTCTTCCAGGTCAGGAGCACCTTTCCGCGTCTACGGCCACCCCTCGGACACCTCAACGATGAAAGCCCGAGGTTAGGGCCGTGCACGTCGTGGATGATCTCGATCTGCTTGACCGTCGCAATGAAACCGGCAACCCCGCCCAGGAAGCCATCGGTGGCGTCGGGGAGGTGTCCAGCGAGGGAGCCCGTGAAGTCGAGGTGGTCACCCAGCAGAGGCCGCAGGTCAGCCCCATCCTGGTAACTGTCGATGCCGGACTCGAGGATCCGGTAGTAGTCCTTGAGGGTCTGAGGTGAGGCAGAAGACAGGGTGGCGGGCATGGCTCTCCTTGGTGTGAGAATGGTGCTTGATACTTTCAAGCAGGCACTTGATAAAGTCAAGGGGGTTCAGGTGAAGTCCTACGGACAGCTCTGCTCGATCGCTCGCGCCCTGGATGTCGTCGGTGACCGGTGGACTCTCCTGATCGTGCGTGAGCTGCTGATCGGGGGCGCATTGCGCTTTGGCGAAGTCCAGCGCGGCCTGCCTGGCATCGCGACGAACCTGCTCACCCAGCGTCTGCGGGACCTCGAGACCAACGGTGTCGTCGCCCGCGAGCCCGCCCCAGGAACCCCGGGCACGCCAACGTATCGGCTTACCGAGCGTGGCCGGGCCCTGGACGGAGTGCTGCGCGAGCTTCTGAAGTGGGGTGCACCGACGGTTCCAGACGCGCCGAGTGATGCGATCTTCCAGATGCACTGGCTCAGCCAACCGGCACGCTTCCTCCTCGCGGATCACAGACCGGACGAGCCACCGATCGTGATCCGGTTCGGCACCTTCGACGACGGCTTCGACCTCACCGCCGCCGACGGGACCATCACGGTGGACCCTTGCCAGCGCGATGTCAGCCCCCTGGCGGGTGTTACAGGCCCCGGGCCGGTACTGGTTGCCCTCCTACAAGGCGCAATGCCTCTGCCCGCCGCTATCGCGCAGGGCGTGGATGTCACCGGCGATGCCGCGGCCCTGACGCGAGTTCTACCAGCGCCGCAAGCGTCGACTAACGTCCCCGGTCAGTACACCTAGGCCAGCGCAACGATCCGCGGGCCGGCGATCCGCGGATCAGCCGTCCGCCGGCCGCAGCCGATCCGTCGGGAGGGGCACCTCGATCGAGCCGGCCAGGTCGATGGTCTTGGCGACGTGCGCCGACGTGCTCCCCATCGCGCGGCCGACCACCACGCGGTCGCGCCCGATCTCGCGGATCCGCACCCGCGTCCAGGTCGGGGCGTCCGGGGCGGGTTCTCCCGCACGGGCAGGACCCTCCCCCACCGCTTCGGGGGCGTCCTCCCGCAGCAGCCAGTCCTCGGCGAGCATCCGCAGACCGATCTCGTCGAGCACGGCCTCGGCCTCGTCGAGCTCCATCGCGTCGCCGCGACGCCGACGCAGCAGGTCATAGGGGATGAAGCCGCCGTCGTCGGCGATCTCGAGGTAGCCGACGTGCTCGCCGTCCTCGGCACGGAGGTGGTCGAAGACGACGGCGCCCTCGGCCGGCACAGCGGACGCGTCGGGCACAGCCGAGCAACCGGGTGCGGTCGAGCAGCCGGGGGCGGCTGGGACAGCGGAGCGTTCAGGCTGATCGGGCTCGTCGGGCTGGTCGGTCATGCGTCGACGCTACGCCCTGCCGCGACGGGAGGGTCCCTGACGGCGAGGGGCCCCCGCATCACCGCGCCCTCTGCGGCAGGCCGCCCGGCACACGCGAGGCCTTCTGCACCCCGGCTTCCCGTCGCGCAGTCCTGCCCGATGAACGATGCACGAACGCGTCCGATGGCACTGGACAGCCCCCGCCGCCATCGGCTAGCGTCAGGGGCGCAGACCTCCCCCACACGTGTGGAACCGGGAGGTCTCGCTGTGTCCGGGTCAGAGAGCCTGCGGACGACGATACCGATCTCGCACCGCGAGGTGCTGCTCATACCACCGGTGGGCGAACTCGTGCCCGGGGGCCTGCGCGATCGCCGTGAAGACGCACCATGCGACGTGATCAGCCATCTGAACCAGCTGTGATGTCTTCGAATCGGTGTAGACCGGGTCCTCGATGATGCGGCGGGATGCCCGGGGGAGCCGCCGATGCGCATCCCGGTACGTCTTGTCAGTCCCATCGCCGTCCATGAAGACCAACGCCAGGGAATCGCTGTCGTGCAGCTCGCGCTCGAACCGCTCGAGCAGGGCCGCATAGAGCGCGGCTTTCGCTGCGGCGCCGCTCGCCCGTGCAGCCGTTCGATACACCGCTCCGACGCGCATGCCTTCGAGCGATGCCATCACCTCAAGCCCCTCACGCGCGATGGCGCGCCCGAGGTCCTTCTTGTGGAGCGTCGCGCCGCCGTCTCCCGTGAACTCCGGCAGGTGCCTCTCGGTGAGCCTGCCGCGGCCCTGGACATACTCGGTCATGTGCAGCTCCTTGGACACGGGGATGCCGTACTTCCTCCAGAGCTGCTTCCGGTGCTCGAGCCATCCGCCGAGAACGTCATGCCAACGGTCCGGCGCGAACTCGATCCACCCGTAGACAGCGAGGCCCGTTCGCGGGTCTCCCGAGTCGTCGACGTAGACGAGGCGATCGAGCGTGCGAGGCGGCATGGCATCAACCTAGCCACGAGCCCTGACGAGCAGGGATGCCCATCCACAGCCGCCCCGTCAGACCTCCACCACCTCCACGGGCGTCGTCAGCACGCGGTCCTCCCCCGCCTCGCGGACGTCGCCGGTGATCGTGAACGACGCCGTGAGCGGGGCGTCCTCGCTGGACAGGCCCACGCGCACCACGAACTCACCCGGCTCGACGATGCGCCGCAGGTCGCGCCCGGTGAAGGCGGTGCGGTCGGCGTGGAGGCGGAACGTCACCCGCTTCGACGCCCCGGCCGCGAGGTCCACGCGGGCGAAGCCGACCAGGCGCTTGAGCGGACGCACCACGGAGGCGACGGGATCGGACAGGTACAGCTGGACCAGCTGGGTCCCGTCGCGGTCCGAGGTGTTGGTGATCCTCGCGCTGATCTCGACCTCGCCGTCGGGCGCGACCTCCTGGGCGGAGAGTGCGAGATCGGCCAGCTCGAACGACGAGTACGACAGGCCGTGCCCGAAGGGGAACAGCGGGCGCGGGTCCAGGTTGGAGACGCCCTCGGACTCCCAGGCCAGGCGAGGCGACAGGTAGGTGCCGGGCTGCCCGCCCACGTGACCAGGGATGCCGATGGGCAGGTGGCCCGACGGGTTCACGCGCCCGGACAGGACGCCGGCGACGGCGGGACCGCCCTCCTCGCCGGGCATGAACGCCTGCACGATCGCGGCGCAGCGGTCCGCGAACGCCCCGAGCGCGTAGGGGCGCCCGGTGACGAGCACGAGGACGACGGGGGTGCCGGTCTCGAGCACGGCCTCGACGAGGTCGGCCTGCCTGCCGGGCAGGGAGAGGTCGACGACGTCGCAGCCCTCGCCGGAGGTGCCGGTGCCGAACAGGCCCGCGCGGTCGCCGACGACCACGATCGCGGTCTCGGCCGCGCGGGCGGCGGCGACCGCGGCCTCGATGCCGGAGACATCGGGGTCCAGGACGTCCACGCCGCGCTCGACGGCGATCCGCGCATCGGGCCACTCGGCGGCCAGGGACTCGGCGATCGTGGGGACCGGCACGGACAGGTCCCCGCCCTCGAGGCGGGCGAGCACGTGATTGGTGAAGGAATAGCAGCCCAGGTGGGAGCGCGCCTCGACGGCGTTGGGGCCGATGACCGCCACGGACGCCGGGGTGGCGAGCGGCAGCGTGCCGTCGTTCGCGAGCAGCACGATCGACGCCTCGGCGAGCTCCCGCGCGAGGCCGCGGTTGTCCTGCGGGTCGAGGTCGATCGCCTCGCCGTCGGCGGTCGGATCGAAGCCCTCGTCCAGCAGGCCGAGCTCGATCTTCTGGCGCAGCACGCGCTCGACGGCGACGTCGAGGTCGGCCTCGTCGAGCGCGCCCTCGCGCACCGCGTCGACCAGCGTCGTGAAGCAGTTGGTCTCCGGCAGCTCCACGTCCATCCCGGCGCGCAGCGACTGGATCGCCGCGTCCTTCGTGTCCGCGGCGACGCCGTGCATCGACTCCAGGAAGTTGACGGCCCAGTAGTCGGAGACGACGGTGCCGGTGAAGCCCCAGTCGCCGCGCAGGAGGTCGGTCAGCAGCCAGCGGTCGCTCGCCGGCGGGACGCCGTCGACGTCGGCGTAGGAGTTCATGACCGCTCCGACCTTCCCGAGCTTGATCGCCATCTCGAAGGGGATGAGGTCGATGTCGCGGAACTCGCGGGGGCCGATGGAGACGGGCGCGTGGTTGCGGCCCGCACGGGAGGCGGCATGGCCGGCGAAGTGCTTGAGGGTTGCGACGACGCGCGATTCCTGCAGGCCGGAGACATACTCCGTCGCGAGGACGCCGGTGAGGTAGGGATCCTCGCCCATCGTCTCCTCGATGCGGCCCCAGCGGTAGTCGCGCACGATGTCGAGGACGGGCGAGAGACCCAGGTGGGTGCCGACGGCCCGCATGTCGCGCCCGATGCGGCGAGCCATCTCGCGCACCAGCTCTGGGCTGAAGGAGGCGCCCCAGGCGATCGCGGCCGGATAGGTGGTGGCGCCGGCGGCCATGAAGCCGGTCAGGCACTCCTCGTGGGCGATCGCGGGGATGCCCAGGCGGGAGTGGGACAGCACGCCCTTCTGGAGGGTCCGCAGATGCTCGACGCCCTCGGCCGGGGTGAGGGTGCCGGAGCCGAAGGCGCGGGTGATGTGCCCGAGCCCGTGGGCGGCGAGGGCGTCGAAGGTGTCGCGCCCCTCGTCGAAGCTCGACTGCATCGGCGCGAAGCCCTCCTCGCCGTCGGTCTCCGGGCGCAGCCAGTAGCTGCCGAGCTGTCCGGCCTTCTCCTCGAGGGTGAGCTCGGCGAGCAGTGCCCTCGCGCGCTCGTCGGCGGGTCGGGCGGGGTCGGTCCAGGGGGTGCTCATGGCGCTCTTTCGACGAGGTAGCCGTCGCGGTCGTCTCTGACCGGCGGTTCCGAAACTTTCGCCGCATTTCGGCGGTGAGCGCACCGTAGACCGGGCGGCCGCGCGGGGTCAAGGAGGAGAAGCAGGACCCGGGCGACCCAGGCCGGGTCGACGCCCTGCATCAGGGCGGGAGCGCCCGCCGGCGGGAGCCCCCGGCGCCCCGGCGCGACGCACCGCGGCACCGCGCATCCGCACCGGTCGGCGGCAGAGCTCAGGCGTCGGCAGGGCGGACGGACGGGGCTCAGGCGTCGGCGGGGGCCGGCCCCGTCGACTCCCGCACCACCAGGTGGGTCTCGAGCTGGAACGGGTGGGCGAAGCTCCCCGGATCGGCGGCCAGGGCGATCGCGCGCTCGACGGCGACCTGCCCCATCGCCTCGAGCGGCTGATGCACGACGGTGAGCTTCGGGCTCGTCCACTGCGAGGCCAGCGTGTCGTCGAAGCCGACGATGCTGAGCTGCTCGGGCACGCGGATCCCCAGCTCGTGGGCGGCGCGCAGGGCGCCGAGCGCCAGGGTGTCCGAGGCGGCGAACAGCGCCGTCGGGCGATCCTCCCTCTCGAGCAGGCGCAGGGCCGCCTCGCGACCGGCCTCGAAGTCGAAGGCCCCGCCGTCGACGAGGTCCTCGTCGAGAGGGGCGCCGGCCTGCTGGAGCGCGCTGCGGCAGCCGTCTGCCCGCTCGCGCCCCGGGGCCGATGCCTCAGGGCCCACGAGCATGCCGATCCGCCGATGCCCGAGCTCCAGCAGGTGCTGGGCGGCCGAGCGCCCGCCAGCCCAGTTCGTGGCGGAGCAGCGGACGGGCCCGTCGCGGCCCACGAGCGTGGAGTCCGGGGCCGCGGGGTCGACGACGAGCAGGGGCATCGAGCAGGCGCGCGCGATGCGGACCTCGCGCTGCGTCAGCGGCACCGTCACGGCGATCACCGCGCGGTGACCGCGCTCGGAGGCCTCCCGGAACCAGCGTCGCGACAGCAGGCCCTGCTCGCCCACCGGCTGGTCCTCGAGGGAGCTCACCGCGAGGTCGACGCCCATGCGCCGCGCCGCGGCCACGGCGCCCTGGAGGATCTGCAGCGAGTACGGGCTCGAGAGCGTGTCGAAGACGATGAGCAGCGAGTTCCCGGCCGCGCCCGCGCGACGCCGATGGGCGTAGCCCAGGTCGCGGGCGGCGCGCCGCACCGCGTCACGGGTCTCCGAGCGCACGTCCGCGCGCTCGTTCATCACCTTCGAGGCGGTGGCGAGGGAGACGCCGGCCCGCTCGGCCACATCGCGCAGCGTGACGCCTGCACCCACGACGACCTCCTGATCCCGGCCCGCACGGGCCGCTCCCCGACAGTACCGGCGTCGACGGCGAAGGCCGCGCGACGATTCCCCCACACGACGCGATCGTCCACCGATCCGCGCTCCGCCCTTGACCCCTCAGACCGCTCAGTCTATCTTCGGAGCACGAACAAACGCATCGAAACTTTTCGGCGTTGTGCGGGCCGGCATCAAGGCCGACCCCCAGGAACAGGGAGTGCAGCAATGGCGCATGTGACCCGGCGCGGAGTTCTCGCAGGCATCGGCCTGTCGATCCCGGCCATGACGATGATGACGGCCTGCGGCGGCGGCAAGAAGCCCGGCGGCGCCGGCAGCTCGAGCGAGCTGTCCGCGTGGATCCTCACCGGTGCGAAGGAGAAGGTCTTCCAGGACTCCTTCGACCGCTGGAACGAGAAGAACCCGGACGACAAGTTCACGACCCAGTCCTTCGCCAACGACGCCTACAAGGAGAAGATCCGCACGGCCGTCGGCGCCGGCAACGCCCCCACCCTGATCCTCACCTGGGGCGGCGGCACCATGAAGGACTACGCCGCCAACGGCGATATCATCGACCTCACCGGCAAGGTCGACGGCATCGCCGGCCGCACGATCGAGTCGATCATGCAGGTCGCCGCCGTCGACGGGAAGCAGTACGGGGTCCCGAACAACGACACCCAGCCGGTGTTCCTGTACTACAACAAGGACCTCTTCGAGCAGAACAAGGTCACCCCGCCCACCACGTGGACCGAGCTCATGGCCGCTGTCGAGACCTTCAAGGGCGCGGGCATCATCCCGATCGCTCTCGCGGGATCGAGCGTCTGGCCCGAGCTCATGTGGATCGAGTACCTGGCCGACCGCATCGGCGGCGAGGGCGTGTTCCAGAAGATCGAGGCGAACGAGAAGGACGCCTGGTCCGACCCCGCGATCACGTCCTCGCTCGAGAAGATCGTCGAACTCGTGGACGCCGGCGCGTTCGGCGACGGCTTCGGCTCGGTCACCGCGGACTCCGGCGCGGACTGCGCCCTCGTCCACACCGGCAAGGCCGCGATGCTGCTCCAGGGCTCCTGGAACTACGGCACGTTCAAGCAGGACGCGCCCGACTTCGTCTCCGGCGGGAAGCTCGGCTACCTCACCTTCCCGACCGTCGACGGCGGCACCGGGGACCCCGCCAACATCGTGGGCAACCCGAACAACTACTGGTCCGTCTCCGCCAAGGCCGACGAGGCGGTGCAGACCAAGGCCATCGAGTACCTCAACGACTACAACCTGGACGACACGATGGTCGCCGACCTCGTCGCCGCCGGCGTCATCCCCTCGAACACGGGGGTGGAGGACGAGCTCGCGGCCTCGGACGACGCCGACTACCTGACCAGCGCGTACACGATGGTCCAGAACGCCCCGCACTTCCAGCTCTCCTGGGACCAGGCGCTCGAGTCCTCGCAGTCCCAGCAGCTGCTGGACTCGCTCTCGCAGGTGTTCCTGGGCCAGCTGGACCCGGCGGGCTTCGTGACGGCCATGAACGCCACCATCAAGTGATGATGAGCACCGCCGCCCACCGCGACGAGCAGCAGGCGCCCGCCGCTGCGGCGCCGGACCGACGCTCCGCGAGGAGCTCGGGGCGGCGCCGGGCGGCAGGCCCCAGCGACCTGCTGCTCCTGCCCGCCCTCGCCTTCTTCGGCGTCTTCGCCGTCGTCCCGCTGATCGGTGTGGTCGTCCTGTCCTTCACCGAGTGGGACGGCCTGGGGACGCCGTCCTTCGCCGGACTCGACGCCTGGACGGCGGTGCTCTCCGACCCCGTCACCTGGAACGCCATCAAGCTGACGTTCCTGCTGACGATCGTCACCTATCTGGTGCAGTTCCCGCTGAGCCTGTTGCTGGGCACGTTCATGGCAGGCCACCAGAAGTACCGCGAGCTGCTCTCGGTGCTCTACTTCCTGCCGCTGCTGTTCTCCGCCGCCGCGATCGGCATCGTCTTCAAGGCGCTGCTGGACCCGAACTTCGGCGTGGGCCGCGCCCTGCAGATCCCCTTCCTGCAGCAGAACTTCCTGGGCGATCCGAAGCTCGCGTTCTGGACGGTCGTCCTCGTCATCTCCTGGTCGTTCGTGCCGTTCCACTCCCTGCTGTACCAGGCGGGCGTGCGGCAGATCCCGGCGACGATGTACGAGGCGGCGACGCTCGACGGCGCGGGGCGGATCCGCCAGTTCTTCGCGATCACCCTGCCCCAGCTCAAGTACACGATCGTCACGAGCTCGACCCTGATGATCGTCGGCTCCCTGACGTACTTCGACCTCGTGTTCATCCTGACGGCGGGCGGCCCCGGCAATGCGACGCGGATCCTGCCGCTGGACATGTACCTCTCGGGCTTCCGGTCCAACCAGATGGGCCAGGCCAGCGTGATCGCCGTGATCCTCGTGGTCGTCGGCCTGACCGTGTCGCTCGCCCTGAACCGCCTGTCCGGTGCGGACAGCATGGAGAGCCAGATGGAGGGCGCCTGACATGCGCAAGCGCGAGACACCCAACGTCCTCGGCGGGATCCTGGGCTTCGCCTGGCTGATCGTAATCCTCGTGCCGATCTACTACGCGATCGTCACGAGCGTCCGGCCCCGCGAGGACTACTTCACGTCCAATCCGCTGTCGCTGCCCACCGAGTTCACGCTCCAGCCGTTCCGGGACGTGCTCGAGAACGACTTCCTGCGGTACTTCCTGAACTCGACGATCGTCACCCTCGTTGATGGCGCTCATCGGTTTTCCCCAGAGTTGCTCGGTGAACTTCCCCGGGTCGCGGGGCTAGGTTAGCGGAGGTTCGTGCCGGTGGTGGCGCGGCGGATCTCCTCGGCGGCGGTG
>NZ_FWFG01000018.1 GCF_900163655.1 Brachybacterium nesterenkovii
GCCTCCCTCCACCCGGCCCGTCGGGCCCGAGCAGGGCGCGGACGCCGCCCGCTCCCCCGAGCGCCGCCGCCGGATCCGCGCGTTCAACCTGTGGGACGGCGGCATGTCCGCCTTCTCCTCGGTGATCCTCACCTTCGTCTTCGCGACCTATGTGACGAGCGGCGTGGCGGCCCACGGCATCGAGGGCGAGGCCGCGATGAAGGCCGCGCGCGACCACGGCTCCGAGGTGCTCTCGACCGCGCAGGCATGGGCCGCGGTCGTGATCGCCCTGCTGGCGCCGCTGCTGGGCAACCTCGCCGACGCGGGCGGGCGCCGCAATCTCCTGCTGCGCGTGACGACCCTCGCGACGGTCGCCACGGTCCTGTGCATGCCGCTGGTGCGGATGGATCCGTCGTACCTGTGGCTCGGGGCGATCCTCATCGCCGTCGGCGTCGTCTTCTCGGAGCTCGCCGGGGTCTTCACCAACTCGGTGCTCCCCCAGATCTCGACGCCCGCCGATCGCGGCCGCATCTCGGGGACGGCCTGGGCCACGGGCTACTGGGGCTCGATCCTGTGCCTGGGGATCGTGCTGCTGGGCTTCGTGATGCCGGGAACGGGGCTGCTGGGCATCACGGCCGAGGACGGCTGGAACCTGCGGGCGATCCCGGTCTTCGTCGCGCTGTGGATGCTGGTGGGGACCCTCCCACTGCTGCGCCGCGCCCCCGCGATGCCGCGTCGTGCCGACGCGGCGCGGTGGACGCCGTGGCAGGGATACCTCGACATCGGCCGGCGCCTCGCCCGCGCCTGGCGCGACGAGCCCGTCATGCTCGCCTATCTCGTCTCCTCCGCGATCTACCGCGACGGGCTGGGCGCGATCTTTTCGCTGGCCGGGGTGCTCGCGGCCAACGCCTACGGCTTCTCGACCACCGAGGTGATCGTCTTCGGCATCGCCGCGAACCTCATCGCCGGCTTCGGCGTGTTCCTGGGCGGCAGGGCCGATGACCGCTTCGGCCCGCGGGCCGTGATCATCGCCGGCTGCATCGTGATCATCGTGATCGGGGCGGTGGTGCTGCTCGCGGGCACGACACTCGCCTTCTGGATCTGCGGGCTCCTCATCTGCCTGTTCGTCGGGCCCGTGCAGTCGGCCTCGCGCAACCTCCTGACGCGGCTGTCCAAGGAGTCGCAGGAGACCGAGGACTTCGGCCTGTACGCGACGACGGGCCGCGCCTTCGGCTTCCTGGGCCCCGCGGCGTTCGCCCTGTGCGTGGGCCTGTTCGACGACACCCGCATGGGGATGCTCGGCATCCTCGCGGTGCTGGGGCTGGGGCTGCTAACCTTCGCGCCGATCCGCCTGGGCGCGGCCGGGCGCCGCGCCGCCTGAGGGCGCTTCTCCGCACCTCAACCCCGGCGCATCTCAGCCCCGGCCCAATTCAGCTCTCGGGGCGATCGTCCTCGATGAGCGTGCGGTGGAAGTTCAGGTACGAGCGCGAGGCCGTCGGGCCGCGCTGGCCCAGGTAGCGGTTGAGGTTCGCCCCCGTCCCGTAGGGGTGCTCAGCCGGCGAGGAGAGGCGGAAGAAGCACAGCTGGCCGATCTTCATCCCCGGCCACAGGGCCACGGGCAGCGTCGCGACGTTGGACAGCTCGAGGGTGATGTGACCGGTGAAGCCGGGGTCGATGAACCCGGCCGTCGAGTGGGTCAGCAGGCCCAGGCGCCCCAGCGAGCTCTTGCCCTCCAGGCGCGCGGCGATGTCATCGGGCAGCGTGACGGACTCGTACGTCGAGGCGAGCACGAACTCCCCCGGATGCAGCATGTACGCCTGCTCCGGCTCGACGGCGATCTCGCGGGTGAGCTCGGACTGCTCCTGGGCGGGGTCGATCATCGCGTACTTGTGGTTGTCGAAGACGCGGAAGAAGCGGTCGATGCGCACGTCCACCGAGGCGGGCTGGATCATCGACGGGTCGAAGGGGTCCAGGCGCACGCGCCCGGCGTCGAACTGGGCGCGGATATAGCGATCGCTGAGAAGCACGGGCCCAGGGTATCGACCGCAGGGACCCCTCGCGCGCCGTTCGGTCCTGCACGGCGGCGATGCCGGTTCGACCGGGTGCGCGGGCCGGGCTACACTGGTCCAGCACGTCGGTCGGATCGTCTCGCCACGGTCTTCGACCGGCCTGCACTGCGGGTGTAGTTCAATGGTAGAACTTCAGCTTCCCAAGCTGACAGCGCGGGTTCGATTCCCGTCACCCGCTCCGCATCCGAGAGCCCCCGGTCCGCCGGGGGCTCTCGCGCGTCCGGCGGCCCATCGGCACTGCTGACACACCGATGATGCTGACAGTTCCCGACACGGCGTCAGGTCGTGAGAGGATACGGCCCATGCCCAAGATCATCGGCGGCTCTCTCGAGGAGCACCGCCAGCAGACCCGCGCCCGCATTTTCGCCGCCGTCGGGGAGCTGATGGAGCGCGACGACTTCGACCAGATCACGTTCTCGCGGATCGCCGCCGAGGCCGGAGTGGGACGCACCGCGCTGTACAACCACTTCCCCGACAAGGACACCCTGCTGGTGGAGTTCGCGATCCACGAGACCGCGAGCTACCTCGAGCGCCTCCGCGAGGGCATCGCGGGAGCCTCCGACGCGGTCGAGGCGATCGCCCTGTACGTGCGCACCCAGGTGAGCCTGCACGGCGCCTTCCACATGCCCTCGCGGCACACGACGCTGGCACCGGAGACGGCGATGCGCATGCGCGAGCACGTCGTGATGATCGAGGACGTGCTGCGCGGGATCCTCGTCCAGGGCATCGCCGCGGGGGACTTCGCGCGCGATCTCGACGTCGACCCGACGGTGCGGATCGTCAACTCCCTGCTGATCGGGCGCTCGACCGCGAACGACCGCGAAACGGAGGCGCTGGTCGCCTTCGTGGTCCGCTCCCTCGGCGGCACTCCCGCCTGAGCGGCCGCCTCAGCGGCGGCGCGAGCCCTTCGACCCCTTCGAGGCCGACCGCTTCCCGCCCGTGCCCTTCGAGGCCTTCTTCCGCTCCGCGGCCGCGCGCCGCGCCACGACGACCTCCTCGCGGTCGTCCTCGTCGTCCCAGGCGCCGGAGAACAGGTCGTCCTCGCGCTCGTCGACCTTCCGGGCGAACAGGGGCTCGTCGAGATCGTCGATGGCGTCCTCGAGATCGGGCTCGGGCACCGAGGCGGTGACGATCGCCGCGGACACGACGGCCGCGAGTGCGAGCAGCGCGATGCCCCAGCGCAGGTAGATGCTGGTCCCGTCCGTGGGCAGAGCGACGAAGGTGCCGATGCCGACGGCGGTCAGCAGGGCCGTGGCGAGCGCGGCGGGGACGGCGATCTGACCGATCGCGGCGCGCAGGCCGGTGCCCAGGACCGCGTTGCCGAGCGCCGCGGAGTGCGCCCACGAGCCGCGTCCGCCGTAGCGGCCGCTCTCGATGATCCCGATGCCCGAGCGCAGGGAGGCGTCGGCCGCGCTCGTCCACACGGCCAGCACGAGGGCCCCGACGACCACGGCAGCGAGGTAGCCGGGCAGCGCTGCCGCCCCGAGGCCGAAGCCCACGAGGACGGGCATGAGCACGGCGATCGCGAGCGGGGCCGCGGCCGCCTTGCGGGTGAGGGTCTCGAGCTCGCCGAGGTGGACGCGGCCGCTGCCGCCGTCCAGGAGCGCCGTGCGGGTGTCGAGCACGGCGGCGGCGCCGATGCGGCGGGCGGACTCCAGCAGGGAGGTGCCGATGAACAGCACGGCGACCAGGCCCGCCGCGACGCCGCCGACGGCGGTGACCGAGGCGGGGGTCATGTCGTGCAGGGCCGTGTCCTCCCAGACGCTCGCGCCGCGCGCGGAGCCGCGGATCGCGTTGGTGACGGCGGCGAGCAGCGGCAGCGCGCCGAGCACGGCCGCGACCTGCAGCCCGGTGGCGGAGGCGGCGTCGGCGGTTCGGGTCGCATCGCGCAGGGGCGTCTCGCTCCCGGGGCGGTCGGCGATCGCCGCGGCCGTGTGCACCGCGGCGTGGCCGGCGATGACGAGCAGCGCGCCCAGGCCCGCGTAGGCCACGAGCACGGACACGAGCATCCCGACGCCAGCGCCGAGCACCTCGAGACAGCCGAGGCCGAGGACGACGACGGTCAGCACGAGCGCGGCGGTGGTGCCGCCGGAGCCGAGCGCGCTGAGGGCGCCGAGGGCCCCGCCGGTGCGGGAGGTGCGGGCCCCGGCCAGCGCCGGCGTGTTGCGGCGGTCGGCCGCGTACGACATGAGCAGCTGGGTCGCGATCGCGATCACGGCGCCGACGGCGACCGAGATGCCCACGAGTAGCGGCGGGTTGATCCCGTAGATCGCGATGGTGTCGACGATCGAGCGGGAGGCGTCGTCGGTCTGCGAGAGCAGCTGGGCGAGCTGGGCCTGGGCCTGCTCGATCTGCGGCTCGAGCTGGGCGCGCGGGACGGGCTGGCCGCCCGTGAGGACGGGGTCGGTGAATTGATCGAGACCGACCTTGGCGAAGCGCAGCCCCTTGTACTCGGTGGGCAGCCACAGCATCGCGGTGGCGATGAGGGCGCCGGCGCCGAGGACCGACGGGATCAGCGCGCCCAGGCGCAGGGTCTCGTGCTCGCGGCCCTCCGTGCCCAGCTGCGGGATGACGGAGACGATGAGCGCGACGAGGACGGCCATGCCGCCGCCCAGCAGCGGCACGATCATGCCCTCGACGGCGAGGACAGCCACGCCCACGGCGATGCCCGCCGCCAGCACGGCGGCGGCGACGGCGGTGATGTCGGCGCTGCGGGAGGGGCCGCGGCGCTGCAGGGACGCGAGGCGCACGGCCTGGGCGCCGGGGTTGTCGTCGGCCTCGCGGTCCAGCTCGTTCTCGTCGGCGCCGGCGAGCAGGGCCGAGGAGTCCGCAGCGATGTCGGTGAAGGAGCCGGTGGCGCGGGCCGCCAGGGCGAACAGGGCGGTGCCGGCGGCGAAGGCCAGCAGCGGCGTCCCGGCGTCGGCCTGCAGGAACCAGACGGCGATCGCGACGGGCACGAGGGCCAGCGCCAGGGCCGCGGCGACCATCAGGGCGCCGGCGCGGGCGAGCGCGCGCCGCCGCTCCTCGGGCTCGAGCGCGAGGGTCGGCAGGAGCACGCCGATCGCGCTCCAGGAGGAGACGGCGCCCACCAGCAGGCCAGCGAGCATCATCCCCGAGCGGATCAGGCGCATGTCCATCGAGCCCGGCACGAGCAGGAGCAGCAGGAGGGCGGGGACGCCGATCGACAGCGCGGTGGCCGCGGACGCCGACAGCAGCGAGCCCAGGCGCTGACCCACCTCCTCGTCGAGCTCGGGCGAGTCCTCGTCGCGCCGGGCCCGGCGGGGCATCACCGCCCCGAGGACGATCGCGACCACGCCGATCAGCGCGGTCGCCAGCAGGGTCCAGGCAATGTCGTCGCCCAGGGGGAAGCTCGTGATGAGGTCCACGGAAGAGGTCTCCTCGTGCCGATCGGCGAGTGGGTCGCGGAAATGCGGTCGGGCGGCGTCAGCCCAGCAGGGCGAGATCGAGGCGGTCGGTGCCGTGCCCGGAGACCCGGACGGGCACGCCCCAGTCCTGCTGGTGCATGTGGCAGGCGGGGAACTCCACGTCCGGATCCGCGTCGCAGGAGGCGGCGCGGGCGCTCACGTGTAGCACGCCCTCGGTGTACGCGGGGTCGAGCTCGAGCGTGCGCTCCATGTCGGCGCTCGTGCCGCCGCCGGAGACGATCATCGCAGCCGGGGTCGCGGAGATGCTCACCTGGGTCGACGGGCCCAGCGAGTCGTCCATCTTCTGCCCGGGCGGGGGCGTGAACAGGACGCGGACGGTCAGCGGCCCGGCGGCGATCGCGGTCGCGGGACGCTCGGAGCGCTGTGCGCCGAGGTCCACGTGGCGCTCGGCGGCCCGGGCGATGGGCACGAAGGTGAGGCGGTGAGCGCCGGACTCGACGACGAGCAGCTGGTCGACCCCGTCGATCGGGTCGACGACGATCGCGTCGGACGGCTCGGCGAGGTCCGTCGCGACCGTCACGACGGTGTCGGCGGTCGGATCGAGCAGGCGGATCGCCCCGTTGTAGGTGTCGGCGATCGCGATGCGGCCGTCGGGAAGGGCGGTGACGCCCAGCGGGTGCTGCAGGCGTGCGGTCTCGACGGGCCCGTCGACGTGCCCGAAGTCGAACAGGCCCTCGCCCACGAGGGTGCGGACCGTCAGGGCGTGCGGGTCGATGACGCGCACGGCGGAGGTCTCGGAGTCGGCGACGACGATGCGGCCGTCGGGCAGCTGGTCGGCGCCGGAGGGCTGGGCCCACCACGAGCGCACGAGGGCGCCGTCGACGAGGCCCTCGTTGGTGGTGCCGGCGAGGACCGCGAGGGTCTGCCCGGCCGGGTCGTAGAGCCACATCTGGTGGATCCCGGCCATCGTGATCACGACGGCGGCGAGCTCATCGGACCAGGTCAGGTCCCACGGCGTCGACAGCGAGAAGGACAGCGGATCGCCCTGGCCGACGGGCAGGGCCTCGCCCTGCATCCACTGCTTCCCCGTCCCGGCGAGCGTGGTGACGGTCGTGGCGGTGCGGGAGCGCAGGAGGCGGTCGCGACCGAGCGCCACGCCGCGCAGGCGGTTGCCCGCGGTGTCGGCGACGACCAGATCGATGCCGGTGGCCTGGGCGACGTCCTCGGGCAGGACGACGATGCCGTTGGGCTCGGCGAACTGCGCCTCGGGGCCCTCGCCGTCGGCGTGCCCGCGGGTGCCGGTCCCGATGATCTCGTCGACGCTCGCGCCGTCGGCCTCGAGGACCACGAGGCGGTGCTGGCCGGTGTCCGAGACGATCACGCGGCCGTCGGGCAGCGCCGCGATCTTCGAGGGGAAGCGCAGCGGCTGGGGGACGCGGTCCTCCAGCACGGTGGGCGCCGGCCCGCGGCGCAGGGAGCCGTCGGCCTCGCTCTCGGCGACGAGACGGCCGATGAGCGCGTCGAGGTTGTCGGCGTGCCCCTCCCCCGACATCGAGCCGGCGATGCGGCCGTGGGCGTCGAGGACGACGAGCGTGGGCCAGGCCTTGACGCCGTACTCGGACCAGGTGCGCAGCTCGGGATCGTCGAGCACGGGGTGGGTGACCTCGTAGCGCTGGACGTTCGCGGCGAGCGCGTCGGGGTCCTTCTCGAACTCGAACTTGGGGCTGTGGACGCCCACGACGACGACCTCGTCGGCCCACTTCTCCTCGACGGGCCGCAGCTCCTCGAGCACGTGGAGGCAGTTGACGCAGCAGAACGTCCAGAAGTCGAGGACGACGATCTTCCCGCGCAGATCCTCGAGGGTCAGGTCGACGCCGCCGGTGTTCAGCCAGGCGCGGCCGCGCAGGTCGCTCGCCCGCACGCGGACGTCGTGGGGTGCAGAGGTCATGGGCTCCAGTGTGCCAGGTCGGCCCGTGCGCGCCCCGGGAGCGGTCATCGGACGACGGTCCGCGGGACGGGCCTCAGGCGCCCCAGGTCCCGATCCAGGCGAGCAGCTCGGGGTCGTCGAGCGTGGTCAGGCGCAGGTCGCCGGTGGGCACGGCGTCGCCCGCGTCCGTGACCGTCAGCAGGCGCAGGCCGCCGGCGAGCGCGGCGCGGGCGCCGGTCGCGGAGTCCTCGAGGGCGAGGGCGCGGGAGGGCTCGGCGCCGAGCCCCCGGGCGGCCTGGACGTACATGTCCGGGGCGGGCTTGCCGTGCTCGACGGTATCGGTGGACTCCAGGCGCGTGAAGTGCTCGAGGAGGCCGGTGCGGGTGAGCTTGTCGACGAGTGCGTCGTGCCAGGAGTTGGAGGCGCAGGCGATCGGGACGCGCGCGGCGGCGGCGCGGACGACGGCCTCGGCGCCCGGCAGCGGGTGCAGCTCGTCGGCGAGGTTCACCAGGAACTGCTCGCGGACGGCCGCGAGGACATCCTCGTACGGGCGGTCGGCGGCGCGGGCGATGTGCTCGGCGGCGACCTCGAGGGTGGAGCCCACCATCGCCTCGGCGGCCTCGGGGGCGAGCGTCGCGCCGTACCGCTCGAGGATCTGGGTCTGGGTGTGCTCCCAGACGCTCTCGGTGTCCAGCAGCAGGCCGTCGCAGTCGAAGACGACGGCCTCAGGGGTCCAGGTGCCGAAGGCGTCGGTGAACCGGCTCATCGGGTGATCTCCCAGGTCTCGATCCAGGCGCGGAGGTCGGCGTCCTCCAGGGAGGCGAGGGTGACGTCGGCGACGGGGTGCTGGCCCGCGAGCGACGGCACGGCGATCAGCGCCAGGCCCGCCCCGGCCGCGGCCTGCGCACCGGTCTCGGAGTCCTCGAAGGCGAGGACGTCGGCGGGATCGGCGCCCAGCAGGCGCGCCCCGACGAGGTACATGTCGGGCGCGGGCTTGGGGGCGGGGGCGTCCTCGATGGCCACGCTCGCGTCGAAGACGTCCCCGAAGGGCATCGCGGCGAGCTTCTGGTCGAGCAGATCGCGCGGCGAGTTCGAGGCGACGGCCACGGGCACGCGCGCGGCGATCGCCCGCACGGCCTCCTCGACGCCGGGGAGCAGCCGGACCCCGCGGCCGAGGTCGGCGCGGTGGAGGGCGATGAGGTCCTCGGCCACGCGCTGGGGGTCGGCGTCGAGGACCTCGGCGATGGTGCGGATCACCGTCTCGGCGCTGCGCCCCGTGAGCTCGCGGCGGGTCGCGGCGTCCAGCGCCGCGCCGTGGGAGGCGAGGTAGGAGTCCTGCACGCCCACCCATTCGGCCTCGGTGTCCACGAGCACGCCGTCGCAGTCGACGACGACGGCGCGCGGCGTCCAGATCGGGGTGGGCCAGGCGGCCAGGCGGGAGGTCTGCGCGGGGGTCGTCATGATGGGCTCAGCGTATCGGGCGCCCCTGGGCCCGGCTCCCCCGTCCCACCC
>NZ_FWFG01000076.1 GCF_900163655.1 Brachybacterium nesterenkovii
CGAGGCGGGCGAGCTGGCGGTCGGTGAGGTTCTCGGCGCCGGCGCGCAGGATGGTCTGGATTCCGAACAGGGGGTCGCCCTTGCGGCCGCGGTGCCCGGTGGTGTCCTGCTGGACTCGGCGGCGTACCTCGTCGACGACCTGCGTGCCGAGCTTGACGACGTGGAACGCGTCCAGGACGGCGGTGGCGTCGGCGAGCTCGGCGTCGATCGCGGACTTGTAGCCACCGAACGGGTCCAGGGCAGCGACCTCGATCCGCGCGCGGAAGTCGACGCCGCGGTCGAGCAGCCAGTCGGTGTAGGCCTTCTTCGAGCGGCCGGGCACCAAGTCCAGGAGCCGGGCGTGCACGCGTCCGGCCTGGTCACGGGTCAGGTCGACCATCCCGGTCAACTCCTTCGGGCCGCGCTCACGCACGTCACCGTGGTGCCAGATGTGCTCATCGACCCCCAGGGACGTCACACCGGCGAACCTGGTCGGGTCACCGGCCAGACATTCGAGCTCGGGCTTGACCGCGCGCCACAGCGTCGCCCAGCCGACCCCCAACCGGCGGGCGAGCCCAGCGATCGTGGCGTGCTCGCGGCGCAGCTGCCCGACCGCCCACCACACCGCGCGGCGGGTCAGGACGCCGCGAGCGGCGACCAGGGTCGGGACCTGCTCGGCGAACGTCCCCCGCGGGCACTCGACCTCGCCGCAGCGCCAACGTCGTTGCCGCCAGACGATCTGGACCCGAACGTCGCCGTGCGGCACGTCGCGCAGCACCCGCACCCGCCGGCCGCGGCTGAGCGCGACGACCCCGCAGTCCGGGCAGCCCGCCAGCTGCCAGGGCGTCGAGACCGTCACCCGCATGGTGATCGGGTCGCGATCAACCCGCTCGACTCGAACGCCATCGAGCCCGAACAGAAGATCGCAGCGAGCGCAGGGAACGGTGGTCGTGCGCGCGTCGGCGCACCCCGTAGCGTGAGACACGTCGAGGTCCTCGAGAACGAATCGGGCAGCTTGGTCGCTCCTGATCCTCAGGGACCCCGACCCCTACCCGCCGCTCAACCCGCCGAACCCCTCACTCCCCACCGCAACGGTGAAGAGCCCG
>NZ_FWFG01000025.1 GCF_900163655.1 Brachybacterium nesterenkovii
GGAGCGTCGCTCCCGGAGTCGACTCATACAGGTCGACCGCCTGCCGGCGGAACTCCTCGGAGTAGTTCTTTCTGGCCATGGTTCATGATCTCGCTTCCCCAGCCAATGCTGGAATCAGCGTGTCCACGAACAAGGGTCAGGCCCCGTCCTCGACCCCGTGGTGCACGAGCGCGACGATGCGTCGGACCCGGTCCGTGAGCTCGCCCGCCTGGGTGCGGCCCTGACGGGCGCGGTTGACCTCGGCGAGGACGCCGGTCACGAGCAGTCGCGCACCGAGCATCGCTGTCGGATGCGCCGCCAGCGCGTGCTCATCGTCGCCCCCCGGGCGAGGTGCCTGCGCCAGGTGCCCCGCGATCGTCGTCTCCAGTTCCTCGACCCGGGCCAGCACCTCCGCACGGTGCGGCCCCTGGTCGCCGAAGAGGATCTCGCGAGCCACCCACGTCGTCTGCTCCGGGTAGCTCCGCACCACGTCGAGGAACGGGTCGATGAGCCCGAGGATCCTCTCGCCGCTCCCGGTGTCCTCAGCGGATCCGGCCGTCTCCGTCCGATCTCCCTCGCCGGCGACGGCGAGCGTTGGCCACAGCGATGCCGTGACCATCATCAGCAGCTCGGTCTTCGTGGCCGCGTACTGGAACACGGTGCCCGCCGCGACGTCGGCCCTCCGCGCGACCTCGCTCATGGATGTGCCCTCGTACCCCCGGTCGCGGAACAGCTCCCGGGCGGCCGCGAGGATCCGGGCGCGCTTGTCCGCCTTGGCTCTCTCGCGCCGCCCTCGGGGTGGGGAGCTCGATGAGAGCGAGGATTCCGACGGGCCATGGCCCGTGCTCGGCGAGCGCGTCTGCGCCTGCTCTCTCATCGCGTCCTCCGTGCGCGTCGTGAGCTCTCGGGTCCGACCGACGCCAGCTCCTGGTGCGAGCTCATGTCCATGACGGACATTGTAGTCCGCTCAAAAATGAGTAGACTCATGTATGTGGCAGGGTCAGAGAACCCGGCGGGCCGGCTCACGACGAGCCGTCCCGAGCATGTCGGAGGAGAGGAGCAGTCATGCAGCACACAGCAGGCAACTACGAGGCGTTCGCGCGACCCCGACCGGCCGAGCACGCCGAGAGCATGCACGCCTGGATCGTCGGCGGCGGCCTCGCGGGCCTCGCGGCCGCGGTCTTCCTCGTGCGGGACGCGGGCGTCCCGGGCAAGAACGTGACGATCCTGGAGAAGAGCGCCATCGCGGGCGGCGCGCTCGACGGGCTCGACGTCCCCGAGAAGGGGTTCGTGATCCGCGGCGGCCGCGAGCTGGAGAACCATATGGAATGCCTGTGGGACATGATGCGCTCGGTCCCCTCGCTCGAGATCGAGGGCGCCTCGGTGCTCGACGAGTTCTACTGGCTCAACAAGGACGATCCGAACTATTCGCTGCGACGCGCCACGGTGGAGCAGGGGCGGGATGCCGGTCACGAAGGCCGGTTCGACCTGCCGAAGAAGGCGCAGAAGGACCTGTTGCGCGTCTTCCTCGCCACGCGGGAGGAGATGGAGGGCAAGCGGATCGACGAGGTGATGGGGCGCGAGTTCCTGGACTCGCCGTTCTGGATGTACTGGCGCACGATGTTCGCCTTCGAGGAGTGGCACAGCGCGCTGGAGTTCAAGCTGTACCTGCACCGCTTCGTCCACCACATCGGCGGTCTTCCGGATTTCAGCGCCCTGAAGTTCAGCAAGTACAACCAGTACGAGTCGTTCGTGCTGCCGCTCATGAAGTACCTCGGAGACCAGGGCGTGGTCTTCCAGCCCTCGACCGAGGTGACGGACGTGGACTTCGCCCACCGCGGCGGCACCATCCGTGCGACCACCGTGCACACCGTGCGCGAGGGAGCCGAGGAGGACATCGAGCTCGGCGAGCACGACCTGGTGCTCATGACCATCGGGTCGCTCGTCGACAACTCCGACGAGGGCGACCACGCCACCCCGGCCCGCCTGAACACGGGTCCCGCTCCCGCCTGGGAGTTCTGGAAGCGGCTCGCGAAGAAGGATCCGTCCTTCGGCCGTCCCGAGGTGTTCTGCTCCTCGATCGACAAGACCAAGTGGGAGTCCGCCACCGTCACCACCCTGGACGAGCGCATCCCCGCCTACATCGAGAAGATCTGCCAGCGCAATCCGTTCAGCGGCCGGGTGGTCACCGGCGGCATCGTCACCGCCGAGGACTCGCCGTGGCTGATGAGCTGGACGGTCAACCGCCAGCCGCACTTCAAGAAGCAGCCGAAGGACCAGATCGTCGTGTGGGTCTACGGCCTGTTCGTGGACACCCCCGGCGCTTACGTCAAGAAGACGATGTCCGAGTGCACCGGTGAGGAGATCACCCAGGAGTGGCTCTACCAGATGGGCGTGCCCGAGGACGAGATCGAGGAGCTCGCGGCCGCCGGCGCCAAGTGCGTGCCGGTGATGATGCCGTACGTCACGAGCTTCTTCCTGCCGCGCCACGCGGGGGACCGTCCGCTCGTGGTCCCGGAGGGCGCCAAAAACTTCGCGTTCCTGGGACAGTTCGCGGAGACCGGCCGGGACACCATCTTCACCACCGAGTACTCCGTGCGCACCGGCATGGAGGCCGTCTACCAGCTCACGGACGTCGAGCGCGGCGTGCCGGAGACCTGGGGCAGCACGTACGACGTGCGCGACCTGCTGGACGCGACGACCCGCATGCGCGACGGGAAGAAGATAAACGTCCCCGGCCCCGCCGCGCTGCGCAAGCGCATCCTGGGTCGCCTCGACAAGGGCGAGGTGGGCGAGCTCCTGGAGGAGTACGGGCTCATCTGATCTGGGCCCCGCTCGCGTGACGATGCGACCCGCCCGAGCGCTCTGCTCGCGGCGGGTCGCGTCGTCTCCGAAGCCCGCGGCAGTGGCGGACCGGCCGGTGTCGGTACGCGGCGCGAAGGGGACGACGCAGTGCCCGGCGTCAGTAGATGCCGTCGCCGGCGCCAGCCGGCCGGAAGTCGCCGATCACGCTCGAGCGGACGAGCTCGTCGAGGGCCACGGTCTGGTCCCCGTAGCGATCGGCCGATCCGCTGTTCGTGGAGCCGTCCGCGGAGAACGTGATGGGCTTGGCCACCTGGTTGAACTGCGCGACCTTGGCGTCGTAGTAGCCCTGGCACAGGCGAGCCTGGCCCGACGCGAGCGCGATCGAGGCGAGCGTCGGCGGCAGCGTCGTGTTCGAGGTCAGCGGCGTCACGCGCACCTCGTCGGTGAGGCGGGGGTTGAACGGGTCGAGCCCGTCCTGCCAATGCAGCCACATGTCGGCCTCGTTGTCCCCGGTCCCGTAGGCGGGGATGTCTCCGGAGAACGTCCAGAGGTAGGTGTGCGTCCCGGTCGTGGAGTCGAAGCCCTGGTCGCCGATCGTCCCCCAGGAGGTGGACGGGGCCGCCATGGCGCGGTTCGTGCTCGGCCGGCCCGTCAGGTTGACGATCTCGATCCGCAGGGTCAAGGGGTGATCGGCGGTGAAGCGCAGCGGGACGGCGGCGGCCCCGGAACATGCCCTGCCCGGCCCGCCGTCGCGGGCGCCCTACGGCGAAACACACGAAACGAGCCGCCGTGGCGGTGCGTTTCGCGTGTCTCGCGCGGCGATCAGGTGCGTTTTCGCGACCTCGGCCCGCGCCGGACGTCACCTGAAGCGGGCCGTCATCCGACCATGTCCGCGACCGCCCGCACCGTCGCGAGGTTGCGCAGCGTGATGAAGCCCGGGCGCACGAGGCGGGGGAGCGCCGTCGCCGCGCGCGAGTCGTGGACGCCCTGGGTGAAGTCGGCGAACAGCACATCGCCGTCACCGTCGACGGCGAAGCGCTCGCCCTCCCGGGCCAGCGCCCTCAGATCGTTCACGAGCGACTCCGGCAGGGGCCCCGAGCCGTAGCCCACGTGCACGCGCTTCGGATCGCCGTCGGCGAAGGGGTGCACCGCGAGGACCTCGGCGAGGCGCGCCCCGTCGACGATCACGACGTCGATCGCGAAGCCGAAGCGCTCCTCGAGCGCCGTGGCGAAGCGGTCCCGATCCTCCCCGGCCGTCGCGCCCGAGGTATAGACGAGGTTCCCGGACTGCAGATGCGTCCTGGCGTCGGCGAACCCGAGCGATCCGGCCAGGGCACGCAGCTCCGCCATCGGCACCCGCTTGGCCTTTCCGACGTTGATCCCGCGCAGCAGCGCGACGCGTGCGCTCACCCTCGATGCCCCCTCTCGGCTCAGCGCTTGCGGTACAGCGCCTTGCGCTGGAAGCGCGGCTCGGAGGTCACCTGCATCCCCAGCTGACGGAAGATCCCCTCGTCCACGGTGCCCAGGATCGTCGTCGTGTGCGCGTCGCAGCCCCGCAGGCTCGGCAGCTGCGCCACGGCTCGCCGGGCGTTCTCGTCGGTCGCCGCGGACACCGACAGGGCGATGAGCACCTCGTCGGTGTGAAGGCGCGGATTGCGCGAGCCCAGGTAGCGGGTCTTGAGCGTCTGGATCGGCTCGATCGACTCCGGCGAGAGCAGATGCACCGAGCCCTCGATCCCGGCGAGGTGCTTGAGCGCGTTGAGCAGCATCGCCGCGGAGCACCCCAGCAGGGGCGACGTCTTGCCGGTGACAATCGTGCCGTCGGCCAGCTCGAGCGCCGACCCGGGCTGCTCGGTCGCGGCCTCCACCGCAAGCGCCGGCGCCACGACGGAGCGGTCCTCGAGGCGGCAGCCCGCCTTGGACATGACGATCGCGACCCGCTGCGAGATGGTCTCGTCGAGGTCGTGGATGCGCTCGTCCATGCGCGCCTTGCAGTAGCGGCGGATGATCTCCTGGCGGGCGGCCTCGCGGCACACGGCATCGTCGATGATCCCGCGCCCGGCCATGTTCACGCCCATGTCGGTGGGGGAGCGGTACGGCGAGGCCCCCGTGAGGCGCTCGAGCATGGTCGTCAGCAGCGGGAAGACCTCGACGTCGCGGTTGTAGCTGGTCACCTGCTGGCCGTACGCCGCGAGGTGGTACGGGTCGATGAGGTTCACGTCATCCAGATCCGCGGTCGCGGCTTCGTAGGCGAGGTTCACGGGGTGCTCGAGCGGCAGGTCCCAGATCGGGAACGTCTCGAATTTCGCGTAGCCGGCCGGGATCCCGCGCCGGTGGTCGTGGTAGATCTGCGACAGGCAGGTCGCCAGCTTGCCGGACCCCGGGCCGGGCGCGGTGACGACGATCAGGTCCCGGCTCGTCTCGGACCAGTCGTTGGCGCCGAGGCCCTGCTCGGAGACGATCCGGTCGATGTCGTGCGGATACCCGGGGATCACCCCGTGGCAGGCGACCTTCAGCCCCAGGCGCTCGAGTCGGTCGCGGAAGGCGAGAGCCAGGTGATTGGACTCCACGAGCTGGGTGAGCACCACGTGCTCGACGAGGAAGCCGCGCTCGCGGAACACGTCGACCAGGCGCAGGACGTCGTCCTCATAGGAGATCCCGAGGTCGGCGCGGACCTTGTGCCGCTCGAGGTCCTTGGCGTTGATGCAGATGAGGATCTCGAGCTCGTCGCGCAGGCGCTCGAGCATCGCGATCTTGTTGTCCGGGGTGAAGCCGGGCAGAACGCGGGAGGCGTGCAGATCGTCGAACAGCTTGCCGCCCATCTCCAGATAGAGCTTGCCGCCGATCTGCTCGCGCCGCTCCTGGATGTGGCGGGACTGCAGGTCGATGTACCGCTGGCGGTCGAAGCCGAGGGGCCGTGCGGCGGCTGCGCCGGGCGCGGAGCCCGGGCCGTCGGGGCCGCCGGGAGAGGCTGCGGCGTCGATCTCGGGCTGGTCGGGGGCGGGAGCGGCCTGTTCGATCACGCCGTCACGCTACCCCCGCGAGCACCGCGCGGGTGGCGGACACGGTCCGGTGGCGGGTGTGACACGGCGAACGGCCAGGAGGCGGACGGCGCACCCGACCGCCCGATCACGGGCACGGGCACGGGGCCGCATCGGATCAGGGGCGTTCGAGGTACCACTGGCCGTCGCTGCACTTGATCATGCGCTGGGGGTCCGAGAGGTCCGCGATGCCGATGTCGATCGAGCCGTCGTCCCGCGGCGCGGTGAGGAACGAGTCCACGGTCATGGCGTCGACATTGGAGCGCAGCTGGTCCATATCGGCGGTGTCCAGCGAGTCCTGCGTGCCGTTCACGCAGTCCTGGGTCCACCCGGCATCGATCGTGATGGGGGCGTCGGCGATCGGGTCCGCGTAGAAGGTGCACACCGCGTTCGGGTCACCCGCGGCGAGCGCCTGGAAGTACTCGAGATAGCGCTGGCGCGCGGCGGCGTCGTCCTCGGGCGAGACCGCGGGCGTCGTGGGGGCGGGATCCGTCGTGGTCGGAGCGGGGCCGGCGGTCACCGGGTCGGTGCTCATCGGGTCGGTGGTCGCCGGGGCGCTGCTGCTCGTGCTCGGCGGGGGCTGGACGACCTCGCCGTGGCCGCCCAGTCCGAAGGGCAGGTGGATGAAGCCCATGACGCCGAGGATCAGCGCCAGGACCAGCAGGCCGAGCGCGGCGATCACGAGGCAGCCGCAGGAGCCGCCGAGGATGAGCGGGACGCGGCTCTTCCGCGGTGCGGACGGAACCGGCTGGGCGGCGCCGGGCGGCGCAGCGGGACCCCCTGTGTGCTGTCAGTCATAGTGTGCCGCCTGCCGCTCCCTCGCGCGAGCCGATCCGGCGAGGGCCTGCGCTGATCGCAGCCGAGGGGCGCGGCGGTGCTGTCAGACGCCCAGCGCCGCGCGGACGACGGGGGCGAGCAGCAGGCCCAGCAGGGGAGAGGAGAGCAGGACGGGACCGTAGGCCATGCGGGTCCGTGCGCTGCGGCTGCGGATCATCACGGCCGCGGCCACCGCGCCGCCCAGCAGCACGCACCCCAGGAGCGCCCCTAGCAGTACTTCCCAGCCCAGCGCGCAGGCGACCGCCGCCACGGCCGGCGCCGTCTTCGCGTCGCCCATGCCCAGCAGATCCGGTGCCAGCAGGGCCACGGCGATGCCGAGGAGCCCGACGAGGAGGGCGAGCGCGAGCGCCCCGAGGCACAGCGACCGCGCCGCGGGGACCGTCGCCGCGGTCGCCAGGAGGACCAGGCCGACGGCGGCGGTCAGGGCCGCGACCAGGCGATTGGGCAGGCGGTGCTCTCGGACGTCCGTGATCGACAGCGCGAGCGCCAGCGGCAGGTAGGCCACGGCGAGCGCACCGACGGCGAGGGACGGGAGGGCGGTCACGCCGCGATTGAAGCAGATGCGGTCCGGCGCGGGGTCGTGGCCGTCACGGACTGTGGACAGGCACGTGTAGAGGCGCTGCAGGGAGGCGGGGCGTCAGGCGTCGATCGGCCCGTGCAGCGTCGAGACCACACGGGTGATGCGGCGGCGCAGCCACACCTTCTTGTCGCCGCCCAGGAAGATCCGCGTGCGGGCCAGCTCCCACCGCCCGTACTCGGCGCGGTCGGTGAGCTCCTGGCGCACCGACGCGATCGACTCTCGGCGGGGGATCGTCATGATCTGGAACTCGTAGTCCTCGGGCCTGCGGCCCTTCTCGACCGGCAGGTCGCGGACCCCGACGGGGGCGACGAGATGCTGGACCTGGGCGGGCCGGGGCGGTCGTGCGAGGGGCATGTGCGGCGTCTCCTGTCCTGGGGGCGGGAAGAAGGTGTCCATTGTGCGCCCGGACGCGGTAGGTTCCCACCATGAACACGGATCCGCGCCAAGCCCTCGCCGCTCTGATCGCCGCCCTCGAGCGCCACTACGAGGCGGCCGCCGCCTCGCGTGGCGATGACGACCCCGCCCTGGACGCCGCCACCGACCAGCTGACCACCGCCTTCGACGCCTACGACGACGCGCTCTTCGACGCCTACGACGTGGCCACCCCGCTCATCGTGTTCGACGGGGAGGACCTCGAGGACGACGAGGACGACGAGGACGATGACGACGACTTCGAGGATTTCGACGACCTCGACGACGATGACGACCTCGATGAGGACTTCGACGACGAGGACGACGACACGGACGACGAGGCCTGACAGCCCCGGCGCTCCTGCCCGATCCGTGACGGGTTCCGTTCGCCGAGCGCGGACGGGGCCCGTCGTGCGTCCGGGCAGGACCAGGCGCGTGCGGCGGACCGAGCGTGGGGAGGACCCGAGGCGTCGGCAGGGCCGGATGCGCCCCGACGGCGTCGCCGCGCCGCTTCGACGGTCAGCGGCCCCGCATATGATCGCGGCGTGAAGAGCTGGACGTCCCCGACCATCGCCCCCCTCCCCGCCTCCGGGCGCCTGCCGCGCCTGCACGACACGCGCGCGGGCGCGGTGCGCGAGATCGTGCCGCTCGAGGAGGGCCGTGCCCGCATCTACGTCTGCGGCATCACCCCGTACGACTCGACGCACCTGGGGCACGCCGCGACCTACCACGCGGCGGACCTGATGCGCCGCGCCTTCCTCGACGCCGGGATCGAGGCGAGCGTCGCCCAGAACGTCACCGACGTCGACGATCCGCTGCTCGAGCGCGCGGACCGCGACGGCGTCGACTGGCGCGAGCTCGCCGCCGACCAGTCTGCCCTGTTCGCCGGCGATATGGCGGCGCTGCGGATCATCGCCCCGGAGACGTACGAGTCGGTGTCCGAGGCGATGGAGCGGATCATCTCCACCGTCACCCGCATCGTCGACCGCGGCCGCGCCTACCAGGTGCCCACGGACGACGCTGAGGGGGACGACTGGTACCTCGACCTCTCCGCGGACGGCACCCTCGGCGAGGTCAGCGGCTGGACCCGCGAGCAGATGATGGAGGTCTTCGCGGACCGGGGCGGCGACCCCGAGCGACCCGGCAAGCGCGACCCCTTCGACCCGCTGCTGTGGCGCGCCGCCCGTGACGGCGAGCCCTCCTGGGAGGCCGACGTCGTCGGTGCGGGCCGGCCCGGCTGGCACGTGGAGTGCGTGACGATCTCCGAGGGCGCCCTGGGCCTGCCCTTCGACGTCCAGACCGGCGGGCGCGACCTGATCTTCCCGCACCACGACATGAGCGCCTCGCATGCGGCGGCGCTCGGCGAGGGCTTCGCCGCCTGCTACCCGCACGTCGGGATGGTGGCCTACCAGGGCGTGAAGATGAGCAAGTCGCTGGGCAACCTCGTGTTCGTCTCGCGCCTGGTGGCCGCCGGCGAGGACCCGATGGCCGTGCGCCTGGTGCTCATGGCCCATCACTACCGCAGCGACTGGGAGTGGACCGACGCCGAGCTCTCGACCGCCCGCGACCGCCTCGCCGCTTACCGCGCGACCCTCGCGGAGCGTCCCCGCGACGCCGCCGTCGTCGCCGCCCTGCGCGCCGCCCTGGCGGACGACCTCGACACGCCCCGTGCCCTCGCGGTGCTGGACGCCTGGGCGGCGGGCGAGTCCCCGTCGACCGATGGCGTCACCGCGCAGAGCAGCGGCGGCGAGGCCCCCGATGACGTGGCGGCGGCCGTCGACGCCCTCTTCGGGATCGCGCTGCGCGCCTGAGCACGCGCCCCCGCGGCGCTCCCGCGACGCGAGGCGGGTGGCGGTGAGCCCTCAGTCCTCGTCGCGGCGCCGCCGCAGGAAGCGCTCGAACTCCTCGGCGATCGCGTCGCCCGTGGCCGCCGGGAGCTCGGCGGCGTCCTGGGCGCGCTCCAGCTGGGCCACGTAGTCGGCCACGTCCGGATCCGTGCGCGCCAGCTCATCGACGCCGCGCTGCCACGCCGCGGCCTCCTCCTCGAGATCGTGGAGGGGCACGACGGCCGTGAGCTGCTCCTGCACAGCGCGCACGAGTGCGAGCACGGCCTTCGGCGACGGGTTCTGGGACACGTAGTGGGGCACCTGCACCCACGCGGAGACGAGGCGGAGGCCGGCCTCGACCGCGGCCTGTCCCAGCACCGAGGGGATCCCGACGGGCCCCTCGTAGGAGTTCGGCGGCGCCGGCTCGTACGGCGTCTCCTGCACGCTCACGGACACGGGGAGGGGCCGGGAGTGCGGGGCGTCGGCCAGCATCGAGCCGAGCGTCACCAGCGTCCCGACGCCCGCGTCCGAGAGCACCGCGAGTATCTCGGCGCTGAAGGCGCGCCAGCGGATCGACGGCTCGGGGCCGCTGATCAGCACGATCTCGGGGCCGCTCGGGGGCGAGACCAGATCGATGGTCGTGTCGGGCCAGGTGAGCGCGCGGCGCCCGTGGTCGTCGATGACGAGCTCGGGACGGTTGACCTGGAAGTCGACGTAGTCCTCGGAGGAGACGGTCCGCAGACGGCGGTGCGGCCAGGCGTGCAGCAGGTGCTCGACGGCGCCGGTGGCGGCTTCGCCCGCGTCGTTCCAGCCGCCGAACGCGGCCACGGCGATCCGGCGCCGCACGCGCTGGGGGGCGCCGACGGAGGGGTTCTCGGGCTTCGTCATCCCGCTCAGGGTACTCTCCGCGGACATGAGCCCTGCCCCTGCCCGACGCGGCCTGCTGCCCCCGGTGCGGGTCTCGGGCGGGACACTGCTGACCGTCGTGCTCCTGGCCGTCCTGGTCCATCCGAACCTGGTCGCGAGCGGGGCCGCATCCGGGACCGGCGCCGTGCTGCTCGCGCTCGCGATCGGGCTGTCCGTCATCGCCTCGGTGCTGCTGCACGAGGTCGCTCACGCCCTCGCCGCCCGGGCCTTCGGGGGCCAGGTCGACCACATCGCGCTCACGCTGTGGGGCGGGCACACCCAGTACCGGGCGCGCAGCGCGGCCACCGTCCCCTCGATCGTCATCTCCCTCGTGGGCCCGGCGACCAACGCCCTCATCGCGCTCGCGGCCCGTGCGCTCGCCCCGGACGCCGCCCAGCACCCCGCCCTCGCGGCCTGCTGCTTCTACATCGCCACGCTCAACCTGGGACTGGCCGTCTTCAACCTGCTGCCGGGGCTGCCGATGGACGGCGGACGCGCGGTCGAGGCGCTGCTGGGAGCGGTCCTGCGCGACCGCTCGCTCGGCACCATCGCGACCGCGTGGATCGGGCGCGCGATCGCGATCGTGATCATCGCCGTGCCGCTGCTGCGGATGCTCCGCGGGGCCGACGGCCTCGACGCGCTGCTGCTCATCTGGGCCCTCCTCATCGCGGGCACCCTCTGGCAGGGGGCGACCTCGGCGCTGCGCGGGGCGACGGCCCGGCACCGGGCGCGCCGCCTCGAGCCCGCGCGCCTGGCGCGCCCCGTCCGCCTCCTGCGGGCGGACGAGCCCGTATCGATGCTCGACCCGGCCCTCGATCATCTGGCCGGTCGCGGCGAGGCCGCGGTCATCGTCGTGGGCGAGGGCGGCACGGCCCACCGCCCCGATCCGGGGGCCTGCGCGGCGGTCCCGGCGGCGCTGCGCGCCAGCACTCCGCTCAGCGCGGTCAGCCTGCCTCTCGGCCCCCTCGTCACCCTGCGCGTCGACGCGGACGGCGAGCAGGCCGCGGCGCTGCTGAGCGCCCGCCCGGACGCTGTCTGCGTGCTGGTCGATGCGGCCGGTGCCCCCGTCGGCCTGCTCGAGGCCGCCGACCTCGCCTCCGCCCTGCGCCTCTCGTCCCGCCCGCGGACCGCCTGAACGGGGCCGCCGGTCCCGCACCTAGACTTGAGCGCATGACCGACCAGACCCCCGACCTGCCCGCGGCCCGCCCGGACGGCCTCCTCGAGGACGCCGCCGTCGCCCGCGGCGATGCCGCAGGGCCCCGCCTGGACCGCACCGGTCCCTTCATCGCGGGGGACAAGGTCCAGCTGGCCGACGCCAAGAACCGCCTGCACACGATCACCCTCAAGGAGGGCGGGCAGTTCCACAGCCACCGCGGCGTGCTGCGCCACGACGATCTCATCGGCGCCGAGGACGGCACCGTGGTCGAGGACTCCCACGGCACCGCCTACCAGGCGCTGCGCCCGCTCTACAGCGACTACATGCTGTCGATGCCGCGCGGCGCCGCGATCATCTACCCCAAGGACTCCGCGCAGATCCTCATGTGGGGGGACATCTTCCCCGGGGCCCGCGTGCTCGAGGCCGGCGTCGGCTCCGGCGGCCTGACCACCGCCCTGCTGCGCGCGGTCGGACCCGAGGGATCCGTCCACTCGATCGAGCGCCGCGAGGACTTCGCGGGCGTCGCGCGCGAGAACGTCGAGACCTATTTCGGCGCTCCCCACCCGGCGTGGACCCTGTCGATCGGCGACTTCCAGGAGCGCGCGCTCGAGCTCGCCGCCGACGGGCCCTGCGCCGACCGCGTCGTGCTCGACATGCTCGCCCCGTGGGAGTGCGTCGACGCCGCCGCGACCGCGCTGGTCTCCGGCGGCGTGTTCCTCGCCTACGTCGCGACCGTCACCCAGCTCTCGCGCACCGCGGAGGCACTGCGCGACCACGGCGAGTTCACCGAGCCCTACGCCTGGGAGTCCTTCGTGCGGCCCTGGCACCTCGAGGGCCTGGCCGTGCGCCCGGAGCACCGCATGAACGCCCACACCGGCTTCCTGCTGACGGCGCGCCGCACCGCCCACGGCGTCGAGGCCCTGCGCCGGGTGCGACGCCCGGCGCCCGGCTCGCAGGACGCCGCCGAGCTCAGCCATCCCGACAACGACGGCTTCGGCGGCTCGGAGACGACGTGGACCGCGGACGACCTCGGCGAGCGCGGCGTCGCGCCCCGCAAGATCAAGCGCGCGCTGCGGGACATCCGCCAGGGCCGGGACCGCTGAGGCCCCGCAGCCGCCCTCACCGGCGGCGGGAAGGAGAGGCGTGAAGACCTACCAGGACATGGCCACCGAGCTCGAGAAGCTCGCGGCCCAGAACGACCGCCTGGTCACGAGCCTGCGCGCGGCCCGGGCGCAGATCGTGCAGATGAAGTCGGATCTCGAGCGCATCGGCGATCCGCCCAACTCGTACGCGACGTTCCTGCGCCGTGCCGAGGGCACCACGGTGGACGTGCTCCACAACGGGCGCCGCCTGCGCCTGGCCACGAGCGCCGACCTCGACCTCGAGGCGCTGGCGCCCGGCGACGAGCTGCGCCTGAACGAGTCCCTCATCGTGGTCGAGCCCGCCCCGCGCCAGGACGCCGGGAGCCTGGTGACCGTCCTCGAGGACCTGCCCGATGCCCGCGTGCTGGTGCAGGTGACCACCGATGACCAGCGCGTGCTGCGCCGCTCCGGGGCCCTGGCCGACGTCCCGCTGCACGCCGGCGATCACGTGCTCGTCGACCTCAAGGCCCAGCTGGTCCTCGAGCAGGTCGAGCGCGCGGAGATCACCGACCTCGTCCTCGAGCAGGTGCCCGACACGTCCTTCGCGCAGATCGGCGGCCTCGCCGACCAGATCGAGACCATCCGCGACGCCGTCGAGCTGCCCTTCCTCCACCAGGACCTCTACCGCGAGTACGGGCTGCGGCCCCCCAAGGGAGTGCTGCTGTACGGCCCGCCCGGATGCGGCAAGACGATGATCGCCAAGGCGGTCGCCCACGAGCTCGCCCTGCGCTCGGCGGAGGCGCGCGGCATCGACGCGGACGACGCCCTGCGCGATGCGTTCTTCCTCAACGTCAAGGGCCCAGAGCTGCTGAACAAGTACGTGGGCGAGACCGAGCGCTCGATCCGCCTCGTGTTCGAGCGGGCCCGGGAGCGGGCGAGCGCCGGCAGCCCCGTCGTCGTGTTCTTCGACGAGATGGAGTCCCTGTTCCGCACCCGCGGGACGGGCGTCTCGAGCGACGTCGAGACGACGATCGTCCCGCAGCTGCTCGCGGAGATCGACGGCGTCGAGTCGCTCGAGAACGTGATCGTTATCGGCGCCTCCAACCGCGAGGACATGATCGACCCCGCGATCCTGCGCCCCGGGCGCCTGGACGTGAAGATCCGCATCCGCCGCCCCGATGCACAGGCCGCGCGGGAGATCCTCGCGATCCATCTCGACGGCGAGGTACCGCTGCGCGAGGACCGCGAGGCCCTGCTCGACCTCGCCGTGGACACCCTGTACGCCGAGGGGCCGTCGACCGAGTTCGTGCGCCTGGACTACTCCGACGGATCCAGCGAGACCCTGCACCTGCGGGACTTCGTCTCCGGCGCCTCGCTGCGCAACATCGTCGACCGCGCCAAGAAGAACGCGGTCAAGGATTTCCTCGCCACGGGCGTGCCGGGGATCTCCCGCGAACACGTCCTCGCGGCCATCGCCGCCGAGTCCGCGGAGAACGAGGACCTCCCCTCGGGCGCCCACCCCGATGACTGGGCCCGCATCTCCGGGCGCCGCGGACGCCGGGTCGAGCAGGTCACGCCCCTGCGCGGCCTGCAGGGCCCCGAGGGCCTCGCGACGACGACCACGCATGACCAGCACGACCAGGAGGGGATGCTGCGATGACGGATGCTGCGATGACGGCCGGCGTGACCACCCGGCGCCCGATGGGCATCGAGACCGAGTTCGGGGTGCTGCACGCCGACGCCCGCCAGCGCATGCAGGGCGGCGCCTCCTCGGCGATCATGCTCAGCCACCTGACGGTCGCCTCCGTCGCCCTGCTCGACGAGGACCCCGCGCGCCGCGGCCGCCGCGTCCGCTGGGACTACGGCGACGAGACGCCGCTGCGGGATGCTCGCGGCTTCGAGATCACCCGCGCCGCGGCGCACCCCTCGCAGCTGACCGACGAGGTCCGTGATGCCCACGTGCCGATGCTCGACGTCCCCAGCGTCGACGCCGACGCGCCCGTCCAGGCCTCCGAGCGCGCCCCCGAGGGGGACGACGCCGCGATCCTGGAGTGGGCCGTGCGCCGCTCGATCGGCAACGCGGTGCTGAGCAACGGCGCCCGCTGGTACGTCGACCACGCCCATCCCGAGTACTCCTCTCCCGAGGTGATGACCGCGCGCGAGGGCGTGCTGGTCGACCGCGCCGGGGAGCTCGTGGCGCAGGAGGCGATGCGCCGCCTCGATGCCGTCGACGGCGTCCCCTCGGTGGTGCTGTACAAGAACAACACCGACTCCAAGGGCGCGAGCTACGGCACCCACGAGAACTACCTGCTCGCCCGCGACATCCCCTTCGACCGCGTCGTCGAGGCCCTCGTCCCGTTCTTCGCGTCCCGCTGCGTCATCACCGGCAGCGGCCGCGTGGGCCGGGGGACCCACGGCCAGGAGCCCGGCTTCCAGATCTCCTCGCGCGCCGACTTCTTCGAGAACGTCGTCGGCCTCGAGACCACGCTGAACCGGCCCATCGTGAACTCCCGCGATGAGCCGCATGCGGACGCCCGGCTGCACCGGCGCCTGCACGTGATCATCGGCGACGCCACCCAGCTGGAGAGCGCCACCTACCTCAAGCTCGGCATGACCAGCCTCGTGCTCGCGGCGCTCGAGGCCGAGCACCGGACCGGGGAGGAGATCCTGCCGCGGATCGAGCTGGCCGATCCCGTCGCCGCGGTCCACGCGATCAGCCACGATCCGACGCTGCGGGCCACGGTCCCCACCCGCGACGGGGAGCAGCTGACGGCCCTGCAGATCCAGCGCGCGCACGCCGAGGCGATCGCCGCCGTCGCCGACATGTCCGATGCGGAGACCGCCGACGTCATCGGTCAGTGGCTCGAGCTGCTGGACCTCCTCGAGCGCGACCCGGCGCTGGCCGCCGACCGCGTCGAGTGGGCCGCCAAGCTGTCCCTGCTGGAGACCTACCGCGCTCGCCACGGCCTGGACTGGGCCGATCCGCGCCTGCAGATGATCGACCTGCAGTTCGCGGACCTGCGGCCCGAGCGCAGCCTGTACGCGAAGCTGCGGGCGGCGGGGCGCGTCCGCACGCTCGTGACCGAGGCCGAGGCGGCCGAGGCCGTCACCGCGCCGCCGCGCTCGACCCGCGCCCACCTGCGGGGCGCCCTCATCGGCGCCCATCCCGCCCACGTCGACTCCGCCGGCTGGGACGTCATCACCCTCGCCGGCGAGAACGGCGGGGCCCGCATCCGCCTGGCCGACCCCGCGATCGGCAGCGCGCCGTGGTGCGCCGAGCGCGGCATCGACCCGCACGCGGACCCGGAGGACGTCCTCGCGGCGCTCCGCCGGCTCTGACCGCCCGACCGCCACCGACCCGCACCGACCACCCCGTCCCCTGAGGAGGACCCGACATGACCCAGCAGTTCGTCACCGGCCCCGGCCACGGCGAGGACGACAGCGCCGAGGACCCCACCGCCCAGGGCGGCCAGACCTTCGCCTCCGTGCAGGGCAGCGACGATCTCCTCGACGAGATCGACGCCGTCCTGGAGACCAACGCGGAGACCTTCGTTCGCTCCTTCGTGCAGAAGGGCGGCGAGTGAGCCGATGAGGCGCCGCGTCGGAGGACTGGAGACCGAGCTCGGCCTCGTGTGCGTGCGGGCCGACGGCTCGCGCGCCCTCGAGCCGGAGGCCGCCGCCCGGGAGCTGTTCCGCCCCGTCGTCGCGATGGGGCGCTCCTCGAACGTCTTCCTGCGCAACGCCGCGCGACTGTACCTGGACGTGGGCAGCCACCCCGAATACGCGACCGCCGAGTGCGACGACTGGTGGGACCTCGTGGCCCAGGACCGGGCGGGCGAGCGCGTGCTCGCCGACCTCGTCGACCAGGCGAACGTCGCCTTCCGCGAGCGCGGCGAGGACGCCCGGATCCACCTCATCAAGAACAACGAGGACTCCGCCGGCAACTCCTTCGGCAGCCACGAGAACTACCTGGTGGACCGCCGCGGCGAGTTCACCCGCCTGCCCCAGCACCTGCTGCCTTTCCTCGTGACGCGGCAGATCATCACCGGCTCCGGCGGCGTCGTCACCGAGGAGGGCGGCGCGGCGCGCTTCGTGTTCTCGCGCCGCAGCGACCAGATGTGGGAGGCCGTGTCCTCGGCCACCACCCGCACGCGCCCGATCATCAACACGCGCGATGAGCCCCACGGGGATCCGACCCGTTTCCGCCGCCTGCACGTGATCGTCGGCGATTCGACGATGTCTGAGGTCTCCACGCATCTGCGCTTCGCGACCACCGACCTCGTGCTGCGGCTCATCGAGTCCGGCCGCAGCCTGGACGACCTGCGCCTGCAGGATCCGATCACGGCGATCCGCGCGGTCTCCCGGGACCTGACGGGGCAGGCGCCCGTCGCCCTCGAGGACGGCCGGACGCTGACCGCGCTGGAGATCCAGCGGCGCTTCCGCGCCCAGGTCGAGCGCGTGGCCGACGACGCCGACGCGGAAGTGCTCGAGACCTGGGACCGCGCGCTCGACGCGGTGGAGACCGGCGACCGCTCGTGGGCGGCCACGCATCTCGACTGGGCCATCAAGGAGCGCCTCCTGACGGGGGCCGCGCAGCGCCACGGTCTGGCTCTCGACTCCCCGCAGATCCAGCGCCTCGAGATGGCCTACCACGACATCGACCGCGGTGCGGGGCTGTTCTTCGCGCTGCAGCGCCGAGGGCAGGCGCCGAGCATCCTGCCCGAGGAGCGGATCGAGGCCGCGCGCACGACCGCCCCGACCACCACCCGCGCCCATCTGCGCGGCCAGGTGGTCACGGCCGCCCAGGAGGCGGGCGTGGACCACGTCGTCGACTGGACCACGCTGCGGCTCTCGCGCCAGGGTGCGATGCCGGTGCAGATCCTCGACCCCTTCGAGACCGAGAACGCGGCGGTCGAGCGCCTGCTGGCCGAGATCCGCGCCGCCGGCGCCTGACCCCGGGCGGCTCCGCCCGCACTGCTCAGCCCGCGCTGCGCGACCCGCACTGCTCGTCCGTCAGGGACGGTCCGTAGGCTGGCCCGGCATCGACCACAGAAAGGCGCATCTCCATGCGACGTCGTACCCTGCTCGCCTCCGTCCTCGCCGCCGCCGGGGCGGCGGGCCTCGCCGCCTGCGGCGCCGACGACACCTCGGGCGCCTCCGGCGCGTCGGACGGCGCCGCATCCGACGGCGGTGCGAGCGGGGGAGGAGTCCTCGACACAGTGACCGTGAAGGGGGCGTTCGGCGCGGAGCCGACGGTCACCTTCGACGCACCGCTGTCGTTCTCGGCACCGGAGGCGAAGATCATCACTCCGGGGGACGGCGAGGCCATCGCCGAGGGCGACGCGCTGGGGATGCACACGGCCTACATCGATGCGACCAGCGGAGAGGTCCTGCAGTCCTCCTGGCAGGGCGCGCCGGCGGAGTTCCTCGCGGTGTCGGTGGAGTCCAACGGCCAGGAGGCCGTGTCCTTCCTGACCACGGCGACGGTCGGCTCCCGCATCGCGATGCTGGGCCAGGTCACGGATTCCCAGGGGAAGTCGTACCAGGTCGTGCAGGTCTCGGACATCGTCTCCAAGGCCCTGCCCCGCGCCACGGGGACCCCGCAGCCGACCCCGGCCGATCAGCCGCAGTTCACCCTCGCCGAGAACGGGGCGCCGCAGCTGTCCGGGACGCCCACCACCCCGGCGCCGTCGACCACCGTCGCGACGGTGACGATCCAGGGCGAGGGCGAGCAGACCGCCGAGGGCGACACCCTCGCCATGCACTACACCGGGTGGAAGCTGTCCGACGGCAGCCAGTTCGACTCGTCCTGGGACCGCGGCGAGCCGTTCTCCTTCACCCTCGGGCAGAACCAGGTGATCCAGGGCTGGGACGTGCCGCTGACGGGGAAGACGGTGGGCAGCCAGGTCCTGCTGGTCATCCCGCCCGCGGAGGCGTACGGCGAGGCCGGGCAGTCGCAGAGCGAGCTCGCGGGCGAGACCCTGATCTTCGTCGCCGATATCCTGGGCGCCGTCAAGGCCCCCGCCGCCTGACCCGCAGCATCCGCATCACCCCCACGTCCACCACCACCGGAGGAGTCCCCATGGACCGCACCAAGCCCGAGATCGACATGCCCGAGGGCGCCGCGCCCACCGAGCTCGTGATCGTCGACGAGGTCGTCGGCGACGGCGAGGAGGCCGGGCGCGGCGATGTCGTCGACGTCCACTACGTCGGCGTCTCCCACTCCAGCGGCGAGGAGTTCGACGCCTCGTGGAACCGCGGCGAGCCGCTGCGCTTCCAGCTGGGCGTCGGCCAGGTCATCGCCGGCTGGGACCAGGGCGTCCAGGGCATGAAGGTCGGCGGCCGTCGCCGCCTCGAGATCCCCGCGCATATGGCCTACGGCGACCACGGTGCCCCGCCGGTCATCGCCCCGGGGGAGTCCCTCATCTTCGTGTGCGACCTCGTCGACGTCCGCCGTCGCTGAGCCGCACCCGTCTGCTCCCAGCATGACCGCACAGGGCCAGGAGGGCCTCTTCGAGGCGCCTCCGGGCCCTGCCGCGTCCCCGGACGGCGCCGATCCCGGCGGCGCTGGCGCGCAAGCCGGCGCGCCGGGCGGCGCGGGCGAGCGCCCGTTCCGCACCACCGCGGGCTTCCCGCTCGCCCCGACGGACCCGGTCGCCGAGGTGCGGCTGATCGGTCCCCTGCCCCATCTGGACCGTCCCTTCGAGTACGCGGTGACGGCCGAGACCGCCGCCGCGGGGCCGGGCATGCGGGTCAAGGTGCGCTTCGCCGGGCAGGAGATGGACGGCGTGGTCCTGGCGCGGCGGGCACTGCCGACGACCGACCGGCCGCTCGCGCCGCTGCGCCGCCTGGTCTCCGAGGACGTGGTGATCTCCCCGGCCATGCTGCGCGTCTGCGCGGACGTCGCCGAGCGCTGCGCCGGGACCGTCGGGGACGTCCTGCGCCTGGCCCTGCCGCCGCGGCACGCCCGCGCCGAGAAGGCCGATCGGGCCGCGGCCGCGAAGGAGGCCGAGGCGGCGGAAGGGGTCGAACAGTCAGAGGCCTCGGCCGATGACTCCGCTGTTGATGAGTCTGTGGCGGCGCGCGCGTCGGTCGGGGACGAGGCTGATGCCGAGCGGGGCGCCCCCGAGTCGGCCGAGCCCGCTCCGGATCCGGCGTCCGCGCGGGACGAGCGCCTGGCCCGGTACATCGGCCTGCCCGCCCTGCTGGCGCGGGCCGGCGCCGCCGACGGCCCGGTTCCCCGCGCCGGCCTCGTCCTCGAGCCCGCCCACTTCTGGACGACCATGGCCGCGGACGCGATCGAGGCCCTCGACCCGGACCGAGGCGCCCTGCTCGTCGCCCCCGATCAGCGCGACGTCCAGCGGATCTCCGCCGCGCTCGCGCAGCGCGGCATCGACCATGAGGTCCTCGGCAGCGCCGACGGCCCCGAGAAGCGCTACCGCGCGTTCCTGCGGATCCTGCGCGGTGCCTCGCGTGTAGTGGTCGGCACCCGCTCGGCCGCCTTCGCGCCGGTCCGCGACCTCGCGCTGATGATCCTGTGGGACGAGGCCGACGACCTGCTCATCGAACCCCGAGCGCCCTACCCGCATGCGCTGACGATCCTGCAGTGCCGCAGCGCCGAGGAGCGCGCGGCCCTGCTCCTGCTCTCGCATGCGCGCTCGGTCGTCGAGACCGCCCTGGCCGATCACGGCTACCTGCGCATGCTCGAGCCGGCCCCGGCGCCGATCACCTCAGTGCGCCCGCACATCCGTGCCATGGACGACTTCCTGCGCGAGCGCGAGGGCGCCTCGGGCCGCTCGCGCCTGCCCAGCGAGGCGATGCGCGTGATCCGCACGGGCATCGCCCGCGGCCCCGTGCTCGTCCAGGTCCCGCGCTCGGGCTACGTCCCGGCCGTCTCCTGCTCCTTCTGCGGCACCCGCTGCACGTGCCCCACCTGCGCGGCGCCGCTGTCGCTCGCCGGGCGCACCGGCCCCCTCGTCTGCCGCGTCTGCGGTCGCCGCGAGGACGGCTACCGCTGCCCCGAGTGCGACCGCACGCAGGTCCGTGCCGTCGTCGTCGGCTCCTCCCGCACCGCGGAGGAGCTGCGGCGCGCCTTCCCCGACGCCCCGTTCCGCGTCGCGGGCGGCGCCCACGGCCCGGTCGCCGACGACGATGTGCCCGACGGCGCGATCGTCGTCGCGACCCCCGGCGCCGAGCCCGTGCCCGCCGGCGGATACGCGGCCGCGCTGCTGCTGGACGCCGACGCGATGCTCGCCCGCGCCGCCTACGACGCGGACACCGAGGCCGTGCGGCGCTGGGACAACGCGATCGCGCTCGTACGGCCCGCGGACGCCAGGGGCGAGGTGCTGGTGGTCGGCACCGCGACGCTGCCCGCGATCCGGGACCTCGTGGCCCACCGCTCCCGCGCCTTCCTCGACCGCGTGCTCGCCGACCGCCGCGCCCTCGACCTGCCGCCCTTCGCCAAGGTCGCCGAGGTCACGGGGGACCGCGAGGCCGTGCGGGCCTTCCTCGCCGATGCGGAGCTGCCCGACGGCACGCAGGTGTTCGGGCCGGTCGACGACGTGCCCGACGGCGACCGCATCGCCGCACGCGCCGTCGTCCGCATCGAGGCGGCGCGCTCGAAGGAGCTGCTGGCCGCCCTGCGCGCCGCGGTCGCCTCCCGCAGCGCCCGCAAGGCCACGGGGCGCCTGCGCATGCGCGTCGACCCGCCCGACGTGTTCTGAGCAGACGCCCGACTACGATGGGTGCACCATGCGTCTGATCTTCGCCGGAACCCCCGAGGCCGCCGTCCCGTCCCTGCGCGCGCTGCTCGCCAGCCGCCACGAGGTGGTCGCCGTGCTCACCCGCCCCGATGCCCCGACCGGCCGCGGCCGCCGCCTGACGCCGAGCCCCGTGCGCGTCGTCGCCGAGGAGGCGGGCGTGCCGGTCCTCACCCCGACGACGCTGCGCGATCCCGCGCTGCTGGAGCGGCTGCGCGAGCTGGCGCCCGATGCCGCGCCCGTCGTCGCCTACGGCGCGCTCGTGCCCCCGGCCGCGCTCGCGATCCCGACCCACGGCTGGATCAACCTGCACTTCTCGACGCTGCCGCGCTGGCGCGGCGCCGCCCCCGCCCAGCGCTCCGTCCTCGCGGGCGACGCGGAGGCCGGCCTGACCGCGTTCCGCCTCGACGAGGGCCTCGATACCGGGGACGTCGTGCTCCAGGAGTCCACGCCCATCGGCACGACCGAGACGGCGGGCGAGCTGCTGGATCGCCTCGCGGTCCAGGGCGCCGAGCTGCTGGTGCGCGCCCTCGACGCGATCGAGGACGGCACCGCGACCTTCACGCCCCAGCCCTCGGACGGTGCGACCCATGCGGCCAAGCTCTCCACCGCGGAGGCCCGCATCGACTGGAGCCTCCCGGCCGAGCGCGTGAGCGCCCACATCCGCGGGATGAGCCCGCACCCCGGAGCCTGGACGCTCCTGCATGGCGAGCGCTTCAAGGTGCTCGGCGTGGAGGACCGGCCCGCCCCCGAGGACCGGGACCTCGCCCCCGGTGCGCTGCATGCGACCAAGAAGGCTCTGTTCGTCGGCACGGGGACGACGCCGCTGGCCCTCGGCACCGTCGCCCCCGCAGGCAAGAAGGCGATGCGCGCGGCCGACTGGGCCCGCGGCGCGGCGCTCGACCCCGATGAGCGCTTCAGCGACGAGACCGAGGAGACCCGATGACCCCCCGCGATGAGCAGCGCCCCCGTCGCAGCGGCGAGAGCCGTTCGGGCGACCGCCGCCAGGGCGGCCGCGACGAGCACGGCCGTCAGCGCTCCGGCGCCCGCGGCGAAGGCGGTCCGCGCCGCGGCTGGTCCGAGGCCCGCCCGGCCGAGCGCGCCCGCACCGCGACCCCCACGCGCCTCGCGGCGTACGAGGCCATGCGGGCCGTCGCCGAGGACGACGCCTACGCGAACCTGGTGCTGCCCAAGATCCTGCGGCGCCACCGCATGCATGGGCGCGACGCCGCTTTCACCACCGGCCTGTTCTACGGGACCCTGCGCGCCCAGGGCCGCCTCGACGCGATCATCCAGGCCTGCGTCGACCGCCCGCTCGAGAAGGTCGAGCCCGCCGTCCTCGACATCCTCCGCCTGGGCGCCTACCAGCTGCTGGACATGGAGGTCGCCGCCCACGCCGCGACGAGCGAGACCGTGGGTCTGGCCCGGAAGGTCGCCGGCGCCGGTGCCGCCTCCTTCGTCAATGCGGTGCTGCGCCGCATCGGCGAGCGCACCCGCGAGCAGTGGCTCGAGCAGGTGGCCCCGTCCCGTGAGACCGATGAGGTCGGCCACCTCGCGATCGTCCACTCCCATCCCGAGTGGGTGGTGCGCGCCCTGCGCGACGCCCTGGCCGCCCACGGCCGCGACCGCTCCGAGCTCGACGCGCTGCTCGCCGCCCAGAACGACCCGCCGTCCGTCTCGCTCGTGATGCGCCCGGGCCTCACGGACCTCGAGGAGCTCATCGACACCGGTGCCTCCCGCGGGAAGCTCTCCCTGTTCGCCGCCTCCTGGCCCTCGGGCGATCCGGGCGGCATCGACCCCGTCAAGGAGGGGCGCGCGGCCGTCCAGGACGAGGGCTCCCAGCTCATGGCGCTCGCGCTCGGGATGGGCGCCGACGAGCTGGTGGAGGCCGAGACCGGGCGCTGGCTCGATCTGTGCTCGGGCCCGGGCGGCAAGACCGCCCTGCTGGGCGGCCTCACCGTCGACCACGACGCGGAGCTGCTGGCCGTCGAGGTCCAGCCACACCGCACCGAGCTGGTCCAGCGCGCCGTCGCGACGCTCGTCGACGCCGGGGCCGAGATCGAGACCCGCACCGCCGACGGGCGCACGATCGGCGCCGTCATGCCCGCGACGTTCTCCCGGGTCCTCGCCGACGTCCCCTGCTCGGGCCTCGGCGCCCTGCGCCGGCGCCCTGAGTCCCGCTGGCGGCGCAGTCCCGGCGATATCGGCCACCTGGGCGTGCTCCAGCGCGAGCTGCTCGGCTCGGCCCTCGACGCGACCGTCGACGGCGGCGTCGTCGCCTACGTGACCTGCTCCCCGCACATGGCCGAGACCCTCCTGGTGGTGCGGGACGTGATGCGCCGCCGCGACGACGTCGAGCTGCTGGATGCGCGCGACGCGGTCCGCGCCGGGCTCCTGCCCGAGGCCCGCGACACCGAGCTGGGGGAGGGGCCCACCGTGCAGCTGTGGCCCCACGTCCACGGCACCGACGCCATGTTCCTGGCCCTGCTGCGCAAGCGACCCGCCGCAGCTGGCACGTCCGAGAAGGAGACCGCCCGATGAGCACCCCCGCGATCAACCCCAGTGTCCTCAACAGCGACTTCATGCGGATCGGCGAGGAGCTGGACCGCATCGCCGGCGCCGACCGCGCCCACATCGACGTCATGGACGGCCACTTCGTGCCCAACCTGACGTTCGGCCCTTCGATGGTCGAGCAGATGGCGCGCCGCAGCCCGATCCCGCTGGACGCGCACCTCATGATCGAGAACGCCGACCGGGAGGCCCTGGCCTACGCGGAGGCGGGAGCGGAGTCTGTGACCTTCCACCTCGAGGCCGCGAACGCGCCCGTGCGCCTGGCGCGCGAGCTGCGCCGGGCCGGGGTGAAGGTGGGGGTGGGCCTGCGCCCGGCGACCCCCGTCGAGCCGCTGCTGGACATCCTCGGCGAGTTCGACATGGTCCTGGTGATGACCGTCGAGCCCGGCTTCGGCGGCCAGAGCTTCCTCGAGTCGATGCTGCCGAAGATCCGCCGCACCCGGCAGGCCATCAGCGCCGCGAACCTCGAGCTGTCGATCCAGGTGGACGGCGGCATCAAGCGCGAGACCATCGCGCTGGCCGCGGAGGCGGGCGCCGACGTGTTCGTCGCGGGCTCGGCGATCTACTCCGCCGACGATGCGGCCGCGGAGATCACGGCGCTGCGCGAGCTCGCCGCGGCCCACGCCTGCGGGGCCTGAGCCGGCCCCCTCACCGGCTGCGACGCGTCTCCTGGCCGCGCGCCCGAGACGGGGCGATGTCGGTGACGGGCCGGGTGCGTGTGCGGTCCAGCCCGCTGTCGAGGTCCGTCGCGGCGCGCCCCAGCCGTCGCTCCTCGAGCGCCTCCCGCAGGTAGGGGAGGCTCAGGCGCACGTAGCCCCGGGAGGCGGGCTCGATCAGATCGTCCTCGATGAGCCGCTCGCGATACGTCGACTGGTAGCGCGGATCCACGCCGAGGCGCCGCGCGATGTCGCCCACGTTCGAGGGCCCCTCGTCCTCGAGCATCGCCTCGAGGTAGTCGCGCTTGCGCGGGCTCAGGTCCCGCAGCGCGGGCCCGTGGACGTTGCGGATCATCTCGGCGACCACGGCGTCGCGGGTGCCCTGGACGTCCTCGAGCTCGATGGTCGGCGCATCGCCCGCCGCGCGCCAGGCCTTCGAGCCGGCCAGCTGGATCAGGTACGGATAGCCCTGGGAGATCTCTCCCGCCCGCACGGCCGCCTCGGGGGTGATCGAGCGCTCGGTGTCGGCCACGGTCATGCGGATCGCCTCGGCGGCGGTGCCGATGTCGACGGGCCCGAGCTCGAGCCGGTGCGCGCGACGCAGGAACGTGGTCTTCTCGTGATCGAGGAGCTTGGAGACGCCGGAGCGGATGCCGGCCGCGACGAACACGACCTGCCCGTGGCGGCGCATGAGGTCCTGGATGTGCTGGGAGACCTCATGCAGCTGCGCGCGGTCGACCGACTGCACCTCGTCCAGGGCGATCATCACGCCGTGGCCGTCCCGGGCGGCGAGAGCGGCCAGGCGGTCGAGCAGATCGCCGAGGGGCTCGTCCTGGCCGGCGTAGCGGTCGGTGACGGAGCGGCTGGCCGAGAACCCTGACGCCCCGGCTCCGGTGAGGTGCGAGGCGACGGCGTCGGGGTCCAGCTCGCGCAACCGTGCGACGGCGGTGGCCCGCAGCTCATCGCTGAGGGAAGAGGAGCCCGTGTGCAGGGGCAGGAGCGACCAGGCGGCGTCGCGGGCCTTCGCCTCGAACTCGGAGAGCAGCACGGTCTTGCCGATCCCGCGGGCGCCCGAGATGAGCATCGCGCGCTGCTCGGGCAGCTCGCCGCGGAGCGCGGCGTCGAAGTCCGAGAGGGCGGCGGAGCGGCCCGCGAGGATGGCGGGGGAGCGCCCGAACCCCGGGGTGAACGGATTGACCATGCCGTGCCTCCTGCCGCGCCGTGTATGCGTCTGTATGCAACGGTAGCAGTGTGGGTATCTGTATGTCAGTCGTGCCCTCGCCTCGCGGCGGGGCCTGCCTTCTCACGTCGGGGCGCCGCGCGCTCGCGCGTCCGAGCAGGCCCTATGATGGCGCGGTCACATCAGTGACGTGCTCCGGGGTCGGTGGAAATCCGAGCCGGCGGTCATAGTCCGCGACCCGCACCCGTGCGGTGGAGCCGGTGGAACTCCGGCACCGACAGTCACAGCCTGGATGAGAGGCGCACGTCCTGCATGCCGCCTGCGGCGTGCGCTTCCTCGCGCGCGCCCGCATGCCCATGCCGGATCCTTTCCCCCCGGAGCCACTGCTCCCGGATATGGAAAGGACATGACGGATGGGAATTCTGCAGTGGCTCTTCGACGCGAAGATCGAGTTCGCGGGCGGACAGTTCATCCTCTGGCGCGAGGTCATCGGCAACGTCTTCGGCCTCCTCAGCGCCTTCGGCGGCATGCGCCGCAAGGTCTGGGCCTGGCCCGTCGGCATCATCGGCAATCTGCTCCTGCTCACGGTGTTCCTGGGGACCGTCTTCGGCACCCCGAACCCGGTGAACCTCCTGGGCCAGGCGGGTCGCCAGGTGATGTTCATCGCCACCAGCATCTACGGCTGGTACCGCTGGAAGCAGGCGAAGAACTCCGACGGCAGCGCCGTCGAGCCCGTCTGGGCGTCCTGGGGCACGCGCGCCCTGCTGATCGTCGGCCTCGTCGGCGGCACCGCCCTGCTGACGCCGCTGTTCCGCGCCCTGGGCTCGTACGAGCCCGTGTGGGCCGACGCCTGGATCTTCATGGGCTCGCTCCTGGCCACCTACGGGATGGCCAAGGGCTGGGTGGAGTTCTGGCTGATCTGGGTGGCCGTCGACATCGTCGGCGTCCCGCTGCTCGTGGCCGCCGGCTACTACGCGAGCGCGTTCATGTACCTGTTCTACGGCGCCTTCACGCTCACCGGGTTCTTCGTGTGGTGGCGCGTGAACTCACGGCAGAAGGCCGAGCGCGTGCGCATCGAGACGGTCATGCCCGACCCGACGATCCACCGCGGCCGCGCCTGAGGCGCCTTCGCACGCCCGTCGCCGACGCGCGCAGGGGCCGCTTCCCCGAGATGGGGGAGTGGACCCTGTGCGCATCCCGATACCCTGGGGGCGTGAAGGATTTCGAGACGCTGTTCGCCCAGCTCCAGGAGACCGCCCGCACCCGTCCACAGGGCTCCGGCACCGTCCGCGAGCTCGACACCGGGGTGCACGGGATCGGCAAGAAGATCGTCGAGGAGGCCGCCGAGGTGTGGATGGCCTGCGAGCACGAGACGCATGACGACGCCGCGCTGGAGATCTCGCAGCTGCTCTACCACGTCCAGGTCATGATGATCGCCAAGGGCATCTCCCTCGAGGACGTCTACGCCAAGCTCTGAGCCCGACCGGCGATCCCGTGCGCCGGCCCCGCTCGTCGTCCCCGCCTATTCCGCTCTCCCGTCCCCAGGAGGACCCGTGCTCCGCATCGCCGTGCCCAACAAGGGCGCCCTGTCCGAGCCCGCCGCCGAGCTGCTCCACGAGGCCGGCTACCGTCGGCGCTCGACGGCCAAGGAGCTCGTGCTCGTCGACGAGGCCAACTCCGTCGAGCTGTTCTTTTTGCGCCCGCGGGACATCGCCGTGTACGTCGGCTCGGGCACCGTGGACGTGGGCATCACGGGCCAGGACATGCTCGCCGATTCCCGCACCGCGGCCGACGTGCTGCTGGAGCTCGGCTTCGCCCGCTCCACGTTCCGCTTCGCGGCCCCCGCCGAGCAGACCCGCAGCGTGGCCGAGCTCGAGGGCGCCCGCATCGCCACCAGCTACGAGAACCTCGTCGAGGACCACCTGCGCCAGCAGGGGATCACCGCCTCCGTCGTCCACCTCGACGGGGCGGTCGAGTCCTCGATCCGCCTGGGCGTCGCCGATGTCATCGCGGACGTGGTCGAGACCGGTTCGACCCTGCGCCAGGCGGGACTGGCCACCTTCGGCGACCCGATCATGACCAGCCAGGCCGTGCTGTTCAGCCGTCCCGGCCTCGAGGTCGACGAGGCGACCGCGCACACCCTCGGCGTGATGATCCGCCGCCTGCGCGGCGTGCTCGTGGCCCGCGAGTACGTGCTGCTGGACTACGACATCCCCACCGACCTGGTGGAGAAGGCCGTCGAGGTCACACCCGGCTTCGAGTCGCCCACCATCTCCCCGCTGCACGGGCGCGACTGGTGCGCCGTCCGCTCCATGGTGTCCCGGAAGGACACCAACAAGGTGATGGACGACCTCTACGAGATCGGGGCCCGCGCGATCCTCGTGACCGCGATCCAGGCCTGCCGGATCTGAGCATGAGCGCGACCCCGCCCACGTCCTCGGCCGAGGTGCCGGGCCCGGACGAGACCATCGTGTTCCGCCCGCGTTTGGTGCGCGTCGCCGGTCTCGCCATCGGCGCGGTGATCCTCGCGGCGATGCTGCTGGCCGCCGTGATCGTGCCGGCGACCTTCGGGCTGGCCGATCGCGTCGGCTTCATCGCGCTCGGGGTGGGCACCTTCTGGTTCTGCTGGCGGGAGGCGCAGGTGCGCGTGGTCGCCGGGCCCGAGACCGTCGAGGTCCGCAATCTCATCTCCAAGCAGGAGCTCGAGTGGGCCGAGATCGTCGCGGTCTCCTTCCCCGAGGGCGATGCCTGGGCGCACCTGGACCTGGCCGACGGCGACACCCTGCCCACGATGGCCTTCCAGCGCGCCGACGGCGCCCGCGGGATCGCCGCGGCCCGTCAGATGGCGGCGCTGGTGGCGGCGCGCGGAGAGGCGACCGAGGCGGGGGCCTGACTCTTCGGGCGTCTCAGAGGTTTCGCGCCGCCGCACGGCCTGCCGCCGCGGCATAGGTGAATGCGGCCGTGTCCGCGTCGAGGCCGCGGCCCATCGTCGACAGGCGGACCGGCAGGGCGGACAAGGCGGCGTGGACTCCCGTCGGATCGGTCTCGACCAGCGTGTGCTCGAGGCCGCGCTCCGCGGCGGGATCGATGATCGACGTGATGAGCTGTTCCCGTACTGACGCATGAAATGCGCTGTCGATCGGGTCGTCCTGTCCGACGCCTGCAGACTCGGGTCCCGCGGGCAGGGTGAACGTCGTCGGCACATGCAGCAGTCGTCCGTACGTCGTCGCGCTGTGGTGGGAGAGCCCGCGGTGGCGCTCGCGCGGATCCGTCTCGGATACGCGCAGGGCCCCGATGAGACGCCCGCCCAGAACGCTGGCGGCATGGAGCGCATCGGCGGCCTGGACGCCCGAGAACCCCCAGGCCGTCCCCGTCCCGAGGTTCCCCGGACCCTGGATCGCGATCGCGACATCGGCGCCCACCACGTGCCGCGCCGCGAGCAGGGCCGAGGGGATCGACACCGCCTCCAGATCCCCGCCGAAGGCCTGGCCCGCACTGATGCAGGAGGCCAGGAGGCCGTGCTCGCGCAGGGTCGCCACCGTCCGGGAGTACCAGGCGGGCAGGGCCGCCCCGTCGGTCAGCACGTAGGCGATACGGGCTGCGGGCGCGTCCATGCGGATGCCCGTGACGATCGCCGGGAGCGCGGAGTGCAGATCCGCGGCGACGACGGGCATGCCCTCCAGCGACGTGGCCGCCTGCATCCTCGCGTAGTGCTCGGAGGCGGGATCGTCGACGGCATCGACCATCACCTGCATCGGCGTGTACCGGGCCTTCATCATGTGGCCGTCGTGGTCCGGATCGGCATCGTCGGCGTCCGGGGGCGTTCCGAGGGCATCCGGGCGTGCGACCACGAGGGCGTCGCCGCCGGTGCCCAGCCCCCGCCGCAGCGCGTTCGTGTTCAGCAGCACCGTCTCGCCGGGCAGGGGTGCTCCCGTCAGCTCGGTGTAGGCGAGGGCCCGGATCATCTCCGACGCGCCGACCTCGACGTCCACGCGCACGACCCCGGGCCAGGCTCCCGTCTGCTCGCGGACCGTGCCGCGCTCCCACCGCATCATGGGGCCCAGGGTATGCGCTGGCGCATCCCCTCCCCTCTCCGGATAGGTGCAGGTCGTGCCGCCGCCAGCGCCCCGCACCTCGTTACGCTGGCACCGTGGCTGCTCCCCGTGGCGTCGAACGCCTCCTCAACGTGATCATGACGATCGGCTCGCGCCGCCGCGTCACGCGCGAGACCCTGTTCCGGGTCATCCCCGAGTACGCCGAGTCCGCGAGCGCGGACGCCGCCGAGCGCCTGTTCGAGCGCGACAAGGCGGAGATCCGCGCCCTGGGCCTGGACCTGCGCACCGAGACCGACCCGTGGGACGAGTCGATCGTCCACTACCGCATCGCGCGCGGCACCGGAGAGCTGGCGGCGCTGGACCTCACCCCTGCCGAGTACACGGTGCTGCTGGCCGCCTCCCGCGCTTGGGACGACGCGAGCGCGGGCGGTCCCGCCCGGCGCGTGCGCGCCAAGCTCCTCAGCCTGGGCCAGGAGGCCGATCCCGACCTCGTGCGCCGCACCCCGCAGGGCGCGGTCGAGTCCCTCCCCGTGCTCACCCCGCTGCTCGAGGCCGTGAGCGCCGGCCGCGCCGTGACGTTCCGCTACCGCGCGGCCTCCGGCGCGGCGACGGAGCGGCGCGTCGAGCCGTGGATCGTCGGCGTCCACGACGGCGCCTGGTACGTGCTGGGCCACGATCTCGACCGCGAGGCGCCCCGCCTCTTCCGGGCCTCCCGCATCGAGTCCTATCCGCGCGTCAAGGGGGTCGCGACCGTCACCCCTCCGGCGGATCTCGACCTCGCGAGCGCCGTGAACGGCGCGGGCGCGGGCGCGAGCGAGAACGCCGACGCGGTCCTGGACCTCTCCCCGTACAAGGCGCTCATCCTGCGCGATCGCGTGGGCGCCGCCGTCGACGCCCCGCGCATCGAGCTGCCCGGCTGCTCCCGTGCCGAGGCCCGCCGCCACGTCCTCGGCGCCTCCCGCTGGGCGGCGCTCGCCCAGCCGACCGCCTGGCGCGAGGAGATCGCCGCGATCTGCACGCACATCGCCCGACGCCACGCCCGCCCCGTCGACCCCGCCGAGGTCGAGCAGGGCGCCGTCCGACCGCGCGCCGCGATCCGCACCCCCTCCACCAGCACCGATCACCTCTCCCGCCTCATCTCCGAGGCCGCCTACGTGCACGATCGCGGCGAGGCGGAGCTCGCCGCCATGGCCGCCGAGTTCGGGATCACCGAGAAGCAGCTCATCGACGACCTCCAGGTGCTCTTCGTCTGCGGCGACCTGGGGACGGGCTGGCAGGACCTGATCGAGGCCGAATGGGAGGACGGCTGGGTGCGCGTGCGCAATGCCGAGGCCCTGCAGGGGCCCCTGCGCCTGAGCGCCCCCGAGGTCACGGCCCTGCTCGCCGGGCTCGCCGCCCTCGACGGCGCCGGCGGGGAGGAGAAGGGCGTGATCGCGAGCGCTCGCGCGAAGCTGTGCGCCGCCCTCGGGCAGGAGGGCCAGGACGACGCCGAGCACGGCGCGTCGACGGCTCCGGCTCCCGACTCAGAGGATGCTGAGGCGCCGCGCGCATCGCGCGTCGACCGCATCGTCGCCCGGATCCAGGAGGCCCTCGCGGCCGGGGAACCCGTGGCCATGCGCTACTCGCCTCCCGACCGTCCCGGCACGAGCGTGCGCCGCCTGCGTCCGCTGCGCCTCGAGAGCTCGACGGGCCGCGCCTACCTGCGCGCCGTCGATCTCGATGTCGCCGCGTCTGCGGCCGGCTCGGCCGCCGCCGAGCGCACGTTCCGGACCGACCGCATCGTCGAGATCCTCGACCCCGAGGCCGGTGCCGGGGCAGGAGCCGAGACGGTGCCGCAGGAGGCGCCGAATCTCACGGGGGAGACCCGCGGCAGCCAGGCCGGGACGGCGGAGACGGAGGCGTGGCTGCGTCTCGAACCGGCCGCCGCGTGGATCGCCGAGGCCTTCGACGCCGCGGAGATCCGCGACCTCCCGGACGGCGAGGGCGTGCTCGCCCGGATCGAGCGCCCGGTGCGGTCCGCGCTGGTCGACGCCGTGATGGAGGCCGCCGGTGCGGCGGAGCTCCTCGTCCCCGACGGCCTGCGGGTCGAGATCGCACAGCTCGCGCGGGACGCCGCTGCACGGCACGGGGCCTCGGAGCCGCTAGGCTGAGGCCTGTCCCGCGCCGGGTGCCATCGGTGGGCCCTCAGACAGGTGCGGGATCATGCTGGGACCGCCTCGTGCGGCCACCGTCGAAAGGACTTCCCATGGGTGCTCTCAAGCCCTGGCACATCGTTGTTCTCGTCGTCCTCGTGCTGCTGCTGTTCGGGGCGGGCAAGCTGCCCAGCCTCGCGCGCAACCTGGGCAAGTCGATGCGCATCTTCAAGAGCGAGGTCGAGGAGCTGCGCGGCGACCCCAAGCCCGAGGAGGACGAGGTCGAGGACGACCGTCCCCGCCGCTCCGACCGCGACCGCGACGGCCGCCGCGCCTCCGAGCGCGAGAGCGTCTCGCGGGACCGCGAGTACGACGCCCGCGACCTCGACCGCGAGGCCGATCGCGTGCACGTGCGCGACGAGGAGGCCTACCGCCGCGACTGAGCGGCGACAGGCGGACCAGCAGTGACGGGTCCGGGCGCGAGGCGTCCGGACCCTCGGCATGAGACAGGCGGAGGCGACGCGTGGCGCGTGAGAAGAAGAAGCGCCGACCCAAGGACCCCGAGGGCCGGATGTCGCTCGGTGAGCACCTCACCGAGCTGCGCGACCGTCTCGTGTGGTGCGCCGTCACGATCCTGGTGCTGTCGATCGTCGGCTGGTTCCTGTACCCGACGGTCTTCGACTACCTCCAGAAGCCCTTCCGGGAAGCGCGCGCCCTGGGCCTGAACGCCACGCTGAACTTCGACGGCGTGGGCAAGGGCCTGAGCGTGCAGCTGGCGATGTCCGCGTACATCGGGCTCATCCTCGCCTCGCCGATGGTGATCTTCCAGATCTGGCGCTTCATCACCCCCGGCCTGCACCGCAACGAGCGCCGCTACACGCTGGGCTTCTTCGGCGCCGCCATCCCGCTGTTCTTCATCGGCTGCACCGCCGGCTACTTCATGATGAACAAGGCCGTGCCGCTGCTCATGGAGTTCACGCCGCAGATCAACGGCGTCGACCAGATCATCAGCTACAGCGACTACCTCACGCTGCTGGTGCGCACCGTCCTCGCCTTCGGCATCGCCTTCACGCTGCCGGTCGTGCTCGTGCTCCTGAACTTCATCGGCATCCTCCCGGGGCGGACGATGCTCAAGGCCTGGCGCTGGGTCACGCTCGTGTGCTTCACCTTCACCGCGGTGATGGTCCCCACGCCGGACCCCTTCACCATGATCTTCATGGCCCTGCCCATGGTGGGCCTCTACTTCGCCGCCGTCGGCATCGGCATCGTCCACGACAAGCGGGTCGCCGCCCGCCAGGACGATGACCTCGACGACGATCGCGCCAGCGTCATCGATGACGAGGTCGAGGCCATCGACGCCCCCGAATCCATCGACGAGGCGGGGGAGCGGTGACCCGCCTGCGGGTGGGTCTCCTCATGAACCCGACGGCCGCCTCCGGCGCCGCGCACCGGGTGGGCCGGCAGGTCGCCCACCTCCTGCGCCTGGCCGGGCTCTCGGTCATCGACGTGTCCGGGCCCACCGCCGAGATCGCCCGCGCCCGCGCCCTCCAGGTCCGCGACACGCTGACCGCGCTCATCGTCGTCGGCGGCGACGGCACCATCTCCCTGGGCGCCGGGGTGGTCGCGCAGACCCCCGTGCGTCTCGGCGTCGTCCCCGCGGGCTCCGGCAACGACTTCGCCCGCGCCCTCGGCCTCCCCGTGCTCGCCGCCGAGGAGTCCGTCCAGGGCATCGTGCGCGCGCTCTCGCGCCCCGTGGTCGCGATCGACGCGATCGAGCTGTCCAGCGCCGATCCCGACGCCCCGCCGATGCGGTCGATCGCCGTCGGCAACGTCTCGCTCGGCTTCGACGCCCTCGTCAACGCGCGCGGTAACCGCTCCGGCCACCGAGGCCCGACCCGCTATGCGGCCGCCGTGATGCAGGAGATCCGCCGCTTCACCCCCATCCCGTACTGGATCGAGGTCGACGGGGGCCCGCGCGAGGAGATCGACGCCTCGCTGCTGACGGTCGCCAACACGGGGGTTTTCGGCGGAGGCATGCGCCTGGTGCCCGATGCCGTGGTCGACGACGGCGCCCTGAGCCTGGTGAGCCTCACCGGTCTGGGACGCGCCGGACTGGTCCGCTTCTTCCCGCGCGTCTACCGCGGCACCCACACGAGCATCGACGGCTTCGACGTGCGGGAGGTGCGCGAGGTGGTCGTCGGCGTGCGCGACGACCGCGAGCTGCGCTCCTACGCCGACGGCGACTCCCGCGCGCTGCTCCCGGTGCGGGCGCGCATCCTCCCCGGGGCGGTGCGCATCCTCATGGACCTGCAGCACTCCCCGGCGCACGGCGGTGAGCTGCCGTCATGACCTCCCCCTCGGAGCGCTACGCGGCCTGGAGCGCCGAGAGGCGGATCCAGGGGACCGAGCTCGACCGCTTCCGGGACCGCTTCGCCTTCGATCTCGACCCGTTCCAGGTGACGGCCTGCACCGCCCTGCAGGACGGACGCTCCGTGCTCGTCGCCGCCCCCACCGGGGCCGGCAAGACCGTCGTGGGCGAGTTCGCCGTCCAGCTCGCGCTGGCCGGCGGGCGCAAGGTCTTCTACACCGCGCCTATCAAGGCGCTGTCGAACCAGAAGCACGGCGAGCTGGTCGAGTGGCTCGGGGCCGAGAAGGTCGGCCTGCTCACCGGCGACGTGTCCGTGCGGCCCGAGGCGCCCGTCGTGGTGATGACCACCGAGGTGCTGCGCAACATGCTGTACGCGGGATCCAGCGCCCTCGACGGCCTCGGCTTCGTCGTGATGGACGAGGTCCACTACCTCGCCGACCGCCTGCGCGGACCCGTGTGGGAAGAGGTCATCATCCAGCTGCCGCCCACGGTGCAGCTCGTGTCCCTGTCCGCGACGGTGTCGAACGCGGAGGAGTTCGGGGCCTGGCTGGACGAGGTCCGCGGCAGCACGGCCGTGATCGTGTCCGAGGCCCGGCCCGTCCCGCTGTGGCAGCACGTGCTGGTGGGCGATGAGCTCATGGACCTGTTCGTCGACGACGCCGGCCGCGCCGTCGTCTCGCAGGGCCCCGGAGCCCGGGGCGAACGCCGCGTGAACCCCGACCTCGAGCGCCTCGGCTCGATCACCGCGCGGATCGGGGACGGGCCCGGAGGGCGCGGCGGACGCGGGCACGACGGACACGGCGGGGCACGGCAGGGCGGCGGCCGCGGTCGCGATCCGCGCGGCCGGCGCGGCACCCAGGGACGTCACCGGCGTCGCGGCCGCGGGCCCCGCGACGACGGACCGCGGCAGGACGGGCCGCGCGGCGGCGCCCCGCGGCACGGCGGGGGCGAGGAGCGCTCCGCCCGCGCACCGGGCAGGCCGCTGCGGCGACCCGACGTCCTGGCCGTCCTCGACGAGGCCGGCCTGCTGCCCGCGATCTGCTTCATCTTCTCCCGCGCCGGCTGCGACGGCGCCGTCCGCCAGTGCACGATGGCCCACGTGCGCCTGACCTCGCCCGCCGAGCGCTCCCGCATCCGCGCCGTGCTCGACGAGCGACTGGCCCGCATCCCCTTCGAGGACGAGGACGTGCTCGCGATCCCCGCGTTCCGGCGCGCCGCGGAGAACGGGTACGCGGCCCACCACGCCGGAATGCTCCCGCTGCTGAAGTCCGTGGTCGAGGAGCTGTTCGCCGCAGGCCTCATCAAGGCGGTCTTCGCGACCGAGACCCTCGCGCTCGGGATCAACATGCCCGCCCGCAGCGTGGTCCTCGAGAAGCTCTCGAAGTACAACGGCGTCGAGCACGCCGACCTCACCCCGGGCGAGTTCACCCAGCTCACGGGTCGGGCGGGACGGCGCGGCATCGACGTCGAGGGGCATGCGGTCGTCATCGCCGGTCCCGGCTTCGACGCGGACGCCGTCGCCTCCCTCGCCTCCCGCCGCACCTACCCGCTGCGCTCCGCGTTCCGGCCCACCTACAACATGGCCGTCAACCTGCTGGACCGCTACGACGTGCGCGCCGCGCGCGAGAGCCTCGAGATGTCCTTCGCGCAGTTCCAGGCCGACCGCTCCGTGGTGGGCCTGGCCCGTCGCGCGCGCGAGCTCGAGGAGACCGAGGCCGCCTACCGCGAGGCCCTCGACTGCGAGCGCGGGGACATCCGCGAGTACGCCGCGCTCCTCGAGCAGATCTCCGAGCGCGAGAAGACGCTGTCCCGCGAGCGCGCCGCCGCCGACCGCGACCGGGCCCGCTCCACCCTCGCCGGGCTGCGCCGCGGCGACGTGCTGGCCCTGCCCGGCGGCAAGCGCCAGGGCTTCGCCGTCGTCGTCGGGATCGACAAGGCCGTCCTCGGGGGCCCCGAGGTGCTCCTGCTCGGCACCGAGGGTCGCCTGCGCACCCTGCGCCCGGGCGACGTCCCCGCGCCGCCGGCCGTCGTCGACACGATGCGCGTGCCCGCCCCGGACCGCCTGTCCAAGCCCAGGACCCGCAAGGACACCGCGGCCGCGCTGCGCCAGCGCCTCGCCGGGCGTCACGAGAACCCCCGCGAGAGCGTCCGCCGCGCCGGCGGCCGCACCCCCTCGACCGCCGCGACCGACGAGCGCCTCCAGCAGCTGCGCGAGACCCTGCGCGCGCACCCGTGCCACGCCTGCCCCGACCTGGACGCCCACCTGCGGTGGATCTCCCGCGCCCGCTCCGTCGAGAAGGAGCGCGCCTCCGTGCTGCGGCGCGTCGAGGGGCGCACCTCGAGCCTGGCCCGCCGCTTCGACCAGGTGTGCGCCCTGCTCCTGGAGCTCGGCTACCTCGAGGGCCATGGCGAGGATCTGCGCCCCACCGCGGGCGGACTGCGCCTGCGCCGCCTGTTCTCCGATCGCGACCTGCTCATCGCCGAATGCCTCGAGCAGGGGCTCTGGACCGATCTCGACCCCGCCGCCCTCGCGGCGATGGCATCGGCCATGTGCTACGAGGCGCGGCGGGAGGGCGCCGACAGCGCCGAGCTGCCCGCCGACGAGCCCTTCGTCCGCGCCCTCGAGCAGACCCTGCGCGCGGCCGAGCGCCTCGCCGCCGCCGAGCGCCGCCACGGGCTCGACGCGACCGCGGCTCCCGACCCCGGGATCGCCGCCGTCATGCACCGCTGGGCGCTCGGCAGCCACTACGCCGTCGCCGTCGGCTCCACCGCCCTGCCCGCCGGCGACTTCGTGCGCCAGTGCCGCCAGGTGATCGACCTGCTCGATCAGCTCGTCCCCGTCCCCGGCATCGGGCCCACCGCCCGCGCCGCCATCGACCGCGTCCGCCGCGGCTTCGTCTCCCAGGAGGTCGACCTGTGACAGGCCAGCTCTACACGGGCGTGTTCGTCTACTCGACGCAGGACCCGACCGCCGAGGCCCTCCTCGTCGGGGACGGCGCCGTCGCCTGGATCGGCCCCCTCGACTCCGCGCTCGCCCTCCACGGGGACGCCGAGCGCCGGGACTTCGAGGGCTGCCTGCTGACGCCCTCCTTCGTCGACGTCCTCCCGACGGCCGACGGCACCGCCCCCGATGACGCCTGGCGCGAGGCCGCCCTGTCCCGCGGCGTGACCGACGCCGTCCCCGGCATGCCCGGGATGCGCGACGGCGTGCTGGCCTGCGCCCCCGCGGCCGCACCCGGCACCCCGTTCCTGTCGCTCGCCTCCGAGGGCACGCCGCTGGCCTTCGGCTCCGGGGACGCCGAGCACCTCGACCCCTGGTCCTGGGTGCGCGCCGCCGCCCACGAGGGCCCGGAGGACGAGCGGATCAGCGACCGCGCCGCCTTCCTCGCCGCCACGCGAGGCTCCCGGCGCCTGGCCGGCATCATGCACCCGGGCTCCCTCGTCCCCGGCGCCGAGGCCACCTTCGTGGTGTGGGAGCCGTGGGACCTCATCGTCCGCGGCCAGGAGGAGCGCATCCAGACCTGGTCCACCGACCCGCGCTCCCGCACCCCGATGCTGCCCGACCTCACCGACGGCGCCCCCACGGCGCTGCGCACCGTGGTCCGGGGCCGCACCGTCTTCACGGCCGACGCGCCGGGCGCCCCATGACCGCACGCGAGGACCGCGCCCGGGCCCGCGCCCAGGACCGGAAGGAGCGAGAGCGCGAGGAGCGGTCCGCCCGGCGCCGCAGCGCAGCCCCCATGCCGGCGTGGCTCGCCCCGCCGATCGCGGCGCTGGGCGGATACGCCGCCTGGGCCGCGTTCCCCCCGCACGGCCTCTGGTACCTCCTGCCGCTGGGCCTGGCCGCCCTCACGGCCGCATGCCTCGTCCGCCGCCCCGGGATCGCGGCGCTGTCCGGACTGGCCTGGGGCATGGCGTTCTTCCTGCCGCTGACCGCGTGGGCGAACATCTACGCCGGGCTCGAGCCGTGGATCGCCCTGGCCGTCTTCGAATCGCTGTACATCATCGGCTTCGCCCTCGCCGCGCGCGCCGTGCTCGTCCGCTGGGGGCCCTCGCCCCGGGCCGGACTCGTCGTCGCCTGCCTGTGGACGGGGATCGAGGTTCTGCGCTCCCACGTCCCGTGGGGCGGGCTGCCCTGGGGAGCATCCGCCTTCGCGCTCCAGGACTCGCCGCTGCTGACGCTCGGCCCGTGGATCGGGACCGCGGGCCTCGCCGTCGTCGTCGGTGTGCTGTCCCAGCTGCTGCTCGGCGCCGCCTGGCTGCTGCTGGGCCGCCGGGCCGGGCGCTCTCGCTCGCTCGGCCTGTGGCCGCTGACCGCCGCGATCGTCGTCGTGCTCGTCTGCCTCGTGGTCCCGCGGCCCCACAATCCCGCCCCGGACGGGAGTGGGACCCTGCGCATCGCCGGGATCCAGGGGAACGTGCCCCGTCTGGACCCGCAGGACCTCGAGATGCCCGCGGAGATCTGGGACAACTCCCTGGCGCTCACCGAGCAGGCCGGGGCCGATGCCCGCAGCGCCGGCACCGACCTCGACCTCGTCGTGTGGCCCGAGGCCTCCGCCGGCTGGGACCCGCGCCAGGATGCGGTGCGCTCGCGCGCCCTCGTGGGCGCCGCCGAGGACGCGGGCGCCCCCGTGCTCATCGGCACCGCGACCGAGGCGCCCGGGGACCGCGTCTACAACACGTCCCAGCTGTGGACCGTCTCCGGCGGTCCCGAGCAGTCCTACTCCAAGCGCCACCCCGTGCCCTTCGGCGAGTACATCCCCGCCCGCTCCTTCTTCCGGATGCTGTCGGACAAGGTGGACCTCGTGCCCACCGACATGGCGCCCGGACGCAGCGTCGGCGTGCTCGACGTGGGGGAGCGGAAGGTCGGCGTCCTCATCTGCTTCGAGATCGCCTATGAGAACCTGGTCCAGGACCTCGTCCGGGACGACGCCGAGGTGATCGTGGTCCAGACGAACACGGCCCTCTTCGGCGACAGCGACGAGGCCGCGCAGCAGCTCGGCGAGGCCCGCGTGCTCTCGGCGATCAGCGGGCGCAGCATCGTCCAGGTCGCGACCGTGGGCGAGAGCGCGATCGTCACCCCCGACGGCCGCGACCTCGCCCGCACCGGGCACTGGGAGCAGGGGATCGTCGTCGCCGACGTCCCCCTGCGCACCGGCATCACGCCCGCCATGGCGGCAGGCCCCTGGATCGCCGTCGGCATCGGCGCCCTCGGCCTGGCCGGCCTGCTCCTCGCCCTCGGCTCGCCCCGGCGCACCGTCGACATCCCTGCCCCACGACGAGTCCGGAGGACCCGATGACAGCCCACGACCCCACCGCCGCCCCGGCCCTGCGTACCCTCGTCGTGATCCCCACCTACAACGAGCTCGAGGCCCTGCCGGGCACGCTCGACCGCCTGCGCGCGGCCGTCCCGGACGCCCACGTCCTCATCGCCGACGACGCCTCGCCCGACGGGACCGGCGATCTGGCCGACCGTCGGGCCGCCGAGGACGACGCCGTCCACGTGCTCCACCGCGCCGGGAAGGAGGGCCTCGGACCCGCCTACCTCGCCGGCTTCCGCTGGGGGCTCGAGCGCGGCTACGAGGTGCTCGTCGAGATGGATGCCGACGCCTCCCACCGGCCCGAGCAGCTGCCGCGGATCCTCGGCGCGATCGCCGCCGGCGCCGATCTGGCGATCGGCTCCCGCTGGGTGCGCGGCGGCCGCGTCTACGACTGGCCGCTGCACCGCCTGCTGCTGTCCCGCGGGGCGAACATCTACACGCGCGCGGCCCTCGGTCTGCCGGTGCGCGACGCGACCGCCGGATTCCGCGCCTACCGGGCCCCGCTGCTCACCTCTCTCATGGCCGAGCCTGTCGCGAGCCACGGTTACTGCTTCCAGGTGGACATGACCCGCCGCAGCGCCGCGCTCGACGCGGACATCCGCGAGGTCCCCATCGATTTCGACGAGCGTGTCGAGGGCGTCTCGAAGATGAGCGGCGCGATCGTGAAGGAGGCCCTCGTGCGCGTGACCGTGTGGGGCGCGCAGCGGCGCGCACAGCAGCTTCTCGGCCTGCTCCGCTACCGTGGACCGCGCTGAGGGGCGCGCCGCGCCCGTGACGGCGCCCCGGGGGAGGGAACGATGAGCACGAGCGGATCGCACAGCACGCCGCCGCGCGGCGCCGCGCCGCGGAGGGGCACGGGAGAGGGCCGCGGGAGCACGCTCATCCCGCTCGGGATCCTGCTGCTCGGCCTGCTCGAGCTGACGGGACTGGCGCTGCTGGGCCACTGGACGTCGATCTGGTGGGTGCTCGGCGTCGTCCTCGTCGGCTGGGTTGTCGGTCTCGCGTTGCTCGTCGCCGCCGGACAGCAGTCCTTCGTGCGCCTGCGCTCGCTCATCCGCGCCATCCGCGGCCGCGGCAGCATCAGCGACCACATGAGCCGGCCCGCCTTCACCCTGCTCGCCGCGCTCTGCTTCTTCTTCCCCGGCCTGCTCACCGATCTCGCCGGGCTCGTGCTCCTGGTCGTGCCCGTGCAGAAGCGCGTGGCGCGCGGTGTCGGCCTGGCGGTCCCCGAGAGCGCCCGGCAGGTGCTCTACCGCCGCTCCGGGCCCGGCGTGATCGAGGGCGAGATCGTCGTCGACGCCCGCCGCACCGATCCGGGCGCCCACGGCGGCCCAGCGGGCGGGTCCTCCACGCCCCCGGTCATCACCCAGGACTGACGCGGCGGTAGCGCGCGATCGCCGCCGCGGCCCGCGGTCCTCATCACAGCAGAGCGCCCCGTCCAGAAGGGACGGGGCGCTCTCGCGATGCCGGGCCGGAGCCCGTCGGCGATGCCGGAACGCTCAGAGCGTTCCGCTGGAGTGCAGACGGCCGGCGCGCAGGAGCTCGAGGCGCTGGTCGAGGAGCACCTGCAGGTCCTCCTCGCTGCGGCGCTCCAGCAGCATGTCCCAGTGCGTGCGCTGGGGCTTGCCCGGCTTGGCCTCGGGCTTCTCGTGGTCGCGCAGCACGGCGGTCGCGCCGCAGCGGCACTCCCAGATCGCGGGGACGTCGGCCTCGACGGAGAAGGGGAGGACGATCGTGTGCTTGTTGGGGCAGTCGTACACCGCCTCCTGGCGCGGGGCGGCGAGGACGCCCTCGTCGGTCTCCATGCTGAGCGAACCGAGGCGGGTGCCTCGCAGGCTGCGGCTGTTCATGTCGCGGACGACCTTCCTGATGACGACGGGGACCCGCTCGGCGCAGGAGCGGGAATGGTCCGATGGGTGCAACGCCCGGGCCGCGCCGAAGATTCCCGGACGCCCGTGCGGCGCCGCGGCGCCAGCGATCGGTCGACGCGGGCGGCAACGGGATCGGCGGGACTCAGACGGGCGAGCCGGCTCCGGGACCGCGTCCCAGGAGTCCGGCGAGCACATCGGACCGATTGGTCACGATACCATCCGCGCCCAGCGCCAGCAGGGCGCGCATGGTCGGCTCGTCGTCGATGGTCCAGACGTGCACCTCGCAGCCGGCGGCGTGCGCGGCCGCGAGGGACCGCGCGGTCACGAGCGCATGCCCGCGATGCCGCGGCGGGATCTGCAGCGCGGCGAAGGGGCGGAGGATCCGGTCGACGGCGCTCTGCGGGGCACCGACGGCGAGCGCGAGCGCGAAGGCGGTCATGGCGCCGGTGGACGGGCTGCGCCGCACGCGCACGCCCGTGAGACGGCGGATCCGGGCGACCGCAGCGCGGGCCGTGCGCCCGTCGAAGCTCGTCACGCAGACGCGGTCCGCGCTTGCGGTGCGGGCGATCGCGGTGGCGACGGCGTCGACCGCCCGGGGCGTCTTGACGTCGATGTTCACCGGCGCGTCGAAGGCGCCGAGGACGTCCTCGAGCAGGGGGACGGGCTCGGACCCACCGACCCGTACGGCGGCGAGCTGGGTGCTCGGGACCTCGTGGATCCTGCGCGGATCCCCGGCGACCCGGCGCAGGTCCCCGTCATGGAGCGCGACGGCCCGGCCGTCGGCGGTCGCATGCGCGTCCGTCTCCAGCACGTCGGCCCCTGCCTCGAGCGCGTCGGCGAAGGCGCGCAGGGTGTTCTCGGCGCCGTCGAGCGCGAGGCCCCGATGCGCGATGATCCGGGGCAGGCGCCCGGGACCGTAGGGGCGGGGCCGGTCAGCCTCGGAGCTCGTCGAGGAGCGCATCCTCTTCCTCCTCGTCTCGGGAGCGGGCGGGGGCGCGGCGCGCGTGGACGGGCTGAGCCGCCCCGCCGCGCCGCCGCAGCTCGATCTCGTCCAGGACGGCCCGGCGGGCCCGCACCGCCCAGGCGATCGGGAAGAACAGGGCGAAGGCCCACCACTGCACGGCATAGGAGAGGTGGGGGCCCAGCGACGTGTCGGGCCGCGGGAAGGGCGTGGGCGCGTCCGCGGGCGCCGGGTCCTCGCTCGCCAGCTCCCCGTAGGCGCCGCGGTGCAGCGTCCCGGCGGCCGGCTCGACGGCGGCCAGCTCCTCGATCGCGATCGACTGCACCTGGCCTGGCGGATTCGTGCGGCCCGCGAGCACCGGCTCCATCGGGCGCAGGCGCACGACGATCGTGCGCTCGCCCGTCGGCACCTCCGGGGGGTCCGCGGGCGCGCTCGAGGCGGACTGGGTCGGGACCCACCCGCGGGCGACCATGACGGTCCCGTCGTCCGTGCGGAACGGCACCAGCTGCGCGAACCCGACCTCGCCGTTGAAGGGACGGTTGCGGGCGTACAGGACGCATTCCGGTGCGGTGCAGTACTCGCCCGTCAGGCGCACGGTCCGCCATCCGTCGTCGGCCGCGAGCGGCGAGTCGGACGCGGGCAGGACGTCCGTCAGCGCGACCGGCGGGGCGGAGTAGTTGTGCTCGATGAGGTCCGCGCGGGCGGACTTCGCCTCGAAGCGGTGGAACTGCCACAGGCCCAGCATCACGCAGGTGACGACCGCGGCGACGACGCCGAGCGCCGCGAGGGCCCAGGACCGCGTCGCCAGTACGCGCAGGGGGCTGGGCTCGCCCGTCGCGCCGCTCATCGCTCGTCTCCGGAGCGTCCGGGGCCGGTGCTCCCGGGGCCGGTGCTCCCGGGGGCCGCGTCGGCATCGTCGTCCGCTTCCTGCTGCGCGACGCCCTGCTGCTCGACGTGCTCGACCGAGCCGTCGGGTCCGAGGCGGATCACGCGGGGCGCCGCTGGGTCTACACGATCCAGATGACCGTCCGCATGGCCTGTTTCCTCGC
>NZ_FWFG01000010.1 GCF_900163655.1 Brachybacterium nesterenkovii
CAGCACCAACCCTGCCAGCCAGCCCCGGGCCGGCCACCACGAACACTTACAGGCGGATTCAGTCGAGGGGCCGGTAGGCGATCCCGAGGGCGTCGAGCCGATCCAGATGCGCCTCGAGGCGCTCTCGGAACTCGTCGAAGGACTGCTCGGGGCTGCCCCAGGCGCGCTCGGCGAGAGCGCACAGCCGCGGGAAGGCCATGTACTGCAGGTGGGCGGCGTCGGCGATGTGCTCGGTCCACAGCTGGGCCTGGAACCCGAGCACGAGGGCGCGCTGCTCCTCGGTGAGGGAGGCGGGCAGCAGGTCGGCGGTGTAGACGTCCTCGAGGCTGCTGACGTGGTCGGTGATCGCGAGGGGCTCGTCCGCGGACGACGACTGCGGGTGGTCGAAGTACAGGACGTCCGAGGTCGCCACGACGGTGCGGAAGCCGCGGGAGGTGGCCTCCGCGATGCCGGCGGGGCCGCGCCAGTTCATGACCACGGTGGTGTCGGGCAGGTGGGTCTCGAGGACCTCGTCCCAGGCCACGGGCGTCTTGCCCTTGTCGCTCAGCACTTCCGCGGCGTGCTCGATGAAGCGTCCCTGGATCTCGGAGACCCGCGTGAAGCCCCACTCGTTCATCCGCTCCCGGGCGGCGGGCGAGCGCTCCCACTCGGTGCGCGGGCACTCGTCGCCGCCGATGTGCAGGAACGGGGCGGGGAAGATGTCGGCGACCTGGGAGAGGACGTCCCGCAGGAACGTGAAGACCTCGTCGGAGACGCCGAGCACGTGGTCGGAGACGCCCCAGACCTCGCGGACGCCGATCTCGGCGCCGGCGACGTTGCCGAGCTCGGGGTAGGAGGCGATCGCGGCCTGCATGTGCCCGGGCAGGTCGATCTCGGGGACGATCATGACGCCGCGGCGGCTCGCGTAGTCCACGAGGCCGCGCAGCTGGTCCTGGGTGTAGAAGCCGCCGTGGCGCTCGCCGTCGTAGACGCGATCGGCCCCATCCTCGGTGTAGCGGCCCACGAGGGTGCGGTCGCGGAACGCCCCGACCTCGGTCAGACGCGGGTAGCCCTTGATCTCGACGCGCCAGCCCTGATCATCGGTCAGGTGCAGGTGCAGGATGTTCAGGCGGTGCAGCGCCATCGCGTCGATCATCGTCTCGAGGTCGGAGACGGGGAAGAAATGACGGGCGACGTCGATGTGCAGGCCGCGCCAGGCGTACTTCGGGGAGTCGGAGATCGTGACGCACGGGATCGGCCCGTCGGTCCCGGCGATGATCTGCGCGAACGTGTTGCGGCCGTCCGCGAGCGCCGCCTCGCTGCCCGCGGTGAGGGAGGCGCCCGCCGGGGAGATCGACAGCGCGTACTCGGTGCGCGACAGGTCCGAGCTGATGCCGACCGACAGCTCGCTCCACGGATCCGGGCTCTCCCAGGTCCCGCTGGACCAGACGACGGACCGGGGGAGGGGGACGAGGCTGATGGGGTCGGACATGATGCTCCTCGGTGTCGGTGCGGTGACCCGTCCGTGCACGTCCGGCCCGGAGGGTGCTCGGCGATCAGTGTTCCACACGGGTACGACGGACGGAGCGAGCACGGCGGCTCGGGCCGGGCATGACGGAGCCCGGTCGGCGGGCCGACCGGGCTCCGGGCGTCGCCCTGTCCCTTCCCTGTGACGGCGGTGACGTCGGACAGGCCGGCGCGTCCTGCGGGGCGCGTCCTGCGGGGCGCGACTCAGCGGTACGTCACGAAGACGTGCGGTGCGCTCCAGATCGTGCGGGAGGTGACGACGCCGCGGGATCCCGAGGCGTCGATGATGCGGTTGCCGCCGGCGTAGATGCCGATGTGCCCGTAGTCCTCGTCGGTGAATGCGACGAGGTCGCCGGGCCGGGCCTCGGACTGCGGGATGACCCGTCCGCCGAGCGCCTGGGCCTTCGCGGTGCGCGGCAGCGTGATGCCGAGCGAGCTGTACACGTACCGGGTGAGCCCGGAGCAGTCGAAGCCGGTGCTCGGGGAGCTCTTGCCCCAGGCGTACGGCGCTCCGACCTGCGCCGCAGCGGCCGCGACGGCGGAGTCCCCGTCGATCGAGCGCCCGGTGGCCGCAGAGCCGCGGGACGTGCCCGAGCCGCCCTGCGCAGCGGTCGTCTCCGAGGCGGTGGGGACCGCGCTGCCCTGCGAGCCGTTCAGGGCCCGCCAGGTGCGAGCGCCGACGACGCCGTCCGCACGGAGGCCGACGGAGCTCTGGAACGCACGGACCGCTCGGTCGGTGCGGTTGCCGAACACGCCGTCGGCCGTCATCGTCGCCCCGTGCTCGCGGAGCTTCTTCTGCAGGGTGCGGACGTCGTCGCCGCGTGCGCCGGAGCGCAGCACGGGGGTCCCGGTCGAGGAGCTGGGGGCCTCCCGGGCCGCGGGCGCGGTGACGAGCGCGCTCCACGTGCGCCGACCGGCCACGCCGTCGACGGCGAGACCGGAGGACGCCTGGAAGTCGCGGACGGCCTGGAGCGTGGCGGGGCCGTAGACGCCGTCGACGCGCAGGGACGCGCCGCGGTCGTTCAGAGCGCGCTGGAGGGTCCTGACGGAGTCGCCGCGCGCGCCGGAGCGCAGCGTGACGACGCTCGGCGCGGTGCGGAGGACGGGTGCTGTGCGGGTCGCCGGGGAGACGCTGCGGGTGGCGGGGGAGACCCCGACCACGGGCAGGGCGGCGGTGATCGTCGCGGGGCGGTGCGACGGAGCCGTGGGGGCCTGGGCGTGTGCGGCGCCGAGGCCCGAGATGGCCACGCCGGCGGTCACGGCGCCGATGGCGACGCCGGAGACCGAGCGTCCGACCGGGGCGACGAGGCCGCGGTAGTCGATGACGGCGGGACCGGGTGCCCGGTGCGTGCCGCGGGGAGGGGTGGGGACCATAGGGGTGACGCTCCTTCGCGCCGCCGCGTGCTCCGCTCGACGGCCGGGCCGTGTCGCGATGCCGCCCGTCGAGGAGAGAGGAAGCGCTCCGCGGGGACGGGGACGGCGGCCCGCGGATGCGATGCCCCGATCTGGCGGCACGGGCACACAGTACGGCCGTGCTCGCGGCCGCGACGAGGAGGCTTGAGGTGATCGTGGGGTCGTCTTTGTCGCGATTTTGCCGAAACCTCCACGGAAAGGCGTGTCGACATGCGTGAGCGGTGGCCGGGTGTGGTAATCACACCGCTGTCATGTGGCGGGCGGCGATTCCTCCACATCTCGTGGTTCTCCACAGGGCCGTCGCGAGGGCTGACGGCGACGGCGGGGACGGGAAGGCTGTCCCCAGGCCGCAGGAGCGGTGAGGGAGAGCGGCGCGGATGCCGACGCGGAGACGAGGCGATGACATGACGGACCACGGGTTCCACGGAGCCGACACGGCGGCGATGGCCGACCTGTCGGGACTGATCGACAACGGTGCCCAGGCGCTGGACGCGGTGCTCGATACCGTCGACGGCGTGCTGCGCCGCATCGAGGGCGGGTGCTGGATCGGACCCGACGCCGACGCGTTCACGGCCTCGGCGCAGCAGGCTGGGGCGGTGCTCGCGCACGTGCGGCACGAGGTCGCCGCGCGGGGCGAGGAGGTGGCCGAGCACGGCCGCGAGCAGGAGGAGGCGTCGGCGCCGGATGCGGATGGGGGCGGAGCCGGGGTCGTGAGGGCCTCGAGCGCTGCAGGCGCCTCATCGGGCGTACTGGCGGCCTCCAGCGCGGCGGGCTCCGCCGGTGTGCAGGGCGCGACAGGATCTCAGGGCGCGACGGGCTCACCAGGTGCGCCGAGCGCTGCAGACGCGCACGCTGGGGCCGGCTCGGCGGGGAGGTCGGGCTCTCCGGCCGACTCGGGGGCACCGCAGATGATGGTGATGGATGACGGGACGAGGCGTCGCCTCAACGATCTCCTGCGGGGCGCGGGTCTGCCGCAGATGCCGACGTCGCCGACGCCGTCGAGCCGCGAGGAGCGTCTCCGGGAGGCCGTGCGGCTCTGACGTGCTGACGCGCGCCTCGGAGACGACGTGAGGGCCGCTCGATGAGCGGCCCTCACGTGCAGTCCAGCATGGTCGGGGTGACAGGATTTGAACCTGCGACCTCTTCGTCCCGAACGAAGCGCGCTACCAAGCTGCGCCACACCCCGATGATGACTGCGGATCCGATGGCCGATCAGTGCGCGTGGCCGTCTGCTCTGCGCGGACAGCTCGGTGCGACTGCTGGTCACCGACAGGACACGATACCAAGCCCGCGCGGGTGCTCGCGACCGCTCAGACCGGGCGGGGGAGCAACGTGAGCAACGTCGCCTCGGGAGGGTTGGCCAGGCGCATGTCGGAGAACGGGCTCGCGCCCAGTCCGCCGCTCACGTGCAGGGGCACCCCGCGCCAGGCGGAGAGGCCCTTGGCCTGGGAGCGGGGGAGGTCGCAGTTGGTGACGAGGGCCCCGATGCCCGGGAGGCACAGCTGTCCGCCGTGCGTGTGACCGGCGAGGATCAGGTCGCAGCCGTCGTCCACGAGGGCGTCGAGGACGCGGCGATACGGCGCATGCGCCACCCCGATCCGCAGGGCGGGCCGCGCCTGCTGTGCCTGGGCCGTCGACTCCGCCGCGCCCTCGGCCCTCAGTTCCGCCGCGGCCCCGGCCCCCGACTCCTCTGCGGCCGCGCGAGTCCCGTCCGGGGCGGGCATGCGGTCCCGCTCCAGGTGCGGATCATCGACCCCCACCCACTCGATCACGAGGTCGCCCGCTCGGGAGGCGTCGCGGCGATTGGTCAGATCGCGCCAGCCGTGCTCCGCGAGCCGCGTCCGCAGCTCCTGAACGGGCATGTCCACGGGGCGGTCGGGGGCGGAGAATCCCGCGGTGCGGGCATCCGGCAGGAGGTAGCGCGCGGGATTCTTGCGGACGGGAGCGAACAGGTCGTTGCTGCCCATCACGAAGGCGCCGGGGATGCGGAGCAGCGGTCCGATCGCCTCGATGAGAGGCCCCACCGACTGCGGCGAGGAGATGTTGTCGCCGGTGTCGACTACGACGTCCGCCTCGAGCTCGGCCAGGCTCCGCAGGAAGGCGAGCTTGCGATCGTTCTCGGGCATCAGGTGGATGTCGGAGATGTGCAGCAGGCGCACCGGTGCACTGCCCGCCGGGAGCACGGGCACGGTCGCGCGGCGCAGGGTGTAGCGGTGGATCTCGATGTGGCGAGCCCAGATGTGCGCGCCCGCCGCGACCGCGAACGCCGCCGCCCCGAGGCAGCCGAGCGCCAGGGCGCGGCGACCGCGGGGCACGGAGATCACGAGCCGGCCGAGCGGACGATCGTGACCGGGCCGCCCGGCGCGAGCGTGGTGCCCGCCTCGGGCTCGGTGCCGATGACCTGGCCCTCGGGGACGTCGGTGGACGTGCCGTCGCGGACGCTGACGACGTAGCCGGCCTTCTCCAGCGTCTTCTGCGCCTCCTCGACGGACTTCCCCGCGACGTCGGGCACCTTGTCGCCGCCGTCGGCCACGGTCGAGCCGTTGCCCACGAGGGAGCCATGCGGCGGCTGGCCCGGGAAGGGGATGTTGGGCATGTCCTTCGAGACCTCGGTCATGTACTCCTGCCACGTGGGCAGGGAGACCGTGTTGCCGTAGACGTCGCCGGTCAGGCGCTGGCCGTCGACCACGGTGCCCTGCGGGCGCTTGTTGCCCTGGGGGCTCCCGTACCAGACGGCCGTCGACAGCTGCTTGGTGAAGCCGACGTACCAGGTGTGGAACATGCGGCTCGACGTGCCGGTCTTGCCGCCCGCGTCATGGCCGGGGATCACGCGTCCCTTGCCGGTCGCGGCCGGGTCCGAGAGGTCCTGCTGGAGCACCCAGGTGACGGCGTCGGCCACCTTCTGGTCGAGGACCTGGCTGCACTGGGAGCCGGAGGTGGGCAACGCGTTCCCGTCGCGGCCCGTGACCGACTCGATCGGGTTGGGCACGCAGTACACGCCGCCGGCGGGGAAGGTCGCGTAGGCCGCGGCCATGTCGAGCGCGGAGATGTTCTGCTCGCCGAGCACGAGGGCGGCGGGGGCCAGGGCCGAGCCGTAGATGTCCTCGATCGGTGTCGTGGCCGCATCGTCCGAGAGCTTGTTGTAGCTGGCAGGCACGGCGCCCATGGACCGTGCGCGGGAGCCGATGTCGCACAGGTCGATGCGCTGGGCGATATGCGCGTACGAGGTGTTGACCGAGAACTTGGTCGCATCGAGCACGGTCTGGTTCGCCGGGAGGGCGATGCCCACGGCGTTGTCGGGGTCCCAGCCCGACTTCTCGTACCAGCGCCCCCTGTTCAGGCAGCGGGCCGTGAAGGTGGTCATGACCCCACGGGCCGTGGGGACCGTGTCGTAGATCGAGTGCCCGGTCTCGAGGTACTGCGTGAGCACGAACGGCTTGTACGTCGAGCCGACCGGGAAGCCGTTGCCGCCGCCGTACTGCTTGGGCACGTTGTAGTTCAGCGCCGTCTCCCCGGGGCCCGCGTCCTCGAAGGGGTTGAAGGTGCGGTTCTGCGCCATCACCAGGATCTTGCCGGTGCCCGGCTCCACCGTGACGATCGAGTGCCCGAAGCCGCTCTTGGCGTCCGGCTTCACCTTGCGGTTGAGGATGTCCTCGGCGGCCTTCTGCTTGGCCGGGTCGAGGGTCGTGCGGATGGTGAGGCCGCCGCCGTACAGCAGCTGGCGCCGCTCCTTGGCGGTCGCGCCGAACTTGGGGTCGCTCACCAGCACGCGCGAGACGTAGTCGCAGAAGAACCCGCTGCCGCCGGCGTCGGCGCAGCCCGCGCGCACGTTCTGCACGTGGAGCATGTCGCCGACGGGCTGCTGGGAGTACTGGTCGAACTCGGCCTGGGTGATGTAGCCCTCGGCGAGCATGCGCGACAGCACCGTGTTGCGCCGGTCCTGGGCTCGCTCCGGGTGCTTGACCGGGTCGAACTGGTTGGGCCCGTTCGTGATCGCGGCCAGCATGGCGGCCTCACCCGGGTTCAGGTCCTTGGCGTCCTTGGAGAAGTAGTGCAGCGAGGCCGTCTGCACGCCGTACTGGGACGGCCCGAACTGGGCGAGGTTCAGATATCCGTTGAGGATCTGGTCCTTGCTCCAGGTCTTCTCGAGGGAGATCGCGAGCTTCGCCTCGCGCAGCTTGCGGCTGTACGTCTGCGCGGTGGCCGCCTTGATGTCCTCCTCGTCGCCGCGCTGGACGGCGTCCATGAGCAGGGCGTTCTTCACGTACTGCTGGGTGAGCGTCGAGCCGCCCTGCGTGGAGGAGCTCAGCGAGTTGGTGACGAGGGCGCGCAGGGTGCCCTGGATGTCGACCGCGCCGTGGTCGTAGAAGCGCTTGTCCTCGACGGCGATCACCGCGTGCTGCATGTACGGGGAGATCTGGTCGAGGGGCACCATGATCCGGTTCTCGGTGTAGAACGTCGCCAGCAGCGAGCCGTCGGCCGCCTCGATGCGGCTCTGCTCGTTCAGCGGCGCGACCTTCAGCTCGTCCGGGTAGGACTCGAAGAGCTCGACGCCGCTCTCCGCGGCCTTGGACGCGAACGCCACGGACGGCAGGAAGAACGCGGCCATCAGCACGCCGCCGAGCGCGCACACGGCGAGCAGCCCCGCCAGGAGCATGAGCGTCTGCGTGGCCGCGGCGGGCATGGAGCGGTGCGATCCGCCCCCGTCAGCGGCGGACAGGTCGCGCGAGTCGTCGGAAGGTGCCATGCCCATACAGTAGGCGGAGGGGCCGACGAACGAGGGGATCAGGAGCCTCGCGGCGGCGTGGGGATGCGCACCGGAGTGTGAAGATCCTGTGAGCGCACCCGGCCTCCCACCTGATCCCGACCCGCTCCCGACGCGCTCCCGACCCGCCTCCGGGAGACGCCAGGGCAAAGCCTGGCTTGGCACGACCAGGGATCCTCCCTACGATGGCTGAGTGCCATACGGGTCGACGTGGATTCGGGAGGACCGCAGGTGACGATGCTCGACAGGACCGCCGCGGCGGACGGGAGCTGGGCCGCGCAGGGGCGGTGCCGCGAACTCGACCCGGACGGGTTCTTCGTCCAGGGGGCCCATCAGCAGAAGGTCAAGACGCTGTGCGCCGCATGCTCGGTGCGTCTCGAGTGCCTGGCCGATGCCCTCGACAACCGGATCGAGTTCGGCGTCTGGGGAGGCATGACCGAGCGCGAGCGCCGTCGCCTGCTGCGCGAGCACCCCGGCGTCTCCGACTGGTACGAGGCCCTCGAGCGGGCGCGCACGCGCTCCGAATGCCGGACCGGCTGAGGAGCCGCGGACGCTAGGCTCGTCCCCATGAATGCGACCCGCTGGGAGTACCTGACCGTTCCGCTGCTGATCCACGCGACCAAGCAGATCCTCGACAACTACGGCTCCGAGGGCTGGGAGCTCGTGCAGGTGGTCCCGGGCCCCAACCCGGAGAACCTCGTGGCCTACCTCAAGCGCCCGCTGGACGCGTGACCGGCCGCTCATGACGGAGCAGCCGCTGCGAGCGGCGGGGGCGCCGGCCCCGGAGATCACCTGCCTCGTGGCCCCGAACCCGGGGCCGCTCACCCTCCAGGGCACGTGCACCTACATCGTCCGCGACGGCGACCAGGTGTGGATCGTCGATCCCGGCCCCCGCGATGCGGCCCACCTCGAGGCGATCCTCGACGCCGCTCTCATGGCCCGGGGCGCCCGCGCCGCGGGGATCCTCCTGACCCACCGGCACGACGACCACGCCGCCGGTGCCGGCACGCTGCGCCGACGCCTGTCGGGCACCGCCCGCCGGGACGTGCCGCTGTGGGCGGTCGACACCGCCGCCGTCCCCGGTGCGATCCGGCCGCCGGGGCGCCTGCTGGGCGATCGCGGGACGATGGGCCACGTCATCCATCTGCCGGGCCATACCGCGGACTCCGTGGCGCTGCTCGTCGAGGGCGGGCGGCTCCTCGTCGGCGACACCCTGCTGGGCGGCTCCTCGACCGTCATCGTCCCGCCCGACGGCGACCTGACCGCCTATCTGCAGTCCCTGCAGGTCCTCCGTGCGCTCTGCCTCGACGGTCGGATCTCCGCGATCCTCCCCGGCCACGGGGAGCCCTTCGAGGATCCGGCCGCGGCGCTCGCCGCCGTCGAGGACGCGATCTCCCACCGCCTGGCCCGGATCGACGCCGTGCGCGAGGCCCGCGCCCGCGGCGTGCTGACGATGCCGCGGCTGCTGCGAGAGATCTACGGCCCCGACCTCCCGGCGGAGCTCGAGGAGGGCGCGACGTGGAACATCCTCGCGGCCACCGAGCACATCCGCCGCACCGGCTGAGCCGCGGGGCACGACGGGCGGCCTCGGACAGCCTCGGCCCGTCGGCCGGTGCAGCAGCCCGCGCACGCGATGACGGTCCGGTCCCTGCGCAGGGACCGGGCCGTCGTGATGTGCGGGGCACCGCCGGCTCAGCGATGGCAGCTCGGCAATGCCGGCTCAGCGATGGATGCCAGATCGGCGATCGAGCGCCGAGCCGCCTCGGCCCGATGGCCGGGACCGAAGCGAGCGTCAGCGGGCGCGGCGGTTCAGGCGCTCGATGTCCTGCAGCAGCACGGCGCGCGCCTCGAGGCGGATCCAGCCGCGGGACGCGAAGTCGGCGAGGGCCTTGTTGACGGTCTCGCGGGAGGCGCCGACCAGCTGGGCCAGCTCCTCCTGGGTGAGGCCGTGGGCGACCATCACGCCGTCGTCGGTCTGGCGGCCGAAGCGCTGGGCGAGGTCCAGCAGGTTCTTGGCCACGCGGCCGGGGACGTCGGCGAAGACGAGGTCCGCGAGGGACTCGTTGGTCTTGCGCAGGCGACGGGCGAGGCTCGCCAGCAGGTGGCGGGCCACCTCCGGGCGCTGGGCCAGCACACGGTAGAGATCCTGCTGCGTCAGCGAGTACAGGACGGTCTCGGCGACCGCGGTGGCCGTCGCGTTGCGCGGCGCCGGATCGAACAGGGAGAGCTCGCCGAGGGTCTCGCCCGGGCCGAGGACGGCCAGCAGGTTCTCGCGGCCGTCGCCGGAGGCGTGGCCGACCTTCACCTTGCCGGTGGCGATGATGAACAGGCGATCGCCCTGATCGCCCTCGCGGAAGATCACCGCGCCGCGGTGGAAGTCCTCCTGCGTCATCGACGCGAGCACGGCCTGCTTGCCGTCGTCGTCGAGAGCGGCGAACAGCGGTGACGAACGTACGATGTTCTCGTCCACGGAACCTCCTGGATATGGGTGCCCCGCGAGATCGGGGCATGGCATTCGGCTCCATTGTGACGCACGTGCGAACCGGATGCGTGGGTGCCATCACAGTATCCCGCGTCTCTGGCCCGCGTCGGGCCCCGGCGCGGATCGTGCGGCCGCTGCGCGACGAGCGTCGTCCGCCCGCGGCGCACGGCGACGGGAGCCGATCCGAGAGAGCGGCGGTGAGCGGAGGATGAGCTGGCCCATGACCGGACGAACAGCCGGACGCGCAGCCGGACCCACGCCCGGAGCCACGCCCGGAGCCACAGTCGGACGCACAGCGCGCGGCGGCCCGGCCCCCGCCCCGTCGCCCCAGGGGGCGCCGGCCCCGCTGCGCGCCGTCGCCGAGCGCCTCGCCGTCGAGCACCCCGAGGCCCGCACGGTACTGGTCCACACCAGCGCGTTCGAGCTGCTCGTGGCCACCGCCCTCTCCGCGCAGACCACGGACGTGCGGGTCAACGCCGCCACCGCGGTGCTGTTCGAGCGCTGGCCCGATGCGGCCGCGCTCGCCGCCGCCGACCCCGCCGCGGTCGAGGACGTGATCCGCCCCGTCGGCATGGCGCCCACGAAGTCGCGGCGGATCATCGCGCTGGCCGCCGCGCTCCTCGAGCACCACGGCGGCGAGGTCCCCTCCGAGCAGTCCGCGCTCGAGGCGCTGCCCGGCGTCGGCCGCAAGACCGCCCTGGTGGTGCGCGGGGTCTGGTTCGGGCAGGACGCCCTGGCGGTCGACACCCACGTGGGCCGCCTCGCGCGACGCCTCGGCTGGAGCGCCGCGACCGACCCGGCGCGGATCGAGGCCGATGTCGTCGCCCTCGCCGAGACGGAGACGCCCGCCCGTCCTCCCGTCGACCTCACGGCCCTGTCGCTGCGTCTGATCCTCCACGGGCGCGCCACCTGCACCGCCCGGCGCCCCGCGTGCGGACGCTGCGCTCTCGCCGACCTCTGCCCCTCGGCGGGGGAGGCCGCATGAGCGCCGCCCATCCGGCATGGACGACGCCCGCCGCACTGCCGTCGTTCCTCAGACCCCTGGCGCGGCACGCGGCCGTCGGCGATGCCGTCCTCGGTCGCGCGCTGCAGGAGGCGCCTCGTGATTGGACCCCGCGTCGCAGCGCGGTGCTCGTACTCATCGCGGGGCAGGAAGTCGAGGACGCGCAGATCCTGCTCGAGGAGCGCTCGCACACGATGCGCTCCCAGCCCGCGCAGTTCGCGCTGCCGGGCGGCCGTGCCGAGCCCGAGGACGCCGACGACGCGGCGACCGCGTTGCGCGAGGCCCGCGAGGAGACCGGCCTGGACCCCGCCGACGTGCACGTCCTCGGGGCCTTCGCCCCGATCCTGATGCCCTTCCGCGACGCGACGGTGAGCCCCGTCCTCGCCTGGGCGCCGCGCCCGCCCGCCCTCGGGCCGACGGATCCGGCGGAGGTGGAGAGCCTGCTGTGGGCGCCGCTGGCCGGGGCCCGGTCCCTCACCGATCCGGCGATCCACCGCATCGGCGTGCTCGACGGGCGCGCAACGGGGGTGGCCTTCGACCTGCCCGGCGACGCCTTCGTGTGGGGCTTCACCGCGATGATCCTGGACGCCGTGCTGGGCGGCCTCGAGCTGCCCGGCATGCCGGTGGCCGCCGCGGACGCGCCGCGGGTGGAGGTCCCCGCGGTGCGTCGCCGCCCGGGTCCCGGGGCCCGCCGCTGAGCACGGTCGGAGCGGGCGGTCCCTGTACCATGGAGCGATGCGCCAGGGCGCTCGCCCGGCGCGTCCCACAGCATTCCTGCCCCGCGCATCCTCGCGACGCGCGTGCGGCAGACAACCAGGAGAAGAGCCGGCTCCCGTGTCCCGGGCGCCGCACAGCAGCAGCGCGCGCCGGTGGCGCGCAGAGACGGGGATCGACGTGCCACGTGGCAAGGTGAAGTTCTATGACGCCGACAAGGGCTTCGGTTTCATCACGGACGAGGACGGCGGGAGCGTGCACGTGCACGCCTCCGTCCTGCCCGAGGGGATGACGAGCCTGCGTCCCGGCACCCGCGTCGAGTTCGACGTGGCCGACGGCCGCCGCGGCCCCTCCGCGCTGTCGGTGCGCCTGGTGGACCCGGCGCCGTCCGTGCTGCGGGCGCGCCGCAAGAAGCCCGAGGACATGGCGGTGCTGGTCGAGGACCTCATCCGCCTGCTCGACTCCGTCTCCAACGGCCTGCGCCGCGGCCGGTACCCCGACCGCGGGCACTCCGAGAAGATCGCGACCGTGCTGCGCGCCGTCGCCGACGACTTCGAGGCCTGAGGCCATGGCCCGCACCGCGACCCCGCGCCTGGACGCCGTCTCCGCCAACGCGATCGAGCTGGCCCGCCAGTCCCTGCTGGAGGTCACCGAGCCCGGCCAGGTCGGCGAGCACCTGCGCGTCGAGGCCTCGGCCGAGCGCCTGGTCACGCACGTCTTCGACTGCACGATGCCCGGCTACCGCGGCTGGTCCTGGGTGGTCGTGCTGGCCCGCGCCCCGCGCGCGAAGGCCCCGACCGTCTCCGAGACCGCGCTGCTGCCCGGCTCCGACGCCCTGCTGGCGCCGGAGTGGGAGCCGTGGTCGGAGCGCCTGAAGCCCTCGGACGTGGGCGCCGACGACCTCCTGCCCTTCCGCGAGTACGATCCGCGGCTGGAGCAGGGCTACGAGCAGACCGATGATGCCGAGGCCGACCGCGTGGCCCAGTGGGAGCTTGGCCTGGGCCGTGCCCGCGTGCTCTCGCAGGAGGGGCGCGAGGAGGCCGCCGAGCGCTGGGTCTCCGGCGAGTTCGGCCCCCGGGAGACGAGCGGCCGCCGCCGCAAAGGGACCGTGGACGCGCACTGCGCCTCGTGCGGCTTCCTGTCCTTGCTGTCGGGGTCGCTGCGCCAGGAGTTCGGCATCTGCACCAATGAGTGGTCGCCCGCCGACGGCCGCGTGGTCTCCCTGCGCTACGGCTGCGGCTCGCACTCGGAGACCGGGCAGGACGACGCCCCGCGCGAGGACCCGAGCGAGCACATCGTGATCGACGAGTACCGGATCGATGCGGAGCCCGTGGCCGAGGCGAGCGAGCCCGACCAGCCCGCCGTCGCCGAGCCTGACCAGCCCGCCGTCGCCGAGTCCGATGAGCCTGCTGCCGAGCCCGAGCCCCTCGTCGAGGCCGACGCTCCCGACTCCCAGACGGCGCCCGAGGAGCCCGTCAGCGAGAGCTGACGGCCACCTGCGACAGCAGGGCCTCGAGCGCGAGCAGCGGCGGCACGTTCCCGGCGATGCGCGCACGCGCCGTGCCGACCGCGTCCAGCAGCCGGAGCGTGACGCGGGCATTGCCCTCCTGCGCCGCCTGCTCGAGGGCATCCAGCACGCCCGGGTTCACCAGCTCCGACCCGCTGCCCAGCTGCAGCGTGAGCACATCCCGCAGCACCGAGTGGGCATCCAGCAGGTAGCGGTCCAGGACGTCCCGCACCAGGCGGGTGCGGCGCCTCTTGGCGTCCTCCTCGAGCTGGCGCAGCTGACCGCGCAGGGCGGGCGGCACGGGGCCATCATCGATGCCCGCCGAGTGCAGGAAGCGCTCGCGCTCGGCCGCGGAGACCTCATCGGCGTGGGCGGCGGCCTCCGCGGTCGCCTGGTCCACGAGCGACTGCGCGGCGAGCACCGCGGCCCCCGTCGACCGCAGCGACAGCAGCGTGCGGGCGGCCGTCTCGCGGGAGGCGAGCGCCCCCTCCTGCGTCGCGTACCGCAGGGCCAGGCCGATGTGCCCCTGCGCCGCGCGCGCCGAGCGCTCGGCGGTGTCCGCGTCGACGCCGTCGCGCCGCACGAGCAGCTCGGCGACCACGTCGGGGCGCGGCACCGTCAGCGTCACCACGCGGCAGCGGGAGCGGATCGTGGGGGCGAGATCCTCGGCCGACGGCGCGCACAGCATCCACACCGTCAGCGGCGGCGGCTCCTCGATCGACTTCAGCAGCACGTTGAACGTGCCGGCGCTCATGCGGTCGGCGTCCTCGATGATCACCACGCGGTGGCGACCGGTGGCGGGGGAGCGCTGGGCCGTCAGGACCAGCGAGCGGACCTCGTCCTTGGAGATCGACAGCTTGTCGGTCGCGACGACGGTGACGTCCGGGTGGGTGCCCGCGAGCACCGTGCGGCAGGCGGTGCAGGTGCCGCAGCCCTCGCCGGTGGCGCACTGCAGGGTCGCGGCGAAGGCCCGGGCCGCCGTGGAGCGGCCGGAGCCGGGCGGGCCCGTGACCAGCCACGCCTGGGCGAGGGAGCCCTCGGGGGAGGCGGCGCGGCGGAACTGCGCGACCGCGGACTCCTGTCCCACGACGTCCGCCCACACGCCGGTGAGCGATGCGGGGTCGGTCGAGGCGGTCTCCGTCTGCGGCATCGGGGCGCTCATGCCCTCGCCCCCGCCGCGGCGGCCGGATCCGCCGGGGACTCATCGGTGCCCGCGAGCGCGTCGAGGTCCGCCTCCAGCGCAGCGAGGATCTGCGCATGGACCTGCTCGCGCGTGCCCGCGCCGTCGATCACGCGCCAGCGCTGCGGATCGGCGGCGGCCAGGGCGAGGAACTGCTCGCGCACCGCCTCGTGGAACGCCGAGCCCGCGCGCTCGAGACGGTCCAGCGACCCGGCGCTGCGGCGCCGCGCGATGACGGAGGGATCGATGTCCAGCAGCAGCGTCCGGTGGGGCAGCAGCCCGTCCGTCGCCCACAGGGACAGCGCCCCCACCTGCGCGGGATCGAGGGCGCGGCCGGCCCCCTGGTATGCGATCGACGAGTCGAGGTAGCGGTCCCCGAGCACCACGCCGCCCGCGGCCAGGTGCGGGCGCACGAGCGTCTCGATGTGGTGGGCGCGATCGGCCGCGTACAGCAGGGCCTCGGCGCGCGGAGCGACGTGATCGCCGTGCATCACCAGGCGCCGCAGCTCGACGCCCAGCTCGGTGCCGCCCGGCTCCCGGGTGGTCAGCACCGCCTCGGGGGACAGGCCTCGCCGCTGCAGCAGATGCTCGCGCAGCAGGCGGATCTGCGTGGACTTGCCCGCGCTGTCCCCGCCCTCGAACGTGATGAACAGGCCCGTCGGCGAGGGCCCGGGCGCCGGGGCCCGCAGCACCGTCTGCGGCAGGGCCTCCTGGCTCATCGGGCGCCCTCGCCGCCGCCGAGGCCCTCACCGGGGTAGACGACGCCCAGCTCGGCGCGGATCGCGTCCATCGTCCGCATCACCGACAGCGTGGCCGCCCACGGCATCGACGGCGCCTCCCGCAGACCGTCCGCGACGCAGCGCGCGACCTCCGCGGCCTCATAGGCCATCGCCAGCTCCGGATCCCCGGGATGCGTGAACGACGCCGTGGCCCCATCGAGGCGCCGCACCGTCAGCGTCGTGGGCCGGTAGAACGCGCCGTCCATCGTGATCGACCCCTCCGTGCCGCCGATCCAGGCCTGGGTGGGCGTGCGCGAGGACAACGTCGAGTGCAGCACCGCGCGGCCGCCGCGGGCGCCCGAGGCGATCACCGCGAGCTCCGCATCCACGCCGGTGGCCGTGAGCGAGCCCTGCACGGCGAGATCCGAGAGATCCCCGAGCACCGCCTGCGCGAAGGAGACCGGGTAGACGCCCAGGTCCAGGAGGGCGCCGCCGCCCAGCTCCGGCGCATACAGCCGGTGGAAGGGATCGAGGGGGAAGGCCTGGCCGTGATCGGCCGACAGCGCCACGACATCGCCGATGAGCCCTGCGTCGATGGTGCGGCGCAGCACGTCCATCTGCGGCAGGAAGCGCGTCCACATCGCCTCCGCGCACAGCACGCCCCGCTGCGCCGCCAGATCCAGCAGATCCTGCGCCTGCTCGGCATCGAGCGTGAACGCCTTCTCCACCAGCACCGGCACCTGGGCCTCGAGGACGGGCCGGGTGAGGGCGTGGTGCTGGGCGTGCGGCGAGGCGATGTACACCGCGTCCAGGCCTCCCGCCGCGAGCATCGCCCCGAGGTCCTCATACGCCGTGATCGGATGCTCCGCGTCGGCGTGCTCGGCGGCGAAGGCCTCCGCCCGATCGAACGAGCGCGAGCAGACCGCGACCACGCGCGAGGCCGTGCCGCCGTGCAGCGCGCGGGTGAAGGTGCGCGCGATGCCGCCCGGGGACACGACGCCCCAGCGCAGCGCCGGGGCGGTGCGGGGGTCGGGCACGGTCGACGCGGGCAGCGCGAGGGCGTCGGCGGTCGCGGGGGCAGAGGTGTCGCTCATGCCCCCAATCTATCGGCGCTGGCCGACGGACGAAGAGCCCGGGCATGGGCGAGCGCCCGCCCCCGACGGATCGGGGACGGGCGCTCATGAGTGGGAGAGTCGGCCTTCGCCGGTGGCTCGTTCCTCGCCGCCGGCTCCGACCTCCGAGTTCGTCGATCAGTGATGCTGTCTGGCTGATCTCCTCCCCGTCGGCCTTCGCCGGTGGCTCGTTCCTCGCCGCCGGCTCCGACCTCCGAGTTCGTCGATCAGTGATGCTGTCTGGCTGATCTCCTCCCCGTCGGCCTTCGCCGGTGGCTCGTTCCTCGCCGCCGGCTCCGACCTCCGAGTTCGTCGATCAGCCCTTGACAGCGCCCGAGGTCATGCCGCGCACCAGGAAGCGCTGGAGCCCGAAGAACACGAGCATCGGGATGATCATCGTGAGGAATGCGCCCGCGGTCAGGATCTCCTGGCCCTGGCCCTGCGTGCCGAGCATCTGCTGCTGGGCCACGATGACGGTGCGGTTGGCACCGCCGCCGAGGAACAGCTTGGCGATGAGCAGGTCGTTCCACACCCACAGGAACTGCAGGGTGGCGAACGCCGCGATCGCCGGCGAGGACATCGGCGCCACGAGCTTCCAGAACGTCTGGAAGTGGCTCGCGCCGTCGATCTTCGCGCTCTCCACGACCGACGCCGGGAGCGTGGCCATGTAGTTGCGCAGCGTGTAGATCGCCAGCGGCATGCCGAAGCCGGTGTGCAGCAGCCACACCGCGACGAACTGGCCGTTGATGCCCAGACCGCGCGGGCCCAGGAGGTCCAGCATCGGCGCGAACGCCACCTGGATCGGGACCACCATCACCGCGACGATCGCGATGAACAGGATGTCCTTGCCGCGGAACTCCATGAACGTGAACGCGTAGGCCGCGAAGGCCGCGAACATGATCGGGAGGATCGTCGCGGGGACCGCGACGATGATCGAGTTCAGCAGCGGCTTGCCCATCGTCCCGTCCGTCAGGAGGGTCGCGTAGTTGTCGAGCGTCCAGCCGCCCTTCCACAGCGCGGTCCACCAGCCGGAGGTGTCCGCGGCGATCTTCGTGCGGAAGCTCGTCACGAGCAGGCCGATCGTGGGGATGCACCACAGGATCACCAGCAGCGGCATCACGATCATCGCGAGCGGGCTGCGACGGCGCCCGTCCTTCATCGTTCCACTCATCGGTTCGCCTCCTGCTGGCGGAAGACCCGCACCTGGTAGATGAGGATCGGGACGACCAGGATCAGGAGCACGACGACGACCGCCGAGGCCTGGCCGGCCTGCTGGCTCACGAAGAGCTTGCGGAAGAACATGTTCGCGATGACGTCGGTCTTGTTCAGGCCGTTCGTGGTGACGTACACGAGATCGAAGATCTTCAGCACCATGATCAGCACCGTGATGAACACCGAGACCAGCGTGGGCCACACCTGCGGGAACACGATCTGCCAGAAGATACGGGTCTCGCTGGCGCCGTCCATGCGGCCGGCCTCGATCGTGTCCTCCGGGACCGCCTTGATCGCGGACGACAGCAGCACCATCGCGAAGCCCGCCTGCAGCCAGATGAGGATCACCATGAGCAGCAGCGAGTTCAGGCGCGCCGTCTCGATCTGGTACCAGGGCTGGGGATCCCCGCCGAGTGCCGTGATGATGGCGTTGAGCAGACCCGTCTGGGCGGAGCCCGGCGAATCGTACGCGTAGATCAGGCCCCACACCGTGGCCGCACCGACGAAGCTGATGGCCATCGGGAGGAAGATGCCGGACTTGGCGAGCTTCTCCCCGGTGGGACCGAGCTTGTCGGCGAGCACCGCGACGGCGAGGCCGATGGCCACCGTCACCGCGGGCACGATCGCGATCCACAGGAAGTTGTTCAGCAGCGCCTGCCAGAACGCCGGATCGCCGAAGATCGCTTGGTAGTTCTCGAACTTGACCCACTGCGTCGAGTCATCGTTGGCGAACGAGTACACGATCGTCTGGATGGTCGGGTACAGCAGGAAGATGCCGATCAGGCTGAACCCGGGCAGCAGGAACGCATAGGGGATCAGGCCCTCGGCCAGGCGCGAGGGGAAGCCCTCGATGCACAGGTTCAGGAACCAGAAGAACAGCATCGACCCGCCGATCCCGATCACGAGACCGAGAACGCCGATGAGGATGCTGGAGTTGAGGAACCGCCCCGGGTAGTAGGCGAGCGCCAGGAAGGCGTTGCACACGAACCAGGCGGTGATCACCATGCCTGCGGCGCCGAGCAGCATCCGCGCGGGACGCGCGGGAGAGCCGGCCTTCTCAGGCGTCGCAGGGCGCTGGCGATGCGGTCGCGGGTCCTTGCCGTCGTAGTCGCCTGTCGCATCGCCCGGCGGGATGAGCGAGGCCGTCGGCCCGCTCGATCCGGGATTCGGGATCGCTGTGCTCATCACTTGGGCCAGCTCGCTTCGATGTCATCGCAGACCTGCTGGGAGGTCTTGGAGCCCTGCAGCCACTCGACCATGCCGGTCCAGAAGGTGCCGCCGCCGACGGCGTTGGGCATCACGTCCGAGCCGTCGTAGCGGAACACCTTGGCCTCGGCCGCGATCTGGGCGATCCGGCGCGTGGTCTCATCGGCGTAGTGGCTCTGGTCGAAGGTCTTGTGCGGCGACAGCCAGCCGCCGGCCTTGGCCCACTCGGCGCCGAACTGGTCGGAGGTCAGGAACTCCATGACCTTGACGGTGTCGTCGTTCAGGGTGAACAGCGCCGCGAGGTCGCCGCCGCCGAGGATCGGCTGGCCCTCGTAGCCGTCGGCGAAGGTCGGCATCGGGTAGACGCCCACCTGGGTGTCGATGTTCTTGAGCACCTCGGGCGGGAAGAAGCCCGTCACGAAGTTGCCCTGGCGCACGAGCATCGCACGCGCCGGGTTCTCGAACAGCGGCAGCGGGGCCTCGGAGAACGCGGTGTTCAGGATGGTGCTCGTGCCGCCGAGGACGTTGCCCTCGGTCTTGAGCAGCTCGCCCACCTTGTCGAGCGCCGCGACGACCTGGGGGTCGTTGAACGGGATACGGTGGTAGATCCAATCGTCGTACACCTCGGGCCCGTACAGGCGGAGCATGAACTCCTCGAGCCAGTCGGTGCCGACCCAGCCGGTGGCCTGGTCGGACTCCCACGCGTCGGACCATGGGGTGATCCCCATCTGCTGCTTGATCTGATCGGCGATGCCGTACAGGTCCTCCATGGTCGCGGGCTCCTCGGAGTACCCGCCGGCCGTGTAGGCCTCCTTCGGGTACCAGATGAGGGACTTGCAGGCCATGCGCATCGGGGCGCCGAACACGCGGCCCTGCATGCGGGCGGAGTCCAGGAAGCCCGGGATCAGCGTCGAGTTCAGCTTGTCGTAGTCCAGGAACACGTCGATCGGGACGATCGCGTCCTTCTTGGCGAGGTCGAACAGGCCGCCCGGCTGGGGGAACAGGGCGATGTCCGGGGCGTCGCCGGAGCCGACGCGCTGCTGGATCGTGGTGGTGAAGTCCTGATCCGGCGTGTACTGGATGGTGATGCCGGAGGACTTCTGGAACTCCTCGAGGGAGGCCAGGAAGGCCGTCTGCTCCTGACCGCCGAAGGCGCCCAGGATGGAGACGGTCCCGTTACCCTTGGTGGTCCCGAGCTCATAGCGCTGAGCGCCGGAGGAGCCGGAGCTCCCGGAATCGGGGTTCTGCAGGCAACCGGTCAGGCCGATGGCGGCGGCTGTCGCCGCACCTCCGGCCATCACCGCGCGCCTCGTGGGGTGAGAGCTCATCGTCGCTCCTTCATCGTTGAGGGATGGCTGCCCCTACTGTAGGAGCCTGCAGGCCGCACAGGATCGACGATCGGTCCTCGGACACGGGCGCGTCCGGCCGATCGTGGTCGAAACGTTGCGAACAGCGTCCGAAAGCGACCGGATTCCCCCGATTCGAGGCAGGGACGAGCGCGGGAACGGACGGAGCTCCGGGGCGTCCGCGAGGATGCTCCCGAGGCTCCGAGCGACCGCGCGGTCCGTACGACCGCGCCGACGATTGCTGCTACTTCTTCGGCGCGGCCTTCGAGCTCGTCTTCTTCGCCGGCGCCCTGCGCGTGGTGGTCCTGCGCGCGGCCGGCTTCTTGGCCGGGCCCTTCGCGCGCTTCTCCGCGAGGCGCTCGACGGCCATCTCGTGGGTGAGCGTCTCCAGCGAATCGTCCTTGCGCAGGGTCACGTTGGTGGTGCCGTCGGTGATGTACGCGCCGAAGCGACCGTCCTTGACCACGATCGGCTTCTCGCTCGTGGGGTCTGTGCCCAGCTCCTTGAGCGGCGGCTTGGCGGCGGCGCGCCCGCGCTGCTTGGGCTGGGCGTAGATCGCCAGGGCCTCGTCGAGGGTGATGGTGAACATCTGCTCCTCGGTCTCCAGCGAGCGCGAGTCCGTGCCCTTCTTGAGGTAGGGGCCGTAGCGGCCGTTCTGCGCCGTGATCTCGGTGCCCTCGGCGTCCGTCCCGATCACCCGCGGCAGGCTCAGCAGCTTCAGCGCGTCCTCGAGGGTGACCGTCGCCAGATCCATCGTCTTCAGCAGCGAGGCCGTGCGGGGCTTCGGGCGCTTGGACTTGGGCGTCTTGTCCTCGGGATCCTCGGGGATCACCTCGGTGACGTAGGGGCCGTAGCGCCCGTCCTTGGCGATGATCTCGCGGCCCGTGTCCGGGTCCGTGCCCAGCACGCGCCCGTCGTCCTTCTGCCGCTCGAGCAGCTCGGTGGCCTTCTCCACGGTCAGCTCGTCGGGGGCGATCTCGTCGGGCACGGAGGCGCGCACCGGGTCCGCGCTCTCGAGCACCTCCCCGTCCTCACCGCGCGCCGGGCGCTCGACGAAGGCGCCGTAGCGGCCCACGCGCAGCGTGATCCCCTCGCCGATCGGGATCGAGTTGATCTCCCGGGCGTCGATGTCGCCCAGGGACTCGACGGTCGCGCGCAGGCCCAGGTGGCCCACCTCGCCCGTGCCGTCGCCGTCGTAGAAGCGGTGCAGGTAGTCCGGGCGGGACAGCTCGCCGCGGGCGATGCGGTCCAGATCCGCTTCCATCGCGGCCGTGAAGTCGTAGTCGACCAGCGAGCCGAAGTGCTCCTCCAGCAGGCGCACCACGGAGAACGCGATCCAGCTGGGGGCGAGCGCGCTGCCGCGGCGCACCACGTAGCCGCGGTCCTGGATGGTCGAGATCGTCGACGCGTACGTCGACGGACGCCCGATCCCGCGCTCCTCGAGCGCCCGCACCAGCGAGGCCTCCGTGTAGCGCGGGGGCGGCGTGGTCTGGTGGCCGTCGGGCACCAGCTCGCGGACGTCGGGGAGCTGGCCCTCGGTCATTTGCGGCAGGCGCTTGTCAGAGCCCGCTGCGCCCCCGGCATCATCGGCGTAGCGGGCGGCGTCGCGGCCCTCCTCGTAGGCGGCCATGAAGCCGCGGAAGGTGATCACGGTGCCCGAGGCGCCGAAGGTCGCGGTGCGGCCGCCGCCGGTGACGGTCAGCTGGGCCGACGTCGTCGAGCCGCGCGCATCGGCCATCTGCGAGGCCACGGTGCGCTTCCAGATCAGCTCGTACAGGCGGAACTGCTCGCCCGAGAGCTCCCCGGCCACCTGCGCGGGAGTCCGGAACGTCGATCCCGCGGGACGGATCGCCTCGTGGGCCTCCTGCGCGTTCGCCGCCTTGCCGGAGTACACGCGCGGCTTGTCGGGCACGTACTCGGCGCCGTACAGCTCGGTCGCCTGAGCGCGGGCGGCACGGATCGCCTCGCCCGACAGCGCGACCGAGTCCGTACGCATATAGGTGATGTAGCCGTTCTCGTACAGACCCTGGGCCACGCGCATCGTCTCGCGCGCGCCGAGGCGGAGCTTGCGCCCGGCCTCCTGCTGCAGCGACGAGGTGGTGAACGGCGCCGCCGGGCGGCGCGTATACGGCTTGGACTCGACCGAGGTGACGGTCGCGGGCGCACCCTGAAGCGCCGCGATCAGCGCGGCCGCGGACTCCTCGGTGAGGACGGTCGCGCCCTTCGTCTTCAGCGTGCCGTCGTCGCGGAAGTCGCGGCCCGAGGCCACGCGGGAGCCGTCGACGGTGCGGATGCCCGCGGTGAACGCGGGTGCGGCGTCATCGTCCTGCGCGGCGAAGGTTCCGGTCACGTCCCAGTAGCCGGCGGCGACGAACGCCATGCGCTCGCGCTCGCGCTCGACCACCAGGCGGGTGGCGACGGACTGCACGCGGCCCGCGCTCGTGCCCTGCTTGACCTTGCGCCACAGCACGGGGGAGACCTCGTAGCCGTAGAGCCGGTCGAGGATGCGGCGCGTCTCCTGCGCGTCCACGAGCGGCATGTCGATCTCGCGCGTGGACTCCAGCGCGTTCTCGATCGCCTCACGGGTGATCTCGTGGAACACCATGCGGTGGACCGGCATGGACTTCGCGGGCTTGAGGGCCTGCAGCAGGTGCCAGGCAATCGCCTCCCCCTCGCGGTCCTCATCGGTGGCGAGGTAGAGGGTGTCGGCGTCCTTCATCAGCCGCTTGAGCTCGGCGACCTTCTTCTTCTTGTCGGGGTCGACCACGTAGTACGGCTCGAAGTCGTTCTCGACGTCGACGGCGAAGCGGCCGAACGGCCCCTTCTTCATGTCGGCGGGCAGGTCCTTGGGCTGGGGGAGATCGCGGATGTGCCCCACGGAGGCCTCGACGGTGTAGTCGTCCCCGAGGTATCGGCCGATGGTCCTCGCCTTGGCGGGGGACTCGACGATCACGAGATGGCGACCAGTGGCCACAGGGCACTTCCTTCCGGTTCCTCAACCGCTGCGCAGGGACGCAGCGGGGCGACGGCGGTCTCGGGCCGAGCCGCGGTCACGGGGCCTCACCGTACACGCACAGGATCGGCGCTCGACGAGGGCAAGGCGGGCACGTGGACGAGCAGCGTGACGGCGAACAGCGCCGCCGTCGCGCCGCCGACGATGCCGATCGTCGCCGCGTACGCCCGGGCCTGCGCGGAGGCGGAGGCGAGATCCAGCGGCGTGGGCACCGTCGCCAGCAGCACGGCCCCGACGATGACGCCCAGCACGGACCCGACGCTCAGGAGGGCCGCGGCGACCCGGCCGTTGGAGTGGACGGGCAGCAGCGAGCGCGCACGTCGACGACGGTCCCGGCGGGGGCGGGCGGCCGCGCCCTCGTGCGCGGGGGCGCTGTGGCCCGCGACCCACATCTGCGCCTCCTCGTCCCAGACGGGGTCGGGATCGTCCCAGGTCGCGGGCCTGGGCGGCTCCGCCGTGCCGTCGCGCCCGAGGTCATCGTCGTGCCCGTCGTGCGGGTGGTCCTCGGCGTCGGGCTCGGGCGCTCGGGCGCGGATCATCGCGAGCACCGCGTCCACCGCCAGGACCAGGAACGTCCAGGCCCCGACCACCAGCAGGGCGCCCAGGACGTCGCTGGGCCGGTGCCAACCGCCCGCGATCGTGCCGATCCCCGCGACCGCTGTCCACGCGGCGCCGAGCAGGGCCACGAGGGAGCGGATGTGGCGCGGGCTCGCGAGCATGAGCGCGATCGCCACGGCCGCCGCGAGCGTCGTGTGCCCCGAGGGGAAGGAGTTGGGTGTCACATCCAGGCCCGGGGCCAGGGCGGTGCGGTCGATCACCAGGTGTTTGACCACTTGCGTGGTCGCCGCGGCGCCCGCGACGAGCACCACCAGGTGCACCACCATCGACGCACGGCGCTGGAGCAGGGCCAGGACGACGGCGACCAGGATGGCAGCGACGATCACAGGCACCGTGACCGTGTTCAGGACCGGGAAGACGATGCGGGTCATGGGCCCGGTGTCGTTCTGCGCCGCGGTCAGCACCAGCTGATCCAGGCGCTGGCCCCTCGCCGTGTGCACGGCGGCCTTGGCGAGCGCCCAGCAGGCGGCGATGCTCGCGGCGCTCGCGAGCAGGGCGCCCAGCAGGCGCAGCGCGATCGCCCCGCGGGTCATGCCGGGACTCCCTCTGCCGGGACGGGGCCAGGGGCAGGGTCGGAGCCAGGGCCGGGCCCGTCCGGGGCCGGGGCTGCGAGATCGAGCATCCCGCCCGCGATCAGGCGGCGCAGCTCGCCGACGAGGCCGGCGGCAGCGTCCTGCGGATCGGTGTCCGTGAGCGCGCAGACGGCGCCGATGATCTGCCCCAGGGTGAGCTCCCCGTCGCAGGCCCCGACCGTGGCCGCGAGCAGCTGATCGGCGCGGACGATGCGGCCCAGGCCCGCACCCTGGACCAGCTCGATGAGCATAGGATCCCACGCCCCGGGTGTCAGGTGGCGCCGCTCGATGACATCCGCGGCGCGGACGGCGCGGTGCTCGAGCAGGGCCTCGTCGTCGAGGGCGGCGAGCGCGCGACGGGCCGCGAAGGCGCGCGCCAGGTGCGCCCCGAGGGAGCCGGAGCCCGTGGTCGCGACCTCCTCGAGGTCCAGCAGCGGCGCGGTCCGGGGCGCCTCGGAGCCGGGGGTGACGGGCCGGTGCGCCAGCACGTAGCCGAAGCCGATCCCGGCCACGTCGCGCGAGGCGAAGTCGTCGAGCCAGGCGCTCAGCATCGCGGGCCAGGCCTCGTCGCGGTCGGTGACGCCGCCGTCGCGCGCCCACGTCTCGGCGTACTGCGCGGGAGCCTCGCGGGCGCGCTGGATCACCCAGACGTCGAGGCCCGTCTGCTCGAACCAGCACCGGGGGTGCGCGGTCCAGTCCTCGCCATCGGAGGCATCGGCGGCGGTGTCGTCGCCCTCAACTTGCGAGGCCGCGGCGATCTCCCAGTTCGCGAGCATGACGGCGCTGCCGCCCGGTGCCAGGTGCGCGGGCAGCCCCCGGGCGATGTCGGCGAGCAGCTCGTCGCCGCCGCGGCCGCCGTCCCGGTACGTCCACTCGGCGATGCCGGCGTCGCGCGGGGTGATGACGAACGGCGGGTTGGAGACGATGAGGTCGAACTCCTCGCCCGCGACCGGCTCGAACAGCGATCCCGTGCGCAGATCCAGGTCGATCCCGTTGAGCGCCGCGGTGAAGGTCGCGAAGGCGATCGCGCGCTCGGACAGGTCGGTGGCGACCACCCGATCGGCGTGGCGGGAGGCGTGCAGGGCCTGGATGCCGCAGCCGCAGCCCATATCGAGCGCCGTGCCCACGCGCTCGCGCGGCGTGATCGACGCGAGGGTGAGCGATGCCCCGCCGACCCCGAGCACGTGCTCGGGGTGCAGGGGCGCGCCGGTGGCGAGCTCGGAGAGGTCCGAGGCGATCCACCAGCGGATCGCGCCCAGATCGTCCTGCGCCGCGTAGGGGGCGAGGTCGATGAGCGCGCGGACGCGCGCGCCGTCGAGGGCGACGATGCCCAGCTCGCGCGCGCCGTCGGCACCGGTGGCCGGGAGCGCGGCGTCCAGCACACGGGCATCGAGCTGGTGCCCGAGGGTGAACAGCTCGAACAGGCGCGCGGCCGGGTCGTCGATGTCGGCGAGGGCGCGCAGCGCCGGCACCGCCTGCTCGCGGCGGAGCGCGGCGGCGGCCATCGGGCCCAGCAGATCCTCGACGCGCTCGCTCGTGTACTCGGCCCGCTCGAGGTCCTCGCGCAGGGCGGCGATGCGGGCGGGGACGACGCGAGGGGGAGCGCAGGGCGCGGCAGCTGGCATGACTACGATTGTGCAGCAGTCGCCCGGACGCGCCCCGTGAGGTGCGGGGGCGGCATCTGACAGAGCTCCGGAAGGCGGTCGCGTGCGCGCAGGCAGAGCCCAGGACCTCCTGGCGGACCTCACCGAGCCGCTCACGCGACGCACCTGCCTCACCCACGTCGAGACGCTCCCGCGGCGCGACGGCCGCACCGGCGACTGGCCGGCATGGGCCGACCCGCGCCTGCTCGAGCACCTGCGCGCTCGCGGCGTCGAGCGGCCGTGGATCCACCAGGAGCGGGCCGCGGAGCTCGCCCATGCCGGGCGCCATACGGTGCTCGCGACGGCGACCGCCTCGGGCAAGTCGCTCGCGTACCTGCTGCCGGCGCTCACGGCGATCGGCGCCCGCAGCCTCGATCCCGCCGAGCGGCGCGCGACGGTGCTCTACGTCTCGCCCACCAAGGCGCTGGCCGCCGACCAGCTCACCAACATCGACGCGATGGCCCGCGGCGCCGGGATCGCGGATGCCCGGGTGGCGGTGTTCGACGGCGACACCCCCGCCGAGCAGCGCCGCTGGATCCGCCGTCACGGCACCTTCGTCCTCACCAACCCCGACATGCTGCACTTCGGGATCCTCCCGGGTCACGAGCAGTGGGCGAGCTTCTTCCACGCGCTGCGCTACGTGGTGATCGACGAGTGCCACAGCTACCGCGGCGTGTTCGGCAGCCACGTGGCCCTCGTGCTGCGGCGCCTGCGCCGGATCGCCGCGCACTACCGGTCGGAGCCGACGTTCATCCTCGCCTCGGCGACGACCGCGAACCCCGAGGTCTCCGCGTCGCGCCTGGTCGGGGCCGAGGTCGAGGCGATCACCGAGGACGGTTCCCCGCGGACGGGCCTCACCTTCGCCCTGTGGGAGCCCGGCACGCGCGCCCGCATCGACGGGCGGCCCGGGAGCACAGGGCCCGGCGGCACGGGGGCCGACGGCACAGGGTTTGGCGGCGCAGGGTTTGGCGGCGCGGGGTCCGACGTTGCGGCCTCGGGTGCCGCGGGGGCGCAGGCCGGCGCGCCGCCGACAGACGCCGCCGACCGCCTCGACGCCCTCGCCGCCGCCGACGGGGGAACCGTCGAGGACGAGGGACGCGGCGGCGCGGCGGAGGAGCCGCAGCGCCGCTCGGCCACGAGCGAGGCCGCGGCGATCCTGGCCGACCTCGTCGAGCGCGACGTGCAGACCCTCGTCTTCGCCCGCTCGCGGCGCGGTGCCGAGCTGGTCGCCTCCGGTGCGCGGCGCCTGCTGACCGAGAAGGCCGAGCAGGCCGGTCACGGGGGAGGGGCGGGCGCTCTCATGGACGCCGCCCACCGCGTGGCCGCGTACCGGGGCGGGTACCTGGCCGAGGAGCGGCGGGCGCTCGAGGACGCCCTGCGCTCGGGCGAGCTGCGGGCCCTGGCCTCGACCAACGCCCTCGAGCTCGGCATCGACATCGCGGGTCTGGACGCCGTGGTGATCGCCGGCTGGCCCGGGACCCGCGCCTCGCTGTGGCAGCAGGCCGGTCGAGCCGGGCGGCGTCACGCAGGAGGCGGTCCGGCAGGAGGCGGCGGCTCCGGCGCGGGTGGCACCGGGGCCCTCGCGCTCTTCGTCGCCCGGGAGGATCCGCTCGACACCTTCGTGGTCCACCACCCGGAGTCGGTGTTCGGCGCGAGCGTCGAGGCGGCCGTGTTCGACCCTGCGAATCCGTACGTCATGACCCCGCACCTGTGCGCGGCCGCCGCCGAGCTGCCGATCCGGGACGGCGAGGAGCAGATCTTCGGGCCGACCGCGACGGAGCTGCTGGGCACCCTCACGGCGCGCGGGGCCCTGCGGCGCCGCCCCACCGGCTGGTACTGGACGCTGCCGCAGAGCGCGCACGACCTCACCGACCTGCGGGGCAGCGGCGGCGAGCCCGTGCGGATCGTCGAGCAGGGCTCGGGGGCGCTGCTGGGGACCGTGGACGCGGGCAGCGCCCACACCCAGGTGCACGACGGCGCCGTCTACCTCCACCAGGGCCGCAGCTATGTGGTCGACCACCTCGACGTCGAGCGGGCCGTGGCCCTCGTGCACCGCGAGGACCCCCTGCACTCGACGCACCCGCAGACCGCCTCGACCATCCGCGTGCGCCAGGTGGAGCGGACACGGCCGTGGCGCGACGGCGTGACCCTGTGCTTCGGCACCGTCGACGTGACCGACCAGGTGACCGGCTACCAGGTGCGGGACGTGTTCACCCAGGCCGTGCTGGGTCAGCACACCCTCGACCTGCCCCCGAGGACGCTGACGACCAAGGCCGTCTGGTGGGAGATCCCCGCCGCGCTCACCGAGCGCGCCGGCATCGACGACGAGGCGCTGCCCGGGGCCCTGCACGCCGCTGAGCATGCCGCGATCTCGATGCTCCCGCTGCTGGCCACGTGCGACCGCTGGGACATCGGCGGCGTGTCCACGGCCCTCCACGAGGACACCGGCATGCCGACGATCTTCGTGTACGACGGCGCCCCCGGCGGTGCGGGCTTCGCCGAGCGCGGGGCCGAGGGCGCGAGCGCCTGGCTGCGCTCGACCGCCGACATGATCGACGAGTGCCCCTGCACCGACGGCTGCCCGGCCTGCGTGGTCTCGCCCAAATGCGGCAACGGCAACGAGCCGCTGTCCAAGGCCGGCGCGGCGAGCCTCCTGGCCGTCCTGGCACCGGAGGGCTGAGGCGACGCGGCTCCCGGGGCGGGCCCTGGACCCGCCCGCGCCGACACCTGCACGCTGCCCAGCAGCGGGATCTCGATCCGGGCCGTGACCAGCACATCCTGTCCGTCGACGGTGCAGGCCGTGAGGGTCGCCCGGTTGAGCTCTGCGGTCTCGGAGGCGCGGGCGCAGGCATCCGCGCCGACGGCCAGGGCGTCGGCGCCCGCGAGCGCCGCGAGGTCCGCGGCGGTCGCCGCGCGCGCCTGGGCGGAGGCTCCCTGGGCGAGCAGACCGATCGCCCCGAGCATCACCACAGTGACCGCGATCCAGGCGAGCACGCCCGCGGGGGCGGAGCCGCGCTCGCGGCGCAGCTCGGTGCGCGCGCTCCTCACGGCGATGCCCCCGCTGCGGCCACGAGCTGCGGCTCGAGCCGGGCGACCGCGCGCCCGGTGACCTCGACCTCGAGCCCCGCGAGCATCCCCTGCGCGGCGGGGCGCAGGGTGCGCGTGACCTCGACGTGCACCCACGGGCCGTCGCGCGAGACGGAGACGTCCACGGCTGAGCCCGCGGCCTGTCGCGCGGCCTCCACCGCGGCCGCCTCGTCCTCGCCGCGGGCCAGTTCCCGCGCGGCGGCACGGGCCGAGGCGTCGACCCGCACCTGCTGAGCCCCGGCCAGGCCCACGAACGCGAGGACCACGGCGAGCACGACGATCACCGGGAGCACGACGGCGGTCTCCGCGGTGACCGAGCCCCGGTCGCCCCGCAGGCGGGGCGACCGGGTCGGCACCGGGGTCATGACCCCAGCGAGAGCGCGGCGGTGATGATCCCCATGAGGAGATCGCGCACCTCCCCGGACTTCAGCAGGACCACCAGGACGGCCGCGAATCCGCAGGCCGCGAGCGTGGTGATGGCGTACTCCGCGGTCGTGGCCCCGGTGTCATCGGACAGGCGCTCGACCGCGCCGGGGAGGGCGCCCGCATCCGGGACGGGGGCGGGAGCGTCCCCTTCCGCGGCAGGGGCGGTGATCCCCGGTCCGGGGAGCGTGCAGGGTGTGTGGGACATGGTGTTCTCCTTCCGTGCCGCGGCTGCGGCACGTCTGCGGCGCCGACGCGGAGGCGCGACGCCCACCGGGACGGCCCCGGCGGTCTGGGGAGGGACCGGGCCGCGCAGCGGAGCGCTCCGGTCCGGGCGCGCGGGGCGGCTCATCCGAGCACCCCGGCGAAGGAGCCGTCGAGCAGGGACGCGACGGTCGGGATGATGCCCAGCAGGACGAAGGCGGGCAGCAGGGCGATCCCGGTGGGCAGGACGAGGCGGACCGCCAGGCGCGCGGCGGCGGCCTCGGCGGCGCGGGCCCGGCCGCGCCGGGCGTCCCGTGCGCCGGAGCGCAGCAGGCCCACGAGGTCGGCCCCGGTGGCGTGGGAGACGAGCGCGGCATCCCGCAGCGGCGCGAGCGACGCAGGGAGGGGAGACAGGGCCGTGCGGACCCCGACGCCCGCGGCCAGGGCGCGGGCCGTGCGCTCGAGCGGCGCGGCCAGGGGGTCGCTCGCGAGGGCGGGGCCGCTCGCAAGTGCCTGGCCGACGGTCGCGAGCGCGTGGGCCAGGGGAGATCCTGCCGCCAGCGGACCGGCGACGAGATCCAGGACGAGCGAGGGGTCCACGCCGGGCGACTCGTCGCGGGCGGCGCGCAGCAGGCGGTGCATCCACCACCAGCCGCCGAGCGTGCACGCCGTGCCGGAGGCGAGCAGCCACAGCCCGTCGCCGTGCAGGAGCAGCCCGAGGGGGTCGGCGCCGAGCAGGAGCCCCAGACCGATGCCGACGAGCGGCAGGGCCAGGAGGATCCGCGCCGTCGCGAGCGGTCCCGCGAAGGCGCTGCGCCGCGCGAGGGCCGCATCGGCCACATCCCGCAGCCCGTCGGCGAGGGTGAGGAGCACCGGGCCGAGCGGCGCGCCGGTGCGCTCGCACACCTCGAGCGCGGCGCTCAGGGCCGCGATCTCGGGCGACCCCGTGAGGGTTCCGGCGGCACGGGAGGGATCGGCACCGGCGCCGACGGCCCGGGCGAGGTCCTGCAGGGGGCCGGGCGCGGTGGCATCCGCGGCGGCGCTCCACGCGGTCCGCGGGGCCGTCCCGGAGGCGATGATCGTCGCGAGGCGCTCGACGAGGCGGGCGATGTCGAGCGGGGTGGGCCGGGGGTGCCGCGCCGTCCCCGGCAGCGCGCGCGGAGACGCGGTCGCGGGCGTGCGCGGTGCCCGCGGCGCCCCGGCGATCACGGCGAGCAGCGCGACCGCGCAGGCCAGCAGGGCGGGCGCGGGAGCCGGGATCTGCGCGATGCCGTCCGCCGGGGTCACGGCGCGCCGCCGATCTCGCCGCCCGCGTCGAGGTCGGCGCGCATGCCGATCTCCGCGGGTGCCAGCCCGAGTCGAGCGCACAGTCGCTCCGCTGCCGGTCCCGGGACGGGGGACGGGCCGGTGAGGTCGAGGGCGAGGGACACCTGCAGTGCGCCAGCCCGATCCCGCCCCAGGACGCCCACCTGGGTGAGGGAGCGCCGCGGGCCGCGCCGGCTGAGATGCAGGACGATGTCGAGCGCACTCGCCGCCTGCGAGGCGAGGGCCTCGGGGCCCAGGCCGCCGAGCGCGCCGAGCGCTTCGAGGCGGGCGGGGACGTCCAGCGCGGTGTTCGCGTGCAGGGTCCCGCAGCCGCCCTCATGGCCCGTGTTCAGGGCCTGCAGCAGCTCGCGGACCTCGGCGCCGCGGCACTCGCCGACCACCACCCGGTCGGGCCGCATGCGCAGGCACTGCCGCACCAGGTGCGCGAGGTCCACGCCGCCGGCGCCGTCCGCGTTGGCGTGACGGGCCTGCAGGTGCACGGTGTGCGGATGATCGGGCTCGAGCTCGCGGGCGTCCTCGACGATCACGATCCGCTCGGAGGGATCGGCGGCCGACAGCATCGCCCCCAGCAGGGTCGTCTTGCCGGTCCCGGTGCCGCCCGAGATCACGAACGCCGAGCGCGAGGCGATCACGGCCTGGGCCACGCGGCGCCCGAGGGGGCTCAGCGTGCCGGCGCGCTCGAGCTCGGCCAGGCCGAAGCGCTTGGCCGACGGGCGACGCAGCGAGATGAGGGTGCCGCCGCCGGTCAGGGCCGGCAGCACGGCGTGCAGGCGGGTGCCGTCGGGCAGGTGGGCATCGGCGCACGGCGAGGCGTCGTCCAGGCGGCGTCCCCCGGCGGTCGCCAGGCGCACCGCGAGCTCCCGGGCCTCGACGGGCGCGAGGTGCTGACGCGTCCGGCGCAGCCCGTGGGCGTCGTCCACCCAGACGGAGCCGTCGGCATTGACCAGGATGTCCGTGACCCCGGGCCGTGCGAGATCCTGCAGCGGCCCGAGCCCGGTGACCTCGTCGCGCAGGCGGGCGGTCATCCGCAGCAGCTCGGCCGCCCCGACCATCCGCCCTTGCGCACGCAGCACCCGGGCCACGCGCGGGACGTCCACCGGCCCCGGCGAGGCGACGAGATCCTCGCGCAGCGCCGCCAGGGTCGCGCGGGCGGGATCGGCCTCCCGGATCGGGGCGGCGGTCATGACGGGGCTCCCTCGGCCAGCAGCTCGGCCGCGAGGCGCGAGCACAGGCGGTCGGCTCCGCCGCGGCGCCGATCCAGCAGGGGCACCGCCGTGCGGGGATGATCGCGGAAGGACCCCAGGAGCTCGCCCCCGAGATCCTCGGCCGCGTCCCGGGCCGACCAGGCCCCGCCGCCCCGCACGATGATCCCGACGCCTCCGTGCGGACGGGGCCAGGCATCGAGCCGACGCGCTGCGGACCGCACCCCATGGTCGGTGGGGCGGATGATGAGGAGGAGACGGTCGGCCGCTTCCAGCACCGCTGCGGCCAGCTCGGTGCCGATATCGACGATCACCCGGGCGTCGGTCCCCGCGAGCGCGGTCAGGGCAGATCGTGCGAGGTCGGGCGTCGGGGTGGGACCGTCCTGCGCGGCGAGCAGGCGCACCCCGTCGATCTCGGGCAGGCCCTCGCGCAGGGCGGGGCCGTCCTCGGGCCCCAGCAGGCCGATGTCGGACCATCGGATCCCGCCCGGGGCGGCGGCCTCGACCAGCTCGTCGAGGCCGCCGCCGAGGGGATCGGCATCGACCAGGACCGTGCCGTCCTCGCCCCGAGAGCGCCGCGCGAGAGCACCGGCGAGGCGGGCGGCGGTGCTCGACGCCCCCGCGCCTCCGCTCCCACCGGCGACGGCGACGATGAGCCCGCGCGTGCTCGGGCGTTTGAGCGCCGTGAGGGCGCCCAGCAGGTCCTCGGAGTCGCGGGGGAGACGCAGCAGGTGCCGGGCCCCGGCCGCGAGGCATCGTCGCCAGGCATCCTCGGTGACCTCCCCGTCCTCGGCGACGATCAGCAGAGGCGCCCTCCCGGCCTCCCCGAGCCCGTGCGCATGCTCATGGCGGCCGGGACCCGCGAGCGCCGCCGGATCGCACACCTCGGCACGGACGGGGACCCCGGGCAGGGGAGCATCCGCATCGGCCAGGACGGCCCCGACGGCATCCGCGTGATCGGCCACCTGCGCGCGCAGGGCGGGGGAGAGGCCGCTCCACAGCACCTGCGCGGCAGCGCCGTGTGCCTCGATCGACCGCGGACGCGGGGCGTCGAGCACGGGGAAGACGGAAGGACCGCGCCGACGGGCGGGAGGATCGGCGATGGCTGACGGGTCGGCGACGTTCGGCGGGTCCGCGGCCGGGGGCGGCGGGGCGAGGGCGAGTGCGTTCATGCCCCGCATCGTCCGGCGCGGAGGCGCCCGTGCGGCAGGGCCGGCCCGCGAATGGGGATGACCACGACCTGGGGAGGAACCGCGGACAGGGCATCCGCGGCGAGGCGACGGAACCGGATCCGCCCGCGGCTCTTGCGGTGCGCCGCGGCACAGGAGTATGGTCTAGATCACAACGACGAACAAGGGATTCGGAACCCACGTGCGAGTGGTCTCCGCAAAGGACCGGCTTCCCGGGTGCCGACAGCACCTCGGCAGCCATCGCAAGGCACGCCTGATCCCGTCTCCTGGATCGTCGCAGACGGCGTCGCGGTCACCCGCGGCGCCGTCGCTCTGCGCCCGAGCCCTCAGAGCTCCAGATCCACGATCACCGGTGCGTGATCCGAGGCGCCCTTACCCTTGCGCTCGTCGCGGTCGATCCGCGCATCGACCACGGCGCGCTGCACCGCCGGGGAGCCGAGCGCGAAGTCGATGCGCATGCCCTCCTTCTTGGGGAAGCGCAGCGCCTGGTAGTCCCAGTACGTGTAGACGCCGGGCCCGGGCGCATACGGGCGCACCAGGTCCGCATAGCCCGCGTCGACGATCGCCCGGAACGCCGCCCGTTCGGGCTCGGTCACGTGGGTCGCGCCCTCGAAGGCCGCCATGTCCCACACGTCCTCGTCCAGCGGCGCCACGTTGAAGTCGCCCGCGAAGACGGTCCGCGTCTCGGGGTCTGCGGCCAGGGCCCGCTCGCCCTCGGCGCGCACGGCGTCCAGCCAGCGCAGCTTGTAGGCGTAATGCGGGTGGTCGATCTCCCGGCCGTTGGGCACGTACAGCGACCACAGGCGCAGCCCGTCCCCGACGATGCCCGAGATCATGCGCGCCTCGAGCACGCCGGTCTCGTCCTCGGGATAGGTCGGGAGCGCCTCGACCTCGGTGCGCACGTCCTCCAGGCCGACGCGGGAGAGGATCCCCACCCCGTTCCACTGGTTCAGCCCGTGCATCGCGCACGCGTACCCGGCCGCCTCGAAGGCGGACAGGTCCAGCTGCTCGGGACGGGCCTTGAGCTCCTGCAGCGCCAGCACGTCGACGTCACGCCGCTCGAGGAAGGCGACGACCCGCTCGGTGCGGGCGCGCAGGGAGTTGATGTTCCAGGTGGCGATGCGCATGGAAGCGATACTAGGCGGCGCCCCTCCGAGCCGCCCCTCCGAGCCGCCCCTCCGAGGCGCTGCTCCGCCGGAGGACCTAGGATTCGGCCATGGCGCGCGCACTGGTCACCGGGTCCACCAGCGGACTGGGCCTCGAGTTCGCCTGGCAGCTCGCCGGCACGGGCCACGACCTGGTGCTCGTGGCCCGCGACGCCGACCGCCTGCCCGTGATCGCCCGGCAGATCGCCCACGTGCACGACGTGCGCATCGAGACCCTCGTGGCGGACGTCGCGGACCGCCGCCAGCTCGAGAAGGTCGCCACCCGCCTGACCGATCCCGTCGATCCCGTGGACCTGCTGGTCAACTCCACCGGCTGCACACTGCGCGGCGCCTTCCTGGAGTTCCCGATCGAGGAGCACGAGCGCCAGGCCGAGATCCTCGTGCGCGCCGTCCTCGTGCTCTCCCACGCCGCCGCCCGGACGATGGCCCAGCGCCGCCGCGGCGCGATCATCAACGTCTCCTCGCTCGCCGGGTTCACTGCCGGGGGCGCGCTCGCCGCCTCCAAGAGTTGGGTCACCGTGTTCACCGAGTCCCTCGCGGCCGAGCTCGAGGGCACGGGCGTGACCGCGACGGCCCTGCTGCCGGGTCTGGTCCAGTCCGCCGGCGCCGGCGGGGCGGCCGTGACCTGCGAGGGCGTCCCGCGGGTGACCTGGCAGAAGGCGCCGTACATCGTCGAGCAGGGCCTTCGGGACGCGGCCCGCGGCCTCGCGCTGTCGATCCCCTCGGTGCGGGTGGGCGAGGACGGGGCGAGCGCCGGCACCGTCCGCGGCGCCCGCTGGGCACTCCTCGCGATCACCCCGCGCCGCGTCGGCCTGCGGATCATCGAGCGCCGCCTGGCCACGGCCCGGCGCCGCGCCTCGCGTCGCCGCCTGCACGCCCCCTGGGCCCGCGACGACGACTCCTCCGCCCGCTCCTGACGCCCCCGAGCACGATCCCCGCGCCCGCGCCCGCGCCCGCGTCCACGTCCTCGCCCGCGCTCGCGGCGCCGCCCGACATGCCGCCCGGTACCCTGGCGCCATGACCACCCCGAGCACCCCGCGCACCGACGCCGACCGCGCCGCGGACCGCGCCCGCCTCCTGCAGCTGATCGACTCCCTCGCCGTCGTGCAGGGCCGCGTCGTCCTCTCCTCCGGCACGGAGGCCGACTACTACGTGGACCTGCGCCGCGTGACCCTCCACCACGAGGCCGCGCCGCTCGTGGGCCGCGTCCTGCTCGACGTGCTCGAGGCCGAGGGCGTGCTTGACGGCGTCGACGCCGTCGGCGGGCTCACGCTCGGGGCCGATCCGGTCGCGACCGCGCTGCTGCACGCCGCGGCCGCGGACGCCGGTGCGCCCGACCTCGACGCCTTCGTGGTGCGCAAGGCCGCCAAGGCCCACGGCATGCAGCGCCGCATCGAGGGGCCGTCGATCCAGGGCCGCACGGTCATCGCCGTCGAGGACACGTCCACCACCGGCGGCAGCGTCCTCGAGGCCTGCGAGGCCATCGCCGATGACGGCGCGGACATCCGCGCGGTCGCCGTGATCATGGACCGCGGCACCGGCGCCCGCGAGGCCATCGAGGCCGCCGGTCACCGGTACGTGCACATCTTCTCCGTCGACGAGCTCGACGTCTGAGCCCACCCCGGCGACGCGAGAGGGCGGCACCCCACCGGGGTGCCGCCCTCTCGCGCGATGGGACCGTGCTCGTCCGGATCCCGGCGGATCAGACCTGCGCGGTCTCGAAGGTGTTGCAGGACTTCGGGTCGCCCGAGCCGTAGCCCTGGGTGAACCAGGCGCGGCGCGCCTCCGAGGAGCCGTGGGTCCAGGTCTCGGGGTTGACCTGGCCGCCGGCGACCTCGCCCTGGATGTGGTCGTCACCCACCGCGGTCGCGGCCGAGAGCGCCGAGTTGATGTCGTCGGAGGTCAGCGGCTGCAGGAAGGGCTGGTCCTGGGAGTCCGTCGAGCTCGTGGCGTGGTTGGCCCACACGCCCGCGTAGCAGTCGGCCTGCAGCTCCAGGCGCACCGAGTCGGAGCCGGGGCCCGTCTGCGAGTGGTCGATCCGGTCCATCCGGCCCTCGAGGTTCTGGATGTGGTGGCCGTACTCGTGGGCGATCACGTACTCCTTGGCCAGGTTGCCGCCGTCGGCGCCGAAGCGGGTGGTGAGCTCCTGGTAGAAGGAGGTGTCGATGTAGATGCCGTGGTCGGCCGGGCAGTAGAACGGGCCCACGGCCGCCGAGGCCATGCCACAGCCGGTGTTGACCTGGCCGGAGAAGATCACGGCCTGGGGCTCGGCGAAGGGGATCCCGGCCTCCGGCGCGAGGGCGCCCCACACGGAGTCCGCGGACTCGACGGTGGCCTGGACGAGGCAGTCGTCGTTCGCGTTGGCGTCGGCGCCGGTCGCGCACTGCTGGTCCATGGGCTGGACCTGGGACTGATCCTGCGTGGTGCCCATCTGGCCGCCGAGGATCGCCATGGGGTCCCCGCCCATGAGAGCCACGATGAGGGCGACGACGACGAGGAGGCACCCGCCGCCACCGCCGACCGCGATGCCGCCGCGGCCCATGCCGCCTCCACCGCCGCCGGCACGGGACACGTTGCCGGACGAGATGTCGGCGTTGGGATTGAACGTCATGGACACACAGTAGGCGCCCGCCTCCCGCACAGGAAGCGTTCATAGCCTGGGCACGCCCCGACATCACCTGCCGAGGAACCGAGGAGAACCGCCCCGTGAACATCGTCGAATGGGCCGTCGCCCTGATCGACCGCTTCGGAGGGCCCGGCGTGGCCTTCCTCATCGCTCTGGAGAGCGTCTTCCCGCCCATCCCGTCCGAGGTCATCCTGCCGCTGGCGGGCGTCTCGGCCGCGGGGGAGGGGCATGCGCTCGCGGGCATGTACCTGTGGACTCTGCTGGGCTCGGTGACCGGGGCGCTGATCCTGTACGGGCTGGGTCGGGCGCTGGGCCGGGAGCGGCTGCGCCGGGCGATCATCCTCATGCCGCTGCTCAGCGTCGAGGACTTCGACCGCTCGGTCACATGGATGGATCGTCACGGCACGAAGGGGATCTTCTGGGGCCGCATGGTGCCGGGCGTCCGCTCGCTGGTGTCGATCCCGGCGGGCATCTACCGCATGGGACTGGGCCGCTTCGTGCTGCTGACGGCCGCGGGCAGCGCCCTGTGGAACGCCCTGTTCGTCGGCCTCGGGTACCGCTTGGGCGAGAACTGGCACGTCATCGAGCCCTACACCGATGCGGCCTCGACCGTCATCTACGCGATCGTCGCCGCGCTGGTGCTGTGGTCACTGTGGCGCCTCATCCGGCGGGAGCGCCGTCGCCGCGAGCTGGGACTGCCCGACCCGGACGAGGCCGCGATGGCCGAGCTGGATGCCGAGTCCGAGCGCGCGGATGCCCAGTGATGGACGACGGGACCGCTGACGAGAGGGTGATCGGCGTCGGCCCCCATGCGCGCCCGTGGCCCGAGGACGATCGGTACGACCCCGAGCTGCTCGAGCACGGGGACCGCCGCAACGTCGCCGACCGTTTCCGCTACTGGCGGCGCGAGGCGATCGTCGCGGAGCTCGACCGCAGTCGCCACGCCTTCCACGTCGCGATCGAGAACGTCGAGGATGACCGCAACATCGGCTCGATCGTGCGGACCGCCAACGCGATGGGCGCGGGCGCCTTCCACATCATGGGGCGCCGCCGCTGGAACCGCCGCGGGGCGATGGTCACCGACCGCTACCAGCACGAGCACCACCATGCGGACATGGCCGCGCTCGCGGCGTGGGCCCGGGAGCACGGGTACGCGCTGTTCGCGATCGACAACGTGACGGGCGCCGAGCCGCTCGAGGCCGCGCGGCTGCCCGAGCGCTGCGTCCTCGTGCTCGGCCAGGAGGGGCCGGGGCTCTCCGCAGACGCACTGGCCGTCTGCGAGCGCGTGCTCGCGATCACCCAGTACGGGTCGACGCGCTCGATGAACGTGGCCGCGGCCGGGGCGATCGCGATGCACGCATGGGTGCTCGAGCACGCCTGGGGACGCGGCCCGATACGCCAGGGCGCCGTGTCCGGATCGCCCGAACGTCCTGGGGCGGATCGCCCCGTTCCGTGAGAGGATCGAGGCACCGGGTGCCCTCGCGCCCGAGAACGACGAGCAACCCGTGGAGGAGCTGCCATGCCCATCGCAACGCCGCAGAAGTACGCCGAGATGATCGACCGCGCCAAGAAGGGGAAGTTCGCCTACCCCGCGGTCAACGTGTCGAGCTCGCAGACCGCCATCGCTGCCCTGCAGGGCTTCACGGAGGCCAAGTCCGACGGCATCATCCAGGTGTCCGTCGGCGGTGCCGAGTACCTCTCGGGCTCGACCGTCAAGGACCGCGTCGCCGGCTCCATCGCCCTGGCCCAGTTCATCCACGCGGTGGCCGACAACTACCCGGTCACGGTCGCGCTGCACACCGACCACTGCGCCAAGGAGAACCTCGAGTCGTGGGTCGAGCCCCTCATCGAGTGGGACCTCGAGAACCGCGTGAAGAAGGGCCTGGACCCGCTGTTCCAGTCGCACATGTGGGACGGCTCGGCCGTTCCGGTCGATGAGAACCTCGAGATCGCCGAGCGCCTGCTCGCCAAGACCTCCGAGGCCAACAAGATCCTCGAGATCGAGGTCGGCGTCGTCGGCGGCGAGGAGGACGGCTACTCGGCGGACGTCGACGAGGACAAGTTGTTCTCCACCCCCGAGGACGGCCTCAAGACCGTCGAGAAGCTGGGCCTGGGCGAGAAGGGCCGCTACATCACGGCGCTGACCTTCGGCAACGTGCACGGCGTCTACAAGCCGGGCAACGTGAAGCTGACCCCCGGCATCCTCTTGGACATCCAGAAGGCCGTCGGCGAGAAGGTCGGCAAGGACATGCCGCTGGACCTCGTCATGCACGGCGGCTCCGGCTCGACCCTCGAGGAGATCCGCGAGGCCGTCGACAACGGCGTCATCAAGATGAACATCGACACCGACACCCAGTACGCCTTCACGCGTCCCGTCGCCTCGCACATGTTCAAGAACTACGACGGCGTGCTGAAGGTCGACGGCGAGGTCGGCAACAAGAAGGACTACGACCCCCGCACCTGGGGCAAGAAGGCGGAGGCCGGCATGGCCGCCCGCGTCGTCGAGGCCTGCGAGAGCCTGCGCTCCGCCGGCACCTCGATGACCGCCTGATCAGCACCGCCTGAGCAGTGCGAGAGGGCTGAGGCCCGATCGCCGAGGAGGCCCGTCCCGCTTCTGCGGGACGGGCCTCCTCATGTCTCGGGGGGGGGCGGATTAGCGGGGACGGCGCCGACGCGGCCGGGAGCGGCCGAGTGCCCGCGTCGTCGCGGTGCTCACCGCCGCCGGGGACCGCGGCCGCGGCCGTAGCTCCCCTGGGCATTGCCCATTACGGCGCGCAGCGCGGGCAGGACGTCGGCCAGGAACACGCCCGCCATGACGATCCCGATGATCGCGAAGAAGACGCCCAGTATCCCCAGCAGGGACAGCAGGCCGATCACGACGGCGCCGAAGGTCATGGCCGCCCAGAACGGCTTGGTGCGCTTGCCGGCGGCCGTGTAGGCGTCGGGGCGGAAGCGCAGGGCGCTCACGAGGGCCCACACCTCGATGCCGAGCAGGGCGACGGACAGGCCCAGCATGATCCAGCGCTCGATGAGGAAGATGGTCGACATGAGGGCGATGCTACCGGCGGGCCCTGCGGCGTCCTGGCATCCCCTCCGGCGCGGCTGTTGACTGCGACGTCACGTCACATGCTCGACTGTGCCCATGAGGATCTCGGAATGCGCGGAGCTCACCGGCACCACGGTGCGCACCATCCGCTACTACCACCAGATCGGCCTGCTGCCCATTCCCGGGCATCGTGGCGGGCGGCGGGACTACGGGCTCGACCATGTCGCCCGGATCCTGCGCATCCGCTGGCTCGCCGACGCGGGCGTGCCCCTCGACGCGGTCGCGCAGATCCTGGCGTCGGACGAGGCGACGGAGACGGATGGGGGCGGCGAGCGCACCCTGCGCGAGCTGCGCGCGACCGCACGCACCCTCGACGAGCGCCTGGCCGAGCTCACGGAGCAGCGTGAGCGCATCGACGCCCTCATGACGATGGCCGAGGAGGGGCGGGAGTTCTCGCCGCTGCCCCCGTCGTTCTCGGCGTTCTACGACCGGGTCACGGCCCGCCTCACCGACCCCGACGCCATCGCGGCCCTCGACAAGGAGCGGCGCATCGGGGAGATGTTCGCCCAGCGCGGCATGCTCGCCTCTCCGGCGCAGCTGGCTCCGGTGATGGAGCGCCTGACCGAGCACGACGTGGACCGCGTCGTCGAGTTCTACACGGCCTATGCACGGATCCCGCGCGAGGATCCCGAGACGGCCGACGGGCTCGTCACAGAGCTGCGGGAGCTGATCCGTCGCTGGTCCCGCGAGAACCCGGCGCTGACCGCCGACACCGTCGCGCTGCTGCCCGCCTGGGCGCTGCGCTCGCGCACCGGGGCGCGCATCCTGCAGGGCTTCATGACGCTCGTCGCTGGGGACGCCCGCCAGGCCCGCCTGCTGCGGGGCGTGCTCGACGACCTCCTCGGCCCCGCGTCCTCGTCCGCGAACCCCGCCACCGACACCGCCACCGACACCGATTCCGGGAGCCTGTCATGACCGACCTGCCGATCATCCGCGCCGAGCGCCTCGTCAAGCGCTTCGGCCGCGCCATCGCCCTCGACGGCGCCGATCTCACCGTCGAACGCGGCCAGGTCCACGGCTTCCTCGGCCCCAACGGGGCGGGCAAGTCCACCACGATCCGCGCGATCCTGGGCCAGATCTCCCTCACCTCCGGCGAGCTCGAGGTGCTGGGCATGGACCCGCGGCGCGACGCGGTCGCCATCCACCACCGCCTCGCCTACGTGCCCGGCGACGTCTCGCTGTGGCCCTCGCTCACGGGCGGCCAGTGCCTGGACCTCCTCGCGGGCTTCCATGGCCGCGAGGACCGCGCCCGGCGCGACCGCCTCGTCGAGGCCTTCGACCTGGACCTGTCCAAGAGGGCCCGCACCTACTCCAAGGGCAACCGCCAGAAGGTCGCCCTCGTCGCGGCCCTGGCGCTGGATGTGGACCTGTACGTCTTCGACGAGCCCACCTCGGGCCTGGACCCGCTCATGGAGGTCACGTTCCAGCAGGCCGTGCGGGAGCTCGCCGACCGCGGCGCCACGGTGCTGCTGTCCAGCCACATCCTCGATGAGGTCGAGTCGCTGTGCTCGCACGTGACGATCCTGCGGTCCGGCCGCACCATCTCCGCGGGCTCCCTCGAGGACCTGCGCCGCGCCACCACCACGACGATCAGCGCGACGTTCGCCGACGAGGAGGCGGTCCGGGCGCTGGTCGAGCGGATCGACGGGGCCGAGGCCGTCGCCGATGCCAGCGGCATCCACCTGACCGCGAAGGTCGAGCGCGAGCGGGTGGCCGCCGCCGTCGGCGCGGTCGCCGCCGCCGACCCGCTGTCCCTCGTGGTGCGCCCGCCCTCGCTGGATGAGCTGTTCCTCGAGCACTACGCGGGAGCCGCGGCGGACGACGGGGCTGCGCGATGACGGGCACCCTGCGCTGCGCCCTGGCGCTCGCCCGCAGCGGGCGGATGCGCCTGCTGGCCTGGCCGCTGGCGATGGCGGCGCTCGCGGTGATGACGGCCGTCTCGATCGACGAGTTCTACGCGGAGCCCGCCTCCCGCGCCGCCTACGCCGCGGCGCTGGAGATGGCCGATGTGATGACCGCGCTCGGCGGCGCCTCCGGCGGGCTCGCCCAGCTCGGCGGGATGATCGCCAACGAGCTCGCGATCATGGTGCTGCCGGCCGTGGCGATCGCCGGGGTGATGCTCGCGGTCGCCTCGACGCGCGCCGAGGAGGACGCCGGGCGCACGGAGCTGGTGACGGCCCGCCCCGTCGCCCACCGCGCCCCGCTGCTCGGCGCGTTCGCCCCGGTCACCGCCTCGCTCCTGCTGCTCGCAGCCCTCGTCGTCGGCGCGATGACCCTCGTCGGCGTGCCGCTCATCGGCGCGGAGGACGGCATCGCGGGCCCCGCCGACGGCGGTGCGCTCGGCTACGGGCTCGCGCTCGCCGCCTACGGACTGCTGTTTTCGGGCGTCGGCTTCGTCGTCGCGGAGCTCGCGCGGGACGCCCGCTCGGCCCGCATGACCGGCCTGGCCGTCGTCGCGCTCGCCTACCTGGTGCGGGTGGGCGTCAACGGCGCCGGCCGCGGCGTGACCGCGGGCGATGACGCCGTGGGGCTCAGCTGGATCACCCCCGTCGGCTGGTTCGATGCCGTCGCCCCGTTCGCGCACATGCGCTGGGCCCCGCTGCTGGTGCTCGCCGCCGCGGCCCTGGGCCTGCACCTGCTCGCGGTCGTCCTCCGCGGGCGCCGGGATCTGGGCGCCGGGCTCATCGCCGCGCGCCCCGGCCCCGTCTCCGCTCCCCGCCGCCTCGGGACCCCGCTCGGCCTGGCCTGGCGCCTGGCTCGCGGGTCGCTGCTGGGCTGGCTGCTCGGCGTCGTCGCCCTGGCCGCGCTGATGGGCTCGCAGCTGCCGGCGTGGATCGGCGCCCTCCAGCAGTCCGAGGCGATGCTGGAGCTCATGGGGATGGAGGCCGACGCGTCGGCCGTCACGAACATGACGATGGCCTTCAGCGCCCTCCTGGCGGCCTCGGCCGGCATCGGCCGCATCGGGGCGCTCGCCGAGGAGGAGGACTCCGAGCGCCTGGCCCTCACGCTCTCCCGGCCCGTCGGACGGGTGAGGCTGTGGTCGGCCTCGGTGGGCGTGGCCCTCGCCGGTGCCGCAGGGATCCTGATCGCCGCGGGACTCGTGTACGCGGCGACCGGCTGGGGCGCCCTGCAGGGGGATGCGGGCAAGCTCGACGCCTTCTCGGTCCCGGACACGATCCTGGCCACGGCCGTGCTGCTGGCCCCGACGCTGCTGCTGGTCGCGCTCGCGGCCGCGTGGACGGGCGCGACGGGGGGCTCGCCGTGGCCGGCGTGGGCCCTGCTCGGCGCCTCCGCCGCGATCCTGTTCCTGGGCCCGGGCCTGGACCTTCCCGATGTCCTCATCGACACGGCGCCGCTGAGCGCGGTCGGGACGGTCCCGGTGGACGACCCGGTCTGGGGTGCGGTCGCGCTCGAGGCGGTGCTGGCCGCGGCGGCCGTCGTGCTCGGCGCCCTCCGCTTCGCCCGGCGCGACGTGCCCTGAGCTGAGAGGCCCGTACCGCCCGCACCGCCTGCACGGCCCGCCGGGCCGACCCTGGGGACGTGGTCAGCCCCGGCGGTCGGGGTCGGTGCGGTCGACGATGAGCATCTCGAGGGCCTCGGTGGTCGCGGGCGGCTCGAGCGCCTGCATCTCCCGCGTCACGGGGCGGGGGCCGATTACGTCGCCGTCACCCGCCACCAGCAGGCTCGGCAGGAATCGCTGGGCCTCGTCGTACTCCAGCCCGGTGGCCTGCAGCAGGTCGATCGCGAGCGAGCGCAGCTGGATCACGAGGGTGACCCCCTGGAAGTGGGCGCTGCGGCCGGGCGCGGTCCCATCGGCGGTCACCAGCAGCGTCTCGGGAGTGAGGTAGCCGCAGAAGCGGCGCAGCAGGCGCCGTGCCGCGGTGAAGTCGACGTCGTCGTCCATCGCTGCGGCGTGCAGGGCGGCCACGGCCTCCTGCCCGGCGATGAGGGCATCGGCGAGGGAGGGGTAGGTGACGCCGGGGGAGGCGCCGAGGAAGTGGATCAGGTTGCGCGCCAGCACGCGGGCGTTGCGCATGGCGCGGTCGGAGCCCACGAGCAGGCGCTCGAGGCGCCCGACGGAGTCGGCGTGCCGGAGCCCGCGCGGCGAGTAGGTGGCGACCTCGTCGGCGGCGTCGTTGGCCAGCGCCCACTGGTCGGTGAGGCGCTGGGAGGAGTGGCGCAGGTCCTTCAGCGCCGCGCGCGCGACCTCGCGGTCCCCGGAGCGGGCGGCCAGGGCGAGCGCTCCGAGGGCGTCCTCGAGCTCGGTGAAGAAGCGGTCGGCGGCGCGTCGCTGCGGCTTGCGCGGGTCGCCGGACAGCAGGAGGTAGACGCCGATGCCGACGGCCACGCCCGTGACCGCGTCGACGAAGCGGGTGCCCGGGGACATCATCGGGGAGGCGGGCATGACCATGACCAGCATCGACTGGATGCCGCACTGCATGGCGAACATGACGCCGGAGTCGATGAAGCGGGCGATCATCGCGGCGGTGAAGATGACCACGGCCACCTGCCAGACGCCGCTGCCGATGGTGATGCGCGCGAGCTCGCCGAGGAGGACGCCGATGAGCACTCCCGCCGACATCTCGAACATCTTGCGCATCTTCTTCTCGACGGTGAAGCCGACGACCACGTAGGCGGCGATCGCCGAGAAGAAGGGGAACTGGTGGCCCCACGCGTAGTGGGAGATGCCGTAGGCCAGGGCGGCGGAGGCGGCGACGCGCGCGATCGCGATGGTCCCGGACCGAGAGCGCGCGTACCCGGTGCGGATGCGGTCGCGGGCCAGCGCCCGGGCGCGCTGGACGCGGTGGGAGTCGTGGGCGGCGAGGCTCATGGCGCCACCGGGTCCGCGAGCCGCATCTCCAGCAGCTCGCGCAGGTCGAAGGTCTCGCCGTCACGGGCCCCGCGGCCCACCACGAGCGGGGCCTCGGAGGGCTCCGGGTCGGCGCCCCGCAGGCGCGCGCCGAGGCCTCCGGGCACGCGCATGACGTAGAAGCGGGCGTCGGTGTCGATCGCGATGGTGCGGTCCTTCTTCAGGTACCAGCCCGTCAGCGAGGTGCGGACGGTGCCGCGTCCGGTGTCGGGGCGGGCGCGCAGCGGCACGGGCTCGATGCCCGCGGCATAGAAGCCGTCGACCGCCTCGCGCAGGATCGCGGTCGCCTTCTCGTGCTCGGCCCGGCGGGCGGCCTCGAGGGCCTCCTGCTGGGCCCGCACCACCTCGGCGCGCTGGACGCGCCAGGCCTGCTCGGATCCGCTGTCGCTCATGGGTCCATCATCCCCCAGGCGGATGAGGGTGGGGGGGAGTCGCCTACAGTCGCGCCGTCGGCGGCCGCTGGCCGTGGTCGCGCGCCACGACGATCGGCTCCTGCGCGGCGATGACCTCGACGGTCGCCGCCTCTGCGGTCTCCGTCTCGGCCTGGTCGTCCCCGCCGCCGAGCGGCACGGCGACGGCCAGCTCGGCATCCAGCGGCACGGCCCGCTTGACCATCGCCAGCGCGATCGGTCCCAGGTCCGCGTGCACCGCGCCGGTGGTCACGACGCCCACGTCCTTGGCCCCCAGGAGCACCCGCGCGCCCGCCGTCGCGGCGACGTCCTGCGAGCCGTCGAGGTGCAGCATCACCATGCGCCGCGGCGGCTGGCCCAGGTTCAGCACCTTGGCCACGGTCTCCTGGCCGCGGTAGCAGCCCTTGGCGGTGTGCACCGCGGTGCGCAGCAGGTCCACCTCGTGGGGGATGGTGCGCTCGTCGATCTCGAGCACCTGGCGCACGCGGTGCGAGGCCACGCGCAGCGCCTCCGCGGCGAGCATGCCCGCGAGGTGCTCGGGCCGCCACGCGAGCGCCTCGAGCGCGGGCGCCTCGCAGACGGCGAGGGTCCAGGGGGTGGGATCCTCGGGGTCGGGCCCATAGGCGACGCCACCGGGCATGACCGTGGGGTGGTGCTCGGTCCAGACGGCCACGGGGGCGGGCAGCAGCAGCCCGGCGTCGGCCAGCACTCCTGCGGCCGGGGCCACGGCACCGAGAACCCGCAGGTCGTCACGATCGACCAGCTCCACCCGGGCGGCGAAACGCATGCGCTCGAGGTACCCGCGCAGTCCCGCGCGCGTCCCGGGGTCGCAGATCAGCAGCAGCGAGCCGTCGGCGGGCACGGCCACGGCGGCCAGATGCTCCACCCGGCCCTGCGGGGACAGCACCGCGAGCGCGCTCGAGTCCCCGGGCGCCAGGGCGTCGAGCACCTGCGAGGTCACCGTGGTCATCCACGAGCGGTGGTCGGCGCCGGAGACCTGCAGGATCTCCAGCTGGCCCATATCGACGACGGAGCGTCCGGCCATAAGGCGCCGCTGCTCGCGCAGCAGCGCCCCGTAGTGCGCGGGCACGGCGGCGTCGGGGCCGGGCAGGTGGACGGCGTCGGTGCGCAGCAGCGGGCTCACAGCACGGGCGGCATCGCTCTCAGGCGCGCTGTTCTCAGGCACGGTCGAGCTCCGCGGACATCCATGTCGTCAGCGGCTCACCCTCGGCGGCGCGGTCGATGAGCCACATGAGGCGACCGCCGACGAGACCGAACATGCGCGTGGTGCGCTCGTGGCCCGGATGGGGACCGGTCCGGCCCACATGGTCCGCGGCGAGCTGGATGCGCGGTCCGCGCACCTCACCGGCGAAGACCTCGACGGTGCCCCGGTCGTCCTCGATGCGCGCCTCGAGCTGATAGGAGACGATCGCGGCGGGGGAGCCGGGCTTCGCGGCCGCGGCCGCCTCGAGGTCCTGGCCGGGCACGGGGCCCAGCACGCGCCACGTGCCCTTCTCGGAGATCAGCAGGCGGCGCTCGAGCGCGGCGTCATCGGCGCTCCGATCCGCGGCGTCCTCCGCCTCCGGATCGGCCGGGCCGTTCGCGAACACGGAGGTGGGCGGCAGCGGCGGGGGAGCGTCCAGCACCCAGGTGCGCATGGACCATGCGAGCGTGCCGTCCCCGGCGTCGCGGGCGCTCAGCTCCTGCTCGATGCGGCGGCCCTGCCCCTCGCCGTCCTCGGCGGACAGCTGCACGGCGCCGGTGCCGCGCCAGGAGCCCACGAGCCAGGCGAGCGGGTACAGGGAGGGGTGGAGGTCCGCGTCCAGCGTGATCGGCATGGATCAGCCCCGGGTGAACAGGCGGGAGATGACCAGGACGGCGAAGGCGGCGGTGCCCAGGCCCACGAGGGCGACGAGGACGAGGAAGAAGATCGACATGGCGCTCATGGCCCCGATCCTAACCGGCGCGGCCTCAGCCCAACAGGTGCGCGACCACCCGCAGCGCCAGCAGGACGATCACCCCGGCGGTCGCGACGGGGGCCGCTCCCACCGCGAGGGAGGGCACGCTGCGGCGGGCCGCGAGCGCAGACCCCAGCAGCGCGTGGGAGCTCGCGGCGCCGACGCCGATCGCGGCCCCGACGAGCAGGGCCGGCACCGGGCCGAGCGGGCCGGCGCCGGGGACGACGGCGGGCATCGCCGCGGAGACCGCGGCGCAGGTGGCCGCGGAGGCGAGGATCGCGAGCGGAACCGTGACGGCTCCGCGCAGCGGCAGCGCGAGCAGCAGGAGCGCGACGGCCAGCCCCAGGGCGCCGGCCGTCACGAGCGACGGGCCCTCGCCGAGCCTCGTCGCGTCCATCTGCGCCCGCACCCAGCAGCCCGCGAGCGCCGTCAGCACGGAGCCGGCCACGGTGGCGGTGAGGGAGGCGGTGAGGCCGGTGCGGTCGCGGCGCAGCATCTGATGGGCGAAGGAGCCGACGATCCCGAGCGCGCAGGCCGCGGCGATCGACTCCGTCGAGGACAGCGCCCCGGGGGTGAGCAGTCCGAGCACCGCGCTTGCGGTGCCCGCGAGGATCATGACGATCCGGGTCCCCAGCGGGGAGTCGAGCTCGAGCAGAGAGGGCCAGCCGATCGCGGTGAGCACCACGACCGCGAGGGTCGCGACGAGCATCGCCGACGGGGCGAGGGGGCCCACGAGCGACACGAGCGCGAGCACGAGCGCGAGGACGGCACCGAGGGGCGCCCGCACGGTGGGGGTCATCGGTCCTCCCTCGGTGCGGCGCGCGGACTCTCCGGGCTCCGGGGCCTCCGTGCGTCGGGTGCGCGGACGGCCACTAGAGTTGAAGTCTACGAGGCGAGGACGCCCCACCCCACCTGGACCAGTCGCTTATACCCATCTCCGAGCCCACGAGACGCGTAGTAATCTCGTATG
>NZ_FWFG01000041.1 GCF_900163655.1 Brachybacterium nesterenkovii
GACCTGGTGGACCGCCCGGATGCAGGAGCACCTGGGATGACGGAGGCCGCCGCGCCGAGGCCCGCGAGGCCATGCGGGAGCTCCTCGCCGAGCGCATCCCCGGCCAGTCCCTCGATGCGCCCCTCTACACCGACCCCGACATGTTCCCCCACGACATCGAGGGGATCTTCGGGCGGCACTGGTTCTTCGCGGCCACCGTCGCCGAGATCCCCGAGCCCGGGGACTACGTCACGATCGACGTCGGCCGCTTCTCGCTGATCGTCATGCACGGCGACGACGAGGAGATCAGCGTCCTGCACAACGTGTGCCGCCACCGCGGCGCCCGCGTGCTCCAGGACGCCCGCGGATCGACCGGCAACCTCGTGTGCCCCTACCACTCGTGGACCTACGCGAGCGACGGCCGCCTGCTCCACGCCGCCGGCGGCGGTCCCGACTTCGACCCCGGCTGCCTGGGCCTGCGCCGTGCCCACTGCCAGGTCGTCTCGGGGCTGATCTTCGTGTGCCTCGCGCAGGAGCCGCCGGAGGACTTCGACGCCGTCATGGAGATGGTCGAGCCGTACTTCGCGCCCCACGAGATGACCTCGACGAAGGTGGCCGTCCGGCAGGACCTCGTGGAGAACGGCAACTGGAAGCTCACGATGGAGAACAACCGCGAGTGCTACCACTGCGACGGCCATCCCGAGCTCGCATGCTCCCTGTTCCCCACCTTCGGCATGACCGAGGAGCAGGTGCCCGAGCACCACCGCGACGACTGGGTCCGGATGCTCAGCGCCCAGGGACGCCTCGAGGAGCGCTGCGAGCGCTACGGGCTGCCCTATCGCCTCATCGAGGAGGTCGCCTCCCGCGAGGCCGGCGTGCGCATCGAGCGGATCGCCATGGACGGGGAGGGGGAGTCGTTCTCCGCCTCGGGCCACCGCCTGAGCCAGAAGCTGCTCGGCGACCTGCCCGACTTCCGGCTGGGGGATCTCACGCTCCACCTGCAGCCCAACTGCTGGTTCCACTTCCTCAGCGACCACATCGTCACCTTCGCGGTCTTCCCGATCGACGTGGACCGCACCCTCGTGCGCACCACCTGGCTCGTGGCCGACGACGCGGTCGAGGGCAAGGACTACTACCCGGACTCCCTGGCCCACGTGTGGCGGGAGACCAACCTCCAGGACGCGGCGTTCGTCGAGATGACCCACCGCGGCGTGTCGGACCCGGCCTACGTCCCCGGCCGCTACATGCCCAGCGAGCACCTCGTCGACGGCTTCCTGACCTGGTGGACCGCCCGGATGCAGGAGCACCTGGGATGACGGAGGCCGCCGCGCGCCACCGGACGAAGGTGCCGCCGCGCCCGGACCGGGGCGTCCGCATGCCCTGGGTGCTCGGGACCAGCCCCGTGCCCGACCCGCCCGCGGAGCTCGCGCTCGAGTGCCTCGTGCGGGTGCAGGAGAGCCCGAGCATCGTCAGCTTCACGATGCGGCGCCGGGACGGGAAGCCGCTCGCGTTCCGCAGCGGGCAGTACCTATCGATCTCGGTGCCGGCCGGCCCCGACGGGACGCCGTGCGAGCGCAACTACTCGATCTCGTCGAGCCCGCTGGACTGCAGCGTCGTGCGGATCTCGGTCAAGAGGGAGCCGCAGGGGCTGGTCTCGAGCTGGATCCACGAGAACCTGCGGCCGGGGATGACGGTCGACGCGCTGGGCCCGCTCGGCGACTTCTACCCGGCCGACGTCGAGCGCCGGGCCCGCTTCCTGCTGCTGGCCGGGGGAGTGGGGATCACCCCGATCGCCTCGATCCTGTGGACCCTGCACAAGGCCGACGGGGCGGCGTCCATCGACCTGATCCACCACGCCTCCCGGCCCGAGGAGTTCGCGCTGTCCGGGGAGCTCCTCGACATCGCCGAGCGCGACCCGCGCGTGCGCGTGCACCTGAGCCTCGGCGATCGCCCCTGCGAGACGTGGGAGGGGCTCGCCGGGCGCCTCGACGCGGAGGTGATCGAGTCCCTCGTCCCCGACGCGTGCGGCCGCCAGGTCTTCGCCTGCGGCCCGCCCGGCTACCTCGAGGCCGCGAAGTCCGTGGTCGTCTCCCTGGGAGTGAGCCCCAACTCGTTCTTCACCGAGTCCTTCCTCGACACCGTCCAGACGGGCGAGCTCGAGGAGGAGGGCGCCGTGGCGCCTGCCGTGTGGGACACCGAGGCCGTGTCCGAGGCGGAGGTCGCGGACGCGGTCGACGACATCGACGGCCTGCCCGAGCGCGACCCGGACGACCCGCGCCCGGCCGTGTCCTTCGTGCGCACCGGTGTGCGGGTGATGGCCGAGGAGGGCGAGACGATCCTGCAGGCGGCGACGCGCGAGGGGATCACCCTGCGCTCGAACTGCGCCAACGGCATGTGCGGGACCTGCAAGGTGCGCACGCTGGCCGGTGACGTCGACATGCGCCACAACGGAGGGATCCGTCGGCGCGAGGTCGAGGACGGGATCATCCTCGCGTGCTGCTCGCGGCCCGAGGGCGACGTGGTGATCGACGCCTGACCGCGCGGTCCGCCCGTCCGTGCGCCGTGCGCGCCCGTTCGCCCAGCGCGGACGGGCGCGCTCGTCCGTCAGGGGCCTCGCATAGGGTGAGCACCCCCGAGACGGGCCGCGACGCACCGGGCGCGCGGCGAGGAGGCCCCGCGTGATCCGATTCGAGAACGTCGGCAAGTCCTACGGCGGTGCGACGCCCGCGGTCGAGGGCTTCTCCTGCACCATCCCCTCGCACACGTGCACCGTGCTCGTCGGCACCAGCGGCTCTGGGAAGACCACCCTGCTGCGCATGGTCAACCGCATGGTCGACCCCACGTCGGGGCGCGTGCTCATCGACGACGAGGACGTCGCGACCGTCGACCCCGTGGCCCTGCGCCGCCGCATCGGCTATGTCATGCAGTCCAGCGGGCTCCTGCCCCACCGCACGGTCGTCGACAACGTCGCGACCGTCCCCGTGCTCACCGGGACGCCCCGCCGCGAGGCCCGCGCCCGAGCCCTCGACCTGCTCGAGATGGTCGGCCTCGACCGCGATCTCGGCGGGCGCTACCCGGCCCAGCTCTCGGGCGGGCAGCAGCAGCGCGTCGGCGTGGCCCGCGCGCTCGCCGCGGACCCGAACATCCTGCTCATGGACGAGCCCTTCGGCGCGGTCGACCCGATCGTCCGCGCCGAGCTGCAGGACGAGCTCGCGCGCCTCCAGCAGGACCTCGGCAAGACCATCCTGTTCGTCACCCACGACATCGACGAGGCCTTCCGCCTGGGCGACCAGGTGATCGTGCTGCGACCCGGCGGCGTCATCGCCCAGGCCGGAACGCCCGAGGAAATCCTCGCGGACCCCGCGGACGACTTCGTGGGCAGCTTCATCGGCGCGGGCTCCGGCAAGCGGACGCTGCGCGTGCGCGAGGTCGAGGGGCGGCGGATCGTGGTCGACGGCGCGGGCTCGGCGATCGGCGTGCTCGACGACGGTGCCGGTCCTTCTCGTGCGGCCTTGCGCGGTGCGGCCTCGCCCGGCACGGATCGGGCCGATGGGGAGCGGGCCCACGGCGGGGGCGCGCACCGCGCGGGGGAGCGCCCGTGAGCTGGATCCTGGCGAACCTCGGCCTCATCGGCTCCCAGCTCGGCGCGCACCTGCTGCAGGCGCTGCCGCCGATCCTGACGTCGTTCGTGCTGGCGATCCCCCTGGCGCGCCTGGCCGCGCGTGCCTCCTGGCTCCGCGGGGTCGTCGGCGTCGGCTCCGGACTGCTGTACGCGATCCCCTCGCTGCCGCTGTTCATCGTGCTGCCGATCCTGCTGGGCACGGGCATCCGCTCGATCGCCAACGTCATCATCGCGCTCACGCTCTACGGACTCGCGCTCATGGTGCCCGGGGCGATCAGCGCGTTCGCGAGCGTGGGCCGCGACGCGCTGGCCTCGGCGACCGCTCAGGGCTACGCGCCCGCCGCCCGCTTCTGGCAGGTCGAGCTGCCGCTGGCCGGGCCCGCGCTCCTGGCGACCCTGCGGGTGGTCGCCGTCTCCACCGTGTCGCTCGTGACGGTCGGCGGCGTCCTCGGCGTGCCGAGCCTGGGCATGCTGTTCGTCGACGGCTTCCAGCGCGGCATCCTCGCCGAGATCCTCACGGGCGTCGTGCTCACCGCGGCGCTCGCGCTCGTGCTCGACGCCCTGCTCGTGGCCGCGGGCCGCGTGCTCATGCCGTGGACGCGCGCCGGAGCCGGGGGCGTCGGGGCCGGGGGCGTCGAGGCAGCAACCGCGGCGGAGGCGAGCGCATGAGCCAGCTGATCCTCGCCCTGCAGTGGGCGACCGACCCCGCGCACTGGTCCGGCCCCACCGGCATCGGCGTCCGCCTGCTCGAGCACCTCTGGTACACGCTCCTGGGCGTCGGCATCGCCGCCCTCATCGCCGTGCCCATCGGTCTGCTCGTGGGCCACACCCGGCGCGGCCGCGGCCTCGCGGTCGCCGCCGCGGGCGCCGCCCGAGCACTGCCCACCCTGGGCCTGGTCACCCTGTTCGGGCTGCTGCTGGGCATCGGCCTCCTCGCGCCCCTAATCGCCTTCGTGGTGCTCGCGATCCCATCGCTGCTGGCCGGCGCCTACTCGGCGTGCGAGGCGGTGGACCCCCGCACCGTGGACGCCGCGCGCGCCCAGGGCATGACCGAGCTGCAGATCCTCACCCGGGTGGAGCTGCCGCTCGGGATGCCGCTGCTGATCACCGGCCTGCGCTCGGCGACGTTGCAGGTCATCGCGACGGCCATGCTCGCCGCCTACGTCGGCAACGGCGGACTGGGCCGCTTCATCTTCCTCGGGCTCAAGACCCAGGACTACCCGCAGATGCTCGGCGGATCCCTCCTGGTGATCGCCCTCGCGATCGCCGTCGAGGCCCTCCTGCTGGGCATTCAGCGCCTCACCGCACCCCGGGGCCTCGCATGAGCGCGCGCCCCGACCCCACGGTCATCGGGGTCGGCCCCGCACCGCCGTCGGCCCCTGCCCGCCGCCGGACCGGCGCCTACCCAGTGCCGAACCCGGCTCACCCGACCCGTTGCTCACCCGACCCGCTGCTCGATCTGACCTGCTGTTCGATCTGACCCGCCCCCGGAAGGACGCATCATGACTGCACCGCACGAGACCCCCGCCGACCGCACCGCCCTGTCTGCCCGCGCCGGCCTGCCCGCCCGCACTGACCCGGTCGCCGGCGGTGGGCCGTCCCGCCGCGCCTCGCTCGGACGCCGCAGCGCCCTGGGCCTGCTCGGCCTGGCGCCCGTCGCGGCCCTCGCCGCCTGCTCGGACTCCGACCCCCTCGCCGAGGACTCCTCGCAGAGCGCGGGCGGCTCGGACGGCGGCGGCAGCGCGACCGGTGCGCTCGTCGTCGGCTCCCAGGCCTACTACTCCAACGAGATCATCGCCGAGCTCTTCGCCCAGGCGATCGAGACGACCGGGACCCAGGTCGAGCGCCAGTACCAGATCGGCCAGCGCGAGGTGTACATGCCCGAGCTGGAGTCCGGCGCGATCGACGTGCTGCCCGAGTACACCGGCAACCTGCTGCAGTTCTACGACAAGGAGGCCGCCGCGGCGAGCCCGGACGAGGTCGCCCAGGCGCTCGCCGAGGCCCTCCCGGAGGCTCTGCGCGCGCTCCCGCATGCGGCGGCGACCGACCAGGACTCCTACACCACCACCTCTGCCTTCGCCCAGGAGAACTCCCTGACGAGCCTCGCGGACCTCGCCGGCGTGAAGGATCTGAAGATCGCCGCCAACAGCGAGTTCGAGACCCGTCCCTACGGCCCCGAGGGGCTGAAGAAGATCTACGGCGCGGACGTCTCGCTCGTGCCCGTCGAGGACTCGGGCGGCCCGCTGACCGTCAAGGCGCTCGTCGACGGCGACGTCCAGCTGGCCGACATCTACTCCGCCGACCCTGCGATCGCGAAGAACTCCCTGGTCACCCTCGAGGATCCGGAGTCGATGGTGCTGCCGCAGAACGTCGTCCCGATCGTCTCGTCACGGATCGACGAGAAGGCCGCCGCGGCCATCAAGGCCGTCACCGACGCCCTGAGCACCGAGGAGCTGATCGCCCTGAACACGCAGAGCGTCGACGAGCAGAAGGCCTCCGCCGAGATCGCCACCGCGTGGCTGCAGGCCAAGGGGCTGGCATGACCCGCATCGCCGTCACCGGTGCCACCGGGGCCCTCGGATCCCGCGCCGCCCGCGGGGTGCTGGCCCGTCTCGACGAGCAGGTCGCGGCGCTCGACGGCGCGGCCGCGACCTCTCACGGCGCGTCCGCAGACGCCGATGCGCCGGTCCTCCGCCTCGTCGTCCGCGATCCGTCGCGCCTGCCTGCCGATCTGCGCCAGCGGGTCGAGGCTGGAGAGTCGGCCGGGGGCGTGCGCGTCGAGGTCGCCGCGGCGTTTTACGCCGATGCCGCTGCCTGTCGCGCGGCTTTCGCGGATGTCGATGCGCTGCTGCTCGTCTCCGCGGGAGAGAGTGGGGATCGCGTGCGCGAGCATCGCACCGCCGTCGCCGCCGCGGCCGATGCCGGGGTGCGCCACCTCGTCTACACCTCGTTCACCGGGGCGAGCGCGGACGCGACCTTCACCCTCGCCCGCGACCACGGGGACACCGAGACCGCGATCCGCGAGGCGGCCGAGCGCACCGGCATGGCCTGGACGTTCCTGCGCGACGACTTCTATTTCGACGTCCTGATCCCGTGGGCGGGGGAGGAGCGCACTCTCCGCGGCCCCGCGGGCCAGGGGCGCTGCGCATTCGTGGCCCGCGATGATGTGGCGGATGCGGCCGCGGCGAGCCTCGCCGACCCGGATCCGTGGGACGGGGAGGTGCTCGAGATGACCGGGTCCGAAGCCCTCACTCTGGACGATGTGGCGCGGCGTCTCTCGGCCGCGACGGGGACGGAGTTCCGCTACGTCGACGAGACGATGGCCGAGGCCCGCGCTTCGCGCGCCGGGTACGGAGCGCCTGCGTGGCAGGTGGAGGCGTGGATCAGCACGTACACCGCGATCGCCTCGGGTGCGCTCGCGGCCGTGAGCGACGACGTGCGCCGTGTGCTCGGACGCGCTCCGAGGACGCTCGAGAACGTCGTCGCGGGGCGCTGACCTGCGGATCTGGACGAGAGGGCGCCGCCGAGGCCTTCTGCGGGATCTCGCCCGCATCAGCCGTCGGGTCGGGTGAGAACGGGCGCTGACCTGAGGATATGGACGCCGCGTCCAGGGAACGTGCACGCGGCGTCCAGGCGGGCGTTCCACGGTGGAGCCATGACCACGACGCAGACCTCCATCACCGTGACCCGCACGATCGACGCCCCCGCGAAGGACATCTTCGACGTCCTCTCGCTCCCGGCCCGCCACCCGGAGTTCGACGGCTCCGGCTTCGTCCGCTCGGCCGAGAACACCGAGCGCATCACGAAGGTCGGCGAGCAGTTCGCGATGAACATGTCCGGCGACCACATGGGCGGGGACTACCAGACCTACAACCACGTGAGCGCCTTCGACGCCAACAAGATGATCGGATGGAAGCCCACCCCGGAGAAGGGTGCCGACGAGACGCCCGGCTGGGAGTGGCTCTACGAGCTCAAGCCGCTCGACTCGGGCGATACCGAGGTCTCGCTGACCTATGACTGGTCGAAGGTCACCGATCCGAAGCTCCTGCCCCTGTTCCCGCTGGTCAGCGAGGAGCAGCTCGAGGAGTCGCTGAACCTGCTGGCCGCGGCGGTCACGAAGAGCTGACGCAGGCGGGCATGCCCGTCCGGCCCCGGCGCCCCGGCGGTCCCGTCAGCCGGGCGGCCTCCCGTCCAGAGAATGCAGTCCAGCGGCATCTGCTTCGGATAATCCGGGGCGCATGCCGCTGGACTGCACTTTCTGGACGCGCGGGCCGCTGGCCGCGTTCGGGTGGGCTGCATCCTCTGGACGCGCGGGCCGCTGGCCGCGTTCGGGTGGGTTGCATCCTCTGGACGCGCGGGCCGCTGGCCGCGTGCGTCCGCAACGGGATTCGCCGCGCCCCGATGCCCGGCTCAGCTGGCGGTGCCGTCCTGGCGCCAGGGGACTCCGCGCCGGTGGATGTCCAGCACCTCCAGCACCGCCCTCAGCTGCTCCTCGGTGGTGATGTTCTTGATCTGCCAGTAGTCCGGAGCCGTGGAGCGGGGCCGAACCGGTTCACATCTGCGGTTCTGCGGGCGCGGCCGGCAGCAGCGATTGATACATCCGAATGAGCCGCACGAGCTCGTCGATCTGAGCGCGCGTGGTGATGTTCTTGACTTCCACGTGTTCTTTGTCGGGGTCGGCGAGCACCGATCCGACTGCAGGACCGCTCGCTGTCACGGCGGCTCGGAACTCGTCGGGCCGCGCCAGCCCCGAGATCTTCTCGAAATGGAAGCTGAACGAGCGCTTGAGGACCTTCAGCAGGTAATGAGGCTCTTCACGAACGAGGGTGTAGTCGGTTGAGCGCGTCGGTGGCCGGGTAGGGGTCGAGGTCTCCTGGATGATGGAAGTTCTTCACGCTCGCCATCCCGAAAGACCTCGACGTGCTCCACCCTACTTTCGCGACCCCTGACCTGACCACGTTCTGCCGCCTCGACGAGCTCGGCCTCGTCGCCGTCGGCCAGCTGATCGAGCCGGATCGGGCCACGATCGAATGCCGCGTCGTCGAGGACGACCCGTGGTGTCGGAAGTGCGGTGTCGAGGGCGTGCCGCGGGACACGGTCACGCGTCGACTGGCGCACGAGCCGTTCGGGCACCGGCCGACGACCCTGCTGGTGCGGGTGCGCCTGGACGCAGTGTTCGCGAGCGAGGAGCACGTCGAGGTCGAGGCGACCTGGG
>NZ_FWFG01000021.1 GCF_900163655.1 Brachybacterium nesterenkovii
CCTTCATTCGGTCCGGTCGCTCTGTGAGTCGTCGGTTTCGATTTGATGGGTGCACTGCCGAGCGTACTCGGCCGGGGGTAGGTAGCCGAGCGATGAGTGCCGACGCTGATGGTTGTACTCGGTCTTCCAGTCGCCGATCACGACCTGGGCGTGCAGCAGTGAGTAGAAGCTGTTGATGTTGAGGCACTCGTCGCGGAGGCGGCTGTTGAACGATTCGACGTATCCGTTGTGCCAGGGCGAGCCGGGCGGAATGTAGAACAGGCCGGTGCGGGCACCCGCCCAGTCGGCCATCGCGTCGCTGATGAACTCGGGCCCGTTGTCGCTGCGGAGCACACCCGGTGCACCGCGGACGGCGACGAGCTCTTCGAGGTGGGCGGTGAGCCGGCCTGCGGTGATCGACCGCGCCACGAGCCCGCCGATGCATTCACGGGTGTGCTCGTCGACGATGGAGCAGATCTTGATCGGCCAGCCCCGCTCGTCGGCGTCGAACTGGAAGTCCACCGCCCATACGAGGTTCGGTGCGACCGCCGCTGGGGCGTCGACGGTCGAGGATCCGACACGCTTGCGGCGTCGCCGCTGCGGGACGCGGAGGCCTTCGGCTCGCCAGAGGCGTTGGATCTTCTTGCGGTTGACCACCCAGCCCTCACCCCGGGCGTCGTGATACGCCCGCCGGTACCCGTAGCGGGGATGCTTCTTCGCCCACGCGCGCAGCCAGTCTCGCAACGCGCGATCAGGGTCGGCGACCGTGTCGCCCTTGAGCGGGCGACGGTACGCGGACCTGCTCAGCCCGGCCAGACGGCACGCCATCCGCTCGCTCACCTGCAGTGTCCTGATCAGGTGCGAGACAGCGGCGCGGCACCTGCCCGGGCCTAGAAGTCTCCCTCGGCCAGCTCCTTGAGCGCAGCCTTCTCCAGCTCCGCTTCGGCCAGCAACCGCTTGAGCGTGGCGTTCTGCTTCTCCAGCTCCCTGAGGCGCTTCGCGTCGTCGGCCTTCAGTCCGCCGTACTGGTTACGCCACCGGTAATACGTCTGCTCGGATATCCCAAACTCCCGACACACCGCGGCGATGTCGCTGCCGTCGGCGAGCATCCTGTCGGCCTGCCCGAGCTTGCGGACGACCTGCTCCGGGGTGTGACGCTTCCTGCTGTTCGACATGATCTGACCAGTCTCCCTGCCCGCAACCACGGGCGACAGGACGACTCCCAGAACCACCGGACCTACAAAACGGGGTCAGCCCA
>NZ_FWFG01000005.1 GCF_900163655.1 Brachybacterium nesterenkovii
GTGCTCTCCCTGCCGTCGCGCTTCGCCGCGCTGTCCTGGTGGGACGCCGTGCGCGACATCGTCGCGCTCATCGCCCTCCTGACCGCCTGCACCGTCCCCTACACCCAGGCGGAGATCGGGCCGTGGCTGCTGGCGCCGCGCATCGCGATCGGCATCGCCGTCGCCGCACTCATCGCCGTCCACCTGCTGCGCTGGCTTCCCGAGCAGCCGCGGCTCGCGCTCGTGCGGCGCCTCCGCGTCATCGGCATGATCCCCGCGCTAATCGTCGCCGTCGGCACGATCGGCGCCGATCTCGCGCTGTCGATCCCCGTGCTGTTCGCCCCGCTGCCCGACGGACCGCCCGTCGGCATCGGGGTGGGCGTCGCCCTCATGCTGCTCGGCGCGGGGCTGGGCATCGAACCGCGCCGCCACGAGGGCTTCATACCCGGGGAGCGCGCCCGCTCCCGCACCCGGTGCCTGCTGCTGGTGCTCGCCGGCGTCGCAGCGGCCCTCACGCTGCTGGCCCTCGTGATGATCATCGGCCGCGTGGCCACCACCGGCTGGGCCTACTCCGTGCGGGTCCTCGCGGATGCGTTCCTGTCGGCCGTCGTCCTCGGCATCGTGCTGCGGGCTGGCCTGCGGCGCGAGCGGTCCCGCTACGTGTTCGCCGTCGCCGCCGTCGCCGGGCTCATCGCCGGCGCGCTCGCCGACGACGCCCTGCGCCTGCAGTTCGCGCTGCCGCGGTCCGCCGCCACCGGGCTGGTCTACCTGCCGCTGCTGTTCGCCGTGTTCGCCGTGATGGTCTCGCGGTCCTTCGTGCGCACCATGCCGCTGTCGTTCCGCCGCGCCGACTGGATCGTCTACGCCGTCCGCACGCTGGAGTTCTCCCGCCGCATCCACCTCGCCGCCCTCATCGCGTGCGTGCTGATGGCGTTCGCGGCCGCCGGGGGCGTGGGGCGCGGCATGCCCATGCTGTATGTCATCGACGCGGTGCTCGCGGGCATCTTCGTCGTGCTGTCCTCCGTCGGACGGCGCTCCCTCCTGGAGCGGTCCGCGCTGAGCGCCCGCGCCGGAGCCGTCGTCGCCGCCGTCGTGATGGTGCTGCTGGGCTTCCTCGACGTGATCGTCAACTCGGTCGCCTCCGGGGCCGGAGCCGGGCTCGTGACCGGCGGCGTCGCGCTCGCCGTCGGCATCGCCGTGGCGCTCATGCTCACCGTGCCGGCGCCCGTGCGCGACCAGTACGGCGCCCCCGACATCGTGCGCATGTTCGACGACTTCCGTCGCCGCGACACCGACGCCCGCTCGATCCTCGCGCGCGTGCCCGACGTCCGCTCCGAGATGACGGCCCGCAAGCCCTTCCCGGGCAGCGCTCCCCGCAGGGGGTCAGGGGCGGGAGAGACCGGGCCTCTCGCGCCCCGCCCCTCCTGCCGGCCCCATCGGGCCGCGCCCCTCC